>NZ_LZKR01000018.1 GCF_001672915.1 Mycobacterium sp. 1245805.9 | reverse complement strand
CGCCCCCGACCAGCCCGCCGTCGACGTCGTCCTGAGCGACCAGGTCGCCGACGTTCTTGGCGTTCATCGAACCGCCGTAGAGCACCCGCACGGTTTCGGCGACCTTCGACGAGGCCAGGGACGCCAACTCCTTGCGGATCGCCGCACACACCTCCTGGGCGTCGGCGGAGCTGGCCACCCGGCCGGTGCCGATCGCCCAGACCGGCTCGTAGGCGATGACGACTTTGGCGATCTGCTCGGCCGACAGCCCGGCCAGCGAGCCGCGCAGCTGGTTTTCGCAGTAACTGACGTGCTCACCCGCCTCCCGGGTCTCCAGGTGCTCGCCGATGCACACGATCGGGGTGAGCTCGTGCTTGAGCGCGGCGGCGGCCTTGGCGGCCACCAGCGCGTCGTCCTCGTGGTGGTAGGTGCGCCGCTCGGAATGGCCGACGACCACGAACTGGCAGCCCAGCTTGGCCAGGAAGGCGCCGCTGATGTCGCCGGTGTAGGCGCCGGAGTCGTGCGGGGACAGGTCCTGGGCGCCGTAGGTCAGCCGCAGCTTGTCGCCGTCAACCAGGGTCTGCACGCTGCGCAGGTCGGTGTACGGCGGGAGGACGGTGACGTCGACCTTGTCGTAGTACTTGTCCGGCAGCGCGAACGCGATCTTCTGCACCAGCGCGATCGCCTCGAAGTGGTTGAGGTTCATCTTCCAGTTGCCGGCGATCAGTGGCTTGCGGCTCACGAGTCTCCTTAGCTTGGCTGGGGCCGGCCGAGCACCTCGATGCCCGGCAGCGTCTTGCCCTCCAGGTATTCGAGCGAGGCGCCGCCGCCGGTCGAGATGTGCGAGAAGTCGCCCTCGGGGATGCCGAGCGCGCGAACGGCGGCCGCGGAGTCACCGCCGCCCACCACGCTGAAGGCGCCCTTGCCGGTGGCCGCGGCGACGGCCTCGGCGACGCCCTTGGTGCCGGCGGCGAACGCCGGAAATTCGAACACCCCCATCGGGCCGTTCCAGAAAATGGTCGCCGCGTTGGACAGCAGCGTGGTGAACCGCCTGACCGACTCGGGTCCGATGTCCAGGCCCATCTTGTCCTGCGGAATGCGGTCCGCCGCAACGGTTTCCGCCGGCGAATCGGCGGCGAACTTCTCCGCCACCACGATGTCCACCGGCAGGTGAAGCACGTCGGCGTAGGTCTCGCACAGCCGGCGACAGGTGTCGACCATGTCGGCCTCGAGCAACGACGTGCCAACCGAAAGACCCTGCGCGGCAAGGAAGGTGAAGCACATGCCGCCGCCGATCACGATGCTGTCGGCCTTGGTCGCCAGCGACTCGATGACGCCGAGCTTGTCGGACACCTTCGATCCGCCGAGCACGACCGCGTAGGGGCGCGTGGTCGAGCTGGTCAGCTGCTCGAGGACCCGGACCTCGTCGGCCACCAGCGTGCCCGCGTAGTGCGGCAGCAGGGTCGCGACGTCGTAGACGGAGGCCTGCTTGCGGTGCACCACCCCGAAGCCGTCGGAGACGAAAGCCCCTCCCGGCGAGACCAATTCGGCCAGCTGCCGGGCCAGGGCCAGCCGCTCGCCGTCGTCCTTGCTGGTTTCGCGGGCGTCGAAGCGGATGTTCTCCAGCAGCAGGACGTCGCCGTCGGTCAGGCCCTCGGCGCGGGCCAGCGCGTCGGTGCCGACGACATCACCGGCCAGCTGCACGTGCCGCCCGAGCTGCTCGCCGAGCGCGGCGGCCACCGGCGCCAGTGACAGCTTCGGCTCGGCGCCGTCCTTGGGCCGACCCAGATGCGCCGTGACCACCACCCTGGCGCCGGCATCGAGCAGCGCCTTCAGGGTCGGCACCGACGCGGTGATGCGCCCGGCGTCGGTGATGGTCCCGTCATCCAGCGGGACGTTCAGGTCGGAGCGCACCAGGACGCCGCGGCCCGAAACCCCCTCGGCCAGAAGGTCTTCGAGAGTCGGAATGCTCACGGTTTTACAGCGACTTGCCGACCAGTGCGACGAGGTCGACGAGGCGGTTGGAGTAGCCCCATTCGTTGTCGTACCAGGACACCACCTTGGCCTGGTTGTCGATGACCTTGGTCAGCCCGGAATCAAAGATCGAGCTGTGCGGGTCGGTGACGATGTCACTGGACACGATCGGGGCGTCGTAGTACTTCAGGATGCCCTTGAGCCGGCCCTCCGCCGCGGCCTTGAACGCCGCGTTGATGTCCTCGGCGCTGGCGGCCTTGCCAAGCTCGACGGTCAGGTCGGTCACCGAGCCGGTCGGGATCGGCACCCGCAGCGCGTACCCGTCCAGCTTGCCCTTGAGATTCGGCATCACCAGCCCGATCGCCTTGGCCGCACCGGTGGACGTGGGCACGATGTTCAGCGCCGCCGCCCGCGCCCGGCGCAGGTCCTTGTGCGGCCCGTCCTGCAGGTTCTGGTCCTGGGTGTAGGCGTGGATGGTGGTCATCAGCCCCTTGACGATGCCGAACTCGTCGTCGAGCACCTTGGTCACCGGCGCCAGGCAGTTCGTCGTGCACGACGCGTTGGAGATGATGTTCTGGCTGCCGTCGTACTTGTCGTCGTTGACCCCCAGCACGATGGTGATGTCCTCATCGCTGGCCGGTGCGGAGATGATCACCTTCTTGGCGCCCGCCTCCAGGTGGCCCTTGGCCTTGGCCGCGTTGGTGAACAGGCCGGTGGATTCGACGACGACGTCGACCCCGAGGTCACCCCACGGCAACGCCGCCGGCCCCTCGCGCACCTCGAGTGCCTTGATCTTGTGGCTGCCCACCACGATGGTGTCCTCGCCGTCCAGGCTCACGTCGAAGGGCAGCCGGCCCAGGATCGAGTCGAATTTGAGCAGGTGCGCCAATGTGGCGTTGTCGGTGATGTCGTTGACGGCCACCACCTCGACATCTGCCGTGCCCTGCTCCTGCTGGGCCAGCAACGCCCGGTAGAAATTGCGTCCGATTCGGCCGAAGCCGTTGATACCCACTCGGACCGTCACGTGATCTCTCCCTGTCTTCAGATGTCTTCGGCGAGTCCGCTGATTACGCGCTCGCCGCCAGCCTAGATCAGTGACGCGCGCCACCGCTTGCCGGTCACAGCGAACGGCCCCGATAACCGGAGCGTGTCTGGTTCGTATCGGTTCGATAAGCCCCGGAATCGTCGCGTGTCCAATAGCACCACGGGGTCATACATTCGACACGGCTGCGGGACAGCTATGCGGTTCTGCTGCCGCATTTGATTGCGAAACGCTAAAGGAGTCGACGTTGATGACGGGCTTTGATCGGTTCAACTTCACAGTTGGTGCCATCGCTGGGCTGTGTGGGGCCGCCATAGCGTTGAGCCCGGATGCGGCAGCCACCCCGCTGAAGACGGGCGGCTACGCGTGCATCCAGGGTCAGTCCGGCGAGGTCGGCGCTCCGGCGGCCGGCGGGCCGGCGGGCGCGGCCGGACCATTGGCCGGGGGCGCGCCGGCGGCGGGCGGCACACCGGTGAGCGGGCCGGGCGGCGGCACGCCGACAGGCGGCGGGCCGGCACCGGCCGCGACCGTATGTACGTCCAGCGCCCCGCTCACCGACATGTCCGGCGTTCCGGTTGTGGCGCCCGGGCCGGTCCCGGTGGCGCCGGCCGGGGCCCCGCTGATCGCTCTGGGGCCGCCGGTACCGGCCGGTGCGCCGGTCCCGGTGGGTGCGCCGGTTCCGGTCGGCGCGCCCGTGCCCGTCGGCGCCCCGGTGCCGCTGGGTGCCCCGGTCCCCGTGGGTGCCCCCATCCCCGTGGGCGCCCCCATCCCGGTGGGCGCCCCGGTCCCGGTGGTGCCGGTCGGCGCTCCGCTGATCGCGCTCGCCGGTGGTCCCCTGGATGTCGCGGCGCCGGCCGCTCCGATCATCGACATGTCCGGGACCGGTAAGGGAGCTCCCACCGGTCCGGCGCCGGCCGGCGGCCCGGCACCCGGTCAGCCGACCGCCCCGGGGCCCGCGCGCTGACGCGGATCCCCTTCCCAATCAAGCGAACCCGCCGGGCCAAGCCCGGCGGGTTCGTTCGTCAGCTGGCTGGGCCCTCCCACAGCAACGGCGGCTGCGGCCGTGACGGTGGCTGGCGCCGCGGCGAGTCCTCGACGATCACCGGGTCGCCGACGTGGACGGTGTCGTAGTACCACTCGGCGTCCTCGGGGCTCAGGCTGATGCAGCCGTGGCTGACATTCTCCAGGCCCATCGCGTTGACGGCCCACGGGGCCGAATGGACGAAGAGGCCGTGGCCGGTGATGCGGACGGCGTAGTCCACCGGGATCCGGTAGCCGTCGGGATCGTCGACGGGGATGCCGACGCTGCTCGAGTCCATGATCACCGTGCGTTCCTTGGACAGGACGGTGTAGGAGCCGACCGGGGTCGGGTACTCGGGCCTGCCCATCGAGGCGGGCAGCACGCCCGCCTCGCCCCAGTGCGGCCGGTGGTGCGGCGCGGGCAGCGGCCCCGACTGGACGCCGTCAATGGTCACCGTGAAGGTGTGGTCCGCGATGTTGGCGGTCCCGACGACGGCGGGGCCGGTGGCAAATTCCGTGGGTCGGCCGCCCACCGAGAGCGCGACGGTGCTGTGCGCCGGCCAGTAGTGGTCGGGAACCCACTGCACGACTTCGTTGTCGAGCCATTCGAACCTGCCGGTCATCGGCGGGGACGACGTGACCCGGACGGCGCGCTCGGCCGCGCTCCGGTTGGTTACGGGTGTGCGGAACGTCACCACCACGGGGTGCGCCACCCCCACCACCTCGCCGCGCGCGGGTAGCACCGACGCGACGGCGGATCCATCCGGCCGGGTGACCGCGGCCAGGCGTATGTCGGTCGGCCCGGCAGCCACACTGGCAGCGACAGCGCTCACCGCAAGAACACACCGAACAACCGCTCGCATGGCTCCAGTCCCTGTTTAACTGACATGGTTGTAATAGCCATGGTACGGGCGCCGTGAACAGCGGAAGTACAAGGGCGCGTTAGCGATTCGATCAAGCCTGGGTCACGTTTCGGCCACGGCGCGCGTAGTGACGTGGACGGGGAACTCGTCGCCGGGCTCGGGCCACGGCTGGCGGGTCAGCATGTCGGCGACGTCGACATAGCCGGCCTCGATCACCCCGGTCTTGGCGTCGAGGATGCGGTACCACTGCTTTTGGATGTGGATCGGCTGGCCCTCGAGCACGATGACGCGGACGTCGCCCTCCTCGAACTGGCAGCGCCGTTGCACCGCCTCGAGCAGCTGCTCGTTGTGCAGGTGACCCTCGCCGAAGTTCCAGCCGACCAACGGCCCGGCGACGACTTCGCCCTCGCGGACGCTGTATTCGGCCTCGGTGTTGATCGCGCGGGGCAGCAGGCCGTTGAGCGCCCTGCCATGCGTGTGCATCGCCCGAAACGCTGCCACCTTGTCCGACATCACCTCGGCGGTACCGGCGCCGTACAGCTTGGCCAACTGATTCACCACGAGCGCAGAGCTTTTCACGATGTCGGCCTCGATCTTGTCCTCGGCGCCCGCGCGGAAGCACCACACGCTGGTGGCCCAGTTGCCGGCGTAGTAGCGCATCGCGGGGAGGAACGAGATCTTTTCGGGGAAAAGGTTTCCCGCGACCACGACGGCCACCGCGGCAAGGATGAGGGCGAGGAGCAGCGGAGACCGAAGGTCCGTCGCGCGGATCGCGCCGTAGTGCCCGAACAGATAGAACAGCGAGAAGATGAAGAACACGTTCCACTCCAACGGAACTCCCATCGGGAGGTTGGAAAGGATGTTGAGGTGGAAGACCACCATGAACCCGATGAGGAACCACCGCCATGGCTGGTCGCCGGCGACGAACACCAGAACCGTCGGAACCAAGAATTCCGCGGTGGTGCCGCCGACGTGGGCCATCACCTTCGGCAACCACGAGGGGCGCAGGTCGCTGACATGGTCCAGGTACAGCGCGCGCTTCAGCGGCAGGAACAGCCTGGGCCGCAGCAGCGCGTTGTTGCTCGTCATCACCGAAACCACGTACGGGAAGTGGTGGTTGAGCTTGGAGGTCGCCGCTCCCCACCACAGGCACAGCATGATGAGCTTGTACGCCGCGATCTGGTCGGTGAACGGGAAGAAGAACACGAACAGTTTCAGCCAATAGTGTTCGCCGCGCGCGGCCAGGAAGATGGTCTTGTCGCGCAGGCCGAGCACGGCCAGCGCCACGATGGTGGGCAGCACCCGGACCGGATCGATCAGTGGGCCCGGCGCCAGCAGCGCCCACACCCCGCCGGCCAGCACGACGGCATAGAGGGCGACGTCGACGACGGTGCGGGTATCGCCGCGGGTGAACGGCACCTTGTCCGGCCACGCGGGTAACCGAATCGTGTTGGGCCGCAACCAATACAGGAATCCACCGACCGGCGGCATGAACCGTCCGGTCAGCGGGCCGGACCCGCAGCCGAAACCCAGAACCTCGAACAGCAGCGTGAAGACGATGAACTTCTGGTACACGATCGGCTGGGTCCACCACTCGCCGATGCGGCCCAGCCCGCCCAGGCCGGGAGTCATCGAGATGATCGCGGCCGGGATCGCGACGTACAAGGCGATCTTGAACAGGTACAGCAGATACACCGCATACGGCGTCCCGAAGCCGTGTTCGGCCCAATGCCGGGTCACGATCTGCAGTCGGGTGGCCCTTGGCCGCGCCAGCCACGTGTCGGGGTCGACGTCCGGTAGCTCCGGTGACATGAATCCCATGGGTGGCCTCATTCCCTCACAGGTGAAACCAGTTGGCGCTCAGCGTGATTGGACCGCTGAAGCCCGGGCCCTAACGGGCGGCGGCCCGATTCGGGGGCGGGAAGCGGCGCTGCAGCTTTTCGATCATTACGTCGAGCGTTTGACGTTCCTGCTCCTCCAGGCGCGCCATGCGGCGAACGCTGGCGGCGCCTTCGGCGTCGCCGGTGGCTTCCGCTGTCGCGATCGCCTTCTGGTACTCCGAGAGCCGGTGCTCGATGTGGCGACGGTTCTGCACGAGCACCCGGCGGAAGTAGTCGGCCTGGCGGCGATCCGCCGTCGCCGCCGCCGCGGTCGGGGACTCCGCCCTGGCTACCGGTTGGCGGACGTTCACCGGGCCGGGACGGACCGCGCTGCTGCGAGGCCGACGCCCGCGCCGGTCGCGAACGCCGTTCGACACGTGCCCAGCGACCGAGCGAGTACCCCGCTCATCGGACAATCCGGCGACGTCCATTTTCGCCTCTTTTCGCTGGGCAGGGTCATTGGCCACGTAACAATAGCCCCCTCATCCGGCCGGCGCCATAGGCTCCGCGGATGGATACCTCCGTTTGAGGTTGGCCCAAACCCAAGCCGGGTACTAATTCGTGTCAAACAGGCCACGGCGGCCCGGATCCCGCTCGCTACCATCGAGGGACTCGACGCGGCGACGCGGCCCGTCGGAGCTGCAAGGGAGAAACGTGACCGACAGCGACAGCCCAAACATCGAGGACATCGAGAAGTTCGATCCCGGCCTGACCCAGCGCGTGATGGGCGTGATGCGCCCGTTCCTGAAGACCTACTTCCGGTCCGAGGTGCACGGCTTGGATTCATTCCCGCCCGGCGGCGCGCTGGTGGTCGGCAACCACTCCGGCGGCATGTTCCCCATGGACGTCCCGATTTTCAGCGTCCACTTCTACGAGAAGTTCGGCTACGACCGGCCGGTCTACACGCTGAGCCACGACATCCTGATGACCGGCCCCACTGGGCAGTTCTTCCGGCGCACCGGCTACATCCGCGCCAATCGGGAGAACGCGGCCAAGGCCCTGCGGTCCGGCGGCGTGGTGGTCGTCTTCCCCGGCGGCGACTACGACGCCTACCGGCCCACGCTCTCGGAGAACGTCATCGACTTCAACGGCCGCAAGGGATACGTGAGCACGGCGATCGAGGCCGGCGTGCCGATCGTCCCCGCGGTGTCCATCGGCGGGCAGGAAACCCAGCTCTACCTCTCGCGCGGCACGTGGCTGGCCGAGCGGCTGGGGGTGAAGCGCCTGCTGCGCAGCGCGATCCTGCCGCTGTCGTTCGGCTTCCCGTTCGGGTTCAGCGCGGTGATCCCGCCCAACGTGCCGCTGCCCACCAAGATCGTGACGCAGGTGCTCGAGCCGATCGACATCGCCGCGCAGTTCGGCGACGACCCGGACGTGGACGAGGTCGACGAGCACGTGCGTTCGGTGATGCAGCAGGCCCTGCGCGACCTCGCCGCCAAGCGCCGATTCCCGATCCTGGGCTGAACGATGACTTCTCGGACATCTCGAATCGACCAGGCGCTGGGCATCTTTGGGACGCTGCGGCGCGCCGGGATGATCGCGCCGATGCGTCCCGACCGCTACCTCAGGATCGCCGCGGCCATGCGCCGCGAGGGCATGGGCATGACCGTGGGGTTCGCCGGCGCCGCGCAGCGCTGCCCGGACCGTCCCGGCCTGATCGACGAGCTTGGCACGCTGACCTGGCGCCAGCTCGACGAGCGGATCAACGCGCTGGGGGCGGCGCTGCAGGACCTGCCCTCGGGAACGCCCAAGGTCGTCGGCATCATGTGCCGCAACCACCGCGGTTTCGTCGAGTCGGTGGTGGCCGTCAGCCGGATCGGCTCCGACGTGGTGCTGCTCAACACCTCGTTCGCCGGGCCGGCGCTGGCCGAGGTGCTGGCGCGCGAGGGCGTCGACGCCGTGATCTACGACGAGGAGTTCACCGAGACGGTGGACCGGGCGTTGGCCGAGAGGCCGGACGCCACCCGCATCGTGGCGTGGACCAGCGGGCAGCACGAATTGACGGTGGAAAAGCTCATCACCGACCACGCCGGGCAGGAGCCCCGGCGCGGCGGCCGCAAGGGCAGGATGATCCTGCTCACCTCGGGTACCACCGGAACTCCCAAGGGCGCCAACCAAACCGGCGGCAACGCGGGGATCGGGACGCTCAAGGCCATCCTGGACCGCACGCCGTGGCGGGCCGAGGAAAACATCGTGATCGTGGCCCCGATGTTCCACGCCTGGGGCTTCTCGCAATTGATCTTCGCCGCGTCGATGGCCTGCACGGTGATCACCCGGCGCAAGTTCGACCCGGAGGCCACCCTCGACCTCATCGACCGGCACCAGGCGACCGGCCTGGCCGTCGTGCCGGTGATGTTCGACCGGATCATGGAGCTGCCGGCCGAGGTACGAAACCGCTACAGCTGCAAGTCGTTACGCTTCGCCGCGGCCTCCGGCTCGCGGATGCGCCCCGACGTCGTCATCGCGTTCATGGACCAGTTCGGCGACGTGATCTACAACAACTACAACGCCACCGAGGCCGGCATGATCGCCACCGCCACCCCGGCCGACCTGCGCGCGGCCCCCGACACAGCGGGCCGGCCGGCCGGCGGAACCGAAATCCGGATCCTGGACAAGGAATTCAACGAACTCCCCGCCGGCGAGGTGGGCACCATCTACGTCCGCAACGACACCCAGTTCGAGGGCTACACCTCCGGCACCACGAAAGACTTCCACGCCGGGTTCATGTCCTCGGGCGACGTCGGATACCTCGACGACGCCGGGCGCCTGTTCGTTGTCGGGCGCGACGACGAGATGATCGTGTCCGGCGGTGAGAACGTCTACCCCATCGAGGTGGAGAAGACTTTGGCCGCCCATCCCGAGGTCGCGGAGGCGGCGGTCATCGGCGTGGACGACGAGCAGTACGGCCAGCGGCTGGCGGCTTTCGTGGTGCTGGCGCCGGGCGCGTCCGCGACGGTCGACACGCTCAAGCAGCACGTGCGCGACAACCTGGCCAACTACAAGGTGCCCCGCGAGATCGCGGTCCTCGACGAGCTTCCCCGCGGCAGCACCGGCAAGATCCTGCGCAACGAGCTGCTGTCCCGGGTCAACGGCTGATGCGGCTTGCCCGGACGCTGCGAAAGCCTCGCCCGTTGGCGCGCGCGGCGGTCGAACTTGCCAACGCCGCCAACGGATTACGGCCACTGGCCCGCAAGGGCTACAGCACCGTCCTGGTGTTCTGGTTCGGCTGGCCGACGTCGGAGGTTCCGGGCGTGTACTTCTCCGCCTCGCTGGTGGACGCGCTGCGCCGCGGACGGCGTGGCGACTTCGCCGGCCGGCGCGGCAAGGCCGCGCTGGCGCTGACGGCGGCGTCCTGGGCCATCCTGGCGGTGATCAAGTATCGCGGCGTCACCACGCCGGGACCGGTTCTCGAGGCGGGCCTGCGCGAACAGCTGGGGCCCGACTACACCGAGGCGCTGGAGGAGCTGCCGCAGACGAAGCCCACCCGCAGCGGGCGGCGCAGCCTGCCGCTGGGCAACACGGTGGCCCGCCGGCGCTACGTCGAGAAGACCAACGTGGTGTCCTACGGCCCGCACGGCCGCGCCAACCTGGCCGACATCTGGCGCCGCCGCGACCTGCCGCGCGACGCCAAGGCGCCGGTGCTGCTGCAGGTGCCGGGCGGCGCGTGGGTGATCGGGATGCGCCGCCCGCAGGCCTACCCTCTGATGAGCCACCTCGCCGCCCGCGGCTGGGTGTGCGTGTCGATCGGCTATCGGGTGTCGCCCGTGCACACCTGGCCTGATCACATCGTCGACGTCAAGCGGGCGCTGGCCTGGGTCAAAGAGAACATCGCGCGGTTCGGCGGGGACCCGGACTTCGTCGCGATCACCGGCGGCTCCGCCGGCGGCCACCTGGCCGCGCTGACGGCGCTGACCCCCAACGACCCGCAGTTCCAGCCGGGCTTCGAGGACGCCGACACCTCGGTGACCGCCGCGGTCCCGGTGTACGGCCGCTACGACTGGTTTTCCACCGAAGGCGAGGGCCGCGCGGAGTTCGTCGGCCTGCTCGAAAAGCTCGTCGTCAAAAGGAAATTCGCGACGCACCGGCACGTCTACACCGAGGCCTCGCCGATCTGCAAGCTGCGCGACGACGCGCCGCCGTTTTTCATCCTGCACGGCCGCGACGACTCCCTGATTCCCGTCGGCGAGGCGCAGGAGTTCGTCGAGCAGCTGCGCGAGGTGTCGAAGTCGCCGGTCGCCTACGCCGAATTACCGCACGCCCAACACGCTTTCGACATCTTCAGCTCCCCGCGGGCGCATCGGTCGGCGGAGGCCGTCGCGCGGTTTTTGTCCTGGGTGTACGCGAAGAATCCGCCCGCTACCTGAGCCCCGCCGCGACCTCGAGTTCGGTCAGCGCCGGCTCGATGGCGCGGGCCATCTCGTGGATGTCATTGGCGACTTCGGGGGTGGTGACAAAGCCGAAGTCCAAGTATTTCTCGTAGGAGAAGCAGGTGATGTTCAGGGCGATGTCCATGACGGGCGGGCCGAGCGGCACCAGCGACTCCAATTTGGCGCCCGCCATGTACAGCGGGAACTGCGGCCCTGGGACATTGGACACGACAAGATTGAGCGGGGCCAGGTTGCGCGAGAGCCCGGTGGCGGTGTAGGCGCGGGCGGCCAGCTGCAGCAATCCCGGCGGCGTGGTCTCGGTAAGGCCCATGATCTGGTGGGCCGACAGCGCTTTGGCCATCCCTTTGGCGCTCTGGGTGCTTTCGTGGATGGCCTTCAGCCGGTCAGCGGGGTCTTCGATGTCGGTGGCCAGCGACGCGGTCATCGAGCTGATCTTGTTGCCGACGTCGCTCTTGCTTTCGTCGGTGCGCGTCGAGACCGGGATCTGCGCGATGAGCGGTTTGGCCGGCAATTCATCGTGCTTCATCAAGTACGTTCGGGCGGCCCCGGCCACGAGCGCCAGCACCACGTCGTTGAGCTTGACGCCGTAGGCGTCCTTGACGGCCTTGGCGCGGTCCAGCTCGACGCGGCAGCCGGTGATGCGCCGGTGCGGAGACACCGGTGCGTTGAACCGTGTCTTGGGCGCTTCGAAGTAGCGCGGCGGCTTGCTGCTGACGCCCAGCGCGGCGACCTGCTGGCGCAGCGTCTGTTCCACCAGCCGGGCGATGCGGAAGGGCGTCTTGACGCCGACGTTGATCATCGCGCCGATCGCGCGCCGCTCCAGCCCCGGAAGCTGGAATCCCACCAACGACCCGACCGTCTCCGTTTGCGGCGGACGGGGTTCGGGCGTGACGTCGAGCAGGATTTCGCCGAGCCCGGCGCCCGAGACTCCGTCGACAATCGCGTGGTGCATCTTGGTCAGCGTCGCGACCCGGTTGCCCTTGACGTTCTCGATGACCCAGAGCTCCCACAGCGGACGGGAACGGTCCAGCTTGTAGGACATCAGCCGACCCACCAGCTCGTCGACCTCGCGCCTGCCGCCCGGGGCCGGAACGGCGATGTGACGGATGTGGAAGTCGATATCGAGCTCTTCGTCCTCGACGAACCAGGGCCGGTCCAGCCCGAGGGGCGCGCCGGTGACCCGCCACCGCAGCTGCGGCAGCTCGGGCAGCCGCTCGATGATCAGCTCGCGGACGCGTTCAAAGCTGAATTCGGGGGCATCGGTGAGATCGCAGATCGCCAGCGCACCCACATGCATATGCCAGCCCGCGGTTTCCGCAGACCAAAACGCCGCATCGACACTCGAAAGCCGCTTCATGCGATGACCGTAGCCCTCCCCCACCCACCACGACCAGCAATTTGCTGGACGGGTTATCCGGCACAAATTCTGGCGTGTGCGCCGCCTCCCCGGGCAAGTAGTTTAGGGGTCACCCGAGCACCACGCGCCGAATTACGCATCCTCCAGCAGGTCGGGCGTGACGGCCGACTCGGTGTCGGGAATGCCGTCGACCTTCGCCTTGCGGTCGGCCATGGACAGCAGGCGTCGAATACGCCCGGCCACAGCGTCTTTCGTCATCGGCGGGTCGGCCAGGCGGCCCAGCTCCTCCAGCGACGCCTGCCGGTGCTCGACGCGCAGCCGGCCCGCCGAGGCCAGATGGTCCGGGACGCTGTCGCCGAGGATCTCCAGCGCGCGCTCCACCCGGGCGGCCGCCGCGACCGCCGCCCGCGCCGACCGGCGCAGGTTGGCGTCGTCGAAGTTGGCCAGGCGGTTGGCCGTCGCGCGGACCTCGCGGCGCATCCGCCGCTCCTCCCAGACCAGCCGGGTGTCCTGGGCCCCCATCCGGGTCAGCAGGGCGCCGATCGCCTCACCGTCGCGCACCACCACCCGGTCGGCGCCGCGCACCTCGCGCGCCTTCGCGCGGACCCCGAGCCGGCGCGCGGCGCCGACCAACGCCAGCGCGGCCTCCGGGCCGGGGCAGCTGACCTCCAGGGCCGACGAACGTCCCGGCTCGGTCAGCGACCCGTGCGCCAAAAAGGCCCCCCGCCACGCCGCCTCGGCGTCGGCGACGCTGCCGCCGACCACCTGGGCCGGCAGCCCGCGCACCGGGCGCCCCCGCATGTCGAGCAGACCGGTCTGGCGCGCCAGCGCCTCGCCGTCGTTGGCCACCCGCAGCACATACCGGGTGCTCTTGCGAATCCCGCTGGCGGACAACACATGCACGACGGCGTTGTACCCGTAGAGCTCGAAGATGTCCTTGCGCAGCCGGCGCGCGACGTTGCCCAGGTCCACCTCGGCCTCGACGACCACCCGGCCGCCCACGATGTGCAGCCCCCCGGCGAACCGCAGCAGGGACGTGACCTCCGCGCGCCGCGCGCTGACCGATTTCACAACCAGGCGGCTCAGCTCGTCCTTGACTTCGGTCGTCATCGCCACGCGTCGTCACCCCTCGTCTCACCGTCGACCCGCATCTGTGCCGTGGTCCGATCCAAAGGGGCTCCTCGACCTTCTAAGCCACTCTTGTGACCCGCTCGGACCCCGTCCAGCGCCGCCGCGAGCTTGCCCGGGTCATGTAAAGGTGTACCAGGTCGGGCCACGTCAGCGAAGTGGACCTCGGCTTGCAGCAGCGTCGCGGTGCGGCGCAGTTGCTCGCGTTCGCGTTCGCTGGGCACCCGTTCGGCGTCGATGATGATGTCGTGCACGGTGAAACCGGGCGCGTGCTGGGCCAGCACGTGCAGATGGCGCTCGACTGAGAAGCCCGCCGTCTCCCCGGGCTCCGCCACCAGGTTGAGCACCAGCGCGCGCCGGGCGGTGGTGGCCCGCAGCGCCGTCGCCAGCTCCGGGACCAGCACGTGCGGGATCACGCTGGTGAACCACGACCCGGGGCCCAGCACCACCAGGTCCGCGGCCATGATCGCGTCGACGGCCTGCCGGGTCGCCGGCGGGTCGGGCGGCAGCAGCCGCACCCGCCGCACCTTGCCGGGCGTGGTCGCGATCGCCACCTGCCCGCGGATCAGCCGGAACATCCGGGGATCGGCCTCCAGGCCGGACACGTCGGCCTCGATCTGCAGCGCGATCGGGCACATCGGCAACACCCGGCCCTTGACGCCGAGGATGCGGCCAAGCTCGTCGAGGGCGGCGACTGGATCGGCCAGCACCTCGGACAGGCCGGCCAGCAGCAGGTTGCCGATCGGGTGCCCGGCCAGGGCGCCGGTGCCGCCGAATCGGTGCTGCAGAATCGTCGCCCACAGCCGGCCGTACGGGCTGTCAGATGCCAACGCCGCCAAGGCCATTCGCAGGTCGCCGGGTGGGATCACGTCCAGCTCGCTGCGCAGCCGGCCGGACGAGCCGCCGTCGTCGGCGACCGTGACCACGGCGGTGATGTAGGGCGTCAGCCGGCGGGCGGCGGACAGCGTCGCGTACAGGCCGTGTCCGCCCCCCAGCGCAACGATGCCTTCACTCATTCGCGACCCAGATCCCGGTGCAGCGCCCGTACCGTCAGCTGCGGGTTACCCCTCAATCGCTGCATCAATGCCTCGGCGATCGCGACGCTGCGATGCTTGCCGCCGGTGCAGCCGATGGCGACCGTCATGTAGCGCTTGCCCTCCCGGCGGTAGCCGTCGACAACCAGATTTAGCAATTGATGGTAAGCGTCGAGGAACTCGCCCGCGCCGGGCTGGCCCAATACGTAGTCACGCACCGCGGGGTGCTGCCCGGTGAGTGGGCGCAGATCGTCGACCCAGTGCGGGTTGGGCAGGAACCGGACGTCCATCACCATGTCGGCGTCCATCGGCAGCCCGTATTTGAAGCCGAACGATTCGACGGTGACGGCGGTGGACGCGCCGGTGTCGCCGCCGAACGCGCGCTCGATGCTCTCCCGCAGGCCCCGCACCGACAGCGTCGACGTGTCGATGATCAGGTCGGCGGTGGCGCGGACCGGGGCCAGCATCCTGCGCTCGGCGGCGATGCCCTCGGCCAGCGTCTGGTCGCCCTGCAGCGGGTGGCTGCGCCGGTTCTGCTCGTAGCGGCGCACCAGCATGTCGTCGGAGGCCTCCATGAACACCACGCGCGGGCTGATGTTGCGGGTGGCCAACTCGTTGCGCACCTCGTCGAGGTCGCCGGTGAAGCCGCGCGAGCGCACGTCCATCACCACCGCCAGCTGGGTGATGCGCGAACCGGCGGCCAGCCCGAAATCCACCATCCGCGTAATGAGCTGGGGCGGCAGGTTGTCGGCGACATACCAGCCGAGGTCCTCGAGCACCTTGGCCGCCGTGCCCCGCCCGGCCCCCGACAATCCCGTCACCAGGACGACGTCGATGCCCGCCTGACTGGTCACTGCGCGCCCTCGGTCTGTTCGGGTCGCAGCGCCTCGAGGACGGCCGTGGCCGTGGCCACGCCGATGCCCGGCACGGCGGTGATCTGGTCGACGGTGGCCTCCTTGAGGCGGGCTATCGATCCGAAATGCGTTACCAGCGCCTTGCGGCGATGCTCTCCCAATCCTGGCACCGAGTCCAGCGCTGACGCGGTCATTCGCTTGGATCGCTTGCTGCGATGGTAGGTGATGGCGAACCGGTGCGCCTCGTCGCGCACGCGCTGCAACAGGTAGAGGCCCTCGCTGTTGCGCGGCATGATGATCGGGTCCGGCTCCGAGGGCACCCAGATCTCTTCCAGCCGCTTGGCCAGTCCGATCACCGCGACGTCGTTGATGCCGAGCTCGTCGAGCACGGCGCTGGCCGCGTTGACCTGCGGCGCGCCGCCGTCGACGACGTACAGGTTGGGCGGGTACGCGAAGCGCCGCGATTTCCCTTCCGGGGAAAGCATATTGGGGTCCTGTTGTTCGGCGAGGTGCCGCGCGAAGCGGCGGCGGGTCACCTCGGCGATGGAGGCGACGTCGTCGGAGCGGCCCTGCCCGGCGGCCTCCCGGATGCCGAAGTGGCGGTAGTCGGATTTGCGGGGCAGGCCGTCCTCGAACACCACCAGCGAGCCCACCACGTCGGTGCCCTGCACGTGGCTGATGTCGACGCATTCGATGCGCAGCGGCGCGTCGGCAAGGCCGAGCGCGTCCTGAATGTTCTGCAGCGCGGCGGATCTCGCGTTGAAGTCACCGGCGCGCTTCAGCTTGTGTTGCTGCAGCGCCTCTTTCGCGTTGCGCTGCACGGTCTCGGCCAGCGCGCGCTTGTCGCCGCGCCGCGGCACCCGCAAGGTGACGCGCGAACCGCGCAGGCCGGAGAGCCAGCTGGTCAGCTCCTCGGAGTTGGACGGCAGGCACGGCACCAACACCTCGCGGGGCACCGGGTTGGCGGCCTCGTCGGCGGAGCCGCCCAGCTCGGCCTGCTCGCCGTAGAACTGCGTCAGGAACTGCTCGACCAGACGCTCCTCGCCGGATTCGCCAGGGTCCCCGGACTTTTCGACGATCCAGCCGCGCTGGCCGCGGACCCGGCCGCCGCGCACGTGGAACACCTGCACCGCCGCCTCCAGCTCGTCGTCGGCGAAGGCGACCACGTCGGCGTCGGTTCCGTCACCCAGCACTACGGCCTGCTTTTCCATGGCCCGCTTCAAGGCACCCAGGTCGTCCCGCAGCCGCGCGGCCCGTTCGAAGTCGAGCCGCTCGGCCGCGGCGTTCATCTCGTGTTCCAGCTCGCGGGCGAACCGGTCGGTCTTGCCGGACAGGAAGTCGCAGAAGTCCTCCACGATCTGGCGGTGCTGCTCGGCGCTGACCCTGCCGATGCACGGCGCCGAGCACTTGTCGATGTACCCGAGCAGGCACGGGCGGTCGATCTGCTTGTGCCGCTTGAACACTCCGGCCGAGCAGGTGCGCGCCGGGAACACCCGGGTGAGCAGGTCCAGCGTCTCTCGGATGGCCCACGCGTGCGAGTAGGGGCCGAAGTAGCGGACGCCCTTGCGCCGCGGACCGCGATACACCATCAGCCGCGGGAATTCCTCGTTGAGGGTGACGGCCAGCACCGGGTAGGACTTGTCGTCGCGGTAGCGGACGTTGAAGCGCGGATCAAATTCCTTGATCCAGTTGTATTCCAGCTGCAAGGCCTCGACTTCGGTGTTGACCACCGTCCACTCGACCTTGGCCGCGGTGGTCACCATCTGGCGGGTTCGCGGGTGCAGGCCGGCGACGTCGGCGAAGTAGGACGTCAGCCTGCTGCGCAGGCTCTTGGCCTTGCCGACGTAGATGACGCGCCCGTGCACGTCCCGGAACCGGTAGACGCCGGGCTCGACCGGGATGGACCCGGGCGCGGGGCGGTACGTTGCGGGATCTGGCACGTAACCAGGCTAGTAGCCGCTCAAGACACATCCGACGGCCCCCGAAAACCGCCGGATCCGCTCGTCGGACCCCGCACGTCCGCACCGTAGACCCTCGCGGAAGACGTGCTCGAGATGCTCGAGCTGCCCACCGAGCTGCTGGCGCCGCACCCGGTAACCGGCACGGGGCGCCGGCGGCCGACCATCCGTCCGAGGTCGCGAACGAGCGGCGCGGACGGTTGGCGCGCAATGCATGTCGGGATTTGCGCATTGGCTAGGCCAGTGGCCACCGTTAGAAAGACGGCGCCTTACCGGAGGGCGCGCACAAACGCGAGCCCGTCACGAGATGACGTCCCAGGCTTGGCCCGGATCACCGTTGCAATAGCGGGTGGAGACCCAAGTCCCCGGGCCCGGCCCGCCGAGGACCGCGAGGCAGAGCCACCCCGGATCAGTCGTGACCGCGCCATTGGGATCGAGATTCCAATTTTGGTTCCACATCCCGATACAGGGTCCGAGGTGGGCAAACACACTGTCGCCCGCCGGATTTATCAGGCACCCCCCGGGGGAAGCCACGTTCTGCAACTGCCGACCATTGAGGTACCAGCGCTGGGAGTCCGAACCATTGCAGGGATTGATCACCACGGCGGCGTAAAAATTCCCACTCGGGGCGTCCAGACAAAAATCGCCGAGCCGGCTTCTCAACTGGACCGGGTCATCGGCGGCCGCCGTACCAGCGAGCACCACCGCGGCATAGAGCACCGTACTGACCACGACAAGGGCCCGGCCGAGACCGCCCATCACCCGCAACTGATGCATTTGCCAGTTCCTTCGGCCTCGTCAACCTTCCGTCACCGCACGTGATTCAGCCGCTAATACAATCATGGCCGCCCGATTTCAGGCGGCAACGCGCCAAACACGGTCTACTGGCGGTCGGGCGGTCGCTGGGCGCCGCCCGGTTTTGTGCCCCGCTCCGCGGCTTACTTTGCCGGCAGGTCCGCCCGGGAACCATCGTCGTAGCCCCGACCCCCACATCTGATCGCTGGCGTGCCGATCGCGCTACCGCGCAACACTTCACCGAAATCCAGCGATGTTGCCCGTAGCTGTGGGACAGGAGGCGGGGCGTGGGGGGCAACGCATCGACGTGCACGGACTTCACCCGCGCGGGTCTCGGGAGCGCGGCCAATGAATAAACTTTGGCTCGTTCCGATACTGGTATCCGGTGCGATTTTTATTTTCCCGGCCCCGAGGGCCCATGCCGGTTTGTGTGATTATCCCGCCGTGCTGACCGGGGCCAACGTTTTCTTTGCCCAGGGGGCTTATTGTGATTGGCCCACCGAAATCAATGAATCACATTTGCACTGTGAGGCAGGGGGCCTGGCTGTCGATGCTGGCGCGGCAATTGCCGGGGGTGCCACTCTCGGCCTTGGCGGTCCGGGTGCCGGCGGTGTCAGTTGCACATGGCGGTGCCCCGACAACAGCATGGCACCGGCGCCAAATCCGCCCGGCGCTTGGAAATGGTATATGGTTCCCGTTCCTAACGCGTGCAGAGATCATATGGAACCAGCTGGATTTGCCAGCGCACCCGTTCTTCCCGGTGAAGGTGTGCCAGTTCCGGCACCACCTCCCGCGGCGGTGGGAGAACCGCCGGGAGGACCGGTAGTGCCGCCGCAAACACCGCAAACAGATCTTCCTTGATCCTGTCAAAACGGCGGAGGGTCATCCGGGTCTGGTGCGGGGCCGAAGTTGCTGGGCTGCTCCGCTTTTCGGGCCATGCGGCCTGGGCCGTCATGGCCCTCATTTGCCCTGTGCGGGCTTTTGAATGGTGGTCGGTCACAGCCCAAACGCCTGCAGGAACTGGAGCGGATGCATCAGGATGCCCGGCCCGCTTGTCACCACGATGCCGTACAGGATGAGGAACAAGAAGGCGGCCACGATAGCGCCGACGAGGATCCCGAGGATGAGAAGCTCTGCCAACGATACGAGGTCGTGCAACGCCGTTTGCAGCTCGTTCTGAATCCCGGGCGGCAGCAGCGAAAACAGCATCGACAGTCCCACGGCGCTGTTGGCCTCGGTATAAGTTAAGGCGGCCAAGCCGCTGTTGAGTGTCTGCACAAACTGGTCGTTGAAGGCCGCCGCCTGACCGGCCAGCGCCTGATAGTTCGCGGCGTGCTGGGAGAACAGGTGCGCGATACCTGTCGACACCTCATCGGCGGCGGCGGGTATCACCGCGATGGTTGGAGCCGCGGCCGCCATGTGGGCCTCGTTGACGTTCAAGCCGATGGCTGCCAAGTCCCCTGCCGCCGCCGTCATCATCTCTGGGTCCGCAATCACATAGGACATCTCGCCACCTCCTTGGCCGCCCACCGAGGATGCGCTCTTCCTCGGGGATTGGCGTCAGTAGGGGACTACTGGTTTCGACAACTGGCGGACAGGCCGAGTACTTAACTTCGTATCGCCGGACTAGGGCGGGCCCGGCGACAAGGCACGCGGCTCAGGCGGTCCGCCGGTCGATCTGCGCCCGGCGTTTCGGCGCCCAGTCCTTCATCGGAAATCCGGGCTTGCTGTCGCATGCCGACAGCATCAGGGCCACCCGCGGTAACACCGCCAGCCCGTAGTCGCACGTCCACTTCGGATGGGCCATGGTCCAGACCAGGACGCCGTCGTCGGTGGTGCCGAAGAAGCTGAGGCGCATCGGCGGAAACACCCCGGTGGGCGACACCCCGGCGGCCTCGCCATGGCATTTGGCGATGGCGGCGAAGCCCTTCGACACCACGTCGTGGGGCTTCACGGCCTTGTCGTAGACGTCGACCGACTCGGCGTACAGCGCCGGGCCGCCGAAACGATAGGCGGACTCGGCGTGCTCCGCCGAGCCGGCAGGCACCAGCGGGGAACCCTTGAACAGCAAGGCCGCCGAGCATTCGGGTGGCCGGGCGCTGGTGAAGTAGTTGTCGCCCACGGGTGTCGCCGTCGCCGAGCCGAACGGGGTGGTGTCCCCGTCCGCCAACAGCAACTCGCGCGCCGAGATCGCCACGTGCGCATTCGCGGGGACGCCCGGCTGACCGGGAGCCCGTACCGCTCGACCCGCCACCGAGGTCGCGCAGCCGCCCACCATCACCGCGGCGATGACCAGCGCGGGAGCCGCCCATAGATGACGCGCCACCCGGTGATGGTACAGCGCTTAGCCGAGGTCCGGCCGATATCGCGCGAGCAGCGACCGCACGGTGTCCATGGCTTCGACGGCGCGCTCCTTGTCGACGGCCTGGATCGCCATCAGCGGAACGTACTCATCGTCGGGGAGGTCGATGCGCGCCCAGCGGCGGCCGGCGGGAAACGACACGCCGACCACGTCAGCCCAGGGAATCAGCTTGTACCCGAACAAGTTTCGCACCGAGAGCCCCGCCGGTCCCACCCGCAGCCGCGGGCGCGCGAACAACAGCACGCCACCGGCGATCACCAGGCCCAGGGCGGCCATCGCCACCTGATCGGAGGTGTGGAAGATCACCCCGCTGGACTTGATCTTGAGCAGCAGGCCCACCACGATGTGTGCCGCGGCGATTAGAAACGCGGCGATGTAAACGAACAACGGCATGCGGTGGGGACGCAGCTCGACATCCCAGACCTCGCTGCTCGACGGCGAAGTCACGACCGAGCGCGCAGGTCACGCAACGTCAGCGCGGTGGCGAGGGCCGCCCCGGTGGCCTGGGCGCCCTTGTCCTCGGCCGATTCCGGAAGGCCGGCCCGATCCAGCGCCTGCTCCTCGGTGTCGGTGGTCAGCACCCCGTTGGCCACCGGCGTCGACGCGTCCAGCGAAACCCGCGTCAGGCCCTGCGTGACCGCGTCACACACGTAGTCGAAATGCGGTGTCTGGCCGCGGATTACGACGCCCAGGGCGACGACGGCGTCGTGGTTTCGGGCCAGCTCCTGTGCGATCACCGGGATCTCGATCGCCCCGATCACCCGGACCACGGTCGGGTCGTCGATGCCCGACTCGGACGCGACCTTGCGGGCGCCATCGAGCAGCGCGTCGCAGATTTCGGCGTGCCAGGTGCTGGCCACGATGGCCAGCCGCAGGCCCGACGCGTCGAGCGGCGGCACGTCCGGAATGCCCGCACCACCACTCAAAGCGCACCCCCGAATTCGCCCGGCAGATGCACGGATTCGTGGAAGTCGTCCAGCCCGACCAGGTCGTGGCCCATCTTGTCGCGCTTGGTCATCAGGTAGCGGATGTTCTCGGCGTTGGCCCGCACCGGAAGCGGCACCCGCTCGATGATGTGCAGGCCGTACCCGTCCAACCCGACCCGCTTGGCCGGGTTGTTGGTCAGCAGCCGCATGGAGCGCACGCCGAGGTCGACGAGGATCTGCGCGCCGATCCCGTAATCCCTTGCGTCGGCGGGCAATCCGAGCTTGAGATTGGCGTCGACGGTGTCGTCCCCGGCGTCCTGCAGCTGGTAGGCCTGCAGCTTGTGCATCAGCCCGATGCCCCGGCCCTCGTGGCCGCGCATGTACAGCACCACGCCGCGCCCCTCGCGCGCGACCATCGCCATCGCCGCGTCCAGCTGGGGCCCGCAGTCGCAGCGGCGGGAGCCGAACACGTCCCCGGTGAGGCATTCGGAGTGCACGCGGACCAAGACGTAGTCGACGGCGGCGTTGGGCCCGGCGATCTCGCCACGAACCAGCGCCACGTGCTCGACGTCCTCATAGATGCTGGAGTAGCCGATGGCGCGAAACTCCCCGTGGCGGGTCGGTATGCGCGCCTCGGCGATGCGCTCGATGTGCTTCTCGTGCTTGCGCCGCCACTCGATCAGATCGGCGATGGTGATCAGCGCGAGGTCGTGCTCGTCGGCGAAGACCCGCAACTCGTCGGTCTGCGCCATCGAGCCCTCGTCCTTCTGGCTGACGATCTCGCAGATCGCGCCGGCGGGTTGCAGCCCCGCCATCCGGGCGAGGTCGACGGCGGCCTCGGTGTGGCCCGGCCGGCGCAACACGCCACCGTCCTTGGCGCGCAACGGAACCACGTGGCCGGGACGGGTGAAATCGTCGGCAACGCTGGCCGGATCGGCCAACAGCCGCATCGTGGTGGCCCGGTCGGAGGCGGAAATCCCGGTTCCCACACCGTCCCTCGCGTCGACGGTGACGGTGTAGGCGGTCCCGTGCTTGTCCTGGTTCACGGCATACATCGGCAGCAGACCGAGCCGGTCGCAGATCGAGCCGTCCAGCGGTACGCACAGGTATCCCGAGGTGTAGCGGACCATGAAGGCCACCATCTCCGGCGTGGCCTTCTCGGCCGCGAAGATCAGGTCGCCCTCGTTCTCGCGCTCCTCGTCGTCGATGACGACGACGGCCTTACCGGCCGCAATGTCGGCAACCGCCCTCTCGACGGAGTCCAACCTCGTCATCTCTGTTGCCTTGCTCTCGTAGGGGCCCGGGGAGCGGCCCAAGTGTTGCATTCAGTATGAACCACCGCGCCACCGCCGTTATTGCCACGGGTTTTCTGCCCGAAAGGTCGCGCGACGTAAGCCGGGCGTAAGCCCCAGCTATGAACCACATGTGAGGTGCGGCGCGGGACGCCGGAAGCCGTTTTGGGCTCCCTGTTAACGGAAATCCGAAGGGCATGAATACAAACACGCAAACCAAGACATGGGTCCGCCTGTGCACCGGTGCGTTGGCGGCCGGCGGAATGGCCGCGGCCGCGCTCGGGCTGACTTCCGGCACCGCCCAGGCGGCGCCTCCCCCGGCGCCCGCAAATCACCATCACTGGTGCCCGGGCCAGCAATGGGACCCGGGTTGGGGCCCCTACCAGAACTGGAACAACTGCCGCGACTGGGATGACAACTACGGCCCGGCCGGCTGGGGACCGCCGCCTCCGTGGGCGCGGCCGATGCCCCCGCCGCCGCCGTGGGCGCCCTGGGCCCAGGTGGTCTGGAATGCCCAGTTCAATGACTGGGGCTACTGGGATGGCCCCGTCTGGCGCGGGCTGTAACCAGCGCATAACCGCCTGGTGTGGAGCGGGCCGCTGCAGCCGGTTGCCACGCCGCCGCTGCTAGCGGTCCGCTTTCATCAGCCGCTCAACATATTTGGCGATGACGTCGACCTCCAGGTTCACCTGCGTCCCGACGGGCGCACGGCCGAGGGTGGTCAGCTCGCGCGTCGTCGGGATCAGGGAGACCTCGAACCAGTCCCGCGGCTCGCAGCCCAGCGCGGACACGGTCAGGGAGATCCCGTCGACGGTGATCGAGCCCTTCTCGACGACATAGCGGGCCACCGCCGCGGGCACCTCGATCCGCACGACCTCCCAGTGTTCGGAGGGCGTGCGGGCGACGATGCGGCCGGTGCCGTCGACGTGCCCCTGCACGATGTGTCCGCCGAGGCGGCTGTTGAGGGCCGCGGCGCGCTCGAGGTTGACGCGGCTGCCCACCTGCAACTCGCCCAGGTTGGACCGGTTCAGGGTCTCGCCCATCACGTCGGCGGTGAACAGGCCGTCCGGCAGCAGCTCGGCGACCGTGAGGCACACGCCGTTGACGGCGATCGAATCGCCATGCCCGGCGTCGCCGGTCACCATCGGCCCGCGGATGGTCAGCCGCGCGGCGTCATCGAGGATGTCGCGGCCGGTCACCTCCCCGAGCTCCTCGACAATTCCGGTGAACATTGCACCAGGTTAACGGGCCGATGGGCGGCCAAGCGGGGCCCGTGTTCCCTGAGCCGGTCACGGGCACCCTCTACGATGCAGGGTATGCCGACTCGCCACCGTCTACTGGCCGTCCTCGCTTCCCTGACTCTCGCCGCCGCTCTGGTCGCCGGATGCTCCTCGGGCCCGAAGGTGAGCGGCGGGCCGCTCCCCGACGCCACCAACCTGGTCAAGCAATCCGCCGCCACGACGAAGAACGTCAAGAGCGCCCACCTCGTGATCAAGGTGAACGGCAAGATTCCGGGGTTGCCCATCAAGGTGCTGACGGGTGACCTCACCAACGCGCCGGCCACCGCCGCGTCGGGAAACGCCACGCTCACCGTCGGGGGGTCTGACCTTCAAGCCGACTTCGTCGTCGTCGACGGCGACCTGTACGCCACGCTCACACCGAACAAGTGGAGCGATTTCGGGAAGGCCTCCGACATCTACGACGTCTCGGTGATCCTGAACCCGGACACCGGGCTGGCCAACGCGCTGAACAACTTCACCGATGCCAAGGCCGAGGGGCGCGACAACATCGACGGGCAGGAAGCCGTCAAGATCAGCGGGAAGTTCTCCGCGGACGCGGTGAACAAGCTGGTGCCGCAGTTCACCGCGTCGGGGCAGGTGCCGGGCACGGTGTGGATCCAGGAGAACGGTGACCACCAGCTGGTTCAGGCCAGCCTGGAAAAGAGCTCGGGCAATTCGCTGCAGATGAACATGTCCAACTGGGGCGCGCCGGTCACCGTCACCAAGCCCCCGGTGATCTCATGAGCACTCGGGCCGGACGCCGCGTCGCGATCAGCGCGGGCAGCCTTGCGGTGCTGCTGGGGGCCCTCGACACCTACGTCGTGGTCACCATCATGCGCGACATCATGTCCGACGTCGGGATCCCGGTGAACCAGTTGCAGCGGATCACCTGGATTGTGACGATGTACCTGCTGGGCTACATCGCGGCCATGCCGCTGCTGGGCCGGGCCTCGGACCGGTTCGGCCGCAAGCTGCTGCTGCAGGCGGCCCTGGGCCTGTTCATCGTGGGGTCGGTGGTCACGGCGCTGGCCGGACAGTTTGGCGACTTCCACATGCTGATCGCCGGCCGGACCATCCAGGGCGTGGCCAGCGGCGCGCTGTTGCCGGTCACCCTGGCGCTGGGCGCCGACCTCTGGTCGCAGCGCAACCGCGCCGGCGTGCTGGGCGGCATCGGCGCCGCGCAGGAGCTCGGCAGCGTGCTGGGCCCGCTGTACGGCATCTTCATCGTCTGGTTGTTCCACGACTGGCGATATGTGTTCTGGATCAACGTCCCGCTGACGCTGATCGCGATGGTGATGATCCAGTTCAGCCTGCCGTCGCGCGATCGCACCGAGGCGCCGGAACGGATCGACCTGGTCGGTGGTCTGCTGCTGGCCGTCGCGCTGGGGCTCGCGGTGATCGGCCTGTACAACCCCAACCCCGACGGCAAGCAGGTGCTGCCCAGCTACGGGTTGCCGTTGGTGATCGGCGCGGTCGTCGCCGCGGTGGCCTTCGTGGTGTGGGAGCGGTTCTCCCGCACCCGGTTGATCGACCCGGCCGGGGTGCACTTCCGCCCGTTCCTGGCGGCGCTGGGCGCCTCGTTGAGCGCGGGCGCGGCGCTGATGGTGACGCTGGTCGACGTGGAGCTGTTCGGGCAGGGCGTGCTGCAGATGAATCAGAACCAGGCGGCCGGGCTGCTGCTGTGGTTCTTGATCGCCCTGCCGATCGGCGCGGTGCTGGGCGGCTGGATCGCCACCCGCATCGGCGACCGGATCATGATCTTCGTCGGGCTGCTCATCGCCGCCTACGGGTACTGGCTGATTCACTACTGGCGCGAAGACATCATGGGGCACAAGGTCAACTTCTTCGGGCTGTTCAGCGTGCCAACGATCCACGCCGACCTGTTGGTGGCCGGCCTCGGACTGGGCCTGGTGATCGGGCCGCTGTCGTCGGCCGCCCTGCGGGTGGTGCCCGCCGCGCAACACGGCATCGCCTCGGCGGCGGTGGTGGTGGCCCGCATGACGGGCATGCTGATCGGTGTGGCCGCGCTGACGGCGTGGGGCTTCTACCGGTTCAACCAGATCGTGGCCGGGTTGACGGCGGCGATCCCGCCGGACGCCAGCCTGCTGGAACGCGTGCTCGCCCAGGGCACCATGTACATCAAGGCCTTCGCGGCGATGTACGGCGACATCTTCATGGTCACCGTCGGCATCTGTGTGGCGGGCGCGCTGCTGGGCCTTCTGGTCAGCGGCCGCAAGGAGCACGCCGAGGAACCGGAAGTCGCCGAGCAGCCGGCCGAAGTCAACGCGGCGCCCACCCCCTGATCAGCTAGCCGCCCTGCGGCACCAGGCTGAGCACCAGATCGGGGCCGGCCCGGTCGATCCCGTCGAACTGCCAGCGCAGCGCCCGCGCGATAGTGGGCACCCCCACGTCGTCGACCGCCGTGATGGGGCCACCCACCAGCATCGGCGCCACGTAGGCCAGGATCCGGTTGATCGCCCCGGCGCGCAGGAAGGCCCCGGCGAGGGTGGGGCCGCCCTCGAGCAGGACGTCGGTGCGGTCCGAGAGCGCCTTGATGACCTCCATGGGGTCGTGGGTGCGAATCACCATGGTGCGCGAATCGTCGTTGAGAACCTTTGCCTCCGGCGGTATTTCGCGCATGCCCACCACCACCCGCAGCGGTTGGCGGTTGGCCAGCGAGCCGTCGGCCAGCCGGGCGGTCAGCACCGGGTCGTCGGCCAGCACTGTGCCCGTGCCGACCACGATCGCGTCGGCGATGGCGCGCCGGCGATGCAGGTCCAACCGGGACGCCTCGCTGGAGATCCACTGGCTGGTGCCGTCGGCGGCGGCGCTGCGCCCGTCGACGCTGCTGGCGTACTTCCAGGTGATGTGCGGCAGCCCGGTGCGCACCTTGTGCAGCCACTCGCGCAGCGGCCCGGCGGCCACCTCGTTCGCCAGGACGCCCGAGCGCACCTGCACCCCGGCGGCCTGCAGCCGCCCGGCGCCCCCGCCCGCGATCGCGTTCGGGTCGCCGACGGCGTAGATGACCGTGCCCACCCTCGCCTCGATCAGGGCATTGACGCACGGCGGCGTCTTGCCGTAGTGATTGCACGGCTCGAGGGTGACGAACGCGATGCCGCCCGCGGCCAGACCGCCGGCCCGCCGCAACGCCGGCGCCTCGGCGTGGTCGCCGCCGGCGGGCTCGGTGGCGCCCACGCCGACGACGTGGCCCTCGGGGTCGACGATCACGCACCCGACCGGCGGGTTCGGGTAGGTGGTGCCCTTGACCTGGTAGGAGTGTTCGATCGCCAGGCGCATGGCCGCGTCGAGGCTGTCGACCGACTGGGGCTGGTTCATGCGCGCAGGTGCGCTGACACGGCCGCGGCCTGCCGCCGTAGCGCCTCGACCGCGGCCTCCGGGTCTTCCGCCCCGTACACCGCCGACCCGGCGACAAAGCAGTCGACGCCGGCTTCGGCGGCCTGCTCGATGGTGTCCTCGTTGATGCCGCCGTCGATCTCGACCAGGATGGTCAACTCCCCCGCCTCGATCAGCTTGCGCACGGCGCGGACCTTCCCGAGCACCTCGGGAATGAAGCTCTGGCCGCCGAAACCGGGCTCGACCGACATGATCAGCAGGGTGTCGAAGTGCGGCAGGATCTCGAGGTAGGGCTCCAGCGCCGTGCCGGGTTTCACGCTGATCCCGGCCTTCGCACCGGCGGCGCGGATGTCGCGGGCTACCCCGACGGGATTGTCGGTGGCCTCGGCGTGGAAGGTGACGTTGTAGGCGCCCGCCTCGGCGTAGGGCGGCGCCCAGCGGTCCGGATCCTCGATCATCAGGTGGCAATCCATCGGGATCGTGGTGGTGGCCAGCATGGCCTCCACCACGGGCAGGCCGATGGTCAGGTTGGGCACGAAGTGGTTGTCCATCACGTCGACGTGCAACCAGTCCGCGCCGCGCACGGCGGCCGCTTCGTCGGCGAGTCGGGCGAAATCGGCGGCGAGGATCGACGGGGCGATCAGCGCCCTACCGCTGTTGCCAGGCATGTGCGCCACACTACTGAGCCGAGGGGCCAACATCACTTCAGACGCGGCGCAGCGCGGCGGCAAACATCGCGTCGGTGCCGTGCCGGTGTGGCCACAGCTGCACCGAATTTCCCTCCCCGAGCCCAGTGGCGGGCTCGAACAGCGGCCGGGTGTCCAGCTCGGACACCGGATGGCGGCGCAGCGCGTCGGCAACCACGCCAACGGTTTCCGCGAGGTGCGGCGAACAGGTCGCGTACAGCACGACGCCGCCGGGCCGGGTCAGCGCGATCGCGGCGGCCAGCAGCTCGCGTTGCAGCTTGGCCAGCGCCGGCACGTCGGCGGCCGGGCGCCGCCACCGGGCCTCCGGGCGGCGCCGCAACGCGCCCAGCCCGGTGCACGGCGCGTCGACGAGCACCCGGTCGAACCCTGGCTCGAGGCCGCTCTCCCGCCCGTCGACCCGCACCACGTCGACCGGCAGCCCGCGGGTGTTCTCCTCGACCATCTCGGCGCGGCGCGGCGCCGGCTCCACCGCTGTCACGCGGGCCCCCGACTCCGAGCCCAGCGCGGCCAGCAGCGCGGTCTTGCCGCCCGGACCGGCGCACAGGTCCAGCCACCGCCCGGCGTCGCCGTCGACCGGCGCCAGGGTCAGCGCGCGGGCCACCAGCTGGCTGCCCTCGTCCTGGACCACCGCGGCGCCGTCGCGCACCGGCGCCAGCCGCCCGGGATCCCCGCCCGGCAGGTACACCGCGTACGGCGAATACCGGCCGACGGTGCCGCCGACCGCCTCGGCCAGCTCGGCCGCGGTCAGCACCCCGGGCCGGGCCGCCAGGTGCACCTGGGGGCGCGCGTCGTCGCTGGCCAGCACCGCGTCCAGCTCGGTCGCGGCCGCGCCGAGCGCGTCGGCGAAGGCCTGGGCGACCCAGCGCGGGTGCGCGTGCACGAACGCGGCGTGCCCGACCGGATCCCGCGACGGGTCGGGGGCCAGCTCGCCGACCCAGGACTTCTCGTCCCGCCCGGCGATGGTGCGCAGCACGCCGTTGACGAAACCCGCTCGGGCGGAATCGAATTCGATGCCGGCCTGCTCGACCGTGGTGGACACCGCGGCGTGCGCGTCGACCCGGGTGCGCAGCAGCTGGTAGGCGCCCAGCCGGAGCAGGTCGAGCAGCACCGGGTCGATGGCCTCCGGCGATCGCCCGGCGGCCGCGCCGATGACCGCGTCGAGCAGCCCGCGGGTGCGGCAGGTGCCGTAGGTCAACTCGGTGGCGAAAGCGGCGTCGCGGCCGGTGATTCCGCGTTGGCGCAGCACCGCGGGCAGCGCCAGGTTGGCGTACGCGTCGCGCTCGCTGACGGCGCGCAGCACCTCGAACGCGGCGGCGCGCGCCGGGTCCAGCGGCCGGCGCCTCCTGGGGCGCCCCCGGTTGTTCACGACGCCCGGGCGGCCGCGTCGAGGCGGGCGCCGCGAGCCCAGTCGACGGCGTTCATGAACTTCTTGCCCGGCGGCTGAATCTGGCCCAGCCGCACCGGTTCCGAGCCGGTGCCGACCCACACGTTCTTGCGGTCCGCGTGAATGACACCGGGCGGCAGTAGTTTTGGGGCCGTTGGGCCCGAGTCGAGCTGCACGGGCCCGACCTTGATGCGCAAATCACCGATGAGCGTCCAGGCGCCCGGGTTGGGCGTGACGGCGCGGATCCGCCGCTCCACCACGGGCGCGGGCAGCTCCCAGCGCACCCGGGCGGATTCGACGGTGATCTTCGGCGCCATGCTGACCCCGTCGGCGGGTTGCGGCCGCGGGGTCAGCGTCCCGTCGGCGATGCCGTCCAGCGTGGCCGACAACAGCGCCGCCCCCGAAAGCGCAAGGCGCCCAAGCAGATCGCCCGCGGTGTCGGTCGGCCGGATCGTCTCGGTGACGACCCCGTACACCGGTCCCGAGTCCAGGCTCGGCTCGATCCGGAACGTGGTCGCCCCGGTGATCTCGTCACCCGCGGCGATCGCGGCCTGCACCGGCGCCGCGCCGCGCCACGCGGGCAGCAGCGAGAAGTGCAGATTGATCCAGCCGTGCGGGGGCACCGCGAGCAGGTCGTCGCGCAGCAGCGCGCCGTATGCCACCACCGGGCAGCAGTCCGGCGCCAGCTCCGACAGCTCGGCGACGAACTCCGGCGAATTGGGCCGCGCCGGGCGCAGCACCGGGATGCCGCGGTCGAGCGCCTCGCGCGCCACCGGCGACGGCTCGGGCCTGCCGCGCCGCCCGGACGCGGCGTCGGGTCGGGTCAACACCGCCACCACCTCGTGCCGGGGCGAGTCGATGAGGCTGCGCAGCGCGGGCAGCGCGGGTTCGGGGGTGCCGGCGAAGACGAGACGCACCGCACAAGTCTAGGAAGCACCGGATCCGCCCAGGACATGCCCAGGTTTCACACAGTTGCATCAGTATATTGTTTCCTACGTCTACTATTATGGGAGGTCCGATGACGCTCGACACCACCACCGACGCCCTTGCGGCAACACACCGCGCCATGTGGGCGCTCGGGGACTACGCCCTGATGGCCGAGGAGGTGATGGCGCCGCTGGGCCCGGTCCTGGTCGCCGCGGCGGGTATCGGGCCGGGCGCGCGGGTGCTCGACGTGGCCGCCGGCTCGGGCAACATCTCGCTTCCCGCCGCTGCGACGGGCGCCGACGTCGTTTCCACCGACCTCACGCCCGAATTGCTGCGGCGGTCCCAGGCGCGGGCGGCGGCGCTGGGGCTGACGCTCGACTACCGCGAGGCCAACGCGCACGCGCTGCCGTTCGGCGACGGCGAATTCGACGCCGTCATCTCGGCGATCGGCGTGCAGTTCGCGCCCGACCACCGGCGCGCCGCCGACGAGCTGGTGCGGGTTTGCCGGCCCGGCGGGACGATCGGCGTGATCAGCTGGACCCCGGAGGGCTTCTTCGGGCGGATGCTGGCGACCATCAGGCCGTACCGGCCGAGCCTGTCGCCGGCCGTGTTCCCCGCCGCGCTGTGGGGCCGCGAGGGCTACGTCGCCGGACTGCTGGGTGACCGGGTCGGGCGCGTCACGACGCTGCGGCGCAACCTGCGGGTGAACCGGTTCGACAGCGCCGAGGACGTGCACGCGTACTTCAAGCACCACTACGGCCCGACCATCGAGGCGTACGCCAACATCGGCCACAACCGGGTGCTGGCCGCCGAGCTCGACGCCCAACTGGTCGAACTCGCGCGCACGTACCTGCGCGAGGACGGCATGCGGTGGGAGTACCTGCTGGTCACCGCCGAGCGGCGGTGAATCTGCTACAGGTCGAGGTCCGCGTCCAGGTGGACGTCGGGCTCGCCGCCCGCGGCGGTGAAGGCGGTCAGGGCCCGCACCAGCCCGTGGCGCTCCGGCGGCGGCATCTTCTCCACGATGGTGGCGATCTCGGCGCGCCGATACGCGGTGACCTTGCGGACGACCTCGCGGCCGCGCTTGGTCAGCGCGGCGAGCAGCTCGCGGCGGGAAGTGGGATGCGGGAGGCGGTCGATCAGACCGGCGGCCACCAGCCGGTCGACCATCCGGCCGGTGGCCGACGGCTGCACCCCCAGCAGGCTGGCCAGCGTGGCCAGGTTGACCGGGCCCCGATTGGACAGGATCACCAGGGTCCGGAACTGCGGAATGGTGATGGTCTCGTCGACCTGGCTGATCGACCGCGCCGATATGGCAACCAGCAAACGGGAGGCGGTCAGCAACGAGTCGGTGATCACGTCCAAAGACTCGTCCGCTGCCGTCGAGTTGTCTGCCACCATCGCGCCCCTCCTCCGGACTTGCTCCCGGCCCACCAGCAAAGAGTTGGCAGTGTAACAGCCTTCCAATATCGAGCTCAGAGATTGTTTCCCACGAATACTATCGCCACGACGCAGATTCGGCGCTACCCGATGTGCAGCGGATCGATCTGCACCCGCACCGGCTCGTTGTCCTGCCGCGCGCTCAGCACGCCGACGGCGCTGCGCAGGGCGGCCGCGAGCGCCAGACCCTGCGGCCGCTGCACCCGCACCAGCATCCGGGTCACCGACGCGCCGGCGGGGGTGCCGGCCGGGCGTCGCACGCCCGCCGGCAGGCCGCCCGGGCCCAGCAGCTCGGCGTGGAAATCCTCCCGGCCGGGCAGCCGGGACTGTTCGAGCAGCGCCGCGACGGCGCCCGCCGTTCCGTCGACGGCGGCGATGTGCACGCTGGGCGGCAGCCCCACCTCGGCCCGCGCCGTCAGCTCGGCCTCCGCGTGCCCCACCGGATCCCAGCGGATCAGCGATTGCACTGTGGGAATGGACGATTCGGCGACCACCATCACCACGCCGCCGTCGCCGCGGGCACGCACCAGCGCGGCGGCGCTCATCCAGCGCCACAGCGCGTCCTCGGCGGCGCGCAGGTCTTGCCGGCCCAACAGCGCCCAGGTGTCCAGCAGCAGCGCCGCCCCGTACCCGCCCGCCGCGCGGGGCTCGGCGCCCGGCGTGGCGACCACCAGGGCCGGGCGATCGGCGACTTCGGGCACGACGGCGTCGCCCGCCGAGGTGACGACCGGTATGCCGGCGAACGCGCGGCCCAGTTCCTCGGCGGTGCGCCGGGCCCCGACGACGACGGCGCGCACCGCG
>NZ_LZKR01000017.1 GCF_001672915.1 Mycobacterium sp. 1245805.9 | reverse complement strand
GAAGTAATGGCGGCAGGCTGGTCGGCGGTGGCGGGACCGGCGGCGCGGGGGGCGACGGCCTCGGGACCACCGGCGGGGACGGCGGCAACGGCGGCAGCGCCGGGCTGATCGGAAACGGCGGCAACGGCGGCAACCGGGGGATCGGCGTACCCAACGGCAACCCTGGCACGGGCGGCGCCGCCGGGCTGTTCGGCCTGTCAGGCGTGAATGGAACCTAGCCCTAGGGCTCCGACCCGGGCTTGAACGGGTTGACCGCGAACTGGATGACCCGGTACGGCGCGGTCGCCCTGGTCCGGGTGTCCCACTGGCTGACGAAGATGCGCAGCTCGTCGAGGGTTGACCCGGGCGAGATGTACCCGCCGTACGGCTGCGCGAGACGGTTGTCGTAGGGCGGCGGGAGGCTTTCGGCGGGATCGGGCCACTCGTCGTGCTGCACCACCGTCGTCACGGGCGCGGTGCCCAGCGACGTCGGGTCGTTGGCGACCCGGACCTCCATGTTGCCGGTGCTGGCGTTGAAGTAGGACAGCACCGCCTTGCCGTCGATCTGCCTGATGGACATCTCACCTACCTGATCGGGCCACAGCGGCGTCGGCGGCCTGCCCCACCCGCCGTCGGGACCCGACGCCCAGCCCTGCCACCGGGACCGGTCGGCGAACGTCTGCGGCGTGGCCCGGTACAACACCACCGGATCCCGTCGCGTGAAGCTGTTGGCCACGATGTACACCCAGCCGCCCGGCGAGTCCGGGGTGGGGATGGGGTCGTAGTAGCCGCTGATCTGCGACTGCCGGCCACCCTGGTAGGAACCGTCGCGGCGGGACCCGGCGACGGTCTGCCAGCCGCCGCGCGCCGGTTCGGCCATCACCAACCGGGAGCTTTGCGGCTCAAGGTTTTTCGTCGTCGTGACCATCAGGTAGTTGCGCCGGTTGACCTGCACCACCCCGGCGGGCAGCTGGGAATCGCCGGGCGGCGTGGGGTCGGCCAGCAGCGGCTTGCCGACTCCGGTGACGCCGGTGTAGCGCACCCCGGCGGGGTCGTCGACCGACGCGGTGTCCACGTGCAGCGCGATCGGCGAGTACCAACCGCCGAACCCGACGCCCTGGCCGGCGAAGCTGTCGCCGCAGACCTGCAACAGCTCGGTGGGGAATTCGACGAACTCACACAGGTCCGTCGCGCCGATGCCGTAGTCACCCGTCGGGGTTCCGGTGCCGGCCGTCGGCCCGATCCGCACCACCTGACCCGGCGCCAGCGGCTGCAGGACGGGTTCCGGCGCCGGCGCCGGAGGATCGGCGCGCGCATGCCAAACAGGCTGGGGCGCAACCAAACACAACACGCTTAGCAGGGCGACCCGGGCCGAGCTCACCCGGGAACTATAGTTCGGCGGCCAGCAGCTCGGCGATCTGGATGGTGTTCAGCGCCGCACCCTTGCGCAGGTTGTCGCCCGACACGAACAGCGCCAGGCCGCGCCCCTCCGGGACGCCCGGGTCCCGGCGGATCCGGCCGACCAGCGATTCGTCGACACCCGCGGCGGCCAGCGGCGTCGGGACGTCGACGACCTTGACGCCCGGGGCGCCGTCGAGCAGCTCGCGGGCGCGCTCGGGCGAGAGCGGCCGGGCGAATTCGGCGTTGATCGACAGCGAGTGCCCGGTGAACACCGGCACCCGCACGCAGGTGCCGGAGACCAACAGGTCCGGGATGCCGAGGATCTTGCGGCTCTCGAAGCGCAGCTTCGCGTCCTCGTCGGTCTCCCCGGAACCGTCGTCCAATAACGAGCCGGCGAGCGGCAGGACGTTGAACGCGATCGGCGCCACATAGGTGTTGGGCGCCGGGAAATCGAGGGCGCCGCCGTCGTACACCAGCTCCTCGGCGCCGTCGATGACGGCGCGCGCCTGGGTCGCCAGTTCCTCGACCCCCGCCAGGCCGCTGCCCGACACCGCCTGATACGTCGACGTCACGATCCGCACCAGTTGCGCCTCGTCGTGCAGCACCTTGAGCACCGGCATGGCGGCCATTGTGGTGCAGTTCGGGTTGGCGATGATGCCCTTGGGTCGGCGGTGCGCGTCGCGGGTGAAGTTCACCTCCGACACCACCAGTGGCACGTCGGGATCCTTGCGCCAGGCCGAGGAGTTGTCGATCACCGTGACTCCCGCCGCGGCGAACCGCGGCGCCTGCACCAGCGACATCGTCTTGCCGGCCGAGAAGACCGCGATGTCCAGCCCCGACGGGTCCGCCGTCGCGGCGTCCTCGACCTCGATCTCCTGGCCGCGGAACTCCAGCTTGCGGCCCTGCGAGCGGGCGGACGCGAAGAACCGCACGGTGGTCGCCGGAAAGTCCCGCTCGTCCAGCAGCCTGCGCATCACCTGGCCCACCTGACCGGTGGCGCCCACTACGCCTATTGAGACGCTATTCGCGCCCATATCTACCTACCCGTCCCCGCATATACCGTCGCCGACTCCTCGCCGCCGAGACCGAACGCCTCGTGTAACGCCACGACGGCCTTGTCTAGTTCGGTGTCGCGGCACAGCACCGAGATCCGGATCTCGGAGGTGGAGATCAGCTCGATGTTGACGCCGACGGCGGCCAGCGCCTCGCAGAAGGTCGCGGTGACGCCCGGATGGCTGCGCATGCCCGCCCCGATCAGCGACACCTTGCCGATGTGGTCGTCGTAGAGCAGCTGGGTGAAACCGATCTCGTCGCGCAGCGCGTCCAGCTTCTCCACCGCGGTGGGGCCGCTGTCGCGCGAGCAGGTGAAGGTGATGTCGGTCTTGCCGTCCTCGACCTTGGACACGTTCTGCAGCACCATGTCGATGTTCACGTCGGCGTCGGCGACGGCCCGGAAAACGCGCGCCGCATAGCCGGGTATGTCGGGCAGCCCGACGATGGTCACCTTGGCCTCGCTGCGGTCGTGCGCGACGCCGGTCAGGATGGGGTCTTCCATGGCTATGTCCTTGATCGATCCCTTAACGATGGTGCCGGGTCTGTCCGAATACGACGAGCGGACGTGCACCGGAATGTCATAGCGGCGAGCGTATTCCACGCAGCGCAGCATCAGCACCTTGGCGCCGCAGGCCGCCATCTCGAGCATCTCCTCGAACGTCACGGTGTCCAGCCTGCGGGCGTTGTGCACGATCCTCGGGTCCGCGCTGAAGATGCCGTCCACGTCGGTGTAGATCTCGCAGACGTCGGCGCCGAGCGCGGCGGCCAGGGCGACCGCGGTGGTGTCCGAACCCCCGCGGCCGAGCGTGGTGACGTCGCGGGTGTCCTGGCTGACCCCCTGGAAGCCGGCGACCAACACGATGCGGCCCTCGTCGAGCGCGGTGCGCAGCCGTCCCGGCGTCACCTCGATGATCTTCGCGTTGCCGTGGGTGCCGGTGGTGATCACGCCGGCCTGCGAACCCGTGAACGACCGGGCCTGCGCGCCGAGCGATTCGATCGCCATCGCGACCAGCGCGTTGGAGATGCGTTCACCGGCGGTCAGCAGCATGTCGAGCTCCCGCGGCGGCGGGGCCGGGCAGACCTGCTGGGCCAGGTCCAGCAGGTCGTCGGTGGTGTCGCCCATCGCGGAAACCACCACGACGACGTCGTTGCCCTGCCTTTTGGTCGCGACGATGCGCTCCGCGACGCGGCGGATCCGGTCGGCATCCGCCACGGATGATCCGCCGTACTTCTGCACGACGAGCGCCACTGTTGTTCTTTCGGTCGGACGGGTATAGGTCCACCACAGAATACGTGTGGCCGCACCTGAGTTTTGCCGCCGCCGACCCGTTGGGCGGTTGTGAAGGGGCGCCCGCCCGTCCGACGGTCGGACAAAGGCGGGCGCCCCGTGGGGCACCTGGTGCGTCGGGCGCTACGACGAGACCGCCTGGATCGCCCAGAAGTCGCTCGCCAGGTGCGCCTTGTTGATGGGCGAGCTGTCCGAGACGTCCTTGGATCCGGTCAGATACTGATACGGCATGTAGAAGTAGCCCTGGTCTCCCCACGACGAGCCCCACGAGTTTCGAACAATCAAGTGGCCCTTGGGGTCTGAGTAGCCGACGGCGAGAACGGCGTGGCCGCCGACGGTGGCCTCACCCGGTTTGGGCATCGGCATCACGCCGGTGTCCGCGACGGACTGCGACTCGAAACTCTGGTACACGGTGAACCCGAATACGACCGCCAGGCTCGAGGCGATGGCGTCCTTGAGCTGCCCCAGCGTCTGGATCGCCTCGTACTGCACCGCCTTGTCCTTCTCCGCGGCGACGTAGCAGCGCTTCGGCGGCTTCACCGTGAACACGCCGATGTCGTAGGGCCACAGCGTCTCCGGGCACACGCCCTCGCGATTGACCACCTTGATGCCGTCCCTGATCATCGCGCCCGAGTCGCTGGACACGGTGCCTTCGAGCGCGCGTTCGTTGTAGTAGATGAACAGCCGTGACGGGATGAAATCGGACAAGCCCTGCCGATCCCGCTCGTACTCCATCGCGGCGGCGATCGCATTTCCCGTGCACGACCCGAGCTGGCCCTGGTCGTACACCGCCGGCATCGACGGGCGCAGGTCGTACTCGGGCGGTAACGAGCCCTTGAGCCTGGCCATGTACATCATGTCGCGGGCATCCGGGAGCTGCGGGCGCCAGCCGAATCCGCGGACGTGGCTCCAGTCCTGCGGCGGCTCATCGGTTTTGACGCGCCGCGACTCTTGCAAAGTTGTCATTGAAATCCTCCTGACCTGGGTGGTAGGTCGACCGTAGGGGCGGGGATCCCGGGTTGGGATGCGTAGTGCGCTACCTCATTTGTCGAGGAGCGGACCGCCGCCGGAGACACAGGTAGGGCGCTACGCGTGCCGTCGCACTCTGGAGGTGATCTGCTCGGATGAACGCGACCAACAGCGGAGGAGTCATGCGGAAGGCCGATGCCGCTTTGCGCAACCAGGTACTGCGCAGGGTGCTCTCCGGCGAGACGGTCGCCGCGGTTGCGGCCGACAGCGGCATCAGCCGCTCGACGGTGTATCGGTGGCGGCGCGAAAGTGCTTGCGCGGCAATAAATTTCTCCTCGCCCGTCGAGGGCTACGTGGCAGACATCACCGGCCCGGGCATCACCGACAAATGGGGGGTGACCTGTACCGACCTCGGCGTCTGCGCGGTCGCGCCGAACGGCAGGCTGGTGTCGGTGTTCGGAGACACCTTCTCCGGCCTCGCCGTCGGGCAGGGGGACTGGCGCGCCCCCGTCGCCCTGATCGGCAGCGGGGACACCGACAGCCCAATCCGCTTCGAGAGCGCGGGCGGCGTGGACCCGGACTACGCGCAGCAGTTGTGGCACTACGTCCACGACGGCCCACCCTGGAAACAGGGCGGGATCAGCACCGTGATCCCGTCGGACGTGCTGGTCATCGGGCAGATGATGTACCTGCACGCCATCGTCAACCGTGGCTTCGGGAACGTGATCCGGACCGGAATCTGGGCCTCCACCGACAACGGCGTCACCTGGCGTGCGATGGGCGCCAAGGCAACCTTTCCCGCGTCGTTGTGCAATGGCTGCGCGCAGCTGTGGTCCTGGGACTACGACCCCGATGACGGTTGGGTCTACGTCGTCTCCACCGGCTTTCAGCGCGACAAGGGCATCATCCTGCGGCGCGTGCGTCCGGGCGATATCGGCGACAAGACCAAGTACTCCGGCTGGGGCTGGGCCGATAACCAATGGGCGTGGGGCAACGCACCGACGCCCATCACACCCCCGGGCGAAACCTGGGGCGAGCTGACATTGCGCAGGCTCGACACCGGCAAGTGGATCCTCGGCGGCTTCCTGTCCTCGGGATATGCGCTGGGCTACCGCACGATCGAGGACCCCACCGCCAATCTCTACGAGGCGGAGATCCAAACGCCGGTGGTCGGGACGACCTGGGACGCGCAGGACCTGCCGAACAACCGGGTCGCGCAGCTGTACGGCGGATACGTTCTTCCCGGCTCGCGCCTGGACGTGCGCGGCGGCGTCGGGCTGGTGGTGTCCCAGTGGGACACGGCGACGGGCTGGCCGTACCGGGCGATGCAGTTCAGGGTGACGCTCAAGGACACGACGGGGACGACAGCGGCGCGACCGGCGCGGCCCGGCAGGCCCGGGCGGAGCCCGCGACGGTGACGCGTCCGTCGCGGATCGCATCGAGTTTTGGCGCCCAGGCCGCGCGCGGTAGAGTGCAAACCGTGCAGCGGGTGCTCCTCCTCGGACGCCGCGACGGGGTCTGATCAAGACCGGCTTCCCGTCGCGGGAGTTCGCGATGCGCCGGTCTGAGGTTCCTTCTCATCCCCCGGAGCAATTATCGTGACCAATCCAGATTCGCCCGACGTCTATAGATCGGCCCGCACCATCGTCAAACCTGACGGTCCACCCGGGCCCGACCAACCCGCCTGGAATCCGCAGCGCGGCTCGTCCATGCCGATCGGCCGGTACCGACCCTTCGCCGAGGAGGTCGAGCCGATCCGCGTGGCCGACCGCACCTGGCCGGACCGGGTCACCACCCGCGCCCCGCTCTGGTGCGCCGTGGATCTGCGCGACGGCAACCAGGCGCTGATCGACCCGATGAGCCCCGCCCGCAAGCGCCGCATGTTCGACCTGCTGGTGCGGATGGGCTACAAGGAGATCGAGGTCGGGTTCCCGTCGGCCAGCCAGACCGACTTCGACTTCGTCCGCGAGATCATCAGCGACGGCGCCATTCCCGACGACGTCACCATCCAGGTTCTGACCCAGTGCCGGCCGGAGCTCATCGAGCGGACCTTCGTGGCATGCGAGGGCGCGCCGCGGGCGATCGTGCACTTCTACAACTCGACGTCGATCCTGCAGCGCCGCGTGGTGTTTCGCGCCGACCGGGCCGCCGTGCAGGCCATCGCGACCGACGGCGCGCGCAAGTGCGTCGAGGAGGCCGCCAAGTACCCCGGCACGCAGTGGCGTTTCGAGTACTCACCGGAGTCCTACACCGGCACGGAACTGGAGTACGCCAAGCAGGTGTGCGACGCCGTCGGCGAGATCATCGCGCCGACACCCGACAACCCGATCATCTTCAACCTGCCCGCCACGGTGGAGATGGCCACGCCCAACGTGTACGCCGACTCGATCGAGTGGATGAGCCGCAACCTGGCCAACCGGGAGTCGGTCATCCTGAGCCTGCATCCGCACAACGACCGCGGAACCGCCGTCGCCGCAGCCGAATTGGGCTACCAGGCGGGCGCCGACCGGATCGAGGGTTGCCTGTTCGGCAACGGGGAGCGCACCGGCAACGTGTGCCTGGTGACCCTGGGGCTCAACCTGTTCTCCCGCGGCGTGGACCCGCAGATCGACTTCTCCAACATCGACGAGATCCGCCGCACCGTGGAGTACTGCAATCAGCTGCCGGTGCACGAGCGTCACCCCTACGGTGGCGACCTGGTCTACACCGCGTTCTCCGGCAGCCACCAGGACGCCATCAACAAGGGCCTCGACCAGATGAAGGTGGATGCGGATGCCGCCGACACCGACGTCGAGGACATGCTCTGGCAGGTTCCGTATCTGCCGATCGACCCCAAGGACGTCGGACGCACCTACGAGGCGGTGATCCGGGTCAATTCGCAGTCCGGCAAGGGCGGCGTGGCCTACATCATGAAGGCCGACCACGGCCTGGCGCTGCCGCGACGGCTGCAGATCGAGTTCTCGCAGGTGATCCAGAAGATCGCCGAGGGCACGGGAGGCGAGGGCGGCGAGGTGTCGCCCAAGGAGATGTGGGAGGCGTTCTCCGAGGAATACCTCGCCCCGGTCTGGCCGCTGGAGCGCATCAAGCAGCGGGTCGACGCCTCCGAGGAGGACGGCGGCACGACGACCATCACCACGACCGTCAAGGTCAACGGCGTGGAGACCGAGATCGTCGGTGTCGGCAACGGCCCGCTCGCGGCCTTCGTCCACGCGCTGGGCACCGTCGGGTTCGACGTCGCCGTGCTGGACTACTCCGAGCACGCGATGAGCTCCGGGGACGACGCGCAGGCGGCGGCGTATGTGGAGGCTTCGGTGGGCGGCAGGACGGTGTGGGGCGTCGGCATCGCGCCGTCGATCACCACCGCGTCGCTGCGGGCCGTGGTCTCTGCGGTGAACCGGGCGTCGCGCTAACCGTTGAAGAAGGCGCGCAAAAGTCGGTCGACGAGCGTGGCCGGGTCATCGTCGGCACCTGGGATCGTGAGGTTGCTGAACACGTAGCCGTTGAGCAGCCGGCTCAGCTGTTCCATCTGCTGCGGTTCCGGGCTGAAGCCCGCCGCCTCGAAGATGAGGGTGGCCGACTTCACCGCGGCGGCCTGCAGGTCTTTGAGGAACGGCTGCAGCTCCGGGCGGCGGGTGCCCTCCATGAACAGCTCGAACCGCGCCAGCGTGTAACGGCGGGCCTGCTCGTCGGGGTCGGACAGCATCCGCGTCAGCAGCGCCTCGATGCCGTCGCGGGTGAGCGACCCGATCGCGGCCTGCAGGGCCTCGACGCGCTGCCAATGCAGGTCGACCGTCCGCGCCGCGGTGGCTTCGAGCAGCGCCTGGCGCGTGCGGAAGTAGTTCGACGTGGTGCCCGCGGGCAGGCCCGCCCGCTCGTCGACCTGGCGATGCGTCAGGCCCCCGACCCCCTCGTCGGCCAAGATGCCGATGGCGGCGTCGAGGAGCTGGGCGCGGCGTTCCGGATTGGGGGGCATCAGTCTTTGTAGCGCAGCCGCCAGAACATCGTCAGGAACGCCGGATAGACCACGATCAACAGCAGGTAGCTGAACCACGGGCGAAACCACATGTAGACCGACAGGTCCTTGGTGACATACGAACACCAGATGTGCAGCGGGACGCTGCCGGCGATGTACACGACCGACGCCGTGAAGAACGCCCGATGCGGCTTGTTGGCGAACCGCACCCGCCGCCAGACCAGGACGCCAGTGATGGCCGCATACGTCATCGGGACGAGCAGGATCCTGTCGGTCGTCAGCGTCATGGCGTATTTCAGCGTGAGGTCGTCGCCGAAGATCACCCGGTACAGGTGGATGAGCACACCGAGCGAGATGGTCAGCATGGCCGCCTGGCGGAAGAAATAGCCGTGCCGGCGGTAGGAGGCCCACCAGGACTTCCGTTGTACTACGTCTGTAGTGGTTGTCATGACGCAACGGTACTACTACGGATGTAGTGATGCAAGGCGTCGGTCAGAACAACGCGAGCTGAGGGTTCGTCGTGTTGACGTCGGTGAACTCCTCCATGCTGGTGCCCCGGGCGACGGCGCCTACGCAGTCCATGAACTGCGCGTCGGACACCACCGGCACTCCCAGCTGCCGGGCGTGATAGCCCTTGCCCTGCTCGGGGGCGGTGTCGTTGCAGACCACCAGCGAGGTCTCCCCGTCCACGACATCGCTGTAGGCCAGCCCGGCGTGCAGGATCCGCTCGACCAGCTCCTCGTGGGTGCGCGCCACCTCGGCGGCCAGCGCCACCCGCATGCCCTGGACCAGCGGCCGGCCGCCGACATATGGCCCCGGGTTGAGATAGGGGCACGGCATCCGCGAGGCCAGCACCTTCAGCGGGCGCAGCTCGTCGTGGGTCACCCGCCCGTTGGGCCATTGGCGCCGGGTCACCGGATGCACCGGGAGCCAGACGTCGCGTTCGCGCGCCCGCTCGAGCGCCGACTCCAGCACGCCGGTCAGCACCGTCGCGTCGTCGAAGGCGTCGTGCGGCCGTTCCTGGATCACGCCCCAATGGGCCGCGAGCGTCTCCAGCCGCAGATTGTCGACCCCGAGGTCTAGCCGGCGCGCCAGCTCGACCGTGCACATGACGTGGTCGACGGGGAGCTCCGCCTCGGCGAGCGCCGCCTCGGCGGCCAGGAACGCGTAGTCGAAGGCGACGTTGTGCGCCACCAGCGTGCGGCCCCGCAGCACCTCGACGAGGTCACCGACGATGTCGGCGAACTGCGGCTGGTCCTCCAGCATGGCGGCGGTGAGGCCGTGCACGTGGGTGGGGCCGGGGTCCACCCCGGGATTGAGCAGGCTGACCACGGACTGCTCGACCCGGCCGTTCGCGTCCAGACCCAGCGCGGCAATGCTGATGATCCGCGCCTGGCCCGGCCGAAACCCCGACGTCTCGACGTCGATTACGGCCCAACCCCCGCCCGGCTCGCTGGCCGGCCGCCCCCAGGACACCCGGTTCATGAACTGAGGATGGCACGGAAGGCCGACATCGCCGGTTCGCTACGAGTCGTGTCGCGCGTAAATCCACGAGGGCGACACGCAGCGCCCGGCGCGCAGCGCCGCGCTTGCGATCGCCCACGGGATCGATGCGGGCGACCCGCGGCGCCCGGCGCACGGCGCCGCGCCTGCGATCGCCCACGGGATCGATGCGGGCGACCCGCGGCGCCCGGCGCACGGCGCCGCGCTTGCGATCGCCCTAATAAACTCTCGCGGGTGATCACCACCCGTGCGCGCCTGGCTCTCGCCGCGGGGGCGAGCGCGCGCTGGGCGTCGCGGGTCACCGGGCGCGGGGCCGGGGCCATGATCGGCGGCCTGGTCGCGATGACCCTGGACCGCTCGGTGCTGCGCCAGTTGGGCGTCGGGCGGCGCACCGTCGTCGTCACCGGCACCAACGGCAAGTCGACGACCACGCGGATGACGGCGGCCGCCCTCGGGACCCTGGGCCCGGTGGCCACCAACGCCGAGGGCGCCAACATGGACGCCGGACTGGTGGCCGCGCTGGCCGCCGACCGGCGGGCCGGGCTGGCCGCCCTAGAAGTCGACGAGATGCACGTGCCGCACGTGTCGGATGCCGTGGAACCCAGCGTCATCGTGCTGCTCAACCTGTCGCGCGACCAGCTCGATCGGGTCGGCGAGATCAACGTCATCGAACGCACGCTGCGGGCCGGCCTGGCCCGGCACCCGGACGCCGTCGTCGTCGCCAACTGCGACGACGTGCTGATGACCTCCGCGGCCTACGAAAGCCCCAACGTGGTGTGGGTGGCCGCGGGCGGGGCGTGGGCGAACGACTCGGTCAGCTGCCCGCGCAGCGGCGAGGTCATCGTCCGGGAGAAGGGCCACTGGTACTCCACCGGCGCCGACTTCAAGCGGCCCAGCCCGCAGTGGTGGTTCGGCCCAGAAGATGGGGACACGCTGTACGGGCCCGACGGCCTGGCCCTGCCGATGCGGTTGGCGCTGCCGGGCACGGTGAACCGGGGCAACGCCGCGCAGGCAGTCGCCGCCGCCGTCGCGCTGGGGGCCGACCCCGCGAAGGCGGTGGCCGCGGTTTCCGAGGTCGACGAAGTCGCCGGGCGCTACCGCAGCGTGCGCGTCGGCCAGCACGACGCGCGGATCCTGTTGGCCAAGAACCCCGCCGGCTGGCAGGAGGCGCTGTCGATGGTGGACAAGCACGCGGCCGGGGTGGTCATCGCGGTCAACGGGCAGGTGCCCGACGGCGAGGACCTGTCCTGGCTGTGGGACGTGCGATTCGAACACTTCGAGGAGACCGCCGTGGTGGCCGCCGGCGAACGCGGCACCGACCTGGCCGTGCGCCTCGGGTACGCGGGCGTCGAGCACACGCTGGTGCACGACACCGTGGCGGCCATCGCGTCGTGCCCGCCCGGGCGCGTCGAGGTCGTCGCCAACTACACCGCCTTCCTGCAGCTGCAACGAGCGTTGGCGCGCCGTGGCTGACTCGACCGTGCGGATCGGGCTGGTGCTGCCCGACGTGATGGGCACCTACGGCGACGGCGGCAACGCCCTGGTGCTGCGCCAACGGCTGCGGCTGCGGGGGGTGGCCGCCGAGATCGTCGAGATCACGTTGGCCGACCCGGTGCCGGAGTCGCTGGACCTCTACACGCTGGGCGGCGCGGAGGACTACGCGCAGCGGCTGGCCACCAAGCACCTGATCAAGCACCCGGGCCTGCAGCGCGCGGCGGAGCGGGGCGCGCCGGTGCTGGCGATCTGCGCGGCCATCCAGGTGCTCGGGCACTGGTACGAGACGTCGGCCGGGGAACGGGTCGACGGCGTCGGCATGCTGGACCTGACCACCACCCCCCAAGACCGGCGCACCATCGGCGAGCTGCTGAGCGACCCGCTGCCGGGCGGGTTGACGCAACGGCTGACCGGCTTCGAAAACCATCGGGGCGGAACGGTTTTGGGGCCTGCGGCGTCGCCGCTGGGCGCGGTGGTCAAGGGCGCGGGCAACAGGGCCGGCGACGGCTTCGACGGCGCGGTGCAGGGCAGCGTGGTCGCGACCTACATGCACGGGCCCTGCCTGGCCCGCAATCCGGAGCTGGCCGACCTGCTGCTCGGCAACGTGGTGGGCGAGCTGCCGCCGCTGCAGCTGCCCGAGGTGGACCTGCTGCGCCGCGAGCGGCTGGCCGCCCGCTAGGGCGCCTACCTGCGCTCCAAGAATCCTTCAAGGATCCGTCTAGGGCCGCCGCCCAGCCTTTTCTCGAGGCCCACCGAGAAAAGGAACCCCATGAGCAACGCCAGATCCAGGGTCGCCGCCGCGGCGCGCATCGTCGGGCTGGCGGCCGTGTTGAGCGCGGCGGCCGGCTCGATGGTCGCGTTCGCGGGGACCGCCGACGCGGCCCCCTCCCCGCGCCACGAGGGGATGCACGGCGACCCGGCGGCCGCCGCACCCTTCTGGCGCTACCAGCAGCAGGACCTCGATTGCGGCGAGATGGCGGTCGCTGACGTGGTCGGCCAGGTCACCGGCCACCAGCCCAGCGAGGAACAGATCACCGGCGTGGCCGCAAACATCCCGAGCGTGAGCCGCCCCGGCCCCATCTTCAAGCCCGGCGCCAAGACCAAGAACTCGGACCTGCCCGTGCTGCTGGCACACTATGGCGTCGCGTCCGAGGCCGTGCACACCAACATCGGCGCCCTCGAGCAGGATCTCGACCAGGGCCGCAAGGTGATCGTCGGGCTGAACGACCGGATCATCTGGAACTCGGGCGGCGACCGCTCGCAGGAAAACCACTTCGTGGTCGTCACCGGCATCGACACCAAGACCAACCTGGTGCACCTCAACGACAGCGGCGCCGCGGCCGGCCGCGACGAGCAGGTTTCCATCGCCACCTTCGAAGCCGCGTGGAACACCAGCGACAACTTCGCCGTCGTGACCAGGTGACGGACGCGGATACGTCGCCGAGCCTGTAAATCCGCAGGAGAAGTGCGAGTAACGGCCTGCAAAATTACAGGCTCGCCGCTCTGCGGACCGTCAGACCATCGCCCGGCGGCCGGTGAGCGCGCGGCCCAGCGTCAGTTCGTCGGCGAACTCCAAGTCGCCGCCCATCGGCAGCCCCGACGCGATCCGTGTCACCGTCAGGCCGGGGATGTCGCGCAGCATCCGGACCAGGTAGGTGGCGGTCGCCTCCCCCTCGGTGTTGGGGTCGGTGGCGATGATCACCTCGGTGATGTCGACGTCGTCGACGCGCTCACCGATGCGGCTCAGCAGCTCGCGGATGCGCAGCTGGTCGGGACCCACCCCGGACAACGGATCGAGCGCCCCTCCGAGGACGTGGTAGCGGCCGCGGAATTCGCGGGTCCGCTCGACGGCCTGGATGTCCTTGGGCTCCTCGACGACGCACACCTGGGAGCCGTCCCGGCGCGGATCGGCGCAAATTCGGCACCGCTCGTCGTCGGAGACGTTGCCGCACACCGCGCAGAACCGCACGCCGTCGCGGACCTTCGCCAGCACCGCGGTCAGCCGGTCGATGTCGTGCGGCTCGACGGACAACAGGTGGAACGCGATGCGCTGCGCGCTCTTGGGCCCAATGCCCGGCAGCTTGCCCAGCTCGTCGATCAAGTCCTGGACGGGTCCCTCAAACATGTCGGTGTGACGTCACAGCCCCGGCAGTTGGGTGGGCGGCGCCGGCGGTTTGGCCGGCGGGGCGCCCATGGCTCCGGCCAGCGCGCCCAGCCGCTCCTGCGCCATCTTGGTGACCTGCGACGACGCGTCGGCCATGGCGCCGACGATCAGGTCCTGCAGCGTCTCGATGTCGGCGGGGTCGACGACCTTGGGATCGATCTGCACGCCGACCACCTCGCCGCTGCCTTTGACGGTCACCTTGACCAAGCCCCCGCCGGCCTCGCCGTGCACCTCGGAGTTAGCGAGCTGTTGCTGGGCCTCCAGTAGCTTTTGCTGCATCTGCTGCGCCTGGGCGAGCAGTTGCGACATGTCGCCTCCGGGTTGCATGACAATCCCCTCGCATCTTGGTCTCGAGTTGGTTTCGCCTGCGGGTGTCGGGCGATTCGGAACACCCAGCGTAGACCGCGCGACGTTACCTTGGCCCGGTGGACCTACGACTGAGCAGGCGTGTCGGGATCAAATTTGTGGTCGGTGCGCTGGTTGCGGCCTCGACGGCGATCATGCCGACCGCCACCGCGGTTCCCTCCAACATCGCCGGGATGGTCGTTTTCATCGACCCGGGCCACAACGGCTCGAACGACGCGTCCATCTCCCGCCAGGTGCCCACCGGGCGCGGCGGCACGAAGGACTGCCAGGCCAGCGGGACGTCGACCAACAGCGGGTACGGGGAGCACACGTTCACCTGGGACACCGCGCTGCGGGTTCGCGCCGAGCTCAACGCGCTGGGCGTGCGGACCGCCATGTCGCGCGGCGACGACACGGGGCTTGGTCCCTGCGTCGACGCGCGCGCCAACATGGCCAACTCGTTGCACCCCAACGCGATCCTGAGCATCCACGCCGACGGCGGCCCGCCGTCCGGGCGGGGCTTTCACGTCAACTACTCGGCCCCGCCGCTGAACCAGGCGCAGGCCGGGCCGTCGGTGCAGTACGCCCGGATCATGCGCGACCAGCTGCAGGCCTCGGGCATTCCGCCCGCCAACTACATCGGCCAGGACGGTTTGTACGGGCGTTCGGACCTCGCCGGGCTGAACCTGGCGCAGTACCCGTCGATCCTCGTCGAATGCGGCAACATGAAGAATCCGGTGGATTCGGCGCTGATGGAATCCGCCGACGGCCGCCAGAAATACGCCGACGCGCTGGTCCGCGGCGTCGCGGGCTTCCTGGCCACCCAGGGCCAGGCGCGTTAGCCTTCCAGTTCGTTCTTGAGGTTCGTCAACACCTCGGACTGAATCCTCTTCAGCCCCAACGGTGCAAAGGTTTTCTCGAAGAAGCCCTTGACGCCGCCCGCGCCGGTCCAGGTGGTCTTCACCGTGACGCTCGACCCCGCCCCGGCCGGGGCCACCGTCCAGTTGATGACCATCGACGAGTTCGCGTCCTTCTCGATGACGGTGTGGCCGGCCACGTCGACGTTCACCTGCACGTCGCGCACCCGCGACTTAGTGGCCTGCAGCTTCCACTTGGCGACGGTGCCCGCACCCTGGCCGCCCTGCAGCACCTGGTACTCGCTGTACTGCGGCGACAGGATCTTCGGGCGCACCTTCTGGTAGTCCGCCACCGCGGCAAGGGTGGCCTCGGGCCCGACGTTGATCAAGATCGTGCTGGCTGCGCTCACCTGGCCCATCAGGCCCGACTCCTCCTGCTAATGCCGCCCGCGCTCGGGTGCACGGGCTGTTTTCGAAGACTAGGGTATATGTGGTGCCAGTCCCTGGATCTGCACTCTCGGCTCACGCAGCGGGCGTTGATCGGTTGATGGCGAGTTATCGATCCATCCCGACGACGTCCGCCGTCCGGCTCGCCAAGCCCACCTCAAACCTGTTCCGCGCCCGCACGAAACGCGATTCACGCGGCCTGGACACCTCCGGTTTGACCGGCGTTCTCTCGGTCGATCCCGAAACCCGCACGGCCGACGTCGCCGGCATGTGCACCTACGAGGACCTGGTGGCCGCGACCCTGCCGTATGGCCTTTCGCCACTGGTGGTTCCGCAATTGAAGACCATCACCCTCGGCGGCGCGGTCAGCGGCCTGGGCATCGAGTCGGCGTCGTTTCGCAACGGCCTGCCGCACGAGTCGGTGCTGGAGATGGACGTCCTCACCGGCGCCGGCGAGTTGCTCACCACCTCGCGCACCCAGCATCCCGACCTGTTCCGCGCCTTCCCCAATTCCTATGGCACACTGGGCTATTCGACGCGGATCCGGATCGAGCTGGAAACCGTCGCGCCGTTCGTGGCGTTGCGCCATGTCCGGTTCCGCTCGCTACCCGAGCTGGTCGCGGCGATGGAACGCATCATCGACACGGGCGGGCAGGGCGGCACCCCGGTGGACTACTTGGACGGCGTGGTGTTCAGCGCCGACGAAAGCTACCTGTGCGTGGGCCGGCGCACCGGCACGCCGGGTCCGGTCAGCGACTACACCGGGAAAAACATTTACTACCAATCGATTCGGCACGACTCGGTCGGGGTGGAACCCACCAAGGACGATCGGCTGACGATCCACGACTACCTGTGGCGCTGGGACACCGACTGGTTTTGGTGCTCACGCGCGTTCGGCGTGCAGAATCCGCGGCTGCGCCGCTGGTGGCCGCGGCGTTACCGACGCAGCAGCGTCTACTCGAAACTCATCGCCCTGGATCAGCGCTTCGGCATCGCCGACCGGATCGAGAAGCGCAACGGGCGCCCACCGCGCGAACGCGTGGTGCAGGACGTCGAGGTGCCGGTCGAACGCACCTGCGCGTTCTTGGAATGGTTCCTGGACAACGTGCCCATCACCCCGATCTGGCTGTGTCCCCTGCGCCTGCGCGATCACGAGGGCTGGCCGCTGTATCCGATGCGGCCGGACCACACATACGTCAACATTGGGTTCTGGTCTTCGGTGCCGGCGGGCGCCACCGAAGGCGTCACCAACCGAACGATCGAGGCCAAGGTCAGCAAGCTCGACGGCCACAAGTCGCTGTACTCCGACTCCTACTACACCCGCGAGGAGTTTGACGAACTGTATGGCGGGGAGACATACAAGACCGTGAAAAAGACCTACGACCCCGATTCTCGTCTCTTGGACCTGTACGCAAAGGCGGTGCAACGGCGATGACCACGACGAAAGAGCCCCACCACACCACCACCGGCAAGCTGAGCATGGCCGAGATCCTGGAGATCTTCGCCGCGACCGGGCGCCACCCGCTGAAGTTCACCGCGTACGACGGCAGCACCGCCGGCAGCGAGGACGCCGAGCTGGGCCTGGACCTGTGTTCGCCCCGGGGCGCCACCTACCTGGCCACCGCCCCCGGCGAACTCGGCCTCGCCCGCGCCTACGTCTCGGGTGACCTGCAGACCTACGGCGTGCATCCCGGCGATCCGTACCAGTTGCTCAAGACACTGACCGACCGGGTCGATTTCAAGCGGCCGTCGGCGCGGGTGCTCGCCAACGTTGTCCGCTCCATGGGCGTCGAGCATTTACTGCCTGTCGCGCCTCCACCGGAGGAGGCGCCGCCGCCGCCGCCGCGCGTCGCCGCCGGCGTCATGCACAGCAAGACCCGTGACGCCGAGGCCATCCACCACCACTACGACGTCTCCAACACCTTCTACGAATGGGTGCTCGGTCCGTCGATGACCTACACCTGCGCGGTCTACCCGCACGCGGACGCGACGCTGGAAGAGGCCCAGGACAACAAGTACCGGCTGATCTTTGAGAAGCTGCGGCTGCAGCCGGGCGACCGGCTGCTCGACGTCGGCTGCGGTTGGGGCGGCATGGTGCGCTACGCGGCGCGACGTGGTGTTCGCGCGATCGGCGCCACCCTGTCGGCCGAGCAGGCGAAGTGGGCGCGCCGGGCGATCGAGGACGAGGGGCTGACGGACCTCGCGGAGGTGCGCCACTCCGACTACCGCGACGTCAACGAGGCGGGGTTCGACGCCGTCTCCTCCATCGGCCTGACCGAGCACATCGGCGTCAAGAACTACCCCGCGTACTTCGGCTTCCTGAAGTCCAAGCTGCGCACCGGCGGGCTGCTGCTCAACCACTGCATCACCCGCCACGACAACAAGTCGACCTCCTTCGCCGGCGGGTTCACCGACCGCTACGTGTTCCCGGACGGCGAGCTGACCGGCTCGGGCCGCATCGTCACCGAGATCCAGGACGCCGGTTTCGAGGTGTTGCACGAGGAGAACTTCCGGCATCACTACGCGATGACGCTGCGCGACTGGTGCCGAAACCTCGTCGAGCACTGGGACGAGGGAGTCGCCGAGGTCGGCTTGGCGACAGCCAAGGTGTGGGGCCTGTACATGGCGGCCTCACGAGTTGCCTTCGAGCAGAACAACCTTCAGCTGCACCATGTGCTGGCGGCCAACGTCAACGCCCGCGGCGACGACGACCTGCCGCTGCGCCCGTGGTGGACGCCTTAGCTTCTGCTAGCCGCCGTCTATCCGGCGCGCGCCCAGCTCGTTCTGCAGCAGCTCGAGTGCGGCCTCTTCCGGATCGCGCCTTGGCGCCGCCTCGCTGCGGCCGGCCTCGGCGAGCATGTGCTCCTCTTCGTCTCGCTGAGACGGACCCGCGTCGGCGGGCTCGTCCGGGGCCGCTTCCTGCCTGACGGGCGGCGTGGCGGCCGGCCCGGGTTCGGCCGCGCCCACCTCGCAGCGCACCCGCCAGCTCACCCCCAGCGCGTCCTTGAGCGCTTCGGCGATGACGTCGGCGTTGCGCTGTTCGGACAGCCGCTTGGCCAGCGGCGCCGACGCGTGGGTCAGCACCAACGTGTTGTCCTCCACCGCGCGCACCGTCGCCCCCGCCAGCATCACCTCGGTGGTGCGGGACCGCTGGCGCACCTTGTCTCGCACCGTCGGCCACATGGTGCGCACCGCCGAGGCATTGAGTTCGCCTGGGGCAGAGGCGGATTCGGGTTCGGGCGCCGGTTCCGGGGCGCGCACCGGTTCGGGGGCGGGCGTGGGCTCGGGTTTCGGCTGGGGCCGGGAAACGACCGCCCGCCGCGGCGGCGGGCTGGGCTCGGCGGCGGCCTCCGACGCCGGGATGGAGACGCTCAGCCGGGTCTCGATCCGCTCGACACGCTGCAGCAGCGCCGACTCGGCATCGCTGGCCGACGGCAGCAGCAGCCGCGCGCAGATCACTTCGAGCAACAGGCGCGGCGCCGTCGCGCCGCGCATCTCGCCCAGCCCGGCCTGCACGACCTCGGCGTAGCGGGTCAGCGTCGCCGGGCCGA
>NZ_LZKR01000016.1 GCF_001672915.1 Mycobacterium sp. 1245805.9 | reverse complement strand
AGGTCACCAGGCGGTACAGCTGGCCGTCGGCGACGGCGGGCGGCCACAGGACGAGCTGACTTTGCAAGCCCCGCACCGACATCTGCAGCGCGAACACCACCACGTTGATCGCGATCAGCGCGTAGGTGAGCACCGGCGTGCCGGTCCGTTCCCGCCCGCCGAATTGGGTGCGGGGCTGACGAATGCTTCGGGCACCCGCCTGCACGCATTCCACGCATTGGTGACCGACCGCGGCCGCCCGCATGCAGTCCGGGCAGATGTACCGCTCGCAGCGGTTGCAGCGCAGATAGGTCGGACGGCCAGGGTGCCGGTAGCAGACGCCCGCCGACTGCCACTGCGGTTCGCTGGGGCCGGTCACGGCACCAATCTTGCCCGTTCCCTCGTCCGTTGAGTTGTCTTACTGTGATTTCCGTGGAGTCGGGGTCGGGCACCGTCGAGCGCTACCTGGAATGCCTCGCCGCCCACGACTGGGACGGCCTCGCCACCACCATCGCCGACGACGGGCTGACCCGGGAGGGCCCATTCTGCGATGTCGTCGAGGGCAAGCAGCACTACGTCGCCTACCTGCGCAAGGTGTGTACCACCCTCCAGGGCCACCGGCTGGAGGTGCAGCGGGTCTCGCACGTGAACGATCGGCTCGCCTACGTCGAGCTGACCGAGGCGTTCGAGATCGACGGGGTCAGCGCGACATGGCCCGAATGCATTCTGTTCGAGCGGGGCGACGACGGGCTGATCTCTCGCGTCAGCGTGTTCTTCAAGCAACGCCCACGCGACACCACCTAGAGCTCTATTCCCTCCCTCGCGGAATTGACCTACCGTGTGGGGATGGAGGAAGAAGCAACCCCGGAGTCGGTGCCCGTCGAGAAATTGCACTCGGGCGACCCGATCACCGATTGTGGTCAGCGGTACATCGTTCTCGAGTCGAAATCTCTCGGCGATAGTTGCGTGGTTCTCGAGCTGGAGTCCCGGGTGAACCATCAGTTGCAGGTCATCGAGAAGTCCTTCCCGGCCGGGTACCAGGTCGGCAGGGCGAACCACCGGATCTTGTAGACCTTTCCCAAGCCGGAATTTGCGCGAGTAGCCGTCCGACGGCTACCGCGCATTTGTGTTTTCTGCCCCGCGCGAAATGCCTTCTCTACCAACGGGGTTCAGCGACACGGCACCGCGATCACCATGATTCCCGCGGTTTTCCCGCCGGCGCGTGTTGGCCAGGTTTGGCCCGCCGCCAACCCGGTAATCTTTTGCCAGGAAGCAATTGCGACCCTGGCAACCGAGCGAGTTCGACGCGCCCCACTCGCTGGTGTAATCGCGCGGCCGTCCATCCGGGCCACATGTGGACAGGCCACTGACACGCCAGGATCATTAGGCGCGGATAGACGGGTTTGAAGGGTGACGGAATGAGGATTCCGGGTGTAGCCAGCGTCGTCGCTGGCGTGACCGGCGGGGCCGTGCAGGTGGTACGAGCCGGCGTCTCCACTGCGGCCGGCGCCGCGGGGGCGATGCAGACGTTCGCCAGCCCGGTGATGGAGTTGGCCAGTCCGGTGGTTTCGTCGATGGCGCACACGACGAGCCGGGCGATCGGCATCGGCGCCTCGTCCAACGGCTCCCCCAACGGCGTCACCCCGCCGGTGCGCTGGCACAGCGGGCGCCGCGTGCATCTGGACCTGGATCCCCTGCTGCCGTTCCCAAGCTGGCACGAGCACGCGGCGGTGGTGGAGGAACCGGTTCGCAGGATCCCGGGCGTCGCCAGTGCCCACGTCGAGGGCGCGCTCGGCCGCCTCGTTGTCGAACTCGACAGCGCCGCCGCCCCCGACCAGGTCCTCGACGAAATCCGGGAAACGGTGTGCAGCGTGGCCGCCGATCTGGCTTTCACCGGACCCACCGCGATAAGCCGCACCGCGCCGTTCGCCGACCCGGGCAACCCGCTGGCGATCCTGGTCCCGTTCACCGCGGCGGCGATGGCCGTCGCGGCCATCGGCGCCGCGGTGACCGGCTGGCTGGGCCGCCTGCCCGTCGCGCCGCGCAGCGCGCGCGCCGCGGCCGCCCTGCTCAACCACCAGCCGCGGGTGGTGGCCGTCCTGGAATCGCGGCTGGGTCGCGTCGGCACCGACATCGCGCTCAGCGCCTCGACGGCCTTGGCCAACGGGCTGACCCAGGCGGTGGGCACGCCGATGTTGGACCTGGCCCAACGTGGCCTGCAGATCTCGGAAGCGTCGGCTCACCGTCAACGCTGGCGGGAGCGGGAGCCGCAGCTCGCCTCGCCGGATCGGCCCCAGGCACCGGTGGTGCCCGTCATCTCGTCGGCCGGACCCAGCTCCCAGGCGCCGCGGCACAACTGGGCCGCCGCGGCCGCCGGCGAGGTATCCCACGTCATGGTCGGTGGGGCGATCGACGCCGCCATCGACACCGCGAAGGGTTCCATGGCCGGCCCTGTCGAGGAGTATGTCGACCAGGCCGCGAACGCCTCGCTGATCGCCGCTGCCGGCGCGCTGCTGGCCGGCGGTGGCACCGAGGACGCGGCCGGGGCGCTGCTGGCCGGCGTGCCGCGGGCCGCGCACGTGGGCCGCCAGACCTTCGCCGCCGTGCTGGGGCGCGGGCTGGCCAACGCCGGACAACTGATCCTGGACCCCGGCGCGCTGCGCCGGCTGGACCGGGTCAAGGTGGTCGTGATCGACGGGGCGGCGCTGCGCGGCGACAACCGCGCGGTGCTTCAGGCGCGCGGGGACATCCCCGGTTGGGATGAGGACCGCGTCTACGAGGTCGCCGACGCGCTGCTGCACGGTGAAGAGGCGCCCGACCCCGACCCCGACGAACTGCCCGCCACCGGAGCCCGCCTGCGATGGCTTCGGGCCCAGGAGCCGTCGGCGACGCCCGCCCAGGGCCTCGAACACGCCGACCTCATCGTCGACGGGGAACGCGTCGGCGGCGTCGACGTGGGCTGGGAGGTCGACCCGTTCGCGATCCCGCTGTTGCAGATGGCCCACCGGACCGGGGCCCGGGTGGTGTTGCGCCACGTCGCCGGCACCGAGGACCTGACCGCCAGCGTCGCCCTCAGCCATCCGGCCGGCACGCCGCTGCTGCAGTTGGTCCGCGATCTGCGAACGGACCGCGGACCGGTCCTGCTGATCACCGCCGTACACCGGGACTTCGCCTCCACCGATACCTTGGCGGCCCTCGCCGTCGCCGACGTCGGCGTCGCGTTGGACGATCCGCAGGCCGCGACGCCGTGGACCGCCGACATCATCACCGGCACCGACCTCGCCGCGGCGGTGCGGATCCTCTCGACGCTGCCGGTGGCCCGGGAGGCCACCGAATCGTCGGTGCGCCTGGCCAAGGGCGGCAGCACGCTGGCCGGGCTGCTGCTGGTCACCGGCGAACCCGGGACCGCCAATCCGTTGGCCGTGCAGCGCTGGCTCAATCCCGTAAACGCCGCCGCCGCGGCGGCGCTGGTATCGGGCGTTTTCTCGGCCACCCGGGCGCTGCGGTTGCCGGACCCCACGCCGCAGCCGCTGACCGCGTGGCACGCCCTGGATCCCGAAATCGTCTACTCGCGGCTGGCCAGCCGCACCCGGCCCCTGGCCGTCGAGCCCGGGCAGGCGCCCTGGCGGCAGGTCCTCGACGACCTTTCCTACAACCCGCTGGTCGCGCCGCTGCGCGGCCCGGCCACCCGGGTGGGGCGGCTGCTGTCCGCGACGCGGGCCGAGCTCGCCGATCCGCTCACACCGATCCTGGCGGTGGGCGCGGCGGCCTCGGCGATCGTCGGCAGCAACATCGACGCCCTGTTGGTCGCGGGGGTGATGACGGCCAACGCGATCGCGGGCGGGGTGCAACGGCTGCGGGCCGAGGCGGCGGTCGCCGAGCTGTTCGCCGAGCAGGACCGGCACGCGCGGCGCGTCGTCCTCCCCACCGTGGCGACGGCGCGCCGCCGGCTCGAGGCGGCCCGTTCCACCGAACGGACGGTGACGGTGAGCGCCAAGGCGCTGCGCCCGGGCGACATCATCGACCTGGCCGCGCCGGAGGTGGTGCCCGCGGACGCGCGCCTGTTGGTGGCCGAGGACCTGGAGGTCGACGAGTCCTTCCTCACCGGTGAGTCGCTGCCGGTGGACAAGCAGGTCGATCCCGTCGCCGTCGCGGACTCCGACCGGGCCAGCATGCTTTTCGAGGGCAGCACCATCGTCGCCGGCCGCGCCCGGGCGATCGTCGTGGCCACCGGCGCCGGCACCGCCGCGCAGCGGGCGATGTCGGCGATCGCCGATGTCGAGTCGGCCGCCGGGGTGCAGGCGCGGCTGCGGGAGTTGACCAGCAAGGTGCTTCCGCTGACGCTGGCCGGCGGCGCGGCGGTGACCGGCTTGGCCCTGGCACACCAGGGTTCGCTGCGCCAGGCGGTCGCCGACGGCGTCGCGATCGCGGTGGCCGCCGTCCCGGAAGGCCTCCCGCTGGTGGCCACCCTGTCCCAGCTCGCCGCGGCCCAGCGGTTGTCGCGGCGCGGCGTGCTGGTCCGCACCCCCCGCGCCGTCGAGGCGTTGGGCCGCGTCCAGACGGTGTGCTTCGACAAGACCGGCACCCTCACCGAGAACCGCCTGCGCCTCGTCCGCGTGGTGCCGCAGGACACGAGCGCGGACGGCCCGTTCCCGGAGCCCACCGAGCCGCGCGCCGCCGAGGTGCTGCGCATCGCCGCGCGCGCGTGCACCCAGCCGCACAACGGGCAGGGCCATGCGCACGCCACCGACGAGGCGATCCTGACTGCCGCCAATTCCCTTGACGGCCAAAGCGATTCGGACTGGACCGTGCTCGCCGAGGTGCCGTTCGAGTCCAGCCGCGGCTACTCGGCCTCGATCGTCACCGCGGCCGCCGCGACCGCGGAGCCGATGCTGATGGTCAAGGGCGCCCCCGAGGAGATCCTGCCGCGGTGCCGGTTCGCCGACGGGGACGGCGACCAGGACCATGCCGAGTCGTTGGTGTTGGGGCTCGCCGGGCAGGGCCTGCGCGTGCTGGCGGTGGCCCGGCGCCACTGGGACCGCGGCACCACCGAGGAGGACACCGACGCCGACAACGTCGACGCAGCCGCGCGCGACCTCGAGTTGGTCGGCTTCGTCGGTTTGGCGGACACGGCGCGCCCGTCGGCGCGGCCCCTGATCGAGGCGCTGGTGCAGGCCGGGCGCCGGGTCGTGCTGATCACCGGCGACCACCCGATCACCGCCCGGGCGATCGCGCGTCAGCTCGGGCTGCCGTTGGATGCGCGCGAGGCCACCGGGGCCGAACTGGCCGCCCTCGACGAGGACGCCCGGGCCAGGCTCGCCGCCGACGTGCAGGTGTTCGCCCGCGTCAGCCCCGAGCAGAAGGTGCAGATCGTGGCCGCGCTGCAGCGCAGCGGACAGGCGGTAGCGATGGTCGGCGACGGCGCCAACGACGCGGCCGCGATCCGCATGGCCGACGTCGGCGTCGGTGTCAGCGGCCGCGGGTCGTCGGCCGCCCGCGGGGCCGCCGACATCGTCCTGACCGACAACGACCTCGGCGTCCTGCTCGACGCGCTGGTCGAGGGCCGCGGCATGTGGGGCGGCGTGCGCGACGCGGTCAGCATCCTGGTCGGCGGCAACGTGGGCGAGGTGCTCTTCACCATCATCGGGACGGCGCTGGGCACCGGCCGGGCGCCGGTGGGTACGCGTCAGCTGCTGCTGGTGAACCTGCTCACCGACATGTTTCCCGCGCTCGCCGTGGCGGTCACGCCGCAGTACCCGCAACCCGAAGAGGATGAAGACGAACCCGACCGCGACGCCGAGGAGATGCAGCGGGCCTTCCAGCTGGCGGCGTTGTCCGAACCCCCGCCGTCGCTCGACGCGCCGCTCATGCGCCAGATCGTCACCCGCGGTGCCGTCACCGCCGCCGGCGCGACGGCCGCCTGGGCGATCGGGCGGTGGACACCGGGCACCGAACGCCGCACGTCCACAATGGGTCTCACCGCGCTGGTGAGCACGCAGCTCGCGCAGACGCTGCTCACCCGCCGGCACAGCCCGCTGGTCCTGGCCACCGCCCTGGGCAGCGCGGGGGTGCTGGTCGCCATCGTGCAGACCCCCGGCGTCAGCCAGTTCTTCGGCTGCACGCCCCTGGGGCCGGTCGCCTGGTCCGGCGTGATCGGTTCGACGGCGGGCGCCACCGCCGTGTCGGTGCTGGCGCCCAACTGGCTGGCCAACAGGGTCGCCGCGCTGGAGCTCAAGGACAAGCAATAGCCGGCGTCTAGGTCGCCAACTCCTTGCGCACCACCTTGCCCGCGGGATTGCGCGGGATGCTCTCGACGATATTGATGTCGCGCGGCTGCTCGAAGCGGGAAACCCTGCCCTTCAAGTAATCCCGCAGCCCCTGCGGGTCGAGGCTGCGCCCGGAGTGCGGGACCACGAAGGCGGCCAGCCGATGACCGAACTGTTCGTCGGGAACGCCGATGACCGCGTTGTCGGCGATGTCGGGGTGCTCGGCCAGCGCGTTCTCGACCGCACGCGGGTAGACGTTTTCGCCGCCGGAGATGATCATGTCGTCCTCGCGGCCGACGATGTAGAGCCGGCCCGAGTTGTCGAGATAGCCCATGTCGCCGGTGCTCGTCATGGTGCCGACGACTGCCTTGGCCCCGCCGTCCGTGTAGCCCTCGCTCGCCAGCTCGCCGCCGACGAAGATCCGGCCAGTGACGCGCGGCCCGACGGGCCTGTCGTTCTTGTCGAAGATGCGCACCGGGCAGCCGGCGACGGGTTTGCCGACCGTCTCGGGGGCCTCCCGCAGGTCGGCCGGCGTGGCCAGCGCGCCGATGCCGACTTCGGTTGAGCCGTAGCCGTTATAGAGGATGTCGCCGTAGGCGTCCATGAACCGCTGCCCGAGGTTGGGATCGAGCCGGTCCCCGCTGGACAGCACCACCCGCAGGTAGGTCAACGGGTTTCGCGCCCGCACCCGCTCCGGCAGATCCAGGATGCGCGCCAGCACCACCGGCACCGCGGTGAAGGCGTCGGCGCGATGCAGCGACGCCTGCGCGAGCGCGGCCTCGGCGTCGAAGTGGCGATTCGTCAGGACCGTCCCGCCGAGGGCCACGGTCAGCATCAGCATGCCGAGCCCCAACCCGTGAAACATCGGCATCGCCACCGAGATCCGCGACCCGGTCCGCAGCCCGGTGCGATCGAGGATCGTCACCCAGACCCCCACCGCCGAACGCAGCTGCGGTGTGCGCGGCACACCCTTGGGCTTGCCGGTCGTCCCCGACGTCAGCAGGACGATCCGGCCGGGCGCGGCCACGCCGGGTCTGGAACCATGCCGGCCTTCGTCGCGCGCCCCGACGGCCGCCGGGTCGACCAGGGCGACCGATTGATCGGCGGCGCGCACCCGCTCCGCGAACTCGTCGTCGGCGACCATCGTCGTGATTTGATGCCCGCTCACCGCGGCGGCCAGCGCGTCGGTGCGGAAATCCGTGTTGACGAGCACGACGTCGGCGCCGATCAGCGCGGCGGCGAAGAAGCCCTTGACGAATCCCTGCCCATTGCGGCACATCAGCCCGACGGCCTGTCCGGGACCGCCCCCGGCGCCGGACAGCTCCTGGGCCAGGGCTTCCGTTTCCGCGCGCAGCTCGCGGTAGGTGAGGGCGCCGTCGTCGTCGATGATCGCGGAGCGGTCGGGCCACCGGGCGGCCGTGACCGCCAGCAGCGTGTAGGGATTGGTGCCGCCGCGGCGGGCCTCGCGAATCAGCCGCACCGTCGCGGCCGGGGAGGGCGGACCGAGCAGTCGGGAGCGCAGCAGCGCGCGAAGCGCGGTGGCGAGCACGCCGTCCGTCATCGTCGGGCCCCTTGGGGTTCGGCGTTGGCGAAGAAGCGCCGGTGCCACAGCCGGGCCGCGCGATCGGCGGGCCCGGCCAGCAGCACCGAGGCCAGCTCGGCCGGCCACACCCAGGGCGGCTCGTTGGTGCGGGGCCGCTCGATCACCGCCTTGGCGATCGCGTCGGCGGCCTCGTCCGGGGTCAGGCCGGGGAGCCGGCCCAGGATCGGTGTGGGCGCGATCATCCGGGTACGGACCAGCGCGAAGTAGACGGCCGTGACGTCCACGCCGTCGGCGTGCAATTCCGGTGCGACACTGCGCAGCCAGCGGTCGAAGGCGCCCTTGGAGGCCTGGTAGGCGCCCCACTGCGGGCCGGGTGCGACACGCACCCCGACGCTCGACACGTTCACGATGTGCCCCCCGCCGCGCTCGCGCATGGCCGGCAGCAGGCCCAGCAGCAGCCAGATCGGTCCGAGGTAGTTGACGCCGATGGTGCGCTGGAAGTCGTGCGGGCGGTCGTACTGGTCATGCAGCGAGCGGCGCAACGACTTGCCCGCGTTGCTCACCACGATGTCCACCGCGCCGTGCTCCTCGGTGACCCGCTTGGTCAGCTCACCGACCGCGGACTCGTCGGTGAGGTCGGTCGGGTAGGCGACCGCGCGGCCGCCGCCGGCGTTGATGGCCGCCGCGATGTCGTCGAGCCTTTCCGCGGACCGCGCGACGATCAGGACCGTCGCTCCCGCCGCGGCCATCTTGCGGGCCGTCGCTTCGCCGATTCCATATGACGCACCGGTCACCAGTACTGTCTTGCCGGAAACGGCGGCGCGCAGCCGGTCGGGATCGGAGACCCGCGCCGGATTTGCCAATCGATCGGTGGCTCTGGCCACGGTGGCTTCAAAGGCCTTTACAAAGGGCGTTACAAGGGGCTTTACCAAGGGCTGAGCTATCACGTTCACGTTCACTGCCGCATTCACTCCGAATTGCGCGCGAGGGGCGGCGCTGGCTCGACCGTGTGCCTCGACTCGGACTACAGCAAGCAGACCACACCGGGGTACGGGCGCGCGCCCCGGCCCGGCAATCGGTAGCCGGTCGCGGATCGCTCGGCGGCGCGCCGTCGCGCGTCCGCCGGACGTTTTACGGATCTGAAATAATTCGCCGGAAGATCACTGTTTAGATCGGCGTTCAGTTGGGCACAATTGCGGCATGATCGCACGTCACCTCCCTCGTTTCCTTGGTCCAGCAGTCGTCGCGGCGGCCGGCGTCAGCGCCTCGGTCCTCTCCGGCGCCCTCCCCGTCGCCTCCGCCCAATGTCCCGATGTACAGGTGGTGTTCGCCCGCGGTACCGACGAGCCGCCCGGCCTCGGCGCCACCGGGCAGGCGTTCGCCGACACCCTCCACTCGCGCGTCGGCGCGAGGTCCTTCGACGTCTATCCGGTCAACTATCCCGCCAGCCATGACTGGGCGACGGGTCTCGATGGCATCAGGGACGCCGGCGCGCACGTGGTGTCCATGGCGCACGACTGCCCCAACACCAAGATGGTCCTCGGCGGCTTTTCCCAGGGCGCGGCCGTGATGGGCTTCGTCACCTCGTCCTCGGTGCCGGACGGGGTGGACCCCGCGACCGTGCCGAAACCGCTGGGTCCCGACGTGGCCAACCATGTCTCCTCGGTGGTGCTCTTCGGAATGCCGAACGTCCGGGCGATGAATTTCCTCAACCAGCCGCAGGTCTCGATCGGTCCCATGTATCAGGGCAAGACCATCAAGGTGTGCGCCCCCGAGGACCCGGTGTGCTCGGACGGCATGAACTTCGCCGCGCACGACGCCTATGCCGACGACGGGGCGATGATCGACAAGGGCGTCGCCTTCGCGCTGAGCCATCTCGGCGAGGGTCCCGCCGCCCCGGGCGGTCCCGCGGGGCCGACGACGGTCGTCGCGTCGCCCACCGGTGGTGGCTTCGGCAACTGAGGGCCTAGTCGCTGACAAAGCCCTTGTTGCGCATCAGGAAGTCGGCCAGGAACCCGTCGTGCGGGATTTCGGGGGCCGAGTAAAAGGTCGGGCGGTGGCCGGCGTAGACGTTGGCCACCGACGGTTCGGCAAGCAGGTCGTCGACGATCCGCTCGTCGCCGGTGATGGCGGTGACCACAAGTGAATGCCGCAGCGGCTCGACGCCCGCGGCGCGCGACCACGGCGCCACCCACACGCACGGAAACGGCAACTCGGTGTTGAGCTTGTCGGTGGGCTGGCCGGTGCCGGGTTCCGCCAGCAGGTGCACCGCCGGACGCAGGGCCGCGTAGCCGCCGCCGATCGGGGCGACGACCCGTTCGGCGCCCAGCAGCGGGGTGGTTCCGGCGGCCTTGGTGGCCAGATAGGCCGCAAGCTCCTGCGCCTTTTCGAGGGGCTGGGTGGGCAGGATCGCGCGCTCGTCCTCGCTGGGCAGCGGCTCGATGTCGGCCAACCGCTCGGCGATCGCATGAGCCAGCGGGGCGGGGTCGCCCTCGCAGAGGACCGCGGTGGCGTTGACGCACGCCATCCCGCCCAGGTTGGCGATCGAGTCGACGATGAGGTCGAGGTGGTCGCGCCAGTCCCGGTCGGCGGTGATGAGGATCTTCGTGCGGCCGGGGCCGTTCACCAGCACGGCGGGATCGTCGGCGTACTTGTCCACGACGTCCTGGCCGCCGTAGACCATGGCCAGGTCGGCGCAGCGGATGATCTCGTCGGCGCCGCCGTGGTCGGTGGGCAGGTAGGCCATGTCTTCGGGGCGAAATCCCGCCTGGCGCAGGGCATTTACCAGCCGGTGGGCGGTCAGCGGCTCGCGGCGCGACGGCCGCACCGCCACCCGGTATCCGAGCGCGAGCGCCTGGGGCCACAGGGCGTGCACCCCCGGGCCGTTCCCGGCCGCGTGGACGGCGAACACCTCCCCGCGGCGCGCCCACACCGCGCCGCCGCGGCGGACGCGCTCGTCGCGCCAGTCGAGCGCGGCGCCGGCGGGTCGAGCCGCGCGCACCGCATCGAATGCCGAGGCGACCGCGTCGGCCACGCCGCGCGCGCCGGCCCGGGCGACGACGATCGGCAGGCCGGAAATGCGGCTGACCAGCCGCACGTACTCCTCGAAGTCCAGCCCGCCGATGACGGCGGTGGCGAACAGGTCGGCCGCGTCGCCCAGCGCCGCTTCGCGCTGCGCGACGGGCAGCGGCGCGGTCTTCCGCTGGGAGGCGACGGTGCGCGAAACATACAGCGGCGGAACGATGCTCAGCTCGGCGACCGCGGCGCCGGCGGTGCTCATGATGACCTCGCGGTTGCGGGTGCGATACTCGCCGCCGGGACCAAGCGCGTCGATGCGCACCAAATCGGTTGTGAGATAGTTCTGTTGGCTTCCCACGCTCAGTAGACGCCTTCGATGACGGCCTCGCCCTCGAACGTGGTGACGGGCCCCACCTCGCTGACCGAATCGCTGAGTTCGCCCGCCGGTCCCGGCATCCGGATGGCCAGGTCCCGCTCCAGGTTGTTGGGGATGAACATGCCCTTGCTGATGTGGTTCATCACCACTTGGCCTCGTTGCCCGTACGGCACCCGCTCTGTCGTGTCGGGGTCGACGACCCAGAACACGACATACGGTGTGCGCGGGTCGAAGACGAACGAGTCTCCGTCGGTGCGGGTGACCGCTTGCGAAAGCACCATGGTGCTGCCGAAGGCCATGGTGATGGTGGTGTCCGGGAAGATGTCGCGCAACAGGTCGAGCGTGTCGGCGTCCACGTGGGCGCCGCTGAGCAACAGATAGCGGACCTTGTCGTTGACCAGGTCGACCACGTGGTCGTTTCGGGCGATGGCCTCGAGTAGCGGCGGCGTGGTGTGCAGATTGGCGACGTGCTGGGTCTGCAGGACGAACACCGCCTGCTCGACGATGTGGTCGATGTAGGCGGCCACTTCGGCGGCCGCGTTGCGGGCCGCCAGCTTCTTCACCCAGCGGGGGTCGATGTCGATCGCATGAAAGACCGCGCCGAGCCGTTCGGAGACCAAGCGGGAGAAGTATCCCACCCCGTGCGGCCCGCTCGGCATCAGGCAGAGGAACCCCTCGCCCCGGACAAAGCCGCCGCCGGCGAAGTCCTCGGTTTGCCATTCGACGACCTGCGCGACCCAATCCGGCATCTGCACAGTGCGTTTCGGGGCGCCGGTGGTGCCGCCGGATTCGAAGATCTGGGGCAGCGGCGGGGGCGACCCGTAACCGCGCGGAATGAGGTCCTCGACCGGCGCGGCGCGCAACTCGTTGACGAGGTTGGGGAACAAGCGCAGGTCCGCAAAGCTCTTGACGTCGGTCAACGGGTCGAAGTTCAGGGTCTGGGCGGTTCGCAACCAGAAGCGGGAGCCGGTGTCCGCGCCGAAGTGCCACGCCATGGCGGCGCGCAGGTACGCGTCGGGATCCGCGACCGGAACCGCTCGGGGAACGTCCAACAGCGAAAAGTCGCCCATGCCGTCGATCCTGTCGTATCGCCGACCGGCCCGACAACCGCGCCGGCGCGCGTCGGGCATACGGGCGTTGAACGTTGCCCCATGCCGCGGCGAACTCTTTGTGGCCGGCCGGTTTTCAGCTGTTGCGCGATTGGGCGACGGCCGCCACCATCGCCTCGTTCAAGGCGGCGAAGCGGTCCTGATAGACGCCGTCGCGTTCGGCGCACCGGAACGGCCTGACCCGCTCCACGATGATCTCGTCGGCCTCCGGTTGCGTCTGCAGCAGGCTCATCGTCTCGGCGATGTACTCGTCCAACGGCATGGCCCTGGGGTCGCTGGTGTCGAATCCGCGCCCGCGCTGCAGCTCCGTCTGCACGTGCGGCGGGATTATTTCGATCACCTGGACCGCGGTTCCGCGCAGCTGGAAGCGCAGCGACTCGGTGTAGGAATGCAGCGCCGCTTTGGTGGCGCAGTACGTCGGCGTGACGGCGCTGGGGATGAAGGCCAGGCCCGACGTGACGTTGAGGATCGCGGCCCGCGGCTTCTTCAGCAGCGACGGCAGCAACGCCGCCGTCAGCCGGATCGGGCCCAGCAGGTTGATGGCGACCGTCAGCTCGGCCACGCTGGGGCCGGTGGTGGTGAGGTTCTCGAAGCGCTGGACGCCGGCGTTGTTGACGAGAACGTTGACGTCCCGATAGTGATCGGTCAGCTCGGTGGCGAACCGGCGGATGTCGGCGGGATCGCCCTGATCCAGCGACAGCGTCCGAATGCCCGGGTTGGCCTTCGCGACGTCAGCCAGCAGCTCACGCCGCCGGCCGGCGATGACAACCGAGTTGCCGAGGCGGTGAAACGCCTCGGCCAGGCCGCGACCGATTCCGCTGCCGCCTCCGGTTACCAGCACCGTGTTGCCCGTCATCTGCATGGCCGCTCCCCTCCTTCGGTTTCGCCTACCCCCTCACTTTCGTGGTTTCGAGCACCGATGGGTAGCCCCCAGGGCGGATTGACGCACAGACCGCGCAATACTGCACGTCACGCGCTCACCACGGACAAGGGAGACCCGATGCGCTACATCGCGTTGGAGGAAGCGTTTTTCGTTCCCGAGCTGGCCGACCTGCAGCCGGCCCATCAACGGCTGATGCAGCTGCTACAACCCGAAATCGCCGAGCGGTACGAACGCCGGCTGCCCGACTTCACCGAATACCGGCTGGCGGAGATGGACGACGCCGGCATCGACGTGCAGGTCTTGTCCCTGACCTCCCCGGGTCTGCAGGTGGACATCGACGCCGAGCGGGCGCGCGCCAACGCCCGGTCCGCCAACGACTACCTGGCGAAAATCATTGCCCAGCATCCCGATCGGTTCCGCGGGTTCGCCGCCTTGCCGCTGCAGGACCCGGCCGCCGCGGCGGCGGAGCTGGAGGGCGCCGTCACCGAGGACGGGTTGTGCGGTGCCCTGGTCAACGATTGCATCAGCGGGCCCGGCGGGCGTTATCTGGACGCGCCCGAATACGACGAGTTGTGGTCGGCAGTGGAATCCCTTGGCCTACCGCTGTATTTGCACCCGGGCGCACCGCCGGCGGATCGCTGGCGCGTGATCGACGGGCGCCCGGAACTGTACGGCGCGACCTGGAGCTGGGCCGCCGAGGTCAGTGGGCACGCGCTGCGGCTGGTGTTCGGCGGCGTGTTCGACCGGCATCCGGGAGCGACGCTGATCCTCGGGCACATGGGTGAGTTCCTGCCGTTTCAGCGCAGCCGGCTGGACTCGCGCTACGCGACCCTGGCTTTGGACGCGACGACGACTCCGCTGCAGCGCCCGCCGTCGGCGTACCTCGGCACCAACGTCGTCTTCACCAACAGCGGCGTGTTCTCCCCGGCGGTGATGCTGGGAGCGGTGCTGGAGGTCGGCGCCGACGCGCTGATGTTCTCGGTCGACTATCCCTACGAGTCGTCCCGGGAGGCGGTCCAAGGATTCGAGCGGACGACGCTGTCCGCGGCCGACCGGGAGAAGATCGCCCACGGCAACGCCGAACGGCTGCTGCGCATCGGCTAAGCCGCGCGTTCGGAAGGGAATTCGGAAGGGAAATTGTGCAGCTTGCGCGGGTCGACGCCCGCGCGGCGCCACGCCGCGGCCGCCCACGGCAGGTAGATGAAGGACACGGGCAGCCGGTTGATCAGCGGGTTGAGCGCGCGCACGGTGGCGGCGAACCGCTGAAATCGCTTCTCCTTCTTGGCATCCCACTGCAGCTGGCATACCTCGCGCATCTGCGGCGGCAGGGTGCCGACGAGCACCAGGCGGGTATAGGCGTTGAGCGGCGCCGACAGCACCTTCCAGACCGGCTTGGGGATCCAGCGCGGGCCCGGTATCCCTTTGCGGATGTAACCGGTGCCGTACAGGACGGTCTTGTGCGGGACGAACCGCTCGAGCATCTCGTCCCAGTAGGCGACGAACTCGTCGTACGTCTGCGGCTGGCCGCGGTCGCTGACCCCGTAGAGGCCATACCAGACCTTGCCCTCGTCGAAGATCCGTTCCTTTTCCGCGCGGGACAACCGGCGGATGAACGTGTCGGCCGTGTAGATGACCTGATCGACGAAGGTGGCGTGCGCCCAGTAGAACAGTTCCGGGTTGAGCGCGTGGTACCTCGAGCCGTCGCTGATGGTGCCCTTGATCGGTTTGTGGAAGTCGCGGACCTTGCGGCCCCACTCGTGCGGGTCGGCGGAGTAGACGGTCTTCATCAGGGGCGGCGCCGTCCGCTTGGCCCGGCCCAACGTGTCGCTGAAGATCACCGAGTGATCGAGCACGCCCTGCGCGAGCTGCTCGATGCAGTTCTCCACGCCGGCCGTGCGCTGAAAGCCGAAGAACTGGGTGCGGTGATCCCCGTAGAACTTCCACGTCAACGACTCGGGCCCGAGCCGGGGAGCCGAGTCGGCGACGTCGTCGTCGACCGGCATCGGCACCGCCTCGCGGACGCCGGCGTCGAAGTCCTGGTCCGCCCTTTGCGCTGTCATCCCGACCTCCCCCAACGGGTTGTGAAGCACTGAAACAAACACGTATCTTTGTGTCACGCTAGCATGCTCCGCCGAGATTGCCCTGGGGGTTGTGATCGATGCGAAACCACAGCCGTGGGGGCAATCTCGCCGAGGCCACCGACGTCGACCGCACCATCCTGGAGACCGCGCGAACGGTGTTCGAGACCTACGGGGTGCGCCGCGCCAATATGGAAGACATCGCGGCCCGCGCGGGGGTCAGCCGCAGCACCATCTACCGGCGCTTTCCGACGAAGGACGACCTGTTCGAGCAGGTGGTGCGCCGCGAGGGCGAAGACTTCTTCGGCACCCTCGACCGGGCCACCGCGGGCTGCACCCCGCAACAGGCCGTGATCGAGGCGTTCACGCTCGGGGTGCGGCTCGTCGGAGATTCGCGCCTCTATTCGCGGATCGTCGACAGCGAGCCCGAGCTGCTCGGCATGTTTTCCCGGTCCGACGTCTTTCCGATTCGCCGATTCGCCGACGGGATCGCGCACACGCTGCGGCGGTGCGGGGCCGACATCCCCGACCCGGACCTGGCCGACGTCGCCGACATCCTGCTGCGCGTCGCCCTCGGCATCATCGTCTTTCCCACCGACCGACTCGACACCTCGGACCAGGCGGCCGTGCGCGACTATGCCGCCCGCTACCTGGTCCCGATCATCGGGCGCTAGTCGAGGTGGAAGTGCGGCCCGACGTCTTGGGCAGGCCAGGGCAGACTGGGGTTCACGTTGTAACACTCCTCACGCGGCGGGCCTTGAGTCACGACACGGCCGTCATCGATCGTGTCTCCAGGCGCCTCATGACAGCGCTGCCAGGTTCCGTTGGGCTGGATCGGAAAGTCGCAGTACGACTCGAACGGGGCGGTGGTCTGACATCCCGCCGATGCCGAAGGCGCCAACCCAACGCCCACGCTCACGAGCCCACCGACCATTGCCGATGCCGCAAGTCCCGCGATCACGTTTTTCATTAGTGGAGGCTACGACACTGGTTCCCCGCTACTCAACATGCGTCAGAAGCGTGTCGCGGCCGCCGCAGACGCGGCTTCGACTTGTCTGGGCCCTGAATTAGCCTGATACCCGTGGCTGGGTTTTCTGGCACACCACGCACCCGATATGCCAGTTGCGGCGAGACGGACATCGCCTACCAGGTGTTCGGCGATGGGCCGATCGACCTGATACTGCTGCCCGGGCCTTCGATTCCGATCGACTCGGTCGACGCCGAGCCGTCGATGTACCGCTTCCACCGGCGGCTGGCGTCGTTCGCCCGGGTGATCCGGCTCGACCAGCGCGGGATCGGGCTGTCGTCCCGCGTCCCCTCGACCGACGTGATCGGGCCGCAGTTCTGGGCGAAGGACGTCGTGGCGGTCATGAACGCGGTGGGGTGCGAGCGGGCCACGATCGTGGCGCCGGGGTTCACCTCGATGACCGCGCTAACGCTGGCGGCCGAGTACCCGGAACGGGTAAGCAGCCTGGTGATCATCAACGGCGCGGCCCGCACCCTGTACGCCCCCGACTACCCGATGGGCGCCAAGATCGAGGACCTCGACCCGTACACGACCGTGGCGATCGACCCGGACGCCGTCGAGCAGGGCTTCGACATGCTCGGCCTGATCGCGCCCAGCGTGGCCCGCGACGACGCCTTCCGCGCCTGGTGGGACGCCGCCGGTAACCGCGCCGCCTCGCCCAGCATGGCGCGCGCGATGATCCTGACCATCCGCCACGCCGACGTGCGCGACACCCTGCCGCGCATCACCGCGCCGACGCTGATCCTGCATCGCGCCGGCTCCGAGTTCACCCCGGTCGACCACGGCCGGTACCTGGCCGAGAACATCGCGGGATCGCGTTTCGTGGAACTGCCGGGCGACGACACCCTGTACTGGGTCGGCAACACCGCGCCGATGCTCGACGAGATCGAGGAGTTCATCACCGGCATGCGGGGCGGCTCCGAAGCCGAGCGCCTGCTGACCACCATCGTGTTCACCGACATCGTCGGCTCGACCGAACGCGCCGCCCTGCTCGGCGACGGCCGCTGGCGTGACCTGCTGGACAACCACGACACCATCATTCGGCACGAGCTGCAGCGGTTCGGCGGGCGGGAAGTGAACACCGCCGGGGACGGGTTCGTCGCCACCTTCTCCAGCCCCAGCGCCGCGCTCGCCTGCGCCGACGACATCGTCGACGCGGTGCGCGTGCTGGGCATCGAGGTGCGGGTGGGCATCCACGCCGGCGAGGTCGAGGTGCGCGGGGCCTTGAAAAACGATATCGCCGGCATGGCCGTGCACATCGGTGCGCGGGTGGCGGCGCACGCTGAAGCCAGCGAGGTGCTGGTGTCCTCGACCGTGCGCGACATCGTCACCGGATCGCGTCACCGGTTCGCCGACCGTGGCACCAGCGAGCTCAAAGGCGTGCCCGGTCAGTGGCAGCTGTGCGCCCTGGTGCGCGAGCGCGCCGCGGTCCGGCGGTAATCAACCCGACATCGCGAGCGGTCGAGGCGCCCCTCGGCGCGGCGTAGGCTCGCCAGCGGGCCCCGAATTCGATTCCCGCTGCAGGGCTTTGACAATCGATCGAAGGAGTACGCGTGACCGACGTGCACGTCTCGCTGCCGCCCGCGCTGCGCCGAGCGCTGGATCTACTCGCCGATCCGCCGGCGGACCCGGACGTCAGCAGGGGGTACCTGGATCTGCTCGGCGACGGATCGTCCGAGGATGACGCCGTCCCGAAGAACACCGGCCCGATCCAGGCGGCGTGGGCGTCACCCATCGGGTCGATGCTGTACGACAACGCCCAGGCCCTGTCGCGCCGGCTGATCAGCGCGTGGCAACTGCCCATCGACTGGCTGAGCATCCCGCCGGGCGGTGTGGCGCTGGACGTCGGCTCGGGCCCGGGCAACGTCACGGCGTCGCTGGCACGCGCGGCCGGTCCCGAGGGGCTGGCCCTGGGCATCGACATCTCGGAGGCGATGCTGGCTCGCGCCGTCCGCAACGAAGCCGGGCCGCAGGTCGGCTTCATCAAGGCCGATGCGCAACGACTTCCGCTGCGCGACAACACCGTTGACGCGGTGATCTCGACGGCGGTGCTGCAGCTGGTTCCGAATCCGGCGGCGGCACTGACCGAGATGGCCCGGGTGCTGCGGCCGGGCGCGCGGCTGGCCATCATGGTGCCCACCGTCGGACAGGCCGCCAGGCTTTGGCAAAAGCTGCCGAACGTGGGGGCGCACGTGTTCGACGACGACGAAATCGGCGACATCCTGGAAGACAACGGATTTGTCAGCGTGCGGGTCAAGAACTACGGCACGTTCCAGTGGGTGCGCGGCAAGAACGGCTGAGCTTCAGTCCCGTTTGAAAGCCGGATGGCCACGCCTCAGCACCGGCAGCAACAGCTCGGGGGGCGCGACCCGGAAGAACGCCGACGCCACCCGGTTGACGCGGCCGGGGACGACGACGGCCTTGCCCGCCGCGAGTCCGTCGATTCCGGCCTGGGCGACCTTGTCGGCGGGCACCCACATCACCCGCGGCAGGGCCGATTCGGCCTCCTCCTTGGAGAAACCGGCCGCCTCGCCGAATCCGGTGTCCACCGGCCCCGGGCACAGTGCCGTCGCTCCGACCCCGGTGCCGCGCAGCTCACCGCGCAGGCTGTGGGTGTAGGACAACACGAACGCCTTGGCCGCGCCGTACGCCGCCTGGCCCGGCAGCGGACCGAACCCGGCCACCGAGGCCACGTTCAGCACGGCGCCCCGACGGCGCTCGACCATTCCCGGCAGGAACCGGCTGCACAGGTCCACCACCGCGGCCACGTCGACCTCGACGAGGTTGAGCTCCTGCTGCGGAACGGATTTCGCGACGACGCCGAGGGTCGACAGGCCGGCGTTGTTGACCAGGATGTCCGGAGTCAGACCCAGGGCCGCGATACGGTCCGGCAGGGCGGCCCGTTCGGTTCGTTCGGACAGGTCGGCCGGCAGCGGGTGCGCTGGCGCGCCCAACCGCCCGGCCAGCGCCTCGAGGCGGTCGGCGCTGCGGGCCACCAGCACCACCTGGTAGCCGCGCCCCGCGAGTATCGCGGCGAACTGTTCGCCGATTCCCGACGACGCGCCGGTGACGATGGCGGCGCGGTCGGCGCCCGGCGGCGGGAGGGCCATGTCAATCGTCGCTTGCCTGGGCGAGCGTGGCGAGCCGATCGATCGACTCGCGCAGCATGTCCGAGGTCGTCGACCTCGCCCTCTCGAGCCGGTTGCGGTCGGTCAGCTCCGTCCAGTCGTAGGTGTGCGTCACGCTGGTGAGCGTCGCGTTGATCGGCTGCAGTTCCCAGCGCCACAGGTGACCGGGCGGCAGCTTCTTGGGTTCCGCTGGGCGCCAGGCGATTTTCGTGCCTTCGATGAACTCCACCACGTGGTTCTCCCGCACGGCGCCGTTGGTCAGCGTCATCTTGAACACGTCGCCGACCCGGCGGACCCGCTGCCCGGGGGCGGCCGAGGCCAGGTTGTCGTTGCCGTCCCAGCGCGGCTGCTGAGCGGGATCGGCGATCAGTTCGAAGATCCGCTCGGCGCTCGCCGAGATCACGCGGGTCGCGCTAACAATGCGTTCCGGTTCCATGTCGCCATCCAAACATGCCCGCCGGGGCGGCGCGGATGCGACTTTCGGCCGGCGGCCGCGGCTGGGACCCGGCGGCCTGCCGCGATTAGCCGACCCGGAGCGCCTCGACGGGTCCGGACAGCGCGGCCTTCACGTGCCGGGTGTCGTCGTCGGG
>NZ_LZKR01000015.1 GCF_001672915.1 Mycobacterium sp. 1245805.9 | reverse complement strand
CGGGAAGTCCACGGTCACGGTCAATCTGGCCGCGGCGATGGCCGCCCGCGGGCTGTCGGGCGGCGGACCGAACGCCGGTTGCCCGAAAGGCGCCGGCGCCGGCGGGTTCTGCGGGCCGATGCAGATCACCGTGCAGCCGGGCATCTGCGTGGGCGCCTGCTGCGGCGTGGGTTGCATCCACGGGTACATCGGCTGCTGGCCGGTGGCCGGCGTCCCGCTCAGGTCGATCAGCGGTGTCCGCGAGAAGAAGTCGTCCGACGGCAGCCCGATGACGTTCATCGGCAGGTTGGGCCCGAGCCCCTCCGGATGATCGTCGTGCGCGTTGCCGAGCGGCGGCGGCGGCCCGGTCATCGGCGGCAGGTCGACCGGGACCACGCCGGTGGCATAGGCCGCGGCCCAGCCCAGCACGTTCTGCGCGTAGGCCATCGAGTTGTTGTAGCGCAGGATCGCCGACATCACCTGCGACGGGTCGCGCAGGTTGAGCCCGCCGCTGCACAGGTAGCGGGCGGCCGCCAGGGTGGAGTCGAAGAGGTTCTGCGGATCCGGCGCGCCGTCGCCCTTGCCGTCGACGGCATAGCGCGCCCAGGTGCCCGGCAGGAACTGCATCGGCCCCATCGCGCGCGCGTAGGTGGGGCGGTTGCCGACGGTGCTCTGCAGGATCACCTCGTTGCCGGGCAGCGTGCCGTCCAGCGCGGGGCCGTAGATCGGGACGACGGCGGTGCCGCGCGCGTCGACGGCGCCGCCACCGGCGTGGCCCGATTCGATGCGCCCGATGCCGGCGAGCAGGTTCCAGCTGACCCCACAGCCCGGCGCGGCGACGGCCATCTTCTGTTCGGCGCTGCGGTACGCGGCCAGCGCGACCGACGGAATGCCAAGGGCGCCAGGCGCACTCACGATCATCGGGGGAGGCGGCGCGGACGGGGCGGCCTCGGCGATGTGGAACGCGGTCGGCGCCCGGTCGATCGCGAAGACGACCGGCCCGGTGGTGTCGGGCGCGCTCGGCGAGACCGCGGCCACCGGAAAGATCGCGGCGTCGCGCACCGGCATGACCTGGCTGTGCACCGGTGGGGCATGCCCGGGGAAGGTGGGAGCCGCGGCGCCGACCGCTCCGGCGAAGACCAGGGGAGTGATCACGGCGACGCCGAAAGCCGGCGATTTCGTCAGGCGTGCGCGTTGCCGCTCGGCCGCGGCGTCGGGGCGTTTACCCCAGCGTGCCCCAATGCGCACTCGACGGTCCTAAGGTCGGGAAACTACCTGCTGAGCTTCGTGAACCAGATCACAATACATAACCCCCGTGACGGGAGTGGCGCAATGGTGGATTTGATAATTAGCGGGATTTCTTAGCCGTCCGCTCCCAATCGTCACCCGCCCTCGCGGCCTCCCCGTCCGCACCTTCCGGCTGCAACCGGGCCAGCATAGAACGCAGGTCCTCCAGCTCGTCGCGCAGGTATTCACGGGTCACGACCTCGCCCACCGCCAGCCGCAACGAGGCCAGCTCACGGGCCAGGTACTCGGTGTCGGCCTTGGTCTGGGCGGCGCGGCGCCGATCCTCTTCGAGCGCGACGCGGTCCCGGTTCTCCTGGCGGTTCTGGGCCAGCAGGATCAGCGGCGCCGCGTAGGCGGCCTGCGTGGAGAAGGCCAGGTTGAGCAGGATGAACGGGTAGGGATCCCAGCGCAGCTCGGCCGCGGAGACGTTCAGCACGATCCACGCCAGCACGATGATCGTCTGGATCAGCAGGTAGCGGCCGGTGCCGAAGAACCGCGCAATGGACTCGGTGATCTGCCCGACGGCCTCGGGGTCGACGCGGGGCGAATACCTGCGCGACGCCCGGGGGGTGTAAAGCCGGCGCGGTGCCGTGGATCTGCTCACCCCGACGCTCCTCCCAGTCGTTGTTCGATGCGGCCGGTGGTGTCGAGCTGCTGCACGTCCACGCGCCAGTCGTGCGGCAGCAGGTGGTCGAGCAGGTCGTCCACGGTCACCGCGCCCAACAGGTGGTTCTGGTCGTCGAGCACCGGACCGCACACCAGGTTGTAGGCGGCGAGGTAGCGGGTGACCGCGCCGAGCGGGGTCTCCGGCGTCAGGGTCAGCAGGTCGCTGTCGACGATCCCGCCGACCAGCTCCGCCGGCGCCTCGCGCAGCAGCCGCTGCAACGGGATGCAGCCCAGGTAGCGCCCCGTGGGGGTGGCCGTCGGCGGGCGCGCCACGAACACCATGGACGACAGCGCCGCGGTGAGGTCGGGGTCGCGGACCCGGGCCAGCGCCTCGGCGACCGACGTGTCCGGGGTGAGCACCACCGGGTCGGAGGTCATCAGCCCGCCCGCGGTGTCGGGGGAGTGGGTCAGCAGCCGGCGCACCGGTTCGGACTCGTCGGGGTCCATGCGGGTCAGCAGCATCTCGGCGTCCGTCGGGTTCAGCACGCCGAGCAGGTCGGCGGCGTCGTCGGGATCCATCTCCTCGAGCACGTCGGCCGATCGGTCGGTGCCCAGCTGCGTGAGCACGTCGGCCTGGTCCAGCTCGGGCAGCTCCTGCAGGACGTCGGCCAGCCGGTCGTCATCGAGCGCCTTGAGCACCTCGTAGCGCCGCTTGGGCGGCAGGCCGCGGATCGCGTCGGCCACGTCGACCGCCTTGCGCCCCTCGAACTGGTCCAGCAGCTGTGCCACCCCCTGGCCGGGCAACGCCAGCGCCGACGGGGTCAGGCCCTGGACGTTCTGCCAGTCCACGACGTGCACGGGGCCGCGCCGTCGCAGCCGTCGCTGCGTGCGCACGGCGACCCGGGTGACCAGCCAGTCGCGCGTCCGGATCTGTTCGATGCCCAGGTCGGTGATGACGACGTCGAGGCCGGCCAGCTCCGGCAGTTCGGGATCGTTGACCTTGACGACGGTGTCGAGCACCTGGCCCATCGCCAGCACCTCGCCCGGTCGCTGCTCGAAGTGGCGCAACGACACGTTGCCGGTGTTGAGCGTCACGGCGTTGGGCTCGATCCCGGCGACCCGCAGCATGGGGATGAAAATGCTGCGGCGCGTTGCCAAATCGACAACCAGTCCCAGGACCCGGGGCTGCTGGCGGACGATGCTGATGCTGATCACGACATCGCGCACGCGGCCGAAGTTTTCGCCGAGCGGACCCAACACCAACATCCGCGGGAGCCGCGCGACGTACACCCTGTTGACCGGTCCCATGCCAGAGAGCCTATTCAGCCGCCGCCCGGATGGCAGGCCGCGACGCCCCTTTTGCTCCTAGCGGTGGCGGATGCTGAGCATCGCGATGACAAAGAACACCGCCAGGGTGCCCGCGCCGATCACGATTCCCGTGACGGCCAAACCGTAGCCCTCCTGGCGGGTCTGCTTGATCTGGTTCAGCGCGACCACGCCCAGCACGATGGCCACGATCGAGCCGATGGCGCAGCAGAAAAAGCCGGAGAGCGACGCGATGAGCGACGCGATCGCCAGGCCGTTGGTCCCGGCCTGGACCCGGTAGTCCGGCGTCGCGAAGTAGCCGCCGGGATAGGACGGCGGCCCGTAACCGGGATATCCGGCGGGATAGGGCGGCGGATATGTCGGGGGTCCGTAGCCGGGCGGTGGCCCGTATCCCGGGGGCGGCCCGTATTCGGGGGGCGGCCCGTATTCGGCGGGCGGCATCGGCGGCGGGTAGCCGGGCGGGTAGCCCGGGGGCGCATACGCCGGATACTCGAGCGCGGGCGGATCCCAGGGCGGGGTCCAATCGTCCCGGCCGCCGCCGGGCGGCGGTTTGGCCTCGTCGCCGGGGTCGCCGGGGGCTGACATGGTGCTCAACCTAGCAAAACGGGCTCGGGATGAGAGGATGGCCGAGGCGGAGGAGAATGAGCGGCGATGACTAGTCCTTTCCAGCCCGGACAGGTTCCCGGTGCCACGCCCGCGGGCGCGGCCGCGGGCCGGCGCGGCGTGCCCGCGCTGCCGACACCGCCCAAGGGCTGGCCCGTCGGCTCCTATCCCACCTACGCCGAGGCGCAGCGTGCCGTGGACTACCTGTCGGACCAAGAGTTCCCGGTGCAGCAGGTGACCATCGTCGGCGTCGACCTCATGCAGGTCGAACGCGTCACCGGCCGGCTGTCGTGGCCCAAGGTGCTGGGCGGCGGGGTGATCAGTGGGGCCTGGCTCGGCCTGTTCATCGGCTTGGTGCTCGGCTTCTTCAGCCCCAACCCGTGGGCCGCGCTGGTCACCGGCCTGGTCGCCGGGGTGTTCTTCGGCCTGATCACCTCCGCCGTGCCCTACGCAATGGCCCGTGGCACACGGGATTTCAGCTCCACTCTGCAATTGGTGGCCGGACGCTACGACGTGCTCTGCGACCCGCAAAACGCGGAGAAGGCACGGGATCTGCTGGCGCGCCTGGCGATCTGATGGGTCGTCGTGGGCTGGCGGCGTTCACCGTCGCGTCGGCGCTGTTGTCGGGCTGCGCGGCGGCCTCCTCGGGGTTGGTGGTCAACTTCTACACGCCGGCGACCGACGCGGCCACCTTCACCGCGGTCGCGCAGGAGTGCACCCGGCAACTGGGGTTCACGGTCCGGCACGTCAGCCTGCCCCGCGGTCCCGGCGAGCAGCGGCTGCAGCTGGCCCGCCGGCTGAGCGCCCACGACCGTGGCCTGGACGTGATGGCGCTGGACGTGGTGTGGACCGCGGAATTCGCCGAGGCCGGCTGGGCGCTGCCGCTCTCCGACGATCCCGCGGGGCTGGCCGAGTCCGACGCCACCGTCGATACTCTGCCCGGTCCGCTGGCGACGGCGCGCTGGAAGCAGCGGCTGTACGGCGCGCCCGTCACGACCAACACCCAATTGCTTTGGTACCGGCCGGATTTGGTGAACCAGCCGCCGGCGACCTGGGACGGCATGGTGGCCGAGGCCGCCCGGCTGCACGACGCGGGCCTGCCGTCCTGGATCGCCGCGCAGGCCAACGAGGGCGAGGGCCTGGTGGTGTGGTTCAACACGCTGCTGGTGAGCGCGGGCGGTCAGGTGCTCTCCGAGGACGGCCGGCGGGTCACGCTGACCGACACGCCGGCGCACCGGGCCGCCACCGTCGACGCCCTGCGGGTCCTCAAGTCGGTGGCCACCGCGCCCGGGGCCGACCCGTCGTTCAGCCGGACCGACGAGGGCACCGCGCGGCTTGCCGTCGAGCAGGGCAGGGCCGCGCTGGAGGTCAACTGGCCCTATGTGCTCGCCTCGCTGCTGGAGAACGCCGTCAAGGGCGGGGTGCCGTTCCTGCCGCTGAACCGCGATCCGGCGCTGGCCGGCAGCATCAACGACGTCGGCACGTTCGTGCCCACCGACGAGCAATTCCGCATCGCCTACGAGGCCAGCCAGAAGGTCTTCGGGTTCGCGCCCTACCCGGGGGTGGCGCCGGACCGGCCGGCCAAGGTGACCATCGGCGGGCTGAACCTGGCGGTGGCCAGCACCACCCGCCACCGCGCGGAGGCGTTCGAGGCGGTGCGCTGCCTGCGCAGCCTGCAGAGCCAGAAGTACGTGTCGATCGCCGGTGGGCTGCCCGCGGTGCGCACGTCGCTGTATTCCGATCCGCAATTTCAGGCCAAGTATCCGATGTACACGGTGATCCGCCAGCAGCTCACCGACGCCGCCGTGCGCCCGGCAACGCCGGTGTACCAGGCGTTGTCGCTGCGGCTGTCGGCGGCGCTGAGCCCGATCACCCGGATCGACCCCGAACGCACGGCCGACGAGCTCGCCGCGCAGGCGCAGAAGGCGATCGACGGAAAGGGGCTGCTGCCGTGAGCCGCGCCGGCGACGATGCAGAGCTGAGCGATGCTGAGGAGCGGCGCCAATGAGTCGTAGGGCGGAACGGCGGCTGGCGTTCGGGTTGGTCGCGCCCGCGGCTACCCTGATGCTCGCGGTGACGGCGTACCCGATCGGCTACGCGGTGTGGCTCAGCCTGCAGCGCAACAACCTTGCCACGCCGGGTGACACCGCCTTCATCGGGCTGGGCAACTACCAAACGATCCTGACCGACCGGTACTGGTGGACGGCGCTTTTGGTGACGCTGGGAATCACGGCGGTCTCGGTGTCGATCGAGTTCGTGGTGGGCCTGACGCTGGCGCTGGTGATGCACCGCACGCTGGTCGGCAAGGGCTTGGTGCGCACCGCGGTGCTGATCCCGTACGGCATCGTCACCGTGGTCGCGTCGTACAGCTGGTACTACGCCTGGACGCCGGGGACCGGCTACCTGGCCAACCTGTTGCCGCAGGGCAGCGCCCCACTGACGCAACAGATTCCGTCGCTGGGCATCGTCGTGCTGGCCGAGGTCTGGAAGACCACGCCGTTCATGTCGCTGCTGCTGCTGGCCGGGCTGGCGCTGGTGCCCGAGGATTTGCTGAAGGCGGCGCAGGTCGACGGGGCCGGCGCGTGGCGGCGGCTGACCCGGATCATCCTGCCGATCATCAAGCCCGCGGTCGTGGTCGCGCTGCTGTTCCGAACCCTGGACGCCTTCCGCATCTTCGACAACATCTACGTGCTGACCGACGGCGCCAACAACACCGACTCGGTGTCAATCCTGGGCTACGACAACCTGTTCAAGGGCTTCAACGTGGGCCTGGGCTCGGCGATCAGCGTGCTGATCTTCTGTTGCGTCGGCATCATCGCGCTGGTGTACATCAAGGTGTTCGGCGCGGCGGCGCTGCGCGGCGCCGGCGATGGCCGCTAAACCCGTGGGGCGCCTGGCGGTCTGGGCGGTGGTGGACACCGTGGTGGTGGTGTACGCGATCGTGCCGGTGCTGTGGATCCTGTCGCTGTCGCTCAAGCCGTCGTCAACGGTCAAGGACGGCAAGCTGTTTCCGTCGTCGGTGACGTTCGAGAACTACCGCGGCATCTTCCGCGGGGAGTTCTTCACCTCGGCGCTGATCAACTCCATCGGGATCGGGTTGATCACCACCGCGATCGCGGTGGTGCTGGGCGCCATGGCGGCGTACGCGATCGCCCGGCTTGACTTTCCCGGCAAGCGGGCGCTGATCGGCGCCACCCTGTTGATCACCATGTTCCCGGCCATCTCGCTGGTCACCCCGTTGTTCAACATCGAACGCGCGCTCGGCCTGTTCGACACCTGGCCCGGCCTGATCCTGCCGTACATCACTTTCGCTCTGCCCCTTGCCATTTACACGCTGTCGGCGTTCTTCCGCGAAATCCCGTGGGACCTGGAGAAGGCGGCCAAGATGGACGGCGCCACGCCGGGTCAGGCCTTCCGGCGGGTGATCGTGCCGCTGGCGGCGCCCGGCCTGGTGACCGCGGCGATCCTGGTCTTCATCTTCGCCTGGAACGACCTGCTGCTGGCGCTGTCGCTGACCGCCACCAAGGCGGCCATTACCGCGCCGGTGGCGATCGCGAACTTTTCCGGCAGCTCGCAGTTCGAGGAACCCACCGGATCGATCGCGGCCGGCGCCGTCGTGATTACCGTCCCGATCATCGTTTTTGTTCTAATTTTCCAACGACGGATTGTCGCCGGGTTGACCTCTGGCGCTGTGAAGGGATAGCGCGATGGCCGAGATTGTGTTGGAGAACGTCAACAAGAACTACGCCGACGGCGCCTCGGCGGTGAAGGACCTGAACATCACCATCGCCGACGGCGAATTCCTGATCCTGGTCGGTCCTTCCGGCTGCGGCAAGACCACGACGCTGAACATGATCGCCGGGCTCGAGGACATCTCGTCGGGCGAGCTGCGCATCGACGGCGTCCGGATGAACGAAAAGGCCCCCAAGGACCGCGACATCGCGATGGTGTTCCAGTCTTATGCGCTCTACCCGCACATGACCGTGCGGCAGAATATCGCGTTCCCGCTGACCCTGGCGAAAATGAAGAAGGCCGAGATCGCGCAGAAGGTGGAGGAGACCGCGAAAACCCTTGACCTGACCGAGCTTTTGGACCGCAAGCCGTCCCAGCTTTCCGGGGGGCAGCGCCAGCGCGTCGCGATGGGCCGGGCGATCGTGCGCCACCCCAAGGCGTTCCTGATGGACGAGCCGCTGTCCAACCTGGACGCCAAGCTGCGCGTGCAGATGCGCGGCGAAATCGCCCGGCTGCAGCGCAGATTGGGCACCACCACCGTCTACGTGACCCACGACCAGACCGAGGCCATGACGCTGGGCGACCGTGTGGTGGTGATGCACGGCGGCGTGGCGCAACAGATCGGCACGCCCGACGAGCTCTACGAGCGTCCCGCCAATCTGTTCGTCGCGGGGTTCATCGGCTCGCCGGCGATGAACTTCTTCCCCGCCGACCTGACTCCGAACGGACTGACGCTGTCGTTCGGCGAGGTGATGCTGGCCCCGGAGGTGGAGCAGGTGATCTCGGCGCACGACAAGCCGGCGAACGTCATCGTCGGCGTCCGGCCCGAGCACCTGGCCGACGCCGCACTGATCGACGGGTATCAGCGGATCAGGGCGCTGACCTTCGAGGTGAAGGTCGACCTCGTCGAATCGCTGGGTGCCGACAAGTACGTGTACTTCACCACCGCGGGCCCGGCCGTGCACGCCGCCCAGCTGGACGAGCTGGAGGCGGAGGGCGAGGTGCACGAAAACCAGTTCGTGGCAAGGGTTCCCGCGGAGTCGAAGGCGGCGATCGGGCAGTCGATCGAGTTGGCCCTCGACACGACCAAGGTCGCCGTCTTCGATGCCGACTCCGGGGCGAACCTGACGCTGCCCGTCGCCCGGTGACCCTGGACCTGGTGCGCGCGCACCTGCGGGGGCACTTCGGCGGCGACGAGCCCGACTCGGCCAGCGTCACGTTCCTGGGCACCGAGCCCATCGAGGTGCTGCGATTTCGCGGCGGGGGATTGGTGCATTACGTGTCGCTGGGGTGCTCGCGCCACCCGATGACCGATCCTTCCGAGATTGTCGCCGACCCGTTGCGCGGCCCGCGCGCTGAAATCGTGTTGCGGCTGAAGGATCCCGGGCCGGCCACCGGCATCGCGCGGAGCCTGGCCGTGCTGGCGGCGACGCCGGCCGTCGACGGCGTGGTGCTGGTCGCCGACGCCCTGATCGACCTCGGCTCGCCGCTATGGACGTGGCCGACGGTGAGGGTGCCGTTCACCGCGGTGCTGTTGGGCGACAGCGACATTCCCGATCTGCCGCTCGACCCGCCGCGTGACCCGGTGAAGTTCCTGTCGGCGACCCCGATCACCGCGACCGAGGCGGCCTGGGTGCGCCTCAAGGGCGCCGACGCGATGCGGCAGGCCTGGGTGAATGACGGCGTCGACGTGCTGGATCCCAAACGCCCAGCGGCGCAACCCAACTGATTGTGTGGCGAGCAGACGCAAACTCGCATGAACCATCGCGAAAGCATGCGATTCTATGTCTGCTCGCGAAAGGCGAGTTAGAGCCAGTGGTTGCGGCGGAACTGGAAGTACAGGATCAGGCAGGAAAGCGCCATCAGGGCCATGATCCCCGGGTAGCCCCACGTCCAGTTCAGCTCGGGCATGAAATGAAAGTTCATCCCGTAGATGGCGGCGACCGCGGTCGGCAACGCCGCGATACCGGCCCAGGCCGCCATCTTGCGCATGTCGTTGTTCTGCTGCATGCCCACCCGGGCCAGGGCGGCCTGGATCAGCGAGTTGAGCATGTCGTCATAGCTGTTGATGTGGTCGGCGGCCTCGGACTGGTGATCGGCGACGTCGCGCAGGTAGCGGCGCACCTCCTTGGAGATCACGTCCTTGTTTTCGATCTGGATCCGATGGAACGCGGACGACAGCGGATTCACGCACCGGCGCAGCTCGACGACCTCGCGCTTGAGCAGATAGATCGGTTCGACGTCGATCTTGCGGCCCGGGGCGAACGCCACCTCCTCGATGGTGTCGATGTCCGACTCGATCAGGCTGCTCACCTCGAGGTAGTGGTCGACCACGTTGTCGGCGATGGCGTGCATCACCGCGTAGGGGCCGAGGCGCATCTGCTCGGGGTCGGCGTCCAGGCGCTTGCGCACGTCGGACAGCCCGCCGTGCTCACCGTGGCGGACGGTCACCACGAAGTCCTTACCGACGAACACCATGATCTCGCCGGTTTCGACGATCTGGCGGGCCGCCGCCACCGACTCGTGCGGGACGTAGTTGACGGTCTTCAGGACCAGGAACACCGTGTCGTCGTAGCGCTCCAGCTTGGGCCGCTGGTGCGCGCACACGGCGTCCTCGACGGCCAGCGCGTGCAGCCCGAAGACGTCCGCGACGTCCTGCATCTCGGCCAGGCTCGGCTCCCGCAGACCGACCCAAACGAACGCCTCCTGCCCGAACACTTCGGTCTGCCGCACCCGGGTGAGCGCGGCCGCGTAGCTGAACTTCCCCGGCAGCCGATGGCCGTCGGCGTAGACGGCGCAGTCGACCAGGGTCTCCACGGTTGGCTGCTCGACGGGTTGTGCGCGCTGCTCGCGCGGCTCGGGCAGGAGCGGTCGCAGCACTTCGGGCAACGCGTCAGGTCCGGGAAACACCTTCACCTCCGATCGCGGCGCAGGTCAGGCAAGCGGTGCTCAATGCTACGCGTCCTGGGGAAAGACGGCATGAAGGCGCAGTGGCGGCCGTGGACCGGACGTTTCGCGCCGACACGGGTGCGCTAGTTTCGACGTCGACCGCAACCGCGTCCCGAGGAGTACATCGAAGTGAGCGCAAGTCCTGTCAAGGTCGCCGTCACCGGCGCCGCCGGCCAGATCGGCTACAGCCTGTTGTTCCGCCTGGCCAGCGGGGCGCTGCTGGGCGCCGACCGCCCGATCGAGCTGCGCCTGCTGGAGATCGAGCCGGCGCTCAAGGCGCTCGAGGGCGTCGTGATGGAGCTCGACGACTGCGCCTTCCCGCTGTTGTCGGGCGTCGAAATCGGCGCGGACCCGAACAAGATCTTCGACGGCGTGAACCTCGCCCTGCTCGTCGGCGCCCGCCCGCGCGGCCCGGGCATGGAGCGCGGCGACCTGCTGGAGGCCAACGGCGCGATCTTCACCGCGCAGGGCAAGGCGCTGAACTCCGTCGCCGCGGACGACGTGCGCGTCGGCGTCACGGGCAACCCGGCCAACACCAACGCGCTGATCGCGATGACCAACGCGCCCGACATCCCCAAGGAGCGGTTCTCCGCGCTGACCCGCCTCGACCACAACCGGGCAATCTCGCAGCTGGCCAAGAAGACCGGCGCCGCCGTCACCGACATCAAGAAGATGACGATCTGGGGCAACCACTCGGCCACCCAGTACCCCGACGTCTTCCACGCCGAGGTCGGCGGCAAGAACGCGGCCGAGGTCGTCGGCGACCAGGCGTGGATCGAGAACGACTTCATCCCCACCGTCGCCAAGCGCGGCGCGGCGATCATCGACGCGCGCGGGGCCTCGTCGGCCGCGTCGGCCGCGTCGGCGACCATCGACGCCGCCCGCGACTGGCTGCTCGGCAGCCCGGCGGGCGACTGGCTTTCGATGGCGGTCGTCTCCGACGGCTCCTACGGCGTGCCGGAGGGCCTGATCTCCTCGTTCCCGGTGACCACCAAGGACGGCAACTGGTCGATCGTGCAGGGGCTGGAGATCGACGAGTTCTCCCGCGGCCGGATCGACAAGTCGACCGCGGAGCTGGCCGACGAGCGCAACGCGGTCACGGAGCTCGGCCTCATCTGATCTCAAACGGAAATTAGGCCTACTAATGGGTAGCCCTTACCCTGGTGCGATGCCGGAAAACCCGCAGCTGGCCATTGGAGACGACGAGATCTTCGACGCGCACGTGGGCGGGAAGCTTTCGGTGGCCCTGAGCGCGCCGCTGGACACCCAGCGCGCGCTGTCGATCGCCTACACCCCGGGCGTTGCGCAGGTCAGCCGGGCGATCGCCGCGGACCGCACCCTGGCCGCCCGCTACACGTGGTCCAACCGGCTGGTGGCCGTCGTCAGCGACGGCAGCGCGGTGCTCGGCCTGGGCGACATCGGGCCCGCGGCGTCGCTGCCGGTGATGGAGGGCAAGTGCGCGCTGTTCCAGGCGTACGGCGGGCTGAACGCGATCCCGATCGTGCTCGACACCAAGGACCCCGACGAGATCGTCGAGACCCTGGTGCGGCTGCGCCCGACGTTCGGCGCCGTCAACCTCGAGGACATCTCCGCCCCGCGCTGCTTCGAGATCGAACGGCGGGTCATCGAGGCGCTGGACTGCCCGGTGATGCACGACGACCAGCACGGCACGGCGATCGTCGTGCTGGCCGCGCTGATGGGCGCCAGCAAACTGCTCGGCCGCGACATGTCCTCGCTGCGCGTGGTGGTCTCCGGCGCCGGCGCCGCCGGGGTGGCGTGCACGAATCTCCTTCTGACGATGGGTGTTTCGGACATCACCGTGCTCGACTCGCGGGGCATCCTGCACACCGGGCGCGACGACATGAACGGCGTCAAGGTCGACCTCGCCCGGCGGACCAATCCCGACGGCCTGTCCGGCGGCCTGGTCGAGGCGCTCGAGGGCGCGGACGTGTTCCTCGGGCTGTCCGGGGGCGTGGTCCCCGAGGACCTGGTCGCCACCATGGCGCCGGGCGGGATCGTATTCGCGCTGTCCAACCCGGACCCCGAAATCCACCCCCACGTCGCGGCCAAGTACGCGGCGGTGGTGGCCACCGGCCGCAGCGACTTCCCCAACCAGATCAACAACGTGCTGGCGTTCCCCGGGGTGTTCCGCGGCGCGCTGGACGCCGGGGCCCGGCGCATCACCGAGAAGATGATGGTGGCCGCCGCCGAGGCGATCTTCTCCGTCGTCAGCGACGACCTCGCGATCGACCGGATCGTCCCGAGCCCGCTGGACTCCCGCGTCGGGGAAGCCGTCGCCGCCGCCGTCGCGATCGCTTCCGACTCGTCCGTGTGACCAGGCTGGCCGCGCTGCTGCTGGCCGCGCTGCTTGCGGTGGCGGGCTGCGGACACGGCCGTCCCGCAACGGAATTGGTGGTCGGGTCGCGGCCCGACCCCGAGTCGACGCTGCTGGCCGCCCTCTACACGGCGGCGCTGCGGTCCTACGGGTTCGCGGCCCGGCCCGAAACCGCCCCCGACCCGATGGCGAAGCTGGACTCGGGCGCGTTCACCGTCGTGCCCGCGTTCACCGGGCAGACGCTGCGGCTGCTGCAGCCCGGCGCGACGGCGACGTCCGACGCCCAGGTCTACCGGGCGATGATCGCCGCGCTGCCCGAGGGCGTCCTTGCCGGTGACTACGCCACCGCGGCCGAGGACAAGCCCGTGTTGCTGGTCACGCAGGCCACCGCGAAGGCCTGGGGCGGGCACAATTTGACCGCGGACCTCAGCACGCTGCCGGCCCACTGCGACGGCCTGGCCATCGGGGCCGTCGCAGGATTTCACCCGCCCGCGGCGGTGGGTTCCTGCCGGCTGCCCGCCCCGCGCGAATTCCCTTCGGAGGACGCGCTTTTCGCGGCGGTGCGGGCCGGGCAGCCGTCGGCGGGGTGGACCACCACCGCCGACCCGAACAGCCCGGGCGACCTGGTCGCGCTGGCCGACGGCAAACCCGCGCTGATCCAGGCCGAGAACGTGGTGCCGCTGTATCGGCGCAACGCGCTCTCCGATCGGCAGTTGCTGGCGATCAACGAGGTGGCCGGCGTGCTGGACACCGCGGCGCTGGCCGACATGCGCCGGCAGGTGGCCGGCGGCGCCGACCCGCAGGCGGTCGCGGGCGGTTGGCTGGCCGAACACCCGCTGGGACGCTGAGCGCTTAGTGCATCGAGTCTGCGCTCAGTGCGTGTTTTGCCGCGATCGGGCGCGCTGAGCGCAGTCTCGGCGCGCGGCCTTCAGGGCTTGGGCATCAAGCGGCCCATCACCGGGCCGAACAGCTGCTGGTAATACGGGCCGGCCACCCGCACCATCACGTCCAACAGCTTGGCGTCCGTGCCGACCAGCACCCGGGCCTTCTTCTTGCGGACCGCGTCGAGGATGACCTTGGCGGCGCGTTCCGGGCTGGTCCGGGCGAGCCGCTTGTCGAACAGCTTGGCCAGCTGTTCGGGGTCGAGTCCCTCGGCGGCGGTGGCGTTGCGGGCGATCGCGGTCTGGATCCCGCCGGGGTGCACGGTGGTCACCGCGACCGGGTGGCGGGCCAGCACCATTTCCTGCCGCAGCGCCTCGGTGAAGCCGCGGACGGCGAACTTGGCCGCGTTGTACGCCGCCTGCCCCGGCACGGAGAACAGCCCGAACACGCTCGACACGTTGACGACGTGGCCGTCGCCGGAGGCGATCAGGTGCGGAAGGAACGCCTTGGTGCCGTTCACGACGCCCCAGAAGTCGACGTCCATCACCCGCTCGATGTCCTTGAACTGGCTGACCTCGATGTCGCCGGTGAAGGCGATGCCGGCGTTGTTGTAGATCTGGTTGACCTTGCCGAAGTGCTCGGCGACCTCGTCGGCGTAGGCCAGGAAGGCCTCGCGCTCGGTGACGTTGAGCCGGTCCGCCTTGACCGGCGCACCGATCGCCTTGAGCCGCTCCTCGGTGTGGGCCAGGCCCTCGGTGTCGACGTCGCTGATGGCCACCTTGGCGCCCGAGCGGGCCAGCTCGATCGCCAACGCCTGCCCGATACCCGAACCGGCGCCCGTGATCACGGCGACCTTCCCGGCGAATCCCTGCATGAGCGCCTCCCTCGTGTCGGCTCGGTGTCGAGGCTAACCGGTACCCCGGGTACCGCCACCATCGGGAGGAGGCGCGGCCGCGCGGCCGCAGTGTCGCCCATATCGCGCCCGGGGCGGCAGCAAACATGAGATGCTTCCCTCCCGACCCTAGATTCGGAGGTGGCGATGTCGTTCTTGGTGGCCCTGCCGAACGGATTGGAGGCAGCGGCAACGGAATTGGCCGGCATCGGAACCTCGCTGGGCGAGGCGAACGGCGCGGCCGCGGCCGTGACCACCGAGCTGTCGGCGGCGGGCGCCGATGAGGTGTCGGCGACCATCGCGTCGCTGTTCGGCGCGCACGCCCAGGCATACCAGGCCCTGAGCACGCGGGCGGCGGCGTTCCATCAGGAGTTTGTGCAGGCGATGCAGGCCGCCGCGGCCGCATATGCCGGCGCCGCCGCCACCGCCG
>NZ_LZKR01000014.1 GCF_001672915.1 Mycobacterium sp. 1245805.9 | reverse complement strand
ACGATGGCCTCGCGGCCGTCGACCACCCCGATCGCCTGCATGCGCAGCGCGCCGCATGTGCCGGCCTCGACGGTGCCCATCGCAACCTCGAGGGTGCGGTCGGTGACCGCGCGGTCGAAAGTCTCACGGATTTCCCGCACTTCGACGCCGAGCGCGTCGGCGATCAATCGGATCTGCCCCTGCCATTCGCCCGCGATCGCGCCCGGAAAGCCGATCCAGGGTTGGTAATCGAGCGGGCGGCCGAAGCCCAACGCGTCGCTCATGATGTCGGGAACGCCGTAGTCGTCGTACAGGCCGACCTCGAACGCATGGATCTTCTCGATCGACGATGACTGTGTGGACAGCACCAGCGGCAGGTAGTCCGCGGCGAACCCGGGCTCGATCCCCGACGCGTACAGCGACACCTGGCCCTGCTTGGCCGCCGCGACGAGCTGGTCGCGCCACTCCGCGGGTTCGTAGGCGTGCGGGTTGACCAGCCGCGTGGTGCTGGTGGTGACGACGTTGATCCCCGCCTCGAGCAGCCTGACGTAGTCCGGGATGGCCAGCGCGTCGCGTTCGGG
>NZ_LZKR01000013.1 GCF_001672915.1 Mycobacterium sp. 1245805.9 | reverse complement strand
GGTCTCGTCTTCGGCCTCGGCGGCCACGGCGGCCACGGCGGCACCGCCCTGACGCCCGGCGGCACCGGCGGCGCAGGCGGCCTCTTCAACCCCGGGGGGGCCGGCGGCGCGGGTGGGCTGGGCAACAACACCGCCAACGGCGGGACCGGCGGGACGGGCGGCGCCGGCGGCCTCTTCTCCGGAGTCGGCGGTAGCGGTGGCGCCGGCGGGTTCGGCTCGGAGATCGGCACCAACGGCGGGTCCGGCGGCACGGGCGGCGCCGGCGGGCTGTTCGGTGCGGGCGGCTCCGGCGGCGCGGGCGCCGACAGCATCAAGGGACTTGGCGGCACCGGCGGCACGGGCGGTGCCGCCGGGTGGTTCGGCTTCGGTGGCTCAGGCGGCACCGGCGGGAACGCGTTCGATACCGGTTCTGTCGGCGGCGCAGGGGGCGGCGGCGGCCGGGGCGGCCTGCTCGGCGGCTCCGGCGGTGCGGGCGGCGGAGGCGGAGGCGGCGCCACCGCCGGAAACGGTGGGGCCGGGGGCAACGCGGGGTTGCTTGATGGCGACGGCGGCACCGGAGGCATCGGCGGATTCTCCTTTGCCAACAACGGTGGCGACGGCGGAGCCGGCGGTACCGCGGGTCTCATCGGAAGCGGCGGTGCCGGCGGGGCCGGCGGGACGGCCTTCGCCGGCACCAACACGGGCGGAAACGGCGGGGTCGGTGGGGCGGCCCAGCTGATTGGCAACGGCGGCAACGGCGGTAACGGCGGGATCGGTCCGGCGACGGGCCTCGGCGGCGCCGGTGGTGCCGGTGGCGCGGCCGGGCTGCTCGGCCTGCCCGGCACGAACGGGATATCGGGACCGTAAGGGCGAACTCAGTACAGCGCGTTCGCCAGGTTGCGCCGACCGGCGACGACCTCGGGGTCGGCGGGATCGAACAGCTCGAACAGCTCGATCAGGCGGGTCCGCACCCGGGTCCGCTCGTCGCCGGATGTGCTGCGCACCAAGGCAATCAGGCGCTCGAACGCCGCGCCGACATCCTGGTTGAGGATTTCCACGTCGGCTGCCGCAAACGCCGCGTCGATGTCGCCGGGCGCGGCGTCTGCCACCGCGACCGCATCGGGGCGTTGCGCCGTTGCGCGCGTGAGGAAGTCGATCTGGCGGATCGCGCCCTTGGCTTCGGCGCTCGCCGGGTTGGCATCCAGGATCGCCTGATACGACTCCTTGGCGCCAGCGAAGTCGCCGTCCTCGAGCTGCTGGCGGGCCCGGGCCAATTCCGGGTCGACTTCCGCCTGCTCGGAACCGCTTGGGCCCCTTAGTTTCCCGGCCGTCGCCTGCAACAGCGAGTCCACCCAGCGCCGCAACTGGTCGGGCGGCTGTACACCCTGGAAGCTGGACAGCGGCTGCCCGGCGGCCAACGCCACCACGGTCGGGACCGCGTCGACACCGAATATCTGGGCCACCCTGGGGGCCACGTCGACGTTGACCGTCGCCAGCGACCACTTGCCGTCGTCCTCGGCCGCCAAGCCGGCCAGCGTCTCGACGAGCTGGACACACGCGTCACTGCGCGGCGACCACAACGCGACGACGACCGGGACCTCGTCGGACCGGACCAGCACTTCGGATTCGAAATTGGCTTCGGTGACCTCGATTGCCCCCGGGGTCGCCGGCCCCGCCGGCCCGCCCGCGGCGGGCGGGGAAGCCGTCTGCTGGGCTCGCTGCTTGAGACCGGAAAGATCGACCGCACCGGCCAGTGCGGGCCCGATAGAGGGTCGCGGACGCGTCACGCCGTCAAGTTTGTCATGCGCTTCGGATAGCGAGCCACCCGGTCGCGCAGACGCTCTAGCGGGTGTGATCGGCCGTTATGACCAAGATCACAAACATTCCCGAAGGGCCGACGCCAGCAACGTCAAGCGGAGCGCTTAACCGGCCCGCAGGATCAGCGCGTCCCCCTGGCCGCCGGCGCCACACAACGCCGCAACGCCATAGCCGGAGCCGCGGCGGGCCAACTCCAGGGCCACATGCAGGGTGATCCTGGCGCCCGACATGCCGATCGGGTGCCCGACCGCGATCGCACCGCCGTTGACGTTGACGATCTCAGGGTCAACGCCCAGTTCGCGGGTTGAGGCCAGCGCCACCGCAGCGAACGCTTCGTTGATCTCGACGACGTCGAGTTGGTCGACCGAAATCCCCTCGCGGCCGAGCGCTTTCTTGATCGCGTTGGCGGGCTGGGACTGCAGCGTCGAATCCGGCCCGGCCACGACGCCGTGCGCGCCGATCTCGGCCAGCCACGAAAGCCCCAGTTCCTGCGCTTTCGCCTTGTTCATCACCACCACCGCGGCCGCGCCGTCGGAAATCTGCGACGCCGAACCGGCCGTGATGGTGCCATCTTTGCGGAAGGCGGGCTTGAGGCCGGCCAGGGACTCCGCGGTGGTGTTGGCGCGGATGCCCTCGTCCTCGGTGAACTGCAGCGGATCACCCTTGCGCTGCGGGATATTGACCGGCACGACCTCGTCGGTGAATACGCCGTCCTTCCAGGCGGCGGCGGCCTTTTGGTGCGACCGCGCGGCGTACTCGTCCTGCTCGGCACGGGTGAACTTGTCGAGGTCGTTGCGCTGCTCGGTGAGCGCGCCCATCGGCTGGTCGGTGAACACGTCGTGCAGGCCGTCGTAGGCCATGTGGTCCAGGACCGTGACGTCGCCGTACTTGTAGCCGGCCCGGCTGTCCATCAGCAAATGCGGCGCCTTCGTCATCGACTCCTGGCCGCCGGCCACCACGACGTCGAACTCCCCGGCGCGAATCAGCTGGTCGGCCAGCGCGATGGCGTCGATGCCGGACAGGCACATCTTGTTGATCGTCAGCGCCGGAACGTCCCAGCCGATGCCCGCCGCGACCGCCGCCTGCCGTGCCGGCATCTGGCCGGCCCCGGCCGTCAGCACCTGGCCCATGATCACGTACTCGACGGCGCTCGCCGGCACTCGGGCTTTCTCCAGCGCCCCCGCGATCGCGATGGCGCCCAGATCGCTGGCCGAGAAATCCTTCAGCGAACCCATCAACTTGCCGATGGGCGTCCGCGCCCCAGCAACTATCACCGACGTCGTCACGAGTTCCTCCTGAGCCTGCACAAACGACCGTTTCCGCTACCTGGAGAAGCGGAATCTTTGCTGCCACGTTACCGTGGTGTGATGACGACCGACCAAGTTGACGCCCGCCACCTCCTGGCAACCTCCTTGGTGACCGGCCTGGATCACGTCGGCATTGCGGTGGCCGACCTCGATGCCGCAATCACCTGGTATCACGACCACCTCGGCATGATCCTCGTGCATGAGGAAGTCAACGATGACCAGGGCATCCGCGAGGCGATGCTCGCCGTCCCCGGCACCACTGCGCAGCTGCAGTTGATGGCCCCGCTCGACGACTCGTCGACGATCGCGAAGTTCATGGAGAAGCGCGGCCCCGGCATCCAACAGATGGCCGTTCGGGTCAGCGATCTGGACACCATCTGCGAGCAGCTGCGCGAGCAGGGCGTCCGCCTGGTCTACGACGCTCCGCGGCGCGGCACAGCAAACTCGCGGATCAACTTCATCCACCCCAAGGACGCCGGCGGTGTCCTGATCGAATTGGTGGAGCCGGCTTCCTGATTCCGCCGAGCGTGCGGGCAGCCGCACGTTCGGTCTTCAGTGTGCGGCTAGCCGCACATTCGTGACGATGTGCCAGAGTTTCACGACCACTTGCGGGTCGGGCCGCGAGTGGCGCGGTTGGTCCAGCACGGCGTGTGCCAATGCCGACGATCCTCGACCGCCGCGGGTGATTCAGCCGGCCACACAACCACATGCGCGGTGCCGGAACGGATTTCGTGGTCACATCCGGGACAGCGATAGGTCTTGACGGCGCGGGAAGCCGCGATCGGCCGCACCTCGTAGTCGTGGCCGTCGGGCCCCGTTTCGATCCGACGCAGCATTGCCGGCGGCGCTACCGGCTGTCGTCGTGACGGTTTGCGGCGCGGACACATCAGAACAGCCGGTACTCGTCGCTATCCATGCCGCGCATCTTGTCGTAATCCAGTGTGATGCAACGGATTCCGCGATCGGTAGCGAGAGTGCGCGCCTGCGGCTTGATCTGCTGTGCGGCGAACACGCCTTTGACCGGCGCCAGGACACTGTCGCGGTTGAGCAACTCGAGATAGCGGGTCAGCTGTTCCACGCCGTCGATCTCACCGCGCCGCTTGATCTCCACCGCGACCGAGCCGCCCCGCTCGTCGCGACACAGGAGATCGACGGGGCCGATGGCGGTCATGTACTCGCGGCGCACCAACGTGTATCCCTCGCCCAGCAGTTGCACATGCTCGGCGAGCAACGCCTGAAGGTGGGCCTCGACGCCGTCCTTGACCAATCCGGGGTCGACGCCCAGGTCGTGGCTCGAATCGTGCTCGATCTCCTCCACCGTGATGCGCAGCTGCTCGCCGGCCTTGTTCTCGACCACCCACACCGGCACCGGGCCGTCGACGTCCTCGGTCAGCCAGCACGGCGGGCTCATCCAGTTCAACGGCTTGTAGGCCCGGTCGTCGGCGTGCACGCTCACCGAACCGTCGGCCTTGAACAGCAGCAACCGACGTGCGGACGGAAGGTGTGCGGTGAGCCGGCCGACGTAGTCGACGGTGCATTGGGCGATGACAAGGCGCACCCGACTCACCTTAGAGCGTGGGCAACAAATTAGGCTGGCGCCACGATGTCGGCCAAAATGAGCGTGGCCCAACGTATCGGCCGGGTGCTCGAGCGGATCACCCGCCAGAGTGGCCGCCTGCCGGATACCCCCGCGTACGGCTCCCTGATCCTGGGGCGGGTGGCGGAAAGCCAACGACGGCGCCGCATCCGCATCCAGGTCATCATGACGGTGCTGGTCCTCGGGGTGAACCTGATCGGCATCGGCGTGGCGCTGCTCTTGGTGATCGTCGCCATTCCCCAGCCGAGCATCTTCCACGACGCGCCGGCCTGGCTCACGTTCGGGGTATCCCCGGCCTACACCGCCGCTGCCCTGGCGGTGGGCGCGTATTGGATCACCCGCCGCACCGTGCTCGCTCTGCGTTGGGCGATCGAGGAGCGCGCACCGACCGCCGAGGACGAGCGCAACACGTTCCTGGCGCCGTGGCGACTCGCCGTGTACGACCTCATCCTGTGGGGCATCGGGACGGTGCTGTACACGACGCTCTACGGTTTGGTGAACACCTTGTTCATCCCGCGGTTCCTCTTCGTCGTCAGCTTCTCCGGTGTCCTGGTGGCCACTGCCAGTTATCTGCTCGCGGAGTTCGCGCTTCGCCCGATCGCGGCCCAGGCGCTGGAGGCGGGACCACCGCCGCGGCGGTTTTCGGCGGGCATCATGGGCCGGACGATGGTGGTCTGGTTCCTCGGTTCCGGCGTGCCCGTCATCGGCATCGGCCTGCTGGCGATTTTCCAGATCCTGTTGCGCAACCTGACCGAGACCGAGTTCGCGGTCGGCGTGCTGATCATGTCGGTCGCCACACTCATCTTCGGTTGCGCCCTGATGTGGATTCTCGCCTGGCTGACGGCGACCCCGGTGCGGGTGGTGCGCGCCGCGCTGCGCCGCGTCGAGCAGGGCAACCTGCGAGGCAACCTGGTGGTCTTTGACGGGACCGAGCTCGGCGAGCTGCAGCGTGGGTTCAACGCGATGGTCGACGGCCTGCGCGAACGTGAACGCGTGCGCGACCTTTTCGGCCGGCACGTCGGCCGCGAGGTCGCCCTGGCCGCCGAGCGCGAGCGACCGAAATTGGGCGGCGAAGAACGACACGTCGCCGTGGTCTTCATCGACATCGTCGGCTCCACCCAGCTGGTGACCAGCCAGCCACCGACCGAAGTGGTCGAGGTCCTCAACCGGTTTTTCACGATCGTCGTCGAGGAAGTGGACCGCCATTGCGGCCTGGTCAACAAGTTCGAAGGCGATGCGTCGCTTGCGATTTTCGGAGCTCCGAATCACCTCGACTCACCCGAGAACGAGGCGCTGGCCGCGGCGCGTTGCATCGCCGAACGGCTCGCCAACGACATGTGTGAGCTCGAGGCGGGCATCGGCGTGGCGGCCGGCCAGGTCGTCGCCGGCAACGTGGGCGCCAAGGAACGGTTCGAATACACCGTGATCGGCGAGCCGGTCAACGAGGCCGCCCGGCTGTGCGAGCTGGCCAAGTCCCGCCCGGACGGATTGCTCGCGACGGCGGACGCGCTCGAGGGCGCGCGCGAAGAGGAAAGGGCGCGTTGGTCTTTGGGTGAGACAGTGACCCTCCGGGGGCACGGGCGTCCAACCCGGCTGGCTTTCCTCGCCGGCGCCCAGTAAATCCGGGTGACAACGCCTGTGGTCAGTGCCCTTCAGCGGCGTCGATAGAAATCCGTTATCGGACAATAGAAATCGCGCCTTGACGGCCGCTTGAGACCGCGCCAATAGTGACGACGGGACGGAGCTCCGTGGCCGCGTCAGAAGGGTGCATCTTGACAACCGTTGCGTTGCTTGATCGTTCGAGAATCGTTGCCGGTCCCCGATGGAGCCGCTGGCTGGTTCCGCCCGCGGCGCTGTCCATCCACCTGGCCATCGGCTCGGCCTACGCCTGGAGCGTCTTCAAGATCCCGCTGGAGAAGTCGCTGCACGTCTCCGGAACCGCGAGTGCGATGCCGTTCACCGTCGCCATTGTGATGCTGGGCCTTTCGGCCGCGGCGTTCGGCACGCGGGTGGACCACAACGGACCGCGCTGGGCCATGGTCGTCGCCACCGTGTGCTTTTGCAGCGGGCTGCTGATCGCCGGATGCGGAGTTTCGGTTCACCAATACTGGCTCGTAGTGGTGGGATACGGGGTCGTCGGCGGGGTCGGCCTCGGTATCGGCTACATCTCGCCGGTGTCGACGCTCATCAAGTGGTTTCCGGATCGCCCCGGCATGGCGACCGGCTTGGCGATCATGGGCTTTGGCGGTGGGGCACTGATCGCGTCCCCGTGGACGAACAGCCTGCTCGACGCGTTCGGCCGCAACAGCACCGCCGGCGTGGCCAGGACCTTCCTGGTGATGGGCGGAACGTACGCGGTGTTCATGTCGATGGGATGGCTGCTGATCCGGGTGCCGGCGCCGGGATGGACGCCGGGGGGCTGGAAACCCAAACCGCACAAGGCCGGATCGCTGATCACGACGGCCGGTGTGTCGGCGGCCAACGCAATCAAGACGCCCCAGTTCTGGCTGTTGTGGGTGGTGCTCTGCTTCAACGTGACCGCCGGCATCGGCATCCTGGAGAAGGCGTCGCCGATTTACCAGGACTTCTTCCCGAGGGCGCCGCGGGCGGCGGCGTTGGCCTCCGCGGCGGCCGGGTTCGTCGCGCTGCTGTCCCTGGCCAACATGCTCGGCCGGATCGGATGGTCGTCGTTGTCGGATGCGCTGGGGCGCAAGAACATGTACCGGCTCTACCTCGGCGGCGGCGCCCTGCTGTATCTCACGTTGGCGCTGACCACCAATTCCAGCAAGCTGACCTTCCTGCTGTGCACCGTGCTGATCCTGTCGTTCTACGGCGCGGGGTTCTCGACCGTTCCCGCGTACCTGCGCGACCTGTTCGGCACCCACGAGGTCGGCGCCATCCACGGCAGGCTGCTGACCGCCTGGTCGGTCGCGGGCGTGCTGGGCCCGCTGATCGTGAACGCCATCGCCGACTCGCAGAAGGCGGCCGGGAAACACGGCCCGGACCTCTACATCGTGTCGTTCAGCGTGATGATCGCCCTCCTGCTCGTCGGGCTGGTCTGCAACGAGCTGATCAGGCCCGTGGCCAGCAAGCATCACGCGCCCGCGCGCGACGCCGCGGCGCACGAGACCGTGGCGGATCTTCAGCCGGAGGCACACGCGTGACAAAGCCGATCCCCGACCGTCGCATCGGTCCCGCCCTCATCGCACTGGCCTGGGTGTGGGTCGCCGTCCCGTTCACTTATGGTGTTTGGCAGCTCTTTTCGAAAATCACCCAGTTGTTCGGCGCCTGACCGGTTGCCCGTGTCCCTCACCAACAGCACCGCGAGCGCGACGCCGACGAGAATGAGGGTGCCCACGAACCAGACCGTGGCCGGCCAGCCTCCCGCGCCGTAGACCAGCCCGCCGAAGGCACCCGCGACCGACCCGCCCAGGTAGTAGCTGAACAGGTAGAGCGCCGACGCCTCGGCGCGATCCCGGCGCGCCGCCGCACCCACCCACCCGCTGGCCACGGTGTGCGCGGCGAAGAATCCGCCGGTGAACACGCCGAGCCCGACGACGATCGCGACCACTGAGTGCGGCACGGTCAGCGCCAGGCCGGCCACCGTGATCGGCAGTGCGCCGCCCAGCACCAGCGCGCGTCCCCTGCGGTCGGCGAGCCGCCCGGCCACCACCGACGTCCCGGTGCCGGCCAGGTACAGCACGAACAACAGTCCGACCAGCGACGGCGCCAGCCCGAACGGCGGGGCGGCCAGCCGGTAGCCCAGGTAGTTGTACACCGTGACGAAACCGCCCATCAGCGTGAAGCCCAACGCGAACAGCTTCAGCAGCACCGGGTTTCGCAGATGCGCGGCCAGGCCGCGTGCCGTCGCGCGCGCGTTGGTGTCCTTCGGGGTGAAGAACTGAGACCGGGGCACCAGGGCGGCGAAGACCGCCGTGCCGGCCAGCGTCGCCAGTGAGCACACCAACAGCGCGACCCGCCAGCTGCCGACGTCGACCACCAGGGAAGGAACGATCCGCCCGGTCAGGCCACCGACGGTGGTCCCGGCGATGTACCGGCCCATGGCCGAGCCGAGCGACGACGCGTGCACCTCCTCGGCGAGGAATGCCATTGCGACCGCGGGTATCCCGGCCAGCGCGACGCCGTGCAGCGCCCGCCCCACGAGCAGAACGCCGAGCGAGGGGCTGAAGGGCAACAGCAACCCGATCACGCTGGAGGCGACCCCCGACGTCAGCATCACGGGGATGCGCCCGTAGCGCTCGGAAAGAACGCTCGCCGGGACAATCGACAGCGCCAGCGCTCCCGTGGTCAGCGCGACCGTCAACGCGGCGGTGGCCGGGCTGATCCGGTAGTACGCCGAGAAGGCCGGCAACAGGGCCTGGGTGCAGTACATCGCGGCGAAGCTGGCCAGGCCGGCGCCGTACAGCGCCGCGGTGACCCGCCGGTATCCGCGGCTTCCGGCTTGGTAGGCGATCGGCATAGCGACGATGTTTCGCCCCCGGGCGTACCAACGGAAATGAATTGTTTATTGAATTATGATGCACGAATCACATAAGTAAAGGTGGAGGCGATGACTGACGGCGACTACGAGTGGTTCGTCACACTCGCGGAACTGCAGCACGTCACGTCCGCGGCCGAACAGCTGCATATCGCGCAGCCGACGCTCACCCGGATGCTGGCGCGCCTGGAACGCCGGCTGGGCGTCGCGCTGTTCGAGCGCCGCGGCAGGCGCCTCGCGCTGAACACCTACGGCCGCATTTTTTACGAGCACGCGCGCCGGGCACAGCTGGAGCTCGATTCGGCCCGACGGGCGATCGAGGACCTGACGAATCCCGCGGTCAGCGAGATCCGCCTGGGGTTCTTGAGTTCGTTCGGGTCGACGGTGGTGCCGCGGTTGATCGCGGCGTTCACCGCGGCCTCACCGCGGGTGGCGTTCACGCTCGAGGAAGGCGCGGCCGAATCGATCGGCGACCTCGTGCAATCCGGGTCGGTCGACGTCGGCGTGGTTTCGCCGCGGCCGCGCGGGCCAACGTTCGCCTGGCGCAGCCTGTTTCGTCAGCGGCTCGGCGTCGCCGTCCCCCGCGGGCACCGGCTGACGGACGCCGCGGCGGTGTGCATGACCGACCTGGTCGACGAGCCCTTCGTGGCCATGCATCCCGGGTTCGGCATGCGCCGCCTGCTCGACGAGCTCTGCGCCGCAGCGCAATTCCAGCCGCGGATCGTCCTGGAATCGGCCAACCTCACCACGACCGCCGGGCTGGTCGCCGCGGGACTGGGCATCAGCCTGATGCCCATCGACGGCACCGATCACGCACCCGGGATCAGCGTGCTGCCATTGGCCGACGCCGACGCCTACCGCGACGTCGGAATGATCTGGAATTCCGGTCGGCCGCTGTCCCGACCGGCCCGCGACTTCGTCGCCTCCGCCGCGACGCTGTGAAACCGGCGACGCAGCGAGCGGCCACCCGGCGCACGATCATGTCGCTTTTCCGCCAGTTTTGTCACTGGGCGGGTGTAACTGTGGAACCGTGCACGAAGATTTCGAACGCTGCTACCGGGCGGTCCAGTCCAAGGACGCCCGCTTCGACGGCTGGTTCGTCACGGCGGTGTTGACGACGCGGATCTATTGCCGGCCCAGCTGCCCGGTGCGGCCCCCCTTCGCCCGCAACGTGCGGTTCTATCCGACCGCGGCGGCCGCCCAGAAAGCGGGATTCCGCGCCTGCAAGCGATGCCGCCCCGACGCGTCCCCCGGATCGCCCGAATGGAACATGCGCGGCGACGTCGTCGCGCGCACCATGCGGCTGATCGCGGACGGCACGGTGGACCGGGAAGGCGTCGGCGGACTGGCGGGCCGCCTCGGTTACACGACCCGCCAGCTGGAGCGCCTCCTGCAGGCCGAGGTCGGCGCCGGGCCGCTGGCGCTGGGCCGCGCGCAACGGGCGCAGACCGCCCGGGTGCTCATCGAGACCACGGACCTACCGTTCGGCGACGTCGCCTTCGCCGCCGGGTTTTCCAGCATCCGCCAGTTCAACGACACCGTGCGTCTGGTGTTCGAGATCACCCCGACGGCGTTGCGCAAACGCGCCGCGGCGCGGTCGACGTCGGACACCAATTCGCCCGGCGCCCTGTGCCTTCGGCTACCCGTGCGCACGCCGTTCGCCTACGAGGGCGTATTCGGTCACCTCGCGGCCGGCATGGTGCCCGGCTGTGAGGAGGTCCGCGACGGCGCCTACCGGCGCAGCCTTCGGCTGCCTTGTGGCAGCGCCGTCGTGACGCTGACGCCGGCCGTCGACCACGTGCGCTGCCAACTGACGCTGGACGACTTCCGCGACCTCACGACCGCGATCGCTCGCTGCCGGCGGTTGCTGGACCTCGACGCCGACCCCGAAGCCGTGGTCGACGCGCTGGCCGCCGACCCGGAGCTGGCGCCGGTGGTGAAAAAGGCCCCCGGGCAACGAATTCCGCGCACGGTCGACGAGGCCGAGCTCGCCGTGCGCGCCGTGCTCGGGCAGCAGGTCTCGACGAAGGCGGCCAGAACCCACGCGGGCAGGCTGGTCGCCGCCTACGGGAGCCCCATCAAGGATCCTGCGGGAGCATTGACCCACACCTTCCCGTCGGTCCAACAGCTGGCGGAGATCGACCCAATCCACCTGGCCGTCCCCAAGGCCCGGCAACGGACGCTTGCCGCGCTGGTCGCGGGGCTCGCCGACGGAAGCATCGTCCTGGACGCGGGCAGCGATTGGGACAGTGCCCGCGCGCAGCTGCTGGCGCTGCCCGGCGTCGGGCCCTGGACAGCGGAGGTGATCGCCATGCGCGCCCTGGGCGACCCGGACGCCTTTCCCGCCAGCGACCTCGGACTCCGGTTGGCCGCAGGGGAACTGGGGTTGCCGGCGGATCAGCGACAGCTCATCGAACGCAGCGCCCGTTGGCGGCCCTGGCGCTCCTACGCCACCCAGCATCTGTGGACCACCCTCGAGCATCCGGTAAACCATTGGCCGCCATTGGAGGTCGCATGATCCGCTATCGCACCATCGACAGCCCGATCGGATTCCTGACCCTGGCCGGGCGCGGCTCGGTTCTGACGAATCTGCGGATGGTCGACCAGACCTACGAACCCGACCGCGCCGACTGGGCACCCGATCCCCGCGCCTTCGGCGAAGCCGTCGAGCAACTGACCGCGTATTTCGCCGGCGAACTCACCGATTTCGACATCGAGCTCGAGCTGGGAGGCACCGAATTCCAGCGGCGGGTGTGGCAGGCGCTGCTGACGATCCCGTACGGCGAGACCCGTTCGTACGGGGAAATCGCCGACCAGATCGGGGCCCCGGGATCCGCGCGAGCCGTCGGCTGGGCCAACGGCCACAATCCGATCGCCATCGTCGTCCCCTGTCACCGGGTGATTGGCGCCAACGGAAGCCTGACCGGCTTCGGCGGCGGACTCGACCGAAAGCGCACGCTGCTCGAATTGGAAAAACGGAGCGAGAATTTGACGCTATTCGATTAACTGCCAATGCAAAAACACCCCCGTTGCCGGGGGTGTTTTTGTATATGTTCGGCGGTGTCCTACTTTTCCACCCGAGTGGGCAGTATCATTGGCGCTGACAGGCTTAGCTTCCGGGTTCGGGATGGGACCGGGCGTTTCCCTGTCGCTGTGGCCGCCGTAACTCTATTTAAATGTGTTTGGTGGGGGGTGTGGTGCGCCACGACATTTCTGTCAGGCGCTGGAAAGTGGTTGCGAGTTTGTGTTTGGTAAGTTTTCGGCCGGTTAGTGCCAGTTCCCTACACTCATTGCTGAGCTTCTAGGTCTGGCCTATCGAACCCGTGTTCTGCGGGGGGCCTTATCCCTCTAAAAGGGTGAGAAACCTGATCTTGGAGAAGGTTTCCCGCTTAGATGCTTTCAGCGGTTATCCTGTCCGAACGTAGCTATCCAGCGGTGCCCCTGGTGGGACAACTGGTGCACTAGAGGTTCGTCCGTCCCGGTCCTCTCGTACTAGGGACAGGTTTCCTCAAGTTTCTGACGCGCGCGGCGGATAGAGACCGAACTGTCTCACGACGTTCTAAACCCAGCTCGCGTGCCGCTTTAATGGGCGAACAGCCCAACCCTTGGGACCTGCTCCAGCCCCAGGATGCGACGAGCCGACATCGAGGTGCCAAACCATCCCGTCGATATGGACTCTTGGGGAAGATCAGCCTGTTATCCCCGGGGTACCTTTTATCCGTTGAGCGACACCCCTTCCACTCGGGGGTGCCGGATCACTAATCCCGACTTTCGTCCCTGCTTGACTTGTAGGTCTCGCAGTCAAGCTCCCTTGTGCATTTACACTCAACACCTGATTGCCGTCCAGGTTGAGGGAACCTTTGGGCGCCTCCGTTACATTTTAGGAGGCAACCGCCCCAGTTAAACTACCCGCCAGGCACTGTCCGTGAACCCGATAAGGGTTCGACGTTAGGTGTCCAATACGATCAGAGTGGTATTTCAACAACGACTCCGCCCCAACTGGCGTTGAGGTTTCACAGTCTCCCACCTATCCTACACAAACCGTACCGAACACCAATACCAAGTTGTAGTGAAGGTCCCGGGGTCTTTTCGTCCTGCCGCGCGTAACGAGCATCTTTACTCGTAGTGCAATTTCGCCGAGTCTATGGTTGAGACAGTCGAGAAGTCGTTACGCCATTCGTGCAGGTCGGAACTTACCCGACAAGGAATTTCGCTACCTTAGGATGGTTATAGTTACCACCGCCGTTTACTGGGGCTTAAATTCTCCGCTTCACCCTTGCGGGTTAACGGGTCCTCTTAACCTTCCAGCACCGGGCAGGCGTCAGTCCGTATACATCGTCTTGCGACTTCGCACGGACCTGTGTTTTTAGTAAACAGTCGCTTCTCGCTGGTTTCTGCGACCGGATCCCGCTCCCAGCGCAAGGCTGTTCACGGTGTTCCGGCCCCCCTTCTCCCGAAGTTACGGGGGCATTTTGCCGAGTTCCTTAACCATAGTTATCTCGTACGCCTCGGTATGCTCTACCTGACCACCTGTGTCGGTTTGGGGTACGGGCCGTGTGTGTGCTCGCTAGAGGCTTTTCTTGGCAGCAGAGGATCACCGAATTCGCCTCAATCGGCTATGCATCACCTCTCAGGAATATGAGCGACGGATTTGCCTATCGCTCTCCCTACAGGTTTGCCCCAGTATTACCACTGACTGGTACGGCTACCTTCCTGCGTCACCCCATTGCTTGACTACTACCAATCCGGGTCCCACGCAGCCGGCGATCTTCGCACCCCGAAGGGATTGATAGACCACCTTTTGGGTGGTTAGCAGAATTGATTCATCACGGGCGCCCACACACGGGTACGGGAATATCAACCCGTTGTCCATCGACTACGCCTGTCGGCCTCGCCTTAGGTCCCGACTCACCCTGGGCGGACTGGCCTGGCCCAGGAACCCTTGGTCTTACGGCGGGCAAGGTTCTCACTTGCCTTATCGCTACTCATGCCTGCATTCTCACTCCCCCACCCTCCACCACCGGTCACCCGGCGGCTTCGCTGAATGGGGGACGCTCCCCTACCCAACCTTGCGGTTGTCGCGGCTTCGGCGGTGTGCTTGAGCCCCGCTACATTATCGGCGCACAATCACTTGACCAGTGAGCTATTACGCACTCTTTCAAGGGTGGCTGCTTCTAAGCCAACCTCCTGGTTGTCTCTGCGACTGCACATCCTTTCCCACTTAGCACACGCTTTGGGGCCTTAGCCGGCGATCTGGGCTGTTTCCCTTTCGACGTACGGAGCTTATCCCCCGCCGTCTCACTGCCACGCTATACACCACGGCATTCGGAGTTTGGCTGACGTCAGTAACCTAGTAGGGCCCATCGGCCATCCAGTAGCTCTACCTCCGTGGTGAAACACGCAACGCTGCACCTAAATGCATTTCGGGGAGAACCAGCTATCACGGAGTTTGATTGGCCTTTCACCCCTACCCACAACTCATCCCCTCAGTCTTCAACCTAAGTGGGTTCGGGCCTCCACGCGGTCTTACCCGCGCTTCACCCTGGCCATGGGTAGATCACTCCGCTTCGGGTCCAGAACACGCCACTACACCCCAAAGGGGATGCGCCCTATTCAGACTCGCTTTCGCTGCGGCTACCCCACACGGGTTAACCTCGCGACGTGTCCCTGACTCGCAGGCTCATTCTTCAAAAGGCACGCCATCACCCCACGAGGAGGCTCTGACGGATTGTAGGCACACGGTTTCAGGTACTCTTTCACTCCCCTCCCGGGGTACTTTTCACCATTCCCTCACGGTACTAATCCGCTATCGGTCATCGAGAAGTATTTAGGCTTACCGGGTGGTCCCGGCAGATTCACAGCAGATTCCACGGGCCCGCTGCTACTCGGGAGTTGATACAAGGTAGGTGCCGAGTTTTCGCGTACCGGGCTCTCACCGTCTATGGCGGACCATCCCAGGCCACTTCCGCTAACTACGACACTTTCTGACTACCTCCCAGCCAGGTAGAGCTGAGACGTATCAATCCCACAACCCCGCACACACAACCCCTACCCGGTTACACATGCGTGCGGTTTAGCCATGTTCCGCGTTCGCTCGCCACTACTGACGGAATCACAATTGTTTTCTTCTCCTACGGGTACTGAGATGTTTCACTTCCCCGCGTTCCCTCCCGCACCCTATATATTCAGATGCGGGTAACACGACATCACTCGTGCTGGGTTTCCCCATTCGGAAATCCTCGGATCAACGCTCGGTTGACAGCTCCCCGAGGCATATCGCAGCCTCCCACGTCCTTCATCGGCTCTCGATGCCAAGGCATCCACCATGCGCCCTTAAGCACTTACAAAACACAAAAACCAAAGAAAAATTACACATTTTAACGAACCCGCCACACCCCTTTCGGAGGGCAGCGCATTCGTTTAGATGCTCGCAACCACTATCCAGTTCTCAAACACCACACCCCACCACCAAGATGGGGGGACAAGCACTCAATCGATCCGAGTGTTGCCTCAGGGCCCAATAGTGTGTCTGGCAATCATTTGCTGTTGCGCACCCGGTCCCGCCCACTACAGGCGAGGACCCCTCACGGCTTGCACCCCACCAATTGGGGTGCTTTTCGTGGTGCTCCTTAGAAAGGAGGTGATCCAGCCGCACCTTCCGGTACGGCTACCTTGTTACGACTTCGTCCCAATCGCCGATCCCACCTTCGACAGCTCCCTCCCAAAGGGTTAGGCCACTGGCTTCGGGTGTTACCGACTTTCATGACGTGACGGGCGGTGTGTACAAGGCCCGGGAACGTATTCACCGCAGCGTTGCTGATCTGCGATTACTAGCGACTCCGACTTCACGGGGTCGAGTTGCAGACCCCGATCCGAACTGAGACCGGCTTTAAAAGGATTCGCTTAACCTTGCGGCATCGCAGCCCTTTGTACCGGCCATTGTAGCATGTGTGAAGCCCTGGACATAAGGGGCATGATGACTTGACGTCATCCCCACCTTCCTCCGAGTTGACCCCGGCAGTCTCTCACGAGTCCCCGCCATTACGCGCTGGCAACATGAGACAAGGGTTGCGCTCGTTGCGGGACTTAACCCAACATCTCACGACACGAGCTGACGACAGCCATGCACCACCTGCACACAGGCCACAAGGGAACCGACATCTCTGCCGGCGTCCTGTGCATGTCAAACCCAGGTAAGGTTCTTCGCGTTGCATCGAATTAATCCACATGCTCCGCCGCTTGTGCGGGCCCCCGTCAATTCCTTTGAGTTTTAGCCTTGCGGCCGTACTCCCCAGGCGGGGTACTTAATGCGTTAGCTACGGCACGGATCCCAAGGAAGGAAACCCACACCTAGTACCCACCGTTTACGGCGTGGACTACCAGGGTATCTAATCCTGTTCGCTCCCCACGCTTTCGCTCCTCAGCGTCAGTTACTGCCCAGAGACCCGCCTTCGCCACCGGTGTTCCTCCTGATATCTGCGCATTCCACCGCTACACCAGGAATTCCAGTCTCCCCTGCAGTACTCCAGTCTGCCCGTATCGCCCGCACGCTCACAGTTAAGCCGTGAGATTTCACGAACAACGCGACAAACCACCTACGAGCTCTTTACGCCCAGTAATTCCGGACAACGCTCGCACCCTACGTATTACCGCGGCTGCTGGCACGTAGTTGGCCGGTGCTTCTTCTGCAGGTACCGTCACTTGCGCTTCGTCCCTGCTGAAAGAGGTTTACAACCCGAAGGCCGTCATCCCCCACGCGGCGTCGCTGCATCAGGCTTGCGCCCATTGTGCAATATTCCCCACTGCTGCCTCCCGTAGGAGTCTGGGCCGTATCTCAGTCCCAGTGTGGCCGGACACCCTCTCAGGCCGGCTACCCGTCGTCGCCTTGGTAGGCCGTCACCCCACCAACAAGCTGATAGGCCGCGGGCCCATCCCACACCGCAAAAGCTTTCCACCCCAAGGCATGCGCCTCGGGGTCCTATCCGGTATTAGACCCAGTTTCCCAGGCTTATCCCGAAGTGCAGGGCAGATTACCCACGTGTTACTCACCCGTTCGCCACTCGAGTACCCCCGAAGGGGCCTTTCCGTTCGACTTGCATGTGTTAAGCACGCCGCCAGCGTTCGTCCTGAGCCAGGATCAAACTCTCCAAACAAAAACCCCTCGATAACGAGGTGAATTTACAATCAGAGAAAATCTGACCTAACAAAAGACACCAATGTTACTGGCATCAAAAAACAGCCATACCCACACACGGGGAGTGCAGAGTATGGCCAAAAAACAACAACAAAATAAAAAGACCAAACACACTATTGAGTTCTCAAACAACACTCACGCTTGTTTTCGCCCGCTTCCGGGCAACCCTGCCAGCTTAATACCGGTCTGGCGGGGGCGTCAAGCCCCAGTTTTGGCCATCTCATTGTGGTGACCGCTGCGGGGGCAGCCGTGCCAGGCTAGTACCGATCCGGCGAGGGAGTCAAGCCCCCGGTTTCGGCCATCTCGAGAGGTGACCGGCCTTGTGGGGCACTGACTTTGACTACTCTACCCGTTCGATCTCGGCTCCCAAAATCGCCAGGTTCTCCACGAACAACGGGTAGCCGCGATCGATGTGAAAGACGTCGTGAACCTCGGTGTCGCCGTCGGCGACCAGCCCCGCCAACACCAGGCCGGCGCCGGCCCGGATGTCCGAACACCAGACCGGGGCGCTGGAAAGTTGCGGCAGGCCACGCACGACGGCGTGGTGTCCGTCGGTGCGGGCGTCGGCGCCCAGCCGGATCATCTCCTCGACGAACCGGAAGCGCGCCTCGAACACGTTCTCGGTGATCATCGAGGTGCCGTCGGCGATCGACGCCAGCGCGATGGCCATCGGCTGCAGGTCGGTGGGAAACCCGGGGAACGGCAACGTCGCGACGTTGACGGCCTTGGGGCGCTCGTACTGGGTGACCCGGAAACTGTTGTCGGTCTGGGTGACGGTCGCGCCCGCGTCGTGCAGCTTGTGCAGCACCACCTGCAGGTGGGCCGGGTCGACGCCGGTGACCTCGATGTCGCCGCGGGTCATCGCGGCGGCGATGCCCCAGGTGGCGGCGACGATGCGGTCCCCGATCACGCGGTGCTCGGTGGGGTGCAGCCGCGGAACGCCGGTGATCGTCATGGTCGGCGAGCCCGCGCCCTCGATCTGCGCGCCCATCTGGTTGAGCATCGTGCACAGGTCCACCACGTCGGGCTCGCGCGCCGCGTTGTGGATCGTGGTGACGCCCTCGGCCACGACGGCGGCCATCAGGATGTTCTCGGTGGCGCCCACGGAGGGGAACTCCAACTGAATCTCCGCGCCGCGCAACGTGTCTGCGTGAGCAACCACGCACCCGTGCTCGATGTTGCACTGCGCGCCCAGCTGCCGCAGGCCGGCCTGATGCATGTCCAGCGGGCGCGAACCGATCGCGTCGCCGCCGGGCAGCGCGACCCTGGCGCGCTTGCACCGGCCGACCAACGGCCCGAGCACGCAGACGGAAGCGCGGAACTGTCGCACCGCGGCGAAGTCGGCGTCGTACTTGGGCTCGTCGGGCGAGGTGATGCGGGCGACGTCGCCGTCGAGTTCGACGGTGGCGCCCAGGCCGCGCAATACCTCCGCCATCAGCGGGACATCGAGGATGTCCGGGCAGTTGGTGATGGTGCTGGTGCCCTCGGCCAGCAGGGTGGCCGCCATCAGCTTGAGCACGCTGTTCTTGGCGCCCCCCACAGCGACTTCGCCTGACAACCGGGTACCGCCGGTCACCACGAATCGCTCAGCCACCCGCGTCAGTCTAGTGAAGGGGTATCGGGTTGTCAGTCAGCCCGCGCCTGTCACCCGAGTACCGTTTGGCTGATGGCGATACACCTGACCCGCATCTATACGCGAACCGGCGACGACGGGACGACGGGATTGAGCGATTTCTCACGGGTCTCCAAAAACGACCCCCGCCTGGTGGCGTACGCCGACTGTGACGAGGCCAACTCCGCGATCGGCGTCGCGATCGCCCTCGGCCAACCGGACGACGAAATCGCCGGTGTGCTGCGCCAGATCCAGAACGACTTGTTCGACACCGGCGCGGATCTGTCCACGCCCGTGGTGGAGAACCCCGAACATCCCCCGCTGCGGGTCGCCCAGTCCTACATTGATCGGCTCGAGGCGTGGTGTGACAAATATAACGAGCCCCTGCCGGCGTTGAATTCCTTTGTGCTGCCGGGTGGTTCGCCGCTGTCGGCACTGTTGCACGTCGCCCGCACCGTGGTGCGCCGGGCCGAGCGCTCGGCGTGGTCCGCGCTCGATTCCCACCCGGACGGCGTCAGCGTGCTGCCCGCCAAATACCTGAACCGCCTGTCGGACCTGCTGTTCATCCTGGCGCGGGCGGCCAATCCCGCTGGGGACGTGCTGTGGAAGCCGGGCGGCGGCGCGCCGAGCGCGGGTTAGTCGAAAGTCTCAGTGATGCAACAGAATCGGTCGATTCCACCGGTGATGGTGATCCCGGTGCTTGTCTACCCGGACGTGCGCGCGGCGGTGAGCTGGCTCGCGGCCGCCTTCGGTTTCGTCGAGCGAACGCGGATCGGCGACAGCCACCGCGCGCAGCTCAGCATCGGAGCGGGTGGGGCCATGATCGTCGCGGACGTGGCCGGTGAGCGGCAGCCGCCGACGGCGGGCGCCGTCACCCATGAGATCAAGGTGCGGGTCGACGACGTGGACGGCCGGTTCGAGCGCGCGCGTGCGGCAGGGGCGAGGGTGATCGAGGCGCCCGTCGACCGCGAGTACGGCGAACGGGAGTGCACCGTGGCGGATCTCGCGGGGCATCGCTGGCAGTTCACCGAAACGCTGCGCGACGTCGCGCCCGAAGAATACGGGTGTCAGACCGTCAGCCCGTGGTAGTCAGACGCTGCGGCGGCGGGCGCGCGGTGAGGGCCGCGATTCCAGCCAGGACAAGAACGCGGTCAGTGCGCCCTTGTCGAGCGCGAGCTCGTAACCGGACCGGCGGTCCTGCGTCGTGTCACGCAGCTCCAACACGACGATCTCGTCGGTCATGATGTCGAACTCGTCGCCGCGCGGGGCACGCCGGGCGACGATCTCCACGCCACGCCGGCTAAGGCGGCGGTCCGGCCACAGCCGCAGGCTGGACAGCCGGTAGAACGCGGCCTCGCCGCCGCGGTAACGGATCACCCCGTGCCGCCAGCCGTGACCGCCGACGGCGGGGATATCCCGCATGATTCCCGCGGTTCCGCCCTGGCGCAGCTTCAACAGCCGATAGCTCAGGGCGAGGACGGCGGCGCCCAACAACACGACGAGCACGACCATGCCGACCATGGGCGCGCTCATCGACGGTTAGTCGATCGCGCCGACGGCGCGCAGTCTGCCGCGCCCCCTGGCGGCAATCCGGGGATCGTCGGACTCGGAATCCTCGCGGGCGGCGCTCTCGTCGATCTCGGACTCGAACTCCGCGGATTCGGCGAGGATGGTCACGCCCTCCTCGGTGACCGACAGAAACCCGCCCTCCACCGCGATCCGCAGGTCGTCCTCGCCTTCCCGCTCGACGCGCACCATGGCGTCGTCGACCAGCTGGGCGACCAGCGGGATATGGTGGGGCAGGATGCCGATCTCGCCGACAGTGGTGCGGGTGAACAGGAACGTTGCCTCACCCGACCAGATCTGTCGGTCGACGGCGACGATCTCCACGTTCAATTCGGCCATGCCGCTCAGTCCTCAGGAATCCAGTTTGGCGCCGAAGCTTTCGGCTTTCTTGGCCAAGTCGTCGAGGCCGCCGATCAGGAAGAAGGCCTGCTCGGGGATGTGGTCGAAGTCGCCCTTCGTCAGCTTGTCGAACGCCTCGATGGTCTCCTTGACCGGCACCGTCGAACCCGGCTGACCGGTGAACTGTTCGGCGGCCATCATGTTCTGGGACAGGAACCGCTCGATGCGGCGGGCGCGCTGGACCAGCTGCTTGTCTTCCTCGGACAGCTCGTCGATGCCCAGAATGGCGATGATGTCCTGAAGGTCCTTGTAGCGCTGCAGGATTCGGATGACTTCCTGTGCCACGCGGTAGTGCTCGTCACCGACGACACCGGGGTCCAGGATCGTCGAGCTCGACGCCAGCGGGTCCACCGCGGGGAAGATGCCCTTGGAGAACACCGAACGCGACAGCTCGGTGGTGGCGTCCAGGTGCGCGAATGTGGTCGCGGGCGCCGGGTCGGTGTAATCGTCCGCCGGCACGTAAACCGCCTGCATCGACGTGATCGAGCGGCCGCGCGTCGAGGTGATGCGCTCCTGCAGTTCGCCCATCTCGTCGGCGAGGGTGGGCTGGTAGCCCACCGCCGACGGCATGCGACCGAGCAGGGTCGACACCTCGGAACCGGCCTGGGTGAACCGGAAGATGTTGTCGATGAACAACAGCACGTCCTGGCCCGCCTCGTCGCGGAACCACTCGGCCATCGTCAGCGCCGACAGCGCCACCCGCATACGGGTGCCGGGCGGCTCGTCCATCTGGCCGAACACCAGCGCGGTGTCCTTGAGCACGTCGGCTTCCTTGAGCTCCACCCACAGGTCGTTGCCCTCGCGGGTGCGCTCGCCCACGCCGGCGAAAACCGAAGTCCCACCGAAGTTTCGGGCGATGCGGTTGATCATCTCCTGGATCAGCACCGTCTTGCCCACGCCGGCACCGCCGAACAGGGCGATCTTGCCGCCACGCACGTACGGGGTCAGCAGGTCGACGACCTTCAGGCCGGTCTCGAGCATCTCGGTGCGGGGCTCGAGCTCCTCGAAGGGCGGCGGCTTGCGGTGAATCGACCAGTGGTCGAAGTCTTCGCCGTAGCCCGGCTTGTCCAGGCATTCGCCGAGGGCGTTGAAGACGTGGCCCTTGACGTCCTCGCCCACCGGCACCGAGATCGAGTTACCGGTGTCGGTGACCTCGACGCCGCGCACCAGACCGTCGGTGGGCTGCAGGGAGATCGTGCGAACGAGGTTGTCGCCCAGGTGCTGCGCCACCTCGAGCGTGAGCGTCTTCTTGAGCTCCTCGAAGGTGATGTCGGCGTGCAGCGCGTTGAACAGCTCCGGCACCGAGCCGCGCGGGAACTCGACGTCGACGACGGGACCGGCGACCCGAACTACGCGGCCGCTGGTGTCGGTGTCCTTCGACTCTTTGCTCTTCTGGTCAGTAGCAGTCATGTTTCTTCTTCCTCGTGCGCTACTTAGCGTCGGCGAGCGCGTTTGCGCCGCCGACGATTTCGCTGATCTCCTGGGTGATCTGGGCCTGCCGCTCGCGGTTCGCCATCAGCGTCAGTTCCTTGATCAGGTCGTCCGCGTTGTCGGTTGCGGACTTCATCGCTCGCTGACGCGACGCCAGCTCCGACGCCGCCGATTCGAGTAAAGCCGCATAGACGCGGGTCGTGATGTACCGGGGCAACAGGGCATCAAAAAGCTCTGTCGCGCCGGGCTCGAAGGAGTACAACGTGTGGAGTTCATCGGTGTCTTCGACGTACTCCACCACTAGCGGCGCGATGCGGTGCGCCGCCGGCGCCTGCGACATCATCGACTTGAACTCCGAGTAGACGATGTGCAATTCGTCGACGCCCTGCTCGTCGGAGTCCTCGTCGCCAGCGCCGGCCATGAAGGCATCGACCAGGGTCGAGGCGATCTCTTGGGCGTTCTCCACCTGAGGCTGCTCGGAGAAGCCCATCCACGATTCGGTGATGTCCCAATTGCGGAACTTGAAGTAGTTCTGCGCCTTTCGGCCCACCGTGTAGACAATCGGCGTCTTCCCTTCGTCCCTCAGCAGGGAGAACAGCTCCTCGGAGCGACGGAAGATGCTGGAGTTGTGCGCGCCACACAAGCCGCGGTCGGACGACACCACCAGGACCCCGGCCCGCCTCGGCTCTTCTCGTTCGACCAGCAGCGGGTGGTCCAACGCGGCTTCACTGGACAAGGTGGTGAGCATCGAGGTGATCTGGAGGGCGTAGGGCCTGGCCGATTCCAGTCGGGCCTGCGCCTTGCCGATGCGCGATGTCGCGATCATCTCCTGGGCCTTGGTGATCTTCTTGATCGAGCCTGCGGAGCGGATCCGGCCGCGCAGTTCACGAAGTGTGGCAGCCATCGCTAACTACTTCTTGTCCTTACCGGAAACGTCCGCGGATTCCTTCTTGGAGGTTTTGGCGTCCTTCTTGTCCTTCGGCTTCTCCTTCTTGACTTGCACTGACTCCTTTTCCAGGTCCTCCTCGTCCATCGCCTCGACGTGCTCGTCGGGCACCACCGACGCGCCGTCGGAGGCCGCGAAGCCCTTCTTGAACTTGTTGATGATCTCGGTGAGCTCGTTCTCGCCCTCTTCGGAGAGCTTGCCACTGTCGCGGACCCCGGCGAGGAATTTCTCCTCGGAAGCCCGCATGTGGTCCAGCAATTCGGTTTCGAACCGACGGACGTCCTCGACGGGCACCGAGTCCAGGTGGCCACCGGTGCCCAAGAAGATAGAGACCACCTGCTCCTCGACCGGCATGGGCTGGTACTGCCGCTGCTTGAGCAGTTCGACCAGCCGCTCACCGCGCTCCAGCTGCGCCTTGGAGGTGGCGTCTAGGTCAGAGGCGAACGCAGCGAACGATTCCAGTTCGCGGTATTGCGACAGGTCCAGACGCAGCGATCCCGCCACTTCCTTCATCGCCTTGATCTGTGCCGCGCCACCCACGCGGGACACCGAGACACCCACGTTGATGGCCGGGCGGACACCCTGGTTGAACAGGTCGGATTCCAGGAAGCACTGCCCGTCGGTGATGGAGATGACGTTGGTGGGGATGTAGGCCGAGATGTCGTTGGCCTTGGTCTCGATGATCGGCAGGCCGGTCAGCGAGCCGCCGCCCAGGTCGTCGGAGAGCTTGGCACAGCGCTCCAACAGCCGCGAGTGCAGGTAGAAAACGTCGCCGGGGTACGCCTCGCGGCCCGGCGGGCGGCGCAGCAGCAACGAGATCGCGCGGTAGGCCTCGGCTTGCTTGCTGAGGTCGTCGAAGACGATCAGCACGTGCTTGCCGTCATACATCCAGTGCTGGGCGATCGCCGAACCGGTGTACGGCGCAAGCCATTTGAAGCCGGCGGAGTCGGATGCCGGCGCCGCGACGATGGTGGTGTAGTCCATCGCGCCGCCCTCGTCGAGGGCCTGGCGCACGGCGGCGATCGTGGTGCCCTTCTGCCCGATGGCCACATAGACGCAGCGCACCTGCTTGCGTTCGTCGCCGGATTCCCAGTTCTTCCGCTGGTTGAGGATCGTGTCGACGCAGACCGCGGTCTTGCCGGTCTTGCGGTCGCCGATGATCAGCTGCCGCTGACCGCGGCCGATCGGGGTCATGGCGTCGATGGCCTTGATCCCGGTCTGCAGCGGCTCGCTCACGCCCTGGCGCTGCACCACCGACGGCGCCTGGATTTCCAGTGCGCGCCGGACGTCGGTCTCGATGTCTCCGCCGCCGTCGATCGGCTCGCCCAGCGGGTTGACGACCCGGCCCAGGAACGCGTCGCCGACGGGCACTGACAACACCTCGCCGGTGCGCTTAACCTGTTGGCCTTCTTCGATTTTCTCGAAATCGCCCAGGATGACCGCGCCGATGTCGTGCTCATCGAGGTTGAGCGCGACGCCGAGGACCCCGCCCGGGAACTCGAGCAGTTCCTGGGTCATCACGGAGGGCAGGCCTTCGACGTGCGCGATGCCGTCCCCGGCCCCGATGACGGTGCCGACTTCCTCGCGGGAGGTGTCGGACGTGAAGGAGCCTACGTACTCCTCGATCGCGCTCTGGATGTCGTCAGCGGAGATTGTCAACTCTGCCATGGCTTTTCGTCTTCCTACTTGATCTTCGTTCGCGTCGGCTAAAGATGGTGTGTCAGTCGGGCAGCTGGGCTTGGGCGGCGGCCAGGCGAGCGGAGAGCGTCCCGTCGATCACCTCGTCGGCCACCGCGATCAGCAGCCCGCCCAACAATTCCGGGTTGGTCTGCAGCTGCAGGCTCACCGGATGGTTGTAGATGCGGCTGAGGACCTCGGTCAAGCGGGTCCGCTGGCCGTCGCTGAGTTCGGCCGCGGCGCTGACCTGCGCGACGATCTCGCCGCGGCGCGCCACCGCCACTTTCGCCAGGAACTTCACGGCCACCTCGGCCGGCTCGCCCCTCAGCAGCTCGACGGTCTGGCTCAGCAGTGCCAACGCGATCGGGTTGACCCGGCCGCTCGCGTTCTGGAGCACCTTGCGCAGCAAGCCGATCCGGCCCTCGGCGGGAGTCCCAAAGTCGCCCAACAGGATGGCGAGCCGCGGTTGCGCGTCGAGAACGCGAGAGAACCGGAACAATTGGTCCTCGACCTCGTCGACCTTGTCTTCGCGTTCGGCGACTTCGAGCAACGCTTGACGCGAGATGTGTTCGATGGCGTCGACCAAGTCGGAGTTGGCCGACCAGCGCTCGGAAACCGCCGCCCGCAGCACGTCGAGCGTCGCGTCGCCCACCTTGTCGGACACCAGGCGCTCGATCAGCCGGACCCGCGGCGCCGAGTCCTCGGCGGGCACGGTGAGGTACCGAGTGACGACGATTTCGCCGTCCAGCATCTTGGCGACCGCCACCAGCTCGCTGGAGAGGGTGGAAAGCGCTTTGTTGTCCAGGTTTTTGGCGATGGTGCCGAACCGGTCCGAGAGGTTTCCTATCGCGTGCCGGCTGGCCGACCGCATCTTGGTCAGCAGGGGGTAGGCGACCTCGGCGGGCGCGGGCGCCATGGCCTCGAGGTCATCCAGGAACCGATCCACGGTCGACGACCGCTGCTCGGGGTCGGCGACGTAGCTGCGCACCAATTCCTCTGCCTGGCGCACGGATTCGTGTCCGAGTTCCAGGCGAAGCTGGCGGGTCAGCTGGGTCCGCAGCAACTCGGCCTGGCGCGTGCCCTGCGCTTTGACGCGCTCGGCCTCGACTTCGGCCTGGGCCCGCATCTGCTCGGCGATGCGTTCCGAGTCCGCCCGAGCCTCTTCGACGATTTGCTCCGCTTCTTCTTTGGCGGCATCCACGGCGTTTTCGTGCGCGGTCTTCGACTCGGTCAGCCGGTCGGCGGCCGCGGCCGAATCGGCCAGCTGCTGGCGCACCAGCTCCTGCCGCGCGGTCATCATCTTGCGCACCGGCGGCACGGCGTAGCGCCAGACGATGAACACGATGAGGGCGAACCCGCCCAACTGCCCCAAAAAAGTCGACATCTCTTTACCTTGTCGCGGCGGAGGTCGTGACGTCGACGCCGAGGATCCGACTGGCCAGGGTCGCCGACATGGTTCCGACGTTGGCCCGCAGATCCAGTTCCACGGCGTCCCGCTCCCGTTTCAATTGCTCGGCGGCCATCTGCAGCGTCGACGTCACCTCTTGCTCGGCACCGGCGCGCGCGTCTTCGACGGCCTTACGGCCTTCGGCGCGGGCGTTGTCGCGGAAGGACGACGCCTGCATGCGGGCCTCCTTCATGGCTTCTTCGTAATCGGCCCGGGCCGCCTCGAATTGCTCGGCCGACTTCTTGTTGTCGGCGGCGGTCTTGGCGACCATGGCGTCGCGCTCGCGCAACACCTTCATGATCGGCGGCACCACGAAGGTGCCGATGATGGCGAGCACGATGAGGAAGATGGCCAGCACGAAGAAAAATGTGCCGTTGGGGACGAGGAAGTTACTCCCCCCCTTGCCTCCCTCGGCTACCACCTGGCCGGCGGCGAGCACCACGGGGTTCGGGTCACCCATCACAGCGAACTACGTGACGGGCGTGGCGAATACGAACAACGCCATGAACGCCAGGTTGATGAAGTAGGCCGCCTCAACCAGACCGACGGTGATGAAGAACGGCGTGAACAGCCGGCCCTGCGCCTCGGGCTGCCGGGCGATACCCGACACCAGCGCGTTACCGGCGATACCGTCACCGATACCGGCACCGATTGCGCCGCCACCCATGATGATTCCACCGCCGATGAGGGCACCGGCAGCGATAGTGGGGTCCATACTTTCCTCCTTATATCCAGCTTTATCTGTTGGCTTATCTGGCTGGGCTAGTCATGGTGGTCCTCCAGCTCCATGGCCTGGCTGAAGTACAAGATCGTCAGGATCGAGAAGATGAAGGCCTGGATCGCCCCGACGAACAGGTCGAACGATTTCCAGATCGCGTTGGGCGCCCACATGATGTAAGGCGGGAACATCGCGATCAGCGCCACCAGGATGCCCCCGGCGAAGATGTTGCCAAAGAGTCGGAGCGACAACGAGATCGGCTTCGCCAATTCTTCGACCAGGTTGATCGGCGCCAGGAACGCCACGTGACCCTTGAGCACCTTGAGCGGGTGCCCGATGATGCCGCGGCGCCAGATGCCGGCCACGTGGTAACAGACGAACACGAACAGGGCCAGCGCCAGAACGTAATTGATGTCCGCCGCGGCCGACTTGAGCAACTCGGTGGTGTGACCGGATTTATCGGTGTATTGCAGCGGCAGCACCGAGAGCCAGTTGGAGATCAGGATGAAGATGAAGATCGTCACGGCCAGCGGCAGCACGAACGGGGCGATCCGCATCCCGATGGCGCTCTCGATCTGGTTGCGCATCTGTATGGTGAGCGCCTCCCAAAAGAGTTGAACCCCATTGGGAACGCCGCTCGAGGTGATCTTGGCGCGCAGGAAGAAGGCCAGGGCGATCACGATGACGCCGGCTATCGCGGTGGACAGCACGGTGTCGGTGTTGACGGTCAGACCCAGCCACGTCGCGGTGGTGTGCTCGCCGACCTCGATTTGGGAACCGGCCAGGATCGTTTCAGTCATCGCTGGTGTTCCTTCCGTCCGACCCTTCCGGGCCCAGGGCTGCGGCCGGCTCGCCCGCGCGCAGCTTCTTGTAGACCGGCACCGCGGTCGACACGACCAGCAGCACCTGGAAGAGCGCCAGGCCGAACATCGCGCCCAAGCCGTTCGGCCGGAAAACGTAGGCAATGATCAGCGCGATGACGGTGATAATCGCCAGCCGGGTCGCCGAATTGAGTGCCATCGAGCTTTTCAGTGGATGCTCTTTCGCGGTGATCGACGCGACCGAACGCCGCACCAACAATGCGTTGAGCAAACCCAGCAGCAAGCCGACACCGAAGAACACGCCGAGCATGAGGCGATCCGACAATCCGGCGGCGAGCATCGCGAGCGCGGTAACCGCGACGCTGATCGCCAACAGCCGAACCGGACGGAAAGCAACAGAGGGGAACACCAACGGCGCGTCCTGCGCTGGTGTCGTCACTGCAGCACCTCAATCCCAGGTAGTAAAGCGGGGAACCCTCGACCGACCGATCGGTGGCCCGCCGAGCGTATCGCACGTCACGCTGGAATCACCCAAGGGGTAGCTCCCTTTGTCGGTCGTGAGTCGGCGCGGTCGGAGAAGCGTCCGAAGGGCCGGCTGGCCGGCAACCCTCAAGGTCTCTTTTTGGGGTTCTACCTGCACCGTACCATACGACGGGCACCACTACTACCAGGTGTCGTAGTCCTCGTCTAGTCCACGTCCGAGTAGTCTTCGCGACGGCGCAGGAGCGGGATCGCCGTCGCCACTCCGGCGACCACGATCGCCCCCAGCATCACCGCGCCGGTGTCGCGCGGGTTGAAAAAGATTGTGCTGGCGGCGCCGAACGCGACAATGCCCACCCATAAATAGATGAGCAGGACCACCCGGCGATGCGAATGGCCGATCTGCAGCAACCGGTGATGCAGGTGCATCTTGTCCGGGCTGAATGCGCTGCGGCCCGCGCGGGTGCGGCGCACGATCGCCAGTAAAAGGTCGAGCATCGGCACGAAAATCACGGCCGCCACCAGCAGGAACGGCGACAGCAGAGCAAACACGTCGCGGGCCCCGTAGGCGTTCTGCGAAACGGGGCCGGCCGCGGTCGTCGCGGCCGCGGAGATCATCAGGCCGATCAGCATCGAGCCGGAATCGCCCATGAAGATCTTGGCCCGGTGGAAGTTGTGCGGCAGGAAGCCCAGGCAGGCGCCCGCCAGCACCACCGAGATGACCGCGGGCGGATAGAACAGGACGTCGCCGCCGTGGTCGCGCAGCAGGCCGACCGAGAAGAGGCAGATCGCCATCGCCATGATGAGCCCGAGCCCGGCGGCCAGCCCGTCGAGCCCGTCGACGAAGTTCATCGCGTTGACGACCGACACCGTCAGCGCCAGGGTGAGCAGGATCGACGACGCCTGGTCCAACACGATCGTGCCGACGCCGCCGATCGGGATGTACAGCACGCTCCAGGCGACGCCCATGGTGACGAGCACGCTGGCGGCGGTGATCTGGCCGGCGAACTTGGTCAGGGCGTCCAGGCCCCAGCGGTCGTCGATCAGGCCGATGCCCACGATCACCGCGGCGGCCACCAGGACGGCGGGCATGCCGGTGGAGTAGACGAAGCCGCGGGTGAGCGCCGGAAGCTGCCAGGCCAGGAAGACGGCCGAGATCACGCCGAGGAACATCGCCAGCCCGCCCATGCGGGGGGTTGGGGTGACGTGCACGTCGCGTTCGCGCGGGTAGGCGACCGCGCCGAGCCGGGTGGCCAGCACGCGCACCGGTCCGGTCGCGAAGTACGTGACGATCGCGGCGGTCAGCCCGACCACCGCCAGCTCGCGCAGGGGGACGCCGGCGCCGCGATCGGACAGGGCGAGCAGACCACCGGCAAGGCTGGACATCAACGAAACCGTAGTGCACCGAGCTGAGATGGGGTTGGCCGCGCCTTGCTAGCTCGACGACGATGCGCGCGCAGCGGCGTGAGGAGAAACCGAGCAATCCGGCTAGGCGATCAGGCTTGCCGGGTCCGTGCCGAGCACCTCCGCGATCCGCTCGGCGCTCACCGGGCCCGCTCGCAGGATGCGCGGGGTCTCCCCGGTCAGGTCGAGGATCGTGGAGGCGGCCTGCTGCTGCGACGGGCCGGCGTCGAGGTAGACGTCCACCAGATCGCCGAGCTGTTCGCGCGCCTCATCGGCGTGCACCGCCGGTGGGCGGCCGGAGACGTTGGCGCTGGATACCGCCATGGGCCCCACCTCCCGCAGCAACTCGATGGCCACCGGGTGCAGCGGCATCCGCAGCATCACGGTGCCGCGGGCGTCGCCGAGGTCCCAGTGCAGCGACGGCGCCTGCGTGACCACCAGGCTCAGCGCGCCGGGCCAGAAGGCGCGGATCAGGTCGCGCGCTCCGTCGGGCATCGTGTAGACCAGGCCCTCGATGGTGTGCCAGGAGCCGACCAGCACGCCCACCGGCATGTCCCGGCCCCGCCCTTTCGCCGCCAGCAGCGCGGCCACCGCGGTGCTGTCGAAGGCGTCGGCGCCGATGCCGTACACGGTGTCGGTCGGCAACACGACGAGCCGGCCGTTCTTGACCGCACCCGCCGCCGAGGCGATGCCAACCGAACGCTGGTCGGGATCGCCGCAGTCGAACACGGTGGTCAACGGGGGCCCCTTCGCGCCGTCACGAACCTCGGCCGCCCAGCCAGGTCCCGGCGGGATTCGATGTCCCCGAAAAGCTTTGTGTCCTCGATCAATTCGACGGTGCGCGCTGACGTGGTGTCGTCGTGCTCGACGGCGAACAGTCCCCCCGGGCGCAGCCAGCGCCCGGGGAGTCGGACGACGGCGGCGATGACCGCCATCCCGTCCGGCCCGCCGAACACCGCGTGCGGCGGATCGTGCTGGGCCACTTCGGCTTCCACCGCGTGATCGTCGGGAACGTAGGGCGGGTTGGCCACCACCAGGTCGACGAGCCCGTCCAGCTCGGGCAGCAGACCCGATGCGGTCACGTCGGCGCGAACGAGCTCCACGGCGGTGCCCGCGGCGTTGCCGCGCGCGTAGCTCAGGGCCGCCTCGGAGTCGTCGATGCCGATCACCCGCGCCGCGGGCCGGTGGTGGGCCAGGGCGACGGCCAGGGCGCCGGATCCGGTGCACAGGTCGACGATCACGGGCCGCGCCGGAAGCGGTTGCGCGGTGGCCCATTCCAGCATGGCCTCGGTCTCCGGGCGCGGGATGAACACGCCGGGGCCGACGCGCAGCGTCACCGGACCGAAGGCCGCCGCCCCGGTGAGATGCTGCAGCGGCACCCGCTGAGAGCGCGCGGCCACGATCTCGCGGTAACGCCCGAAGAAGTCGTCGCCCGGGGACTCGAGCAGGGTCAGCCGTCCGCGTTCGGTGCCCACGAGGTGGGCGGCCAGCTCCTCGGCGTCGTAGCGCGCGGAATCGATCCCGGCCGCGGCGAGCTGCGCCGCTGCCGAGTCGATCGCGCGCCGTAGCGTCATGCCTGTTGCAGCCTCGATTTCTTATCGGCCGCGCTCAGCGCGTCGAACAGCGCGTCGAGGTCACCGTCGAGCACCTGATCGAGGTTGTGCGCCTTGAAACCGATCCGGTGGTCGGTGATCCGGTTCTCGGGGAAGTTGTAGGTGCGGATCCGTTCGCTGCGGTCCACGGTGCGGACCTGGCTGGCGCGGTCGGCCGACGCGTCGGCCAGCGCCTTTTCCTCCGCGAGGGCCTGCAGCCGGGCGGCCAGCACCTGCATGGCGCGGGCCTTGTTCTGCAGCTGCGACCGTTCGTTTTGACAGGTAACGACGATGCCGGTGGGCAGGTGCGTGATCCGCACGGCGGAGTCCGTGGTGTTGACGCCCTGGCCGCCCTTTCCCGACGAGCGGTACACGTCGATGCGCAGGTCGGACTCGTCGATCTGCACCTCGCCGACCTCCTCAGGCTCGGGGTAGACCAGCACGCCCGCGGCCGAAGTATGAACCCGCCCTTGGGATTCCGTCACGGGGACGCGCTGCACCCGGTGGACCCCGCCCTCGAATTTCATTCGCGACCACACGCCGTCGGCCGAGTCCCCCTTGCTGGTGATGCTCAGCGTCGCGTCCTTGTAACCGCCCAGATCCGAGGTGGTTTCGTCGAGCACCGTGACGTTCCAGCCGTGCCGCTCGGCGTAGCGGATGTACATGCGGGCCAGGTCGGCGGCGAACAGCGCCGATTCCTCGCCGCCCTCACCGGATTTCACCTCGAGCACGATGTCGTCGGCGTCGTGCGGGTCGCGCGGCGCCAGCATGTCGGTGAGCTGGGTGTCCAGTTCGGCCACCTTGGCCTCGAGTTCGGTCACCTCGTCGGCGAAGGATTCGTCGTCGGCGGCCAGCTCGCGGGCGGTCTCCAGGTCGCCGCGCGCGGCCTCCAGCTTGCGGTAGGTGCCGACGATGGGGGCCAGTCGGGCGAATCGCCGTCCGGCTTTGCGCGCCTCGTCGGGATTGCTGTGCAGTTCGGGGTCCGCCAACCGCTTCTCGAGCTCGGCGTGTTCGGCAAGCAGCACGTCGATCGTCTGTACCGGCTTGGTCATCTCACACCTCCCTGCCCTGAACTCTGGCCCCGAACGCGAACCGACGCCCGGCCTGTGCAGGGTCGCACAGTTCGGGCGTCGGTAAGCCAGCTATTTGTCGGTCGACTCGGCCGAGTCGGCCGCGGCCTTGCGCTTGCCGTAGCGCTTCTCGAAGCGGGCCACCCGGCCGCCGCTGTCGAGGATCTTCTGCTTGCCGGTGTAGAAGGGGTGGCACTGCGAGCAGACCTCGACGACGATGTTGCCCCCGGGCTTGGTGCTGCGGGTGGTGAAGGTGTTCCCGCACCCGCAGTGCACGGTGGTCTCGCCGTACGCGGGATGAATGTCAGCTTTCATGATGTCCTCTTCGATCGTTTGCCGCCCGGACCGGGCGCGAACTCCGGGAACCTGATCTGGTCCTGGGTTAGTCGACCCTCGATTATGCCAGGTCAACCTACATCAGCCCAAACAGCGAGCTGGTCGCCCGCATTCCCGGCTGCTCAGGGCCGAGACGCGGCGCGGTAGACGCGGCTTTTCGCCTCGCGGGTCCACACCACCCCGCCGCCGGGTGCCGGCCCCAGCGCGCTGAGCTCGCGTTTGAGGATCTTGTTGGTCGCGGTGATCGGCAACCGGTCGGTGAGCCAGACGTAGCGGGGCCACGCCTTGGGCGACAGGTCGGGCTGATCGGCCAGGAACCGGCCGAATTCCTCGGGCGTCAGCTCCGCGCCGTCGGCCAGCACGATCGCCGCCATCACCTGGTCACCGGAGTGTTCGTCGGGCACCGCGTACACCGCGACGTGGCTGACCGGTGCCAACCGCTGCATGATGCGCTCGATGGGCGCCGTGGTCATGTTTTCCCCGTCGACGCGCAACCAGTCGCCGCTGCGCCCGGCGAAGTAGAGCCAGCCGTCGGCGTCTCGATAGGCGAGGTCGCCGGACCAGAACATGCCGTGTCGCATCCGCGCGTTGGTGGCCTCGGAGTCGTTGTAATAGCCGGCGAACAGACCCGCGCCGGTGGTGTTGACCAGCTCCCCGATCGCCTCGTCGGGGTTGGTCAGGGCGCCGTCGCGGAAGGTGGCGGGCGGGCACTCGGCCAACGTGTCGGGGTTGTAGACGGCGACCCCGGGGAAGCCGCGGCCCAGCGACCCCGGCGGGCAGCCGTCCTCGCGGGTGATGACGATCGCGCCCTCGGTGGAGCCGAAGCCGTCCCACACCGTGCAGTCGAATCGCCAGCTGAACTCGGCGATGTCTCGATCGCTCGCCTCGTTGCCGACCGCGACCCGCAGCGGGTTGTCGTGGTCGTCGGGCCGCTCCGGCGTGGCCAGCACGAAGGCCAGCGGCTTGCCGACGTAGTTCATGAAGGTGGCCCCGTATCGGCGCAGGTCTGCCAGCAGCCCGGATGCCGAGAACGTCGCGGGGGCCATGGCGGCGCCGGTGGACACCGCCACGCTCCAGCCGGCATACAGGGCGTTGGCGTGGAACAGCGGCATGGACAGGTAGCAGACGTCGGACGCGTCGAGCCCGAACCGCCCGACCAGCGTTGCGCCGGCGAAGAGGACGACGAGGTGGGTGACCCGCACGGCCTTCGGGTCACCGCTGGTGCCCGAGGTGAACAGCATCATGAAGGTGTCGGTCGGCGCGACCTCGCGATACGGCGTCAGGGGTCCGGCGCCGCCCAGCAGTGCGCGCCACGGCTCGGCGGACACGTCGAAGACCCGGACACCGGGCAGGTCGAGGCCGTCCAGCAGCCCCTGGTGCGCCGGATCGGTGAGCAGGATCTGGCAGTCGGCGCGGGCGATGTCGCGGGCCGGCGCGGCGCCGCGGCGGGTGTCGTTGATGCCGCACAGCACGTAGCCGCCGAGCGCCGCCGACGCCATGGCCGTCAGCATCTCGGGGGTGTTGCCCAGCAACGCACCCACGTGCAGCGGGCGGGCGGGGTCGGCGACGCCGATGACGGCGGCCGCCATGGTGGCCGCGTCGGCCAGGTGCTCGCGCCACGTCCAGACGCGGTCGCCGTACTTCAGCGCCGGCGTGTCCTGGTCCAGGCGCTCGCGAAGCAGTTGCTGCAGCGTCTCCGCCACGGCGCGGCTGAGTTAGTCGTTATCCATCGACCCGGGGGTCGTCTTGGACACCTGCACCAGGAACTCGTAGTTGTTCTTGGTCTTGCGCAGCTGCGACATCAGCAGGTCGATGGCCTGGTGCGGGTCCAGGCCCGACAGCACGCGGCGCAGCTTGTGCACGATGGCGAACTCGTCCGGCGAGAGCAGCAGCTCGTCCTTGCGGGTGCCCGACGGGTTCACGTCGACCGCGGGGAAGACCCGGCGTTCGGAGATCTTGCGGTCCAGCTTGAGCTCGGCGTTACCGGTGCCCTTGAACTCCTCGAAGATGACCGTGTCACCGGTGGACCCGGTCTCGACCATCGCGGTGGCGATGATGGTCAGCGACCCGCCTTCCTCGATGTTGCGCGCCGCGCCGAGGAAGCGCTTGGGCGGGTACAGCGCGGTGGAGTCGACACCACCGGACAGGATCCGGCCGGACGCGGGCGACGCGTTGTTGTAGGCGCGGCCCAGGCGGGTGATCGAGTCGAGCAGCACCACGACGTCCTTGCCCTGCTCGACGAGCCGCTTGGCGCGCTCGATGGCCAGCTCCGCGACCGAGGTGTGGTCCGACGGCGGCCGGTCGAACGTGGAGGCGATGACCTCGCCCTTGACCGAGCGCGTCATGTCGGTGACCTCCTCGGGCCGCTCGTCGACGAGGACGACCATGAGGTGGCATTCCGGGTTGTTCTTGGTTATCGCGTTGGCGATGTCCTGCAGGATCGTCGTCTTACCCGCCTTGGGCGGCGACACGATCAGCGCGCGCTGGCCCTTGCCGATCGGCATGATCAGGTCGATGACCCGCGTGGTCAGCCGGTCCGGCGTGGTTTCCAGGCGCAGCCGCTGGTTGGGGTACAACGGCGTCAGCTTGGAGAAATCGGGCCGCTTCTTGGCCTCTTCGACCGAGCCGCCGTTGACGCTGTCCAGGCGCACCAGCGGGTTGAACTTCTGGCGCTGGTTGGGCTGCTCGCCGTCGCGGGGCACCCGAACCGCGCCGGTCACCGCGTCGCCGCGGCGCAGGCCGTTCTTGCGCACCATGTTCATCGAGACGTAGACGTCGTGCGGGCCGGCCAGGTAGCCGGAGGTGCGCACGAACGCGTAATTGTCGAGCACGTCAAGGATTCCGGCGACGGGCTGGACGACGTCGTCCTCACGGAGCTCGGTGTCGGCCCCGTCGCCCGACCGTTCGCCGCGGCGGCGGCGGTCGCGGTCGCGGAACCGGCGTCCCCGCCGGCCCTGACGGCCCTCGCCGTCGTCGTCCTGTTGGTTCGAGCCGCCGCGATTCTGCTGGCCGCCCTGGGCCTGCTGATCGCCACCCTGGTCGCCGCCGCGCTCGTCGGTCTTGGTGTCCTGCTGGCGGTCCTGGCGCTTGTCGGCTTCGCGAGCGGCGCCGCCCTTTTGGGCGTCCGCGTCCTCGGACGGTGACCCCGCTTCGCGGCTGGCACCGCGTCGTTCGCGGCGCGGCGCCTCGCCGGTGGAACCGTTCTGTTCCCCTTGGGCGGCCGGCGTTTCGGCCGGCGCCTCGGCGGTGGCCGAGTCGGATTGGTCGGATTTGCCGCTGTCCGCCGGGGCGGTGTCCGGGGCGGCGGCGGCCGAAGTGCCGTTGGCCTGTCCCCTGATTTCCTTTATCGCGGCGATCAGTTCGTTCTTGCGCATCCCGGACGTGCCCTTGACGCCGGCCTGGCTGGCCAGCGCACGCAGCTCGGGCAGCACCATGGCGGCCAGGGAGCCGGCCGAGGCGTTGGCCTTGGCGTCGGGAGTGTCTGTGGTCACGGCCTCCGAAGCGTGATTGCTATCGGTGCTTTCCCCAGCCGTGAATAGGTCCGTATCTGTCACGGAGTTCCTTTCTTCCCCCGCTGATCAGGTCATACGGGGGTTCGTTGCATTCAGCCAATTTGCCGAGTGCGCCCAATCTTCGACTCTGCAACGGTGATCGCCCGGATCGGCGGAGAAGACGGCGAACCTCGTTCACGAGAAGAATTGGTGTTGTCCTAGCGGCAGTTGCAGATGCAGATGCTGCGATTGCTGGACGGCTCCGAGGATAACCTGCATCCGGATCGGAAGCAAGCAAACCCTCCGGCCACGCCGTGGATCAACCGGCTACCGTGACGCCCGGGCTCCAGCGAACTCCTTCGCCAGCGGTCATCTTGATGACGGTAAATCCGTGTGCGGCCCCGTACTCCAGCGCTTCCGTGGGTAACTCCGGCTCTGTGCTCAGTGCGATCAGCGAGGGACCAGCCCCAGAAAGCGTCGCTGCGATCTTATGACGCCGCAACAGCCGCAAATATTCCGCCGAGCCCGGCATCGCGGGGGCGCGTTGGGGTTGGTGGAGCAGGTCTTCGGTGGCCGGCATCAGCAGGTCGGGGCGCTCGGTCAGCGCGACCACCAGCAACGCGGCGCGGCTGACGTTGAAGCTGGCCTCGTCGTGGCCGACCCGGCTGGGCAGCAGCACTCGGGTCTCGGCGGTCAGCGAGCGTTCCTCGGGAATCGCGCAGAACAGGTGGATGTCCGGGTGCAGCCGGAGCGACACGGCGGAGTACCGGGGGCGCTCACCGGTGCGGTCGGTCCAGGAGACCACCGCGCCGCCCAGCACCGCGGCCGCGGCGTTGTCCGGATGGCCCTCGAATTCCGAGCACAGTTGGATCAGCCGATCGACGCTCATCGGGGCCGAATCGGTTTGCGCCACAAGCCCGTTCACGGCCGCCAGGCCCCCGACGACGGCCGCCGCCGAGGACCCCAGGCCGCGGGAGTGCGGGATGGCGTTGCGGCAGCGCACCACCAGGCCGGGCGCGCCGACGCCGACGGCGTCCAGCCCGCGCCGGACGGCGCGCACGACCAGATGGTCGGCGTCGAGGGGCACCTGGTCGGCGCCCTCGCCCTCGACCACCACCTCCAGGCCGGAATCCCTTGTCTCCACGACGATGTCGTCGCGTAGGTCCAGCGCCAGGCCGATGCTGTCGAAGCCGGGGCCGAGGTTGGCGCTAGACGCCGACACCACGGCGCTGGCCACCAGCCCGGCGGGCAGCATCTGGGCGTTCATGTCTTACGCGAGACCCAATTGTTCGACGACGAGCACCGGATCGACCGGCAGCGGGGACACTGTCGGCATGTCCTTCAGCGCGGTGTCGGGGTCCTTGAGGCCGTTGCCGGTCACCGTGCAGACCACGGTCGACCCGCGCGCCACCCAGCCGTCGTCGACGGCCTTGAGCAGCCCCGCGATGCTGGCGGCGGACGCGGGCTCGACGAACACGCCCTCGGACGCGGCCACGAGGTGGTACGCCGCGAGGATCTCCTCGTCGGTGACCGCGAGGAAGCGGCCGTTGGACTGTTGCTGCGCCGCGACGGCGGCCGTCCACGACGCCGGGGCACCGATGCGGATCGCGGTGGCGATGGTCTCCGGGTTGCGGACCGGTTCGCCGTGCACCAGGGGCGCGGCGCCGGCGGCCTGGGCGCCGAGCATCCGGGGCAGGCGGTCGATCACGCCCTCGTGGTGATACTCGGTGTAGCCCTTCCAGTACGCGGTGATGTTGCCGGCGTTGCCGACCGGAAGCGCGTGCACGTCGGGGGCGGCGCCCAGGGCGTCGACGATCTCGAACGCGGCGGTCTTCTGACCCTCGATGCGCACCGGGTTCACCGAGTTCACCAGCGAGATCGTCGGGAAGTCGGCGGCCATCTTGCGGGCCAGTTCCAGGCAGTCGTCGAAGTTGCCGTCGATCTGGATGATCTTGGCGCCGTGCATGACCGCCTGCGCCAGCTTGCCCATCGCGATCTTGCCCTGCGGGATGAGCACCGCGCAGGTGATGCCGGCGCGCGCGGCGTAGGCGGCCGCCGAGGCCGAGGTGTTGCCGGTCGACGCGCACAGCACGGCCCGCTGGCCGCGGGCCAGGGCGTCGGTGACCGCCATCGTCATGCCCCGGTCCTTGAAGGAGCCGGTGGGATTGAGGCCCTCGACCTTGAGATGCACGGTGCAGCCGGTCTTTTCCGAAAGCCGGGTCGCGGCGATCAGCGGGGTGCCGCCCTCGAGGAGGGTGACCGGGGTCCAGTCGTCGCCGACGGGCAGCCGGTCGCGGTAGGCCGCGATCACGCCCGGCCAGGGTTGATGCGTGGCCGTTCTGGGGATGCTCACAGGCCGTTTCCTTCCAGTCGCAGCACGCTGGTCACGTTCTGCACGACGCTCAAATCGGCCAGGGCACCGACGGTTTCGGAAAGCGCGGCGTCGGTAGCGGTGTGGGTGACCACCACGACGCGGGCCCCCACCCGCCGGCCGCCCTCGTCGACCACGCCTTCCTGGCGGACCTCGGCGATGCTCACCTCACGCTTGGCGAATTCCGTTGCCACCGAGGCCAATACGCCCGGCTCGTCGGCGACGTTGATGCTGACGTAGTAGCGGGTCGGGATGAGACCCATGGGGGCGATGGGAAGTTGGGCGTAGCGGGACTCCTTCGGGCCGCGGCTGCCCAGCACCCGGTTGCGGGCGGCCATCACCAGGTCACCGGTGACCGCCGACGCGGTGGGGGCGCCGCCGGCCCCCTGGCCGTAGAACATCAGCCGCCCCGAGGCCGCGGCCTCGACCACCACCGCGTTGAAAGCCCCGCTGACCGTGGCCAGCGGATGTGACAGCGGCACCAGCGCGGGATAGACGCGCGCCGAAACCCGTTGCTGGCCGTCGTCTCCGGTGACCCGCTCGCAGATGGACAGCAGCTTGATGGTGCAGCCGAGCGACCGGGCGGACGCGAAGTCGGCCGGGGTGATCTTGGTGATGCCCTCGCGATAGACGTCGTCGGCGTGCACCCGGGTGTGAAAGGCGATGGACGCCAGGATCGCCGCCTTGGCCGCGGCGTCATAGCCCTCGACGTCGGCGGTGGGATCGGCCTCGGCGTAGCCCAGCGCGCTGGCGTCGGCCAGAGCGCTTTCGTAGTCGGCGCCGGTGCTGTCCATCTCGGACAGGATGTAGTTCGTGGTGCCGTTGACGATCCCGGCCACCCGCAGCACCGTGTCGCCGGCCAGCGATTGGGTCAGCGGGCGGATGACGGGGATCGCGCCCGCGACCGCCGCCTCGAAATACAGGTCGACGTGGGCGTTTTCGGCCGCCTGCGCCAATTCACCGGTGGAGATGGACAGCAGGGCCTTGTTGGCCGTGACCACGGACTTGCCGTGCTCGAGCGCGGACAGGATCGCCTTGCGGGCGGGTTCGACGGGTCCCATCAACTCGACGACGATGTCGACGTCCGCGCGGGACACGAGCTCTTCGATGTTGTCGGTCAGCAGTCCGACCGGGACGCCGCGGTCGGCGGCGCCGCGGCGCACCCCGATGCCGCGCAGCACCAGCGGGGCACCGACGCGGGCCGCCAGGTCCGCGGCGCTGTCCTCGATGATGCGCACGACCTCGCTGCCGACGTTGCCCAACCCGAGTACTGCCACGCCCACTGGCTTTTCGTCACCGGGCACGGGTCACCTCACTTCCAGACTCAAGAGATCGTCGACCGTCTCCCGGCGCAGCACCAGGCGGGCACGCCCGCCGCGCACGGCTACGACCGCGGGGCGGCCGATCATGTTGTAGCGGCTCGACAGCGAATAGCAGTAGGCGCCGGTGGCGGCGACCCCGAGCAGGTCGCCCGGCTGCAGGTCCCCCGGGACCCAGGTATCACGGACGACGATATCGCCCGTCTCGCAATGCTTTCCGACGATGCGGGCCAACTCCGCCGGCGCGTCGCTTTCCCGCGAGACCAACCGGGCGTCGTACTGCGCGTCGTAGAGCGCGGTGCGGATGTTGTCGCTCATGCCGCCGTCGACGCTGACGTAGCGCCGGTGCGCCGTCGTACTTACGTCGACGTCCTTGACGGTACCGACCTCGTAGAGCGTGATGGTGCCGGGTCCGACGATGGCGCGACCCGGCTCGACCACCAGCCGGGGGGTGGGCAGCCCGACGGCCGCCGACTCGCTGCGCACGATGGCGTTCAGGCTGCTGGCGAGTTCAGCTATTGGCGGGGGGTCGTCGGGCGCCAGGTACGAGATGCCAAAGCCGCCACCGAGATCGACCGTCGAGAGCTGGGCCGTCTTGTCGACGCCGAACTCGGCGACGATGTCGTGCAGCAGGCCGATGACGCGGTGCGCGGCGAGCTCGAAGCCGGCGACGTCGAAGATCTGCGAGCCGATGTGGCTGTGCAACCCGACCAGCCGCAGGTGGTCGGTGGCGAACACCCGGCGCACCGCCGCCATCGCCGCGCCGCTGGCCACCGACAGCCCGAACTTCTGGTCCTCGTGCGCGGTGGAGATGAACTCGTGGGTGTGCGCCTCGACCCCGACGGTGAGGCGCACCAGCACGTCCTGGACGATGCCCGCCTCGCCGGCGATGGCGTCGAGGCGCTCGATCTCGATCATCGAGTCCAGGACCACGTGGCCCACCCCGGCCTTCACCGCGGCGGTCAGTTCGGCGACGGACTTGTTGTTGCCGTGCAGGGTGATCCGCTCCGGCGGGAAGTCCGCGTGCAGCGCGACGGCCAACTCGCCGCCGGTGCACACGTCCAGCGACAGGCCCTCTTCGTTGATCCAGCGCGCTATTTCGGTGCACAGGAACGCCTTGGCGGCGTAGTGCACGTTGTGGCCGCCGCCGAACGCCGCCGCCATGTCGCGGCAGCGGGAGCGAAAGTCGTCCTCGTCGACGACGAACAACGGGGTCCCGTACTCCTGGGCGAGCTGGGTCACCGGCACTCCCCCGATGACGGCGGCGCCGTCGTCGTCGCGAGTTGTGCTGCGCGGCCACACGTTCGGCGCCAGCCGCAGCAGCTCCTCGGGGGATTGCGGCCGGGGCGGACTTTCGGTGTGACGCGTCTCGTCGGCGTGCCGGGGACCGGCGGGGTGGACGTTCACATTCGCTCCGGTGCGGTGACGCCGAGGATCGTCAGGCCGTTGGCGATGACCTGGCGGGCGGCCTGGCACAGCGCCAGACGCGCGGTGTGCAGGTCGGTGGGCTGCTCGTCGCCCTGCGGCAATACGCGGCAGGAGTCGTAGAACCGGTGGTAGTCGCCCGCGAGGTCCTCCAGGTAGCGGCACACCCGGTGCGGTTCGCGCAGCGCGGCGGCGGTTTTCAGCACCCGGGGGAATTCGCCGATGGAGCGCAGCAGCGTGCCCTCCTTGTCGTGGCCGAGCAGCTCCAGGTGGTTAGTGTCCGGGATTAGGCCGAGCTCCGCGGCGTTGCGGGCCAGCGCGGAGAGCCGCGCGTGCGCGTATTGCACGTAGTAGACCGGGTTTTCGTTGGATGCCGAGGACCACAGCGCCAGATCGATGTCGATCGCGGTGTCCACCGACGAGCGGATCAGGCTGTAGCGCGCGGCGTCGACACCGATCGCCTCGACCAGGTCGTCCAGCGTGAGCACCGTTCCGGCCCGCTTGCTCATCCGGACCGGTTGGCCGTCGCGGACCAGGTTGACCATCTGCCCGATGAGCACCTCGGCGGTGGCCGGGTCCTCGCCGAACGCGGCGGCCACGGCCTTGAGGCGGGCGATGTAGCCGTGGTGATCGGCGCCGAGCATGTAGATGCACAGGTCGAAGCCGCGTTGCCGCTTGTCCAGGTAGTAGGCGATGTCGCCGGCGATGTAGGCCGGCTTGCCGTCGCTCTTGATCACGACGCGGTCCTTGTCGTCACCAAAAGCGCTGGTGCGCAACCAGGTTGCGCCGTCCTTCTCGTAGACGTTGCCGGTCCCGCGGAGGCGTGCGATCGCCTGGTCGACGCGGCCGCTGGTGTGCATCGAGTCTTCGTGGGTGTAGACGTCGAAGTCGGTGCCGAACTCGTGCAGCGACTCCTTGATGTGGGTGAACATCAGGTCGACGCCGATTTCGCGGAAGGTTTCGTGCATTTCGGCGTCGGGCAGGCTCAGCGCGTCCGGCGCCTTCTGCAGCACCTGCGCGGCGATGTCGTTGATGTAGGCGCCCGCGTAGCCGTCTTGCGGCGTCGGCTCGCCCTTCGCGGCCGCGATCAACGAGTTCGCGAACCGGTCGATCTGGGCGCCGTGGTCGTTGAAATAGTATTCGCGCACCACGTCGGCGCCCTGTGTCGTGAGCAGGCGGCCGAGGGCGTCGCCGACCGCGGCCCAGCGGGTGCCGCCGATGTGGATCGGCCCGGTCGGGTTGGCCGAGACGAACTCCAGGTTGATCTTCTGCCCTTGGAGCGCGTCCGAATGACCGAACTCGTCGCCGGCGTCGATGACGTTCGTGACGACCACGGCCTGCGCCGAGGCCTCGAGGCGCATGTTGATGAAGCCCGGACCGGCGACCTCCGCCGCCGCGATGCCGTCGGCGTCGGCCAACTTTTCGGCGAGCCATCCGGCCAGCTCACGCGGGTTGGCGCCGACCTTCTTGCCCAGCTGCAGCGCCAGGTTGCTGGCGTAGTCACCGTGATCGGGATTACGCGGCCGCTCCACCGTGACCGTCGCCGGCAACGCGGCAGCGTCCAGCCCGCGCTCGGCAAGCACCGCGGCGGCGGTGACTTTGAGCAGCTCGGCCAGGTCGGCGGGGGTCACGAGCGTCCATCCTATTGGCTAGGGTCCCCCTGCCCCGAATCTATTAGAAGGGGCAGCGCGGCCGCACCGGGGCCTGGGCCGCTACCGGCTGGCGCGCGCGGCCTCGATCGGCACGATGTCCACCAGCCGGTCGCCGCGGACGACGTGATAGGCGTCATATCTATCGACGGTGGGGTCGCAGTGCGGGGTGGCGAACTCCACGCGTTCCCCGAGGCGGACGGGGGCGCCGGCGGGCCGGGTGAGTGCCCCGTGCTCCTCGCCGACGAAGGCGTACGTCGAGCCGCCGAACCGCGCGCCGGCCGGGCGGGGCATGGGGCCGTCCGTCGCGAACGCCTTCAGGCCGACGTCGACGGTGACGATCGCGTCGGCGTTGGCGCTCACGACTTGGCTCGAGACCCAGAGGCTGGTTTGGAAGGCCCCGTCGTCGTCGCCGCCCAGTGCGTCGGAATATTCGGCGTCCATGAAGACGTACGAGCCGGGCTGCAATTCGTTGAGGACGCCCAGGTCCAGATCGGCCGCGACGGTTCCGGTGCCGCCGCCGGTGACGATGCCGACCGGGTGACCGGCGGCGCGCAGCGCGTCGGCCGCCGCCGAAAGCATTTCCATTCCTATTTTTACTGCGTCGCAACGGTTTTGGAAGCCGGGGATGTGCTGCCAATGACCGCCGTAGCCCTGAACGCCGGCCAGCGTCAGCCCCGGGGACCGATCGATATGGTCGGCGAGCGCCACCGCTTGTTCCGTACCTGAGACCCCGGTGCGGCCGAGCCCCACGTCGACGACGACGAGGACCTCGACGCGCATGCCGCGGCGACACGCTTGCGCGCTGAGCGCGGTCACCGGATCGGGATGATCCACCACGCAGGCAAACCCCGGGTCGAGCGCCGCCACGTCGCACAGCCGCTTCGGCATCAGCGGATCGGCCACCGGTGACGTCAGGAGGATGCCGCGCACGCCGGCGGCCGAAAGCGCTTCGGCCTCACCGATTTTGGCGCAGCAGATCCCCACCGCGCCGGCGGCGATTTGCTTATTGGCAATCCAGGCGCATTTGTGCGTCTTGGCGTGCGGGCGCAGCGCGACCTTGCCGCGGGTGCGATCGGCCATCCGGCCGATGTTGGCCTCCAGCGCCGCCTCGTCCAGGATCAAAGCCGGGGTCGGCAGGCGGAAGCGAGAGTTCGGCTCGCCAATCATGGCTTGCGCCAACGCTTCCGCCGGGCGCATCGGCATCAGGACGCGACGGAGGTCAGGTGCTCGAACCCCGCAATCGGGACGATGTCCGGGAGCCGGCGGATCGCGCCGTTCTGAGCCCACTGGCCTTCGGGCACTTCGTGGATGACGCACGACGTGACGACCATCCTGTCGCCGTTGGTTTGAGCCGCCGATTCGGCGACCTCCTGAATCTCGGTCGCGAAGCGCGCCTTGCGGGCGCCGTCGAGAACCCCGGTGCTGACCTGCCAATCGATGAACACCCCGGCGACCGCGGCGTCCGTCGAGGCGCCGGCGGAGTAAAAGCACCCGGGCGAGAGCTCGTGCAGCAGGACCAGGGCCCGCATCCGGTGCTGGGGCTGGTCGGGCACCGATTCGGCGCGGCACGCCGCCTCGGTCAGGCCCGTCACCAGGCGCTCCTTGCCCGCCTCGTCGAAGGCGCCCGGCGTCAGTGTTACGCGCATCAGCGGCATGACATGTCCTTTCAGGGGTTCCTGCCCTCGTAATCTCCTCCGGCCGCGCCGCAGAATCCAGTGGCAGGACAGACAGCTTTCTTGCATAATTCGCCACATGATCGGTATCGATGTCCTGGTGCTCGACGGGGCCAGCGCCAGCGCGGTGGGTGTGACGATCGACGTGGTCTCCGCGGCGAATCGCATCCTCGGCAAACCCGCGTTCGACCTGCGGTTCGTCTCCCCGGAGAGCCAGGTCGCCCTGCGCGGCGGCCTGGCCGTCGCCGCGCAACCCCTGGCGCAGGCCGGGGCGCGAGACGTCGTCGTGGTGCCGGGGCTGGGGGCCGCCCAGCCCGAGGAGATCGCCGAGCGGCTCGGTGGCGCCGACGTCGGTGTGGCCGCCGAGTGGTTGGCGGGTGCTAATGCCGGTGGTACACAGATCGCGGCGTCGTGCACGGCGGTGTTCGTCCTGGCCGCGGCCGGACTGCTCGATCAACGGCGCTGCGTCACGACGTGGTGGCTCGGGGCCGACCTCGCCGCGATCGCCGCGGCGGCCCGGGTCGTCATCGATGAGATGGTGGTTCGCGACGGGCCGATCTGGACGGCCGGCAGCGCTTTCGCGCACATTGACCTGATGCTCGCGCTGATGCGTCATCTCGGCGGCGCGGCGCTGACCGACGAGCTCGCGAATCGCCTTGTGGCCGATCAGCGCACGTCGCAGGCGGGCTTCCTCATTCCCTCGCACCTGGCGGCGCGCGACGAGACGGTCGCGACGCTGGAGCGCTTCGTCCGGTCGCGGTTGGACGAAGCGCACACGCTCGACTCGCTGGCCCGTTTCTGCGGCCTCAGCACCCGAACGCTGGCGCGCCGGACGCGAAACGCCGTGGGACTCAGCCCGTTGCAGCTGGTGCAGCGGGTTCGCCTCGAGCGCTCGCTGCATCTGCTGCGCACCACCCGCAGGCCGCTCGAGGAGATCGCCGCGGCCGTGGGGCTGGCCGACCCGGCGACCCTGCACCGGCTGGTGAAGAAACACACCGGGCGATCGCCCGGCGCGCTGCGCCCGAGCGCCCAGGCGAGGGCCTCTTGAGCCCTGGCGGGGTCACGACCGTCGTGTCGATGCGTTACTCTGGCTGGGCCCGATGGCGCAGCATCGTTTTGCGCCCCCGTAGCTCAGGGGATAGAGCGTCTGCCTCCGGAGCAGAAGGCCGCAGGTTCGAATCCTGCCGGGGGCACCGCCCTGACCAGCACAAACGCAGAATAATCGCAACACCTACCTATCCGCTACGTATTAACTCGCCGCTGTCACCGGCCAAATCCGTTCGCTGTGCAGAGGGCTACGACCCCAATGACCCCGCCGTAGTGGCCTGGCGCGCTGGACCGAGTGCGCGCAACGCTGAGCAGCGTGGGCGAAGCACGCTCGACTAGACTTCGCCCTCATGGCAACACCCCCGCCAAGCCCGAGTCGATTGACACATTTCGGGACGGCGATAGGGTCGATTGCGCGGAATCTATTCGGGCCTCGCGGTCTCCTTGGAATTATCGCGGTTTCAGCATTCACGGTAACGGGTGTCGCCACTTGGTGGTACAACAACAGCTCATTTGGGCATTTTTCCCAGGTACTCGGCTTTCCTATCGCGTCGGCCGGGTTGGGAATCTGGATCGCCGATTTTTATTATCGAAAAGATGCGTACGAGAAGCGCTTTCGCGATGTCTCGGTTTCAACATACACAATAGGGTTACTCATCGACGGCGTTGAAACGATTTTGCGGCATGTTAATGCGGCAAAAGATAAGGCAGATGATTTGGTTGCCCAGTCGGACGAATATAAAGTCAACTTGACTGCAACCGCAGACCTAGCGAGTGCCGCAACCGCTGCGAGACAAACTATTCGCGTGGCATCTATGGCGTTTGTGAACTTGGAACTCTTCTCGGCTGAGGCAGTTCAGCGTGGAAAGGAAAAGTTCAGCTTGGACGACAAAGACTTCGGTATTCGGCAGCAACTCGTTCAGGGAAAGCCCAACGAGACCCTCCCGCAGCAGGCCGAAGACGGTGAACCCACTGACAGCAATGCTTCGACCAACACAAGAAGTGGTGGAAAGACGACATGACGGAGCCAATTGTCGGTAAAGTGGCCGCAATCGAGAATAATTTCAATCTAGTAATCAACCGTGGCTCCAATCATGGGGTTAAATCTGGGATGATCTTTGCAATTGAGGATCCGCAGGGTAAGGAAATAAGAGACCCCGAAAGCGATGAGTTACTCGGGTATGTCCCTACAGAGAAGATCAAAGTCAAAGTATTTGAGGTTCAGGAAAAACTTTCACGCGCCACGACATTCGTTCGCGTCTTGGGTTATTCCACATACGAAGATGCGGCCAGGCAACTGCTCGCCGAGTACCGTAGCAGGCCTGTTAACATTGCCGATCACCTATACAACCCTTTCCGGGTGGACGATTCGCGCATGAAACTAGAAGCGGCTCTAGAACTTTTGCGTCTCAATGCGCAGCGTCCTGAGCAGAAAGTCAACGAACTGCCGACTGTTGTGGAGGTCAATATCGGCGATGTAGCGCGCCAGCAAGTAGCTTCCGCTAGATGAAATCGTCACTGGGCGCACGGCGGGTTGGGATCATCGAGTGATCGTGTGATGACAAAGAATATTGGTGCTGTCCATACCGACGCCTTGCCGGAACATGGCTGACGTGATTTCACATCCTTGGTAGATACGATTTTCAGTTGGCGATTTGGTTGCATATAGGTTGTCCAGTCCCGATCGGAAGACAAAACCGTCGCAACGGCCGGTTTCGCATTGTCAATTGTGATGATCTCGGCCGGAAGCCAATTTACGCCGACATACATAACCGATGATAGTAAAACGTTCAATATGTAAGTCAGCGGTGATAACCGTATTGGTGCGCCTAGACCCGGTATATCAGCACCAAATCGCAGCATCCGCTTGCGATACGTTCTGCGACGGCTACGAAGGTGCCATGTGTAAAATATCACGATAACAGCCAGGCTTATGAGGGATATTGGCATAAGCAGAGCGACACCTAGTATGTTCGCACCTGGACCGTTCTGATCTGGCCTTGCCCAATTCGGTAGGTTATCGCGTTCATTGACGGAAAGAAATCCGTACCAGTCCAGCCAATAGAGATATGCCCATACCGCAGCAATGGGTAATAAGGGTGTAATCGTGCTTAAGACTAGCGAGACGATATCTAAGTCTTTCAGTAAGAACGCTATAATCTCAAGGTCGCCATGAGAAACCCACAACAGTTTAAGCGCGACGAACGCGAATGGGATCAAACCCAGAATCCAGACAAGGTGATCTCGAAAGAATCCTGACAACGTTAGTAGCGCGTTTTCGTTCCCGGCCATGACACGACAAACTAGCTCAGCACACCGACAACGGCCGTCATTGCCTGCTGAGAATCACAATTTCAGAGCAGCCAGGACTCCGACCCACCCCGCCAGCCCGTCAGCCAGGGCGTGTGTATTGCGGTGGTCGAGGATCACCCCAGCGGGGGTTACGCGGTGGTCTGCGAAACGTCGGACGGCATCGCAGGGGGTTGCAATTGCGGGCGGATTTCTCGGATGCGCTAATGCGGTTTTTGGGGTCGGACGAGAGTATCTGATTCACTGCGCCGGAATCGTTGCCGAAGACGCTCTCCAACAGGCGCTAGCGACCATCGACGGCGACGCGGATGCTGCCACGAAGAGCCCTCAGCATCAACGGCTTAACCCGATAGTGCGCTTGATCGTAGAGCGGCCAAGCCCCAAACAAGCGATCAGCGTGCAGTATTCAATCGGCGGGTATCCTATCGGATCCACGATTGAGCTTGCGAAAGTGCGCCCTGAGGATCAGAACTTTTTACTGACGGTGACGCGAGATTCCGCCGACGCGAGCACTTTTCACTGGAAATACGAACAGAGCGGACCTAGCGCTCGGAGTACTTCTGGGAACGCTACGATGCGCCGCACGCCGAATTAAATCTCCAGACCCGTACGGACCAAAATCCGCTGTCCTGGCCGGTGCGAGCTGGATGGTGGGAGGGGCCTTCCCTGGCGGGGGGTCGGCGCACGTCAGAGGCGCATTCGGTGCGCTGTGCTACTTGCGGTGCGGTCGGCTCGATAGTCTGGTGATCATGGCTGGAAAAGGTCCACGCGGACACCGCCGCCGACGTCGCCGGGAGAAAGCCCGTGTATTCGGAGATCGCTGGGAAGTCATCCGGCAGCTCGGCGGCGGTGCACAGGGTACCGCCTATCTGGTTCGTGATTTGAACGCAACGGATGCTGACGCGGAGTACGTGTTGAAGGTCCTTCGAGGCGGTCGGGCTGGAGAGCCGCCCGAAAGGCGGCGGAAGCGCCTTGCCCGTTTTGAGCGGGAGATTGATGCGCTGGATCGCCTTGACCTGTCACCGAACATTCCATCGCTGGTCGCGCGGCACGTCAGCGAGGCGGAGTCGTTCTTCGTGACACCGTTCGCAGGTTATAACCTCGAGAATCTGCCGGATCTGGCTGAGCCGCAACAGATTCTCCAACGGTTTCGCGGCCTTGTCGAAGCTGCGAAGTTCGCAAACGACAGAGAAGTCGTGCACCGGGATATCAAGCCCAATAATGCGACCGTACGCGATGACGGCACACCATGTTTAGTCGACTTCGGCATCTGCATGTACGACGATGAGGTTGGATTGACCGACACCTGGGAAGGGTTCGGCAATCGGTACTTCGCTGCGCCGGAATGCGACGCCGGTAATCCAGAGGCCATCGGCCCTCCGAGCGATATCTACAGCCTTGGCAAGGTCCTTCATTGGATGGCGACTGGCCGAGGAAAGATGGGTCGTGAGACCTTCGAAGAAGAGGCGTTTGTTTTCGCAGATAGGTTTGCCCGCCAATACTTTTCAGTCATCATAGAGCACACGGTTTGCGAATATCCGGCTGCTCGCTGGAGCGCGTCCGAGCTGCTCGACTTCATCGATTGGGCACTCGCAAAGTTGTCTGAGCATGATGCTTTCCGAGCGGTGGGATTGTCAGTCCTCAAGGATAATTTTGGGCCGAACGATAGCTGCCATGAGGGCAGTTCCCTGTCCGCCAGAACAGGGTATAGAGATCCCAGTGCTGACTACGATATCGCTGAGTCATTCTTCGTGAGCGAGCCCGTCGTACTTGACCGGGTTGACCTTCGGCTGGCGCGGCGATCGGGATCGGGTCGGGCTGAGATCAGCTTAATCAAGGGGGGATTCGAGGTTCCGTCGGACGACCCTGAAGATGTCGTAGAGAAATGGACAGCGCAGTTGACGGCTCCGCGAAACGCTCTGGAAGTGACCAGTTTTCCCTCCGCCCCTGGGCAAATTCTTAACCCACAGGAGGTTTACTGGATCAAGCTTGCCGTATGCGATGACAACAGCGATGTTGAGTGGATCTCCGCGCCAATCGAACTCATGCCTCAGCTAGCTCGTTTCGCGGACCGAACTAGGAGGGGAGAGTGGACACCGCGCGTCTCCGCCAGCGGCCCAGGACTCGCATTTCGGGTCACTGCGCGTCCACATCAATCCACGAATTGACACCGCACGCCTGTTCAACCCTGGTCTCGACGGCGCTCTATTGCCGATATGCGTCGGTCGCCTCGGGGTGGACGTAAACCGTGTCGTCGCTGTGGATCTCGTAGACCACGTCGGCCTTGAAGAACGAGCGCACCACCACGCCGCCTGGCCGGATCCCACGGGCACCATGATGCGGGCCCTGGGGGCCCCAGCACTGTCTGCGCGATCGGCTCCTAGGCCAGGATGCGCTGCGCTGCAAAGATTACCGCCTCTGCGCACAGGGTCGAAGTGCCCTGTCTCGGTCAGACGGCCAATAACGCGGTTTGCTATGCGAGCGCATCCACCCAAGCCCCGATCGGGTCCGTATGCTTGCCAGCGAACTCGTCGTTGACATTCACGCTGGGATCGTTCTCGTCCTTGCCGAATACCCTTCGTATCCGCGAAACCGCCTGGTCAGTGCGGTTTATCGGCGTAATGCGACTCGTAGACGGCAGATTAGTGCTGAGCAGGGAACTGACCAGAAGGTCAGTCGGCGGAAAACTGAAGCCGACCACGATCAGTTCCTCAGCTTCGCGGATCGCGTCTGCGGCAGACTGCCATAGAGATTGCAGGGTCCGGTTGATGTAGTACGGGCTCTTTACCGCTGTCGGCGGGACGATCATGGGCTTTAGGTCAACCGCGAGCTGTTCCGCTTGGTCAGGGATCCACTCAAAACCTTTCGGGCTCCATTCCTCGCCCTTAAGCGGCATCCCGTAGATCGTGTCACCAGGTGTCGCGCGAGGACCCGAGTACCACCAATTCAGTGATCCATGCAGCTTGAGCAACTGAAGCCCTTTTGGTGGGCGTACCCCGCCGAGAGCGTTGCCGGCGCGGGCCCCGATGGGAGTAATGGGGGCCGGATACAAACTTAGTATGCTGTCCCAGCTATCGAAAGCTAGAACACCTGCGATGAACCTCTTCCAAGCCAGTTCTACCAACAGGTCATAGTTGAACGTGATTACCGTCGCGTCGGTGTTGTGCCAGTTGATAAGTAACGGCTCCAACCAGTCGGGCGGCGGCGCCGCTACGGCATCAAGTTGTTTCCGCATCAGGACTCTCGCGACCGCATCAGATACGTCGAAAAATGCCGCCTGATTGCGCGCTCGTTCAGCTTCCGATAGCCACGGTGGGGCCTCGACGAGATAGCTCAGCCATTGCTCGAAGTCGTTGGCAACTGGCGTACCGTCGCCCGGAATTGCAGGGCGGCCCGGCGTTGTCAAGTCACTGCGCACTGCTTCAGATAGGTCCTTCATGCTCGGCATGGCGCTACTGAGAGCGCAACTGAATCCGGCCCCAAGGACGTAGACCCTCTCATTCACAACCCAATATTGGCAAAGATCGGCGACCTTCGCCGCGCGGATGGTAAATCAAGACTCGCTACTACGGCAGTTGACGCCGTCTTGCGGCTCCGCGCCCGGTGGCGTCGTCAACGTGCCTCAGAGGCCTAGTGACTTCGCGATGATCACCTTCATCACCTCGCTGGTGCCCGCATAGATACGGGTCACCCGAGCATCGTTGTACAGCCGCGCGATTGGATACTCCATCATGTATCCGTAACCGCCGAACAGCTGTAGGCAACGATCCACGACTCGCTGTTGCATTTCGGTGCAAAACAGCTTGACACGTGCAGCGTCGTCCGGCGTCAACGCATCTTCAACGTGCAGTACGGTGGCGCGGTCGACCATTGCCTGCGCTGCTTCTACCTCAGTCGAGCACGCCGCCAGTTCGAATTTGGTGTTTTGAAACGACGCCACCGTCGTCCCGAACACTTTGCGGCTCTGGGTGTACTCGATAGCCGCGGCGATCGCTGACCGAGCCTGTGCGACCGCTCCGACCGCGATGGTTAGCCGCTCTTGGGGCAAGTTCATACCCAGGTAGACGAACGCCTCGTCTACCTCGCCCAGCACGTTCTGGGCCGGCACCCGAACATCCACGAATGACAGCTCCGCGGTGTCCTGCACCTTGCATCCCATCTTCTCCAGCTCTCGACCACGGGTGAATCCGGGCATTCCATCCTCGACGACGAACAGCGTCAAACCCTTGCGACGGTTGCCAGGATCAGTCGATGTTCGCGCCACCACAATCACCAGGTCAGCCTGCATCCCACCGGTGATGAATGTCTTGGCGCCGTTGATGATCCACTCGTCACCGTCACGTACGGCGCTCGTGCGCATGCCGGCGAGATCTGAACCAGTGCCCGGCTCGGTCATCGCGATGGCGGTAAGTAGGCTGCCGTCGGCCAACCCGGGAAACCAGCGTGCTCGCTGTTCCTCGTTGGCGCAGTTCAAGAAGTACGGCAGGATCACGTCGAGCTGCGTTCGCACCGTCGAAAACGTCACGAATGCCCGCGATGCCTCCTCCTGCATGATCACGTTGTAGCGGTAGTCCGGTATTCCACCGCCGCCATACTCCTCGGGAATAGCCATCCCCAGCACGCCGAGGGACCCTAGCCTTTTGAACACCCCGCGGGGCATCCGCCCAGCCTTTTCCCATCCGGGATACTCTGGCACCACTTCCTTCTCGACGAAGCCGCGCAGGAGCGAGCGAAGTGCCTCGTGGTCGTCGGTGAACAGATCGCGCCGCAAGGCGCCTCCTCTCAGGGATGCACGACGGTCGAATCAGGCCGGCGTTGCGGTGCGGCCGGCTTCGCGTCAGTGGTTTGAACCCGCAGCATTACGAGTCCAACCCGAGCAACCGGTTACATAAGTCACCGCGTGGACATCCATTAGTCATATCTTTGACTATTAGGCGCACCGCCGTCAAGCACACGCGTCGTCGCGCGTCGGCGGCTTCGGTCAAAGTCTTGATCATTACCCATTGGGGCCTGTACGGTGCGGCGATGACCGCAGGCAAGAGCGCATTACCACACACCCGCTTGCCGCAACCGCACCGTGAGCTCCGGCTCGGCGCGTCCCTGTTAACGCCCTTCGACGAGCGAAACAACATCAATGAGGAGGTGTATAGCGCACAGGTCCGTCGGTTGGCGGCGGCCGGACTGGATCTCTGGATCGTCAGCAGCGGCACAGCCGAGGGAAACGTGCTGTCCATCGCCGAGGTAGACCGCCTCGCGCAACTGACCGTAAACCAAGTCGGCTCGCAGGCATCGGTTTACGCGATGGGTACCGAACCGCGATCTGCTCATCAAGCAATCCATTTCTGCAAGCGGATGTCCGACGTCGGCGTCACAGCGGTGCAAGTGGGGCCCCTGGAACCTGGACATAGCTATGTGCCGACGGAAGACGAATTGCGATCGTTCTACGACACCGTCTTGTCCGCCACTCAAGTCCCAGTCATCCTCACATCGCATGTGTCCGCTGGATACGAAATCGCGCCGGAAACGCTCGCCGCCATTGCCGCCGACCACGGCGACCGGGTCGTCGGGCTGACCGCCACCCATCTGCAGAACAACGTGTATCTCCCGCGGCTGCTGGAAGCGGTGGGCGATCGTTTCCCGGTGTGGACCGGATCTCCCTTGCGCGCCATTGACTCCTGTGCCCTTGGGGCTAAAGGCTTCACCAGCTCAATGGACGTGAACATCGCCCCCGAGCTCTACACCGCCTTCATGGCCGCGTGGGCCGCCGGCGACCTGCCCCTGCTCGCGCAAACGTATCGCAGTACCCTTCGATTGTTCCAACGCGTGTTGGGCGCCGGCGGCCTGATCATCCTCAAGGCCATACTCGTTCGACTCGGCCTACCGGTTGGGACGACGCGACCCCCGAGACGCGCAGCCGGCGATGCCGAATTCCGGATCGCCGACGAGATCATCGCCGAGTTCAAACTGCAACCTGTCCAGATCTGACGATGCTCAGGACACGATGGCCGGCAATGTATCCCAGCCGCGCACCGTCGACGTCGTGACCATCCGGGCCCGGGTCATGTCGATGTCCCACTCGGGGAACCGGTTCAAAATCTCGTCGATCGCCACTCTTCCCTCCATGCGCGCCATAGACGCCCCCAAGCAATAGTGCACACCAACCCCGAAGCCTAGGTGGGCCACGGCCTTTCGGTGGATGTCGAAGACGTCGCCATCAGGTGGGAACTGACGGTGATCGCGATTCGCGGCGCCCACGATCAACAGCAGGTTGTTGCCGGCGGGAATAGTTTGTCCGCAGTACTCGACATCCTTGGCCACATACCGCGCGATGTGGGGGGCGGGCGATTCAAACCGCATCAGCTCTTCGACGGTGTTGGGAATGAGACTGCGGTCGGCGACGAGCTCTTGGCGTTGCTCGGGATGCTCGGCCAAAACCTTTCCAGCCCACCCGATCAGGCGAGTGGTCGTCTCGGCGCCCGCGAAAGCCACTTGCACGATGCATACGAGGGCCTCCTCCCTGGTGAGCAGTCGCACGTCGCCGTTCACGTCGACGATCTCGGTTGCGAGCATCTCGGTGACGATGTCGGTCGACGGATTCTTGGCTCGCCAATCGACGTATTCGGCAAACAGTTCGCCAGTCTCGTACCCTGACGAGGCGGACTTCATGGTGCCGCCGGCTTCGGTGTTCACATGACTGTCGGACAGCTCGCGCACCGCCTCCTGCATGTCGTCGGGTATGCCGAGCAACGCGCAGATGACTCGCATCGGCATCTCCGCGCCGAGGTTCGTGACGAAATCAAATTCGCCGGCGCCGACCAACGGATCCAGGCTGCGCGCGCAGAAGTCGCGAGCGGTGTCTTCGATCTCGCGCATCTTGCGCGGCGTGAACATCCGCGACAGAACCTTTCGGTAGATGTCATGGGTTGGTGGATCCTGCATCAAAAACATGCCGGGCGGAACCGGCATGTTGGCTTTGATCAACTCGAGGATGTTGCCGCGCGCAGAGCTGAGGTTCTGGTGATCGTGGAGAGCGTGTTGAGCGTCGGCGTATCTACTTAGGGCGTAAAAGTCGTGCTGCTCATTGAATGACAGCGGGGCTTCCTCCCGGAGGCGCCGAAACAACGGGTACGGGTCTTCGTTGAGTTCGACGTCATACGGATCGTAGAAGATCTCACTGGTAATGCTCGCACCCATCAGGTGTCGCCCTTTCTGGGGATCGGTCGTGGTTGCACCTCCGCAGATGAGCGGCCCACGCGACGCGAGACCAGCGCATCGCAGGACAAGCCCCCAGCGGCGCTGGCCATCGTAGGCTTAGCCGCCCACGCCATAGCGAAAAGCACGTCCTCGCTGAACATCTTCACAGTTCGCCGGATATAAGTCAACAATTTGACAATCTAGTTCACCGCCACGACTGCCTATCTGCCTTGCCACAACGGTAACCGCTTCTCGGCGAATGCTTTTCGACCCTCCTCGGCATCCTGAGAATTGAAAACCGAATCTGTTATCGGGACCTGGCGAATGAAGATCTCGCCGTCGGGCCACGACGCCGATTCATTGACGAGTTGCTTGACTCCCTGTACCGCCAGCGGCGCGTTTGCGGCGATGGTTCGCGCCAGACCCATCGCGGCTTGAAGTGCCTGACCATCATCGACGACCCGGTTCAGCAACCCGAATCGACTGGCCTGATCGGCAGATATCGGCTCACCCGTCATCAGGATCTCCAGTGCCGCCGCACGCGGGATTCTGCGCGGCAGACGCACCGCGCCGCCGGCCCGCGCAATGAGCCCGCGTTTGACTTCCGGCAGGCCGAACTTGGCGGAACGTCCCGCAACCGCTAAGTCGCAAGCCAAAACCAGTTCGAAGCCGCCACCAAGTGCCCAACCTTCCACTGCCGCGATTATCGGCTTGCGTGGCGGCGCCTCGACAAAGCCGGCGAAGCCGCGGCCGGGCACCTTTGGTAGCTCTCCGGCTGCGAAGCGCTTGAGATCCATTCCGGCACAGAAATTCCCGCCGAGACCGGTAATTACCGCGACCGCGAGGTCGGGCGAGGAGTCCAGGGTGTCCAAGGCTGACGCGATGTCTTCAGCGACGGCCTTTGTCATCGCGTTGCGGGCAAAGCTCCGGTTGATCTTGAGAATCAGCAGGGGCGGCACGATCTCGACGATCAGTTCTGGCTCCCCGCCATCCGTGGACCGTGGGGTGGTCACGCGTATCCCACCGCCTTGGTCTCCAGATACTGCTCGAAACCCTCGATGCCGTTCTGGCGACCTAACCCACTGCTCTTGTACCCGCCGAACGGTGCGTCGGGTCCGTAGTAGGTCCCGCCGTTGACCGTCATCGTGCCGGCCCGAACCTTTCGCGCGAAGGCCAAGGCCCGTTCGGTCGACGCAGAGCACACCGTACCCGAAAGCCCGTACTGGGTACCGTTGGCGATACGGAGTGCGTCCTCGTCATTCTTGTAGCCAAGGATCACGAGTACGGGTCCGAAGACTTCGTTCTGCGCGATTTCGGCTGAATTATCCACCCCCGCAACCACCGTAGGGAGCACATAGCTTCCACCGGCCAGCTCCTCGGGCAAGTCCGATGGCGCGGTGCCGCCCACGGTGATGTCGGCACCTGACGCTCGGGCTCGCTCGATGAAGCCCAGAATGCGGTCTTGTTGGCGGGCGTTGATGACCGGGCCCAAGAACGTCTCCGGCAAGGCGGGGTCCCCAGGCGCGATGAAGCTGAAGAGCTCGGTCACCTTAGCGACGGTTTCGTCCAGCCACGCGTGCGGTACAACGAGGCGAGTGTTGATCCCGCAGCCCTGCCCAGCGTGCAGGCAGACCTGCAACATCGTCGGGATCACCTGACCGAGGTCCGCATCGTCGAGGACCACGGTCGCGGATTTGCCGCCCAATTCTAGGAATACGCGCTTGAGCGAATCGGCTGCGGACCGGGCAATCGATTTACCCACCGCTGTCGAGCCGGTGAACGAGATCATGTCGACGCGCGGATCGGCGACCAGAAATTGTGCGACGGTGTTGTCCGGAGTCGGCACGACGTTGACCACTCCTGCTGGAATGTCGGTGTTCTCGGCGATCAGACGGCCGATACGCGTGGACGTCCAGGGGGTGTGCGGATCGGGCTTGAGCACGACGGTGTTGCCGGTCGCCAAGGCTTGACCCAATTTGTTCAACACAATCTCAAACGGGAAGTTCCAGGGAGCGATCGCGGCGACCACGCCGATCGCCTCTTTCCACACCACACGGTGGTTGTTCTCGCCGCCCGCGCCCCCGCCGACCAGCTCGCGTTCCCATTGAAATGTGTCGAGCAGCTCAACCGGGTACCGCAACGCGTCGGCGAGCGGCCAGTCCAGCTGAGCGATGTTTGTTGTCATCATCGGAGCACCGGCCTCGGCCACGAGTTCTTCGCGGATGTCTTCGCGTTCGGCTTCCAACGCCTCTTGCAGCTGCAGCAGGCAGCGACCGCGCAGCGCCACATCAGTTGACCAGGCGGAATCGTCAAATGCGGTGCGCGCAGCCGAGATCGCAGCATCCATGTCCGCTACCGTGCCGGCGGCGGTAGTGCCAAGTACCTGACCGGTGGCCGGACTCACGTTGTCGAAGCGCTGCCCGTCGACGGCATCGACCAACCGCCCGCCGATCAACATGCGGGCCTCCGCGCGAGCAGCGGCCCGTGCATTGAGCGTGGCGCTCGTATTCTGCTTCGTGGCATCAGATGTCGTCACAATCGCTCCTCAGCATGTAGGCCGAACGGTTCCGTTCGAGTCACGGTTTGCGCGGCTGCCCGAACCGGGACAACGCCTCCTCGGCGACGGTTACCAAAGATCCAACGTCCACGCTTTGCTCTGCGGTCAGCCCGTCGAAGATGGTGACGTCTTTGCGCAGCAGCGGTCCCACCATGGGCGCGATGGCCTCGAAACCACCGACCATTACCGCGGCGCTCAGGGAATAGCTGTTGCCGCTGCTGGCACCCAGCGCACGCCCCAGAACTTCCGCGTCAAGCCCCAGTGCGCTTCCAGCCTTGATTGCGTCCTCGGCCAGCGCGTAGTGAGCAGCATGCAGAGTGTTGTTGACCAGCTTCGCGATCAAGCCGCTACCCAAAGGTCCAAGGTGAAAGACATTGCCGCCGAACGTTTGCAATGCGGGAAGTGCCTTGGTGTACGGCGCTTCGGCACCGCCGACCAGTACCGTGAGCTTGCCTTCGGCGGCGGCGAATCCGCCACCGCTGACTGGCGCATCGATGACTGCGACCCCTCGTTCAGCCGCTGCCTCAGCAATCTTGTGACAAACGTCCAGGCTGACCGTCGAATGAATCGCAACGACGCCGCCCGGCTGCATCCCCGACAGCACACCGGATTCTCCGAGCAGGACCTCCAGAACGCCGGCGTCGTCCACGACGCATACGCCGACAATATCGCTCGCAGCGCCCAACTCAGCCGGCGTGTCAGCGAATGAAGACGCCATCTCGCGAAAGCGCGTCAACGAAGCTTCCCGGCGTGCCCAAAGGGTGGTGTCGAACCCGCACGCGATCAGACGCTCGGCCATGCCTCCGCCCTGGTCGCCCAGCCCTATGAAACCCACTCGGGTCATTGCTTCACTCATTTTCCGACAAGTCATTCCTCGAGTGCGATCGCGTTTTCTGGGCAGCTTTGTTCGGCATCTCGGGCTTGCTTCTCCTGACCGGGTGGCACCTCGGGACACAACAGCACACTGTGGCCTTCGTCGTCGGCGTCAAACAGTTCGGGCGCGATGCTGTAGCAGCGCCCGTGACCCATGCAGGCTTCGCTGTCGAGTGTCAGCTTCACTTCACACGCTCCACATCAGTGGTAGAGGACGCGCAAGGCGCACCGGAAGCGCCTCGTAGGTCAATTCGATACCATCCGGGATGCGGTACTCAGGAATCCGCTTGTGAAACTGATCGAGTGCTGCCCGCAGTTCCATCCGCGCCAAATGGCTTCCGAGACAACGGTGGAATCCGGCAGCAAAAGAGTAATGCGCGTTGGGGCGACGGGTCAGGTCGACAGTCAATGGATCGTTGAACTTCTCCGGGTCGAGATTGGCTGCTGCCCAGAGCACTGAAACATGGGTGCCTGCCGGCACGATCTCGCCGCCGATCCGCATTTCTTCGGTGGGGGTGCGGGTCCCTCCCGGAACCGGTGTCTCCCAGCGCATAAGCTCCTCGATGGCATCGGGCCACATCGCTGGATCGGCCACGACCCGCCTGCGTTCCTCGGGATGGCGAGCCAGCCACGCGATGATGCACGACAGCGACGCTGCGACGGTGTCGAGCCCGGCGATCATCAGCAGGTAGCAGATGTCCAGGATGTTCTCGCGGGTGAGGCGGTGCCCGTCGACCTCGGCGCTAAGGAATCTTCCGAGTAAGTCCTCGCGTGCGATCCCGTTGGCCTCTCGGTCATCAAGGACGGCATCGAAGTAGCTGTAGCAGCGCTTGGCCGCCGCTTTCATGCGTTCCTCGCGCGCCCGGGCGGTCTCCCCCGGGAAGTCGCGAAGGAGGTCGTTCTTGAAGTCCAGAAAGTAGTTCAAGTCGCTGGCGGGAATTCCCATCAATCGCAAAAAGATGGTCGAGGGCAGGATGGCGCAGAACTCGTCGTAGATGTCAGCATGCCCACGTTCGATGAATGTGTCGATGAGCTCGTCGGCTAACTCCCGTACATCGGATTCCAGGTGTGCGATGGCTTTCGCCGCGAAGATCGGATCCAGAAGTTTGCGGTACTTGGTGTGTTCCGGTCGGTCGATGTCGAGGGGGATCAGCGGGCGTTCGGCACCCCCCGTGTTACCGATTGCGCCCGACCCGCGCACGTGATGGTTACGTGTTAAGGCATCGACACTCGAAGCCGCTCCGACCACGAACATGCCGCCGGGGAGCGAGAGCATCGGGCTTGCAGTGATCGCCGAATACACCGCTTGCGGCTCGGCTACTGCCAGGGCTGCTGCTAGGTCGGCGCCCATAGTTTCGGCGGCCTGGGTGTCAATGATCCGGTCGGCGTCGCCGCCCACGCTGCTCGCTGTATTGCTCATGTGGCGCTCCTTCGTGGGGTGCTTCGGGGAAGGCCAAGAATGCGTTCGGCGATAACGTTTCGAGCGATGTCCGTGGAGCCGCCGTAGATTGCAGTCCCCGGCGCGAACCGGAATCCGTCCTCGAATGCCCCGTCGATGACAGCCCCGTCGGCACCACGGGCCAGCTGGCCGACGGGCCCGACGAGATCCAACAGATGGGATGCGCTGTTACTCAACGTGTCCGAACAGACAATGCGGCCCATTGGTCCGGGAGTAGACCTGGCAAGTTCGATCGCGATGGCGACCTCAGCGATTGCTTCTCGCACCGCCGGCTGCGTCGACATCGGATATCCATCGTCGCCGATAGTCTCCGTTGCCCACACGACGGCGGCCTGCAGCAGGTTTTCGCACGCGATCAGATATGGCGAAGTCAGCTCGTCGGAGTCGCCGCCGCCCATCGAGTGTTCAGCGGTCAGCGGCGCGGCGACGACCGACCACCCGCTGTTGACCGCACCGAGCCGCCAGCGGTCGTCGATACGGACATCGTCTAGATAGACGAAGTTGGTCCGCTCCCCGCCGAGGGTGCCGATCGGACGGATCTCGACACCCGGTGTATCGAGCGGCAGAAGGAACACCGTGAGACCCTTGTGGGTCGCAGCCGTCGGGTCCGTGCGCGTCAACAGAAAGCAATACTGACTGTGTTGAGCGCCCGTGGTGAACATCTTCTGCCCGTTGATGACCCAGTCGTCGCCGTCTTTCACCGCTCGGGTGCGCACAGCCGCAAGATCTGACCCACAGTCAGGTTCGGTATATCCCAGGCAAATTCGGACGGTACCGTTCGCGACCTTGGGCAGGATATCGTCCTGCAATTCTTTGGAGCCGAACATGCGGATGGCGATGGGTGGCAATAGCGTTGTCGATGCAAGAACATAGGGTGCGCCGCTGCGCAACAGCTCCTCGCCGATGATACGAGCCCTGATGCCGGCAAGACCCGCACCTCCTTCTTCGATCGGCCAGCGAGGCGCGACCCAACCGCGCTCACCGAGCGCCAGGTGCAGAGATTCGCTGAACCCACTACCGGTGGCCCGTTCGACGGCCAGCACATCCTCGGTAACATGTTCGGCCAGAAAGTCTTTGACATCCGCCCAGAATTGCCGGGTGTCGTCGTCGAGGTCGACCAGACCGAAGTTCATCGCAGCCCCTCCGTTGGGCCCAAGACGGCATCTGCCGCATCGTGGAGCAAGACACGGCGGTCAGCCGCCATCAACGCCCAGCTCTTGGCGCGCCGGTAATAGAGTTGAGCGTCCGATTCCAGCGTCACACCGAAGCCGCCCTGCGTGTGGATGGCCACCGCTCCGGCTTTCTCAGCCGCGCTCGCGGCTGATACCAATGCGCCAACACCTAGGACACCCATTGCATCCGGCTCGTTGTCGACGAACCATGCCGCGCGCCACATCAATCGGCGGGCTCCTTCGACCGCTGCCGCGGCATCGACCAACGGGTGCGCGATCGCCTGAAAGGCACCGATCGGGCTGCCGAAAGCGGTCCGCTCCTTGGCGTACCGCACGCCGATATCAACCGCGGCCTGTCCAAGTCCGACCAGTGCCGCCGCGTTCAAGATCTGCCACTCAACGGCTATGCCGTCGAAGTCGCTCCTGGATCCGATTATGTTGCCGCCTGCGATATCCCACCATCCCAGCGGTGCACAGCCAAGGTTTGGAACGAGCGCGGCGGTCGGCCCGGTCTTGACGACGACATCGTCGCCTCGCACGGCGACGACCGCCTCCGCGACAGCCCCCGCCGGTACCAGCCGGCGGTCGGATTTGGCGATGGCGGGAGAGATCGTCGCGATTGTCTTCGCGGCTTTGACCATGTCGAAGAGCTCTCCGGTCGCGCCCATTCGCTCCAAAGCCCGCGCGCCGACTATCGCTTCGACCGTCGGAACCGGCGCGGCAGCCCGCCCGGCTTCCTCGACCACCAGGGCGAGGTCGACCAGCCCGGCACCGTCCCCGCCCGCCGACTCTGACAGTGCCATAGAAATCAACTGCGGGCCCGTTTCCTGCCACAACGCAGAGTCGAATCCCAGCGGTTCTGCCGCCCGCACCCGGTCAGCGCCAACGGATTTCTCGAATAACGCACGGAAGGAGTTGCGCAGCTCCTGCTGCTCGCCGCTAAGTGTGTAATCCTCCCGGCGAAGCTGCCAGACAGCGTTCACCTCAGGGCGCGCTTTCCAGGACATCGTCGGTGAATCCAAAGAGACGGTGGGCGTTCCCGCCCACGATGGCGCGGGTACTGTCGAGGTCGACTCCCTCGAACATCCGGTCCAGGATCTTTGCGGAATTGGGGTAGGTACTTTCGGGGTGCGGGAAGTCGTTACCCCACAACAGGCATTGCGCTCCCGTCTCGGGGATATTGGCGACTGCGACCGGGTCGTCTTGGAACGTCGAGTGGATCTGATGGCGAATGTAGTGACTAGGCAGGTGCTCCAATATTGGTTTGGTCCAACCGATTTCACGGTGCGCTTCGTAGTAGTAATCGAGGGTTTGCATTGCCCACGCGATCCAGCCGCCGTTGCACTCCACAAACACCGCGTGCAGGTCGGGGTGTCGCTCCAGGATGCCACTGCAGCTCAACAGTGCCGCCGCCCGCGGCGCCATCGACTGTGTGGCAAGAAGATTCGCCGTGCCACTGCCCCAGCCGCGGTAAAAGATCATGTCATGTCCACTGCCCTGGTGCATGACCGCCGGCTTGCCGCTACCCGCGATTGCTGTCCACAGGGGCTCCCATTCCCTGGCGTTCCACTCAGGTTTGCCCACGAGCGGAAGCAGCACGCCGCCGACCGACTCGTCTCCGGCGACACGCTCCACTTCGGCGATCGCCATGTTGGCGTCCCAGGTGGGAATCATCATCGCGAGCTTGATGCGGCTGTGCCCGCCGATCCTCTCGCGGATCCAGTCGTTGTAAACCCGGCAGACCGCCTGTCCGACCATAGGGTTGGCAATATCCCACGCATAAAGACCGATGGTCGGAAAGACGATCTCGCCGTTGATGTGGTCGGTACGCATCATCTCGAGTCGTACGTCGACTGCGGCCGCGGCGACCCGCTCAGCTTCCTGAGCGGCCGCTTCGTCGGCACTCAGTTCGCTCCACCCGATGGGGTTGCCATTCACGACCAAGCTCCAGCCACCGTCACCAGACGCGGTAATCCGACGCGGCGCGTACTCGCGGAGATCTGGATCGAGCCGCTCATACCAGAGGTCGTGCGGCTCGTCGACGTGCGCGTCGGCCGAGATCTTTGGCAGCTCTGCGGTGCTGGCCATGTGTGGCTCCGATCTTGTGCTGCGGCGCCTCGCCGGGCGCATCGCGAGGCGTTCTTGATTCACCGTATGCATGAGAGAAGAACGGTGTTCTCACAAAGTTAGTCGAGATCATGACAAAATGGCAACACCATATTTGTCGCCGGGCGATCGGCTACTGGGCCCTCGTGGACCCCGTCCGGAGCCCTCGGAGCACCTAGGCTCCTTCGCCGCCGAAAATCGGCTTGAGGAGGGCCATCACCTGGTCAACGCCTACTCTCTGGTCCTGAATCCCAAAGTCCAGGACACGGTTTTGCAGCGTGGTGATGACCAACTGCATCAGGATCGCGGCAGTCGTCGAATCGTCTAGACCGAGCGTGCCGGCCCCTGCAGCGCGACATTCGGCAACAAGTTCGGTAAGCGCCTTGTGCTGCGGTTCGAGCACCGCGGCGAGCTCTGCGGGCCGGGTCTCCATCAGCCGTTGATGGTAAATCACCAGCGAGCGACGCAATTTCGGCGACGACTGTTCGGTCTCAAACCACTCGGACTCGAAGAAAGCTCTGAGCCGATCGAACGGGTCGGGGCCGGCTTCGGCCACCGCCGCCATCTGCCGGTCCAGCCCGCCGAGTATCGCCTCTTCGTAGATCGCCAGGAACAGGTCGTCCTTACCACCGAAAAGTTGGTAGAACGAACGCAGGGACATTCCGGACATTTCGACCACTTTGCGGACTGACAAGTTGTCGGCTCCGCCCTCGCCAAGCAGCTCCAGTGCGATCGCCAGGAATCGGTCACTGCGCAATTCGGCTCGTTTGCGCACATCGCGGGTCGCGCGTTCAGCGGTGCGAGAACGCCATCGCGGCCGCACCGCCTTCGTCGCCCGCGATGGCGCGGAGGCTTGACGCCGGGCGGTCACGTTGCTGGGCTCCGAACCACCATGGCGTTTCACTGTAGAGGAACATAATCAGCGAATCTAGAGAACAGTGTTCTCAGCTGCTGAAACACTCAGGCCGCGGACCGCGCCAAGGTCTCCACACGTCGCCGGGTGAATCGCCAGGCACCGCCGCTTCCGCGCCGCAACTCATCGATGTAGCAGCCGGCGAATGCGATCTGGGTGTCCCCGTCCGAGCCGCGTTTGACCAGCACGAAGTTGCTCCGAGCCGTTGCACGCGCGCCGTCGACTTGAATATCGGGATTGACTAGCGCGTGAAGTGTGGTTGGGCGCTCCACGGGTTGCGCACCTGACCACACGCCGGCGAACTCTGATTTTCCCTCGTAAGTGCGGTCCATCATGGTGAATACACAACTGTCGTCGAACAGCCCGAGGAGATCGTCGACGGCACCCGAGTCGAGCAGCACGCAGTAGCGTTCCAGCACTGCGCGCACGCGCAAAGCTTCGACGAATGGATCGTCCCGATTGCTCACGCGACGACCCCTTTCACCTTCAGGTCGATGACGGTGTCCCAGTCGATGCCCAAATCGCCCGTCAGGATGGCGTCGCCATGTTCGTTGAAGTCCGGCGCGCGACGTGTTGGTGACGGCTCATCGTCGAACTGGACCGGCGTGGCGACCAGCGGGTGTTTGTCGCCGTTGACGGCCGCCGCCTCCACGATGTAACCGTTCGCGGCAACCTGCGGATCGTCCATCACCTCGAGGGCGTTCTGCACGGGCGCCCACTGCCCCTTGAAATCGGCCAGCCGAACCTTCCACTCGGCCATCGTCTCACTCGCGAAACGTTCGTCGAGGAGGGCAACCGCCGCATCGCTGTTGGCGAAGAACGATTCTGCGTCGGCGAAGCGTTCGTCACCGACGAGGTGGTCGAGGCCCGTCACGCGGCAGGTCTCGGCCCAATAATGAAATCCCTGCAAGCAGGACAACTGCAGCCAGTGCCCGTCGCTCGTTCGGAAGTACCGAGTCAGCGGATTGCCCACGTTCGTGCCGACCGGCATTTGGCCCCATGGATGGTTCACCTCGTGTGAAAGCGCGATACCGGCGCCCATGGCCCACATCCCCGTCGCTAGCAAAGACACGTCAACCAGGGCGGCTTCTCCAGTACGTTCGCGATGGAACAACGCCGCCGAGATGCCGCCTGCAATCGTCATCGCTCCAATAGAGTCCCCGTACGCCGGGGCAGGCTGGCCTGTCATCCCGTCTATCTCAACAGGTTTCGCGCCGTAGGCTGCACCACTACGGCACCAGTAACCCAGAGTGTCGTAGCCTCCCCTGTCCGCATCGGGCCCACGCGATCCGTAGCCAGTCCCGCGCACATACACGATGTTGGGGTTGACGTTGCGAATGTCCTCGACATCGATGCGCAGCTTGGCGCGTACCGCGGGCAACTTGTTGGTCAAGAACACATCGGCGGTCGCAGCGATCCGGTACAGGATGTCGATTCCCTCCGGCGAGCTGAGATCAAGTCCGATGCTGCGTTTGCCGCGGTTGGAATGTTGCAGCAGCGGATGCCAATTGCCTCCGTCGAGATGTGACAGACCGGATGACATGATTCCGCGCATCGCGTCTCCGCGCTCGACCGGCTCAATCTTGATGACGTCGGCTCCCCAATCCGAAAGCACCGCCGACGCCGCAGGCACAAACGTGTGCTCAGCTACCTCCAGGACGCGAACACCCTGCATCACCGCGGTCACGACAGATACCTCCTACACGCGTTTGCGAGGACCTTCACCGGTCCTCGAGAATCATTTCGGCTGCCCGCCAGGCCATCGCCATCATCGGTCCGTTGAGGTTGCCCGACACCATCGCAGGCAGGATCGACACGTCGACTACCCGCAGTCCGTCGACACCCCGCACTCGAAGCCGCGCATCGATGGCATCCGACGGATCGGGCCCCATCGCACAAGCTCCAGAAGCGTGATAGCCCGGTCCCCCATAGAGCAAGCCGGCCCGCAGTATTGCGTCGTCGTCCTCGACTGCCCGCCCGGGCACAGTCTCGGCCGAGATCATCGACGCGATCGGCTCCTGCTCCGCAATATCGCGCATGCGGCGGAATAGGGCCGCCGATACTTTTCGGTCGTATTCGGTTCCAAAATAGGACACTTCGACGCGTGGCGGGTCGTCAGGGTTCGCTGAGCGAATCATCACCGAGCCCTCGCTGGTCGGCCGCAACACGAATCCAAGCAATGAAAGCCCGGGGCGTGTCTCCACCCTACCGTCGCTCGGCCCGGCGCCCACCGAGAAAGGCGTCATGAGGATCTGCCCATCGGGGCGCTCAGCCGTTGGGTCGGATCGTACGAAGGTGAGCATGTCGTATGCGGGTGTTGCGATAGGGCCTTTGTGGGTCAGCAGGTAACGCGCAGCGGTCATCGCCTGGCCCAGCGGCGTGCCTAGTCGCTTGTTGTAACCTTTGTTCTCCAACAGTCGATATTGCAGAGGCAGACAACGGTGTTCACGTAGACGCTGCCCCACCCGTGGGCTATCGACCCGCACGTCAACGCCTGCCTCAGAGAGCACCGCACGTGGACCGATACCGGAGAGCTGCAACAATTTTGGCGTAGCCAGACTGCCGGCCGACAAAATGACGTCGCGCGTCACCCTCAGCTCGGAAGAACCGCTCTTCGACGCGAGTTGGACCCCGACCGCACGGTCGCCCTCAAACAACACCCGGGTGACCGTGACATGGGTCAGCACAGTGAGATTGGGGCGTTTGCGGGCCGGGTGAAGAAACGCCTTGGCCGCGCTGACCCGACGCCCCCGGTGAATCGTGGCCGGGGCGTAGCCGGTGCGCTCGTCGTCGGACGCGTTGACATCGTCCATGCGTTTGATACCCAGCGCGGCGGCGGACTCCAGCAACGCCTCCGACACCTCTTCACCCGTGGGATCGACACCCACCGATAACGGGCCGTCGGCTCCGCGCATATCAGAAGCGCCCAGTGAATGGTTCTCGATCGTCCGGAAAATCCGCAGGATGTCTGACCATCCCCAGCCCGGGTTGCCGCGGTTGACGATGTCGTCGTAGTCGGGCTGAGATCCACGGTTGTACACCATGCCGTTGACGGCGCTGGACCCCCCGAGGACCTTTCCTCGGACCCAGTGCTCGTCCTGCCGGTACGGGCCAAAGGGGTTAACGTCGTAGTCCCACACGTACCGTGGATTGGTCAGCAGAAATGCGAATCCTTTGGGCATCGACACAGCCGGTGTCCGATCCGAACCACCCGCTTCCACCAATGCGACAGTGCTCGACCCGTCCGCGCTGAGCCGATCAGCGAGCACACAACCAGCCGAGCCGGCTCCGACCACAACGTAGTCGTATGCGCTCACTCCGACCCCTTCGTCTCGGTACCCGGTGGCCATCTGTGAGAAAACGGTGCCGACGTGGAAACAGCTGCCACCCCGGCAGACTCTAATCGAAAATCAAGATTTTGACCATTAGCGTGTCACGACGCGTTCTGGCGCTGCCGGTCTAACCTCAGCGTAAGGTTTTTCACGCCGTAGACACCCATCGCGGATCGTCGCGGCGCTTGTCCCACGACCTCGACGCTTACGAAACGCGAAACCATTTGCGTCAGTAGTTCGCGCATCTCGAGGCGGGCGAGCGCTGCTCCAACGCAGAAGTGCGCACCGTGCCCGAAGGTGAAGTGGCGAGGATTAGGCCGCGAAACATCAAACGTTAACGCGTCGCCGGTGTTGAGTGTCGAGTCGCGGTTGGCCGCCGCGACGCCGAGTGAGATGTACGTCCGTTCCGGAACATCGACACCGTCGAATGTCAGGGCTTCGGTGTTGAGCCGAGTCAGTAGCGGCGTCACGGGTAGGAAACGAAGGATTTCCTCAACGGCGTTGCCTACCAGAACCGATTCGTCGCGCAGCCGGTTCCACTGTTCTGGGAGTCTCGCGAACAGGGTCATTCCTAGTGAAATCTGGTTGCGCGTGGTGTCGATCCCGGCGTTCATCAACGAGGCGCACAACGACACGATCTCCGCATCGCTCAGCGAGTCACCTTCGACCCCAACCTGGGTCAAATGCGTCAAGATGTCGTCACCGGGGGCCTTCCGCTTTGATGTGACGAGGTCGGCGAGGTAGGCGTCGCATTCGGCTGCGGCGGCTAGGTACTGATGCGCCCTATCGACATCCAGGCTGAATTGGGAGCTGGTGATCACCTGGGCGATGGAAGTCAGATGCGGCAGGTCGGCGGCCGGCAGACCAAGCAGGCCACCGATGATTGCTGCGGGGTAGTCGCCCACGATTTCGTCGATGAAGTCGACTTCACCGTCGACATCATCGAGGCGTGGAACTAGATAGGAGCGCATGGTTTCCGCAAGTCTTTCAACAGCACGCTGGGTGAATGCGCGGCTCACCAGACGCCTAAGGCGCGTGTGCGGTGCCCCATCGAGGCCGAGGATGACCCGTCGGGCGCGTTCGAGAATCGCTTCGGAGACACCCATCAACTCGTACTGCTCGACCACCGGGACTTTGAGGGCCGGATGTGCGAGCAGTCGTTCGATCTGGCTCACGCCGGCGAAGAGCATCCCAACGGGCGTACGAACAACCGTGTTTCCGTCGACCGCGTCGAGCAGTCGATCCAGCCAATCCTCCGAGAGTCCGTCTGTATCAGCAGGATCCCACGAGATCTCGGAGGCGCACTGCACCATAGAAAGCCCTTGTCCCGTGAACCTTTAGGCGGCCAAGCTAGCAGCCTCGGGAATGTCGGTCAGCTGATACAACTCGGCCGCATTCTTCCAAAGAATGCGCTGACGATGCTCCGGGTCGATCCCCGCAAGACCGTCGTTGGCCGCGCCGCGGATATCTTCTTCGAGCAAGCACGTCGGATGGGGATAGTCAGTTTCGAACATGATGTTGTTCGGACCGACACGGTCAATGAGGTGTTGATCGAGCTTCTCGAACCAGTAGGTGCCAAGCATTTGGCGATGGAAGTACGCACTGGGCAGCGCATCGAACATCGCGTACTGCGGGTTGTCCTTCATGTACAACTCGAAGTGGTGGTCCATGCACTCCAGAACGAATGGCAAGTAGCCGACCGCACTCTCGACGATCACCCACCGCGTGTCCGGATAACGGGGCAGCACACCGGAAGCCAAAAGGTCGGATACCGAATGCGCGGTGTCGAGGGTGATGTTGGTTGTTCCGGCGGTCTGCATCGCACCACCGCCCATCACGTCTTGGCGGACCTGGTTGAAGTGTTGACTGATATCGCCACCGCCGGCGTGGAAATGGATAGGCAGTCGGTGTTCTGTGCAGGTTTCCCACAGAACGTCCCACGATCTGTCCGCAAACGGCTTGAGACCGTGCTTCTCAGGGATTCCGGTGATGACGATCCCCTTGTGGCCGATCGACGCCGCTCGCTCGGCCTCCTTGGCCGCAGCATCCGGATTCCAAAACGGGACGTTGGCCAGCGCTATGAAGCGCTCCGGCGCCACGCCGATCCAGTCGATCAAGAAGTCGTTGTACGTCTGAACGATCTCGACCTTGAACGACTCGTCGTCGAGATTGCGGAAGTAGTTGCGGCTGACACCAAGGTTGCCGAACAGCGCGGCTACCGAAATACCGTGACGGTCCATGATTCTCACGCGCTCCGCGGCGTCCCACGACGACGTGTGAATGTCGTCCCGCGCAGGCATGTGCGGGAAGTCCTCAGTCCACCGGGTCGGGTAGTCGCTACCCGGCGTCTTCACCATCGCCGAAGCGCCGAAACTGCCGATTCGCTGATCGCCGATGAACCAGGAGTGACCACCCGCTTGTGGGTCGGGACGGACAACCGGGACCATTTCGCCCCACTTCTGAGACGACATCCGACTGCTCCACAGGTCGGGCGGTTCACTGACGTGCGTATCCGAGTCGATCACCGGAGTGCTCAAGGCTTGCTCGATTCTGGGTCGCGGACTTTGTCAATTACTCAAACTTTAGACTATTGCCGATAGCCGAACAACCGCTTTGCGAAGGCTAACTCGCAAACCGGCGCTACGGCCTGCCCCCAGCAGGAATCTGGACACGAACCCGCCACAGGGCGCTTCCGAGCAGCTCCCTGGCCGCGTCACGAGCGGCTGTTGGGGCGGTAGTGAGGTACAAGTCTCGACCATCAGCACCGCCGAGAATGCACCCGATCGCCAGATCGGTACCGGTCGAGATCCGGTCGGTCACTGAGCCATCGATCGCACAGCGCACGACTTCGCGCCCCGTTGCGTTGGCTGACCAGACCGCACCCTCAGCGTCGCAGCAGATGCCGTCGGGCCGATCAGCGTCCGTAAACGCGGCAGTTAGCGTTCGCGCACCCAAGCTGCCGTTGTCATGTATCGGCAGTCGCCATAGCCGGTGGCCGAAGCTCTCGGCGACGATCAAGTGACTCCCGTCCGGAGTTATCGCGAGCCCATTCGCATAGAGGAACCCACGCGCCACCTCTCGCGGCCCGTCGGCGCCGGAGAGGAGGTAGATGCGTGAGTCGATGTGCTCGGGCATCTTTCGCGGATAGCTGATGCCCTGGTTTGCGATGTAAACCCGGTCTTGGGTATCGACAACGATGTCACCCCAGTCGTATTCGCTGATACCACTGAGGTCGGCGTATGTGTCCAGCGCCCCATCGTCGTAACGCCATATCCGTTGGGCGGTCAGCGAAGAGATCAGCATGCTGCCGTCGCTCAAAAAGCCGGTACTAATCGGAGGTGAGTCGAGCTGAACAAGAGTCGTCACAACACCACCACGTACGTCGATCTGCTTGATCGCATCGGCGTGAATATCGGTGAGAACGACGGCGCCCTCCCGCCAACGCGGCCCCTCAGCCATGGCGAAGCCGTCCGCCACCTTCTCTAGGCGACCGCACGGCGTCGTACCCACGCTCACCGCCGGTCACGCATTCGCTGTAGTGCATCGCGGTGCTCGGGGAGGATCTGACTCAGGTTCTCGAATCCCGCCGCCGCGTCGAGCACCGAGGATGCGATGGCGCGCAGGCCGCCATTGATAGACAGTTTCGTCCACCGCAAAGCACGGTCAGGCTGTGCGAGCAGTTTGTCCACCCAATGCATCACGGCGCTGTCGAGCTCTTCTTCGACGGCACACTCGGTAATCAAGCCCAGCCGCGCGGCGTCCTCACCGGTGATGTGATCGCCCGTCAGCAGGTATCTGCGAGCCTGCGCGTATCCGATCAATTGAGGCCAGATGAGCGCTCCCCCGTCACCCGCAACCAGGCCCACCGATACATGCGGATCGGCAAACACCGCACGCGGGTGGGCGACGACGATGTCGCAGTACAGAGCGATCGAACAACCGAGCCCGACCGCAGGCCCGTTGACCCGAGCGACCAGCGGTGTCTCCATGTTCAGCAACGCCGTCTGGATGATCCGGTCGGCCCTGATCGCGCGCGCAGATGCCTCTGGGTCGGCATTCAGCTCAACCAACCAGTCCAAATCGCCGCCGGCAGAGAAAGCCCGCCCGCGCCCGCTGATGACGGCCACTCTGGTGGCTTCGTCCCGGTCGATATCGAAGAACAGCGTCTCCAGTTCGCCGTGGACGTCGCGACTCACCGCGTTCAGTTGGTCGGGGCGGTCGAACCACACGCGCAAGACCGGCCCGTCACGCTCGATCTGCAACGCCGTGTACTTCGAGAAGTTGACTTTCACATCGCTCCATTCGGTGTGTTCCAACGCAATCTTCCGCTCATCGGAGCTCAGCGTGATCGAGCGGCCACTGGTCAAGATCGCGATTATCATGCAATGAGAACATTTGCTCAAGATTTTGACTAGCTTCGGTCTGCCGGTACGGTGTGGTGGCGAAGGACCGGCGCCGATCGACGGCCGCGGTGAACACGGCAGGGGGCGGTGGGTTGGAAATCGCGGGCATATCCGCGCTCGTGACCGGTGGAATTTCGGGACTGGGGCTTGCAACGGCCAAGGCTCTGCGACAGGCGGGTGCCGCCAGCGTGGTGGCGGTCGACTTGCCCTCCGATACCGCCGAGAGCACCGCCGCGGAGTTCGGATTGAATTACGTCGCAGCCGATGTGACTGATGAAACGCAGTTCCGCCACGCGTTGGACAACGCCACGGCGGCGGGTCCGGTGCGTGCCGTCGTGCACTGCGCTGGTCGCGGGGGCGATCGGCGCAGAATCCTGGACAAGGAGGGCCACGCCAGTCCGGTAGAGGACTTCGCCGAGGTGATACGCGTCAACCTGGTCGGCACCTACAACGTGTTGCGCCTCTCGGCCGAACGTATGGCTGCCAATGAGGAAAGGGACGGCGACCGCGGTGCGATTGTGCTGACGGCGTCGGTCGCGGCCTTCGAAGGACAGATAGGTCAGACGTCATATTCCGCCGCCAAGGCGGGTGTGCACGCCATGACGCTGGTCGCCGCCCGTGATTTGGCGAGTGTCGGTATACGCGTGAACACCATCGCACCGGGCACTTTCCTCACCCCGATGCTGGGTCGGGTGCGGCCGGAGATCCGCGACAGCCTCGCGGCGACCATTCCGCATCCCAAGCGACTCGGTGATCCAGCCGAGTACGCGCGTATGGCTCTAGAGTTGATCGGCAATTCCTACGTCAACGGTGAAACGGTGCGATTAGACGGTGCGATCCGGATGGCGCCGCGCTAACCGTTTCGACACGCAGCTGCGTTCATCCGTTCGGCAACTTGAGGATCTGGGACGCGATGACGTTCTTCTGGATCTGCGACGTACCACCCATCACAGTGGCTGCACGGCTGTAAAGGTAGATGTTCAGCCACGACGAATCGCTGCCGTCGAACGCACGCGCAATGCCGCCCTGCCGTGCCGCGTTGCCCACGGTCTGTTCGGTCGTGGTCATCAAGAGTTTGTCGATCGCTCCCTCGGGACCCGGTTCATGATCGGACAGTCGTTCCGAGAGACGACGTTTCACGTGCATGCGAAGGACTTCCGAGTGAACGTACGCGTTGCCCAACGCGTGGCGAGCCAGCGAGCTGACGCGAGGTTGATCCGCAACATGTCGTTCGAGTTCCCGCACGATTCGCGAATAGCGAGCGGTATAGCCCAGATCGGCGGGGCTGCGTTCGTGGTTTAGGACAGTCATCGCCATAGCCCAACCGCCACCGAGCTCGGTTATCCGGTTGGCGGCCGGTATTCGTGCATCCTCGAGCAGCAATTCACCAAATTCGTTGGACACACCGTTGATCATCTTCAAGGGCCGCTGCGTGACGCCTGGCTGATGCATCGGCATCGCAAACGCGGTCAGCCCCTTGTGTTTCGGAGCTTGGCTGTCGGTGCGAGCCAACAAGATGCACCAGTCGGCCACATCCGAATAGCTCGTCCAGACCTTGTGCCCGTTGACGATGTACTCGTCGCCGTCACGAACCGCAGAGGTCCGCAGCCCAGCCAGGTCCGATCCTGCTTCCGGCTCGCTGAAGCCCTGACACCATCGCTCGGTCCCGGCGATCATCGATGGTAGAAACCGTTCGCAGATATCCACGGACGCGTGGCGCAGCATGCCGTGCACGATGTACCCGAGGGACGGCTTGGGAGGCGCTCCGGCCCAGGCCAACTCGTCGTCGACGATGGCCTCGTAAACCGGCGACAGCCCTTGTCCGCCGTACCGGGCGGGAAAGCTCACGCCGAACCAACCCGCGTTATACAGGGCTGTATGCCATTCGGAAGCGTGCGCCCAGTACTCATCGTCGGTTGAGGGCAGCCCGCCCTTAAGGGCGTTGGTGCTCAGCCAGGTCCGCAACCGTCCACGGAAATCGGCCTCGGCCGCGTCGTCTCGGTAATCCACTACGCCGCTCGCAGCCTGTGCTCAATGAGTTCTTCCATCAGTGCCCCTTCGTCTCCTAGGACTTGGCCCGCCAGGAGGGCGCGTCGTAAATGAATGTGCACCATGCATTCCCATGTGTTGCCTATCCCGCCGTGCACCTGGATGGCGATCTCGCTGATCGTGCGGGCTGCGCTCGTGCAATACAACTTGCTCACGAGAGCGGTGTCGGCGGCGGTGGCGGTGGGCTCGGCGTCGACGGCCCACGAGGCGTAACTGACGGCGCTTTGCGCACCTTCTAACAGCACGAGCGATTCGGCGAGCAGGTGTTGAACGGCCTGGAAGCTGGCGACCGGGCGTCCATACTGAGTGCGCCCGCTCGCATAGGCGACGGTGGCGAGGTGCGCCGCCCGCGCCGAGCCCAGCAGATCGGCCGACAGCACCGCATGGCCGAACGCTCGCCAAGCCGCGATGTCGTCAGCGCTCAACGCTACGCCGGCGAGTTCGACTGAGTCCTCTTGCGACAACTGCGCGAGCGGTCGGGTCAGATCGACGGCACCTGCACCCGCACCCACGGGTACGGATGCCAGGCCGAACTTCTCGCCGGACGGCGTGAGGTAGAGCGCGCGCGACACGGTTGCGCTATCGAAGGCGACGGCGGCGGGCAGCTCGTGTTGTGTGGCGAGGCGCGCCAGATCGCCCGTCAGCGCGATAGTGCATGAGGAAGGGGCGCCGACACCGGCCCGCCTGCATAGGTCCGCGGCGAGTGTGGGTCCCACGAACGACGCTTCGGCCGCGGCCGATGCCAGTTGTTCGGCGACGAGCGCGACTTCGACGCCCGTGGCGTCGGACGCACGTAGCTCGGTAAAGCCGGACGCGACGAGATCGCGCGCCAGCCGGTCGGCGCTCCCCGTCTTGCCCAGCCCATCGACTGTCGTGGTGGCGCTCTTCTGCGCCATGCGCGCTGCAGTGTCACGCACGCTTCGCTGCTCGTCCGTCAACCGAGCGTCCATCGTGTCGCCGCCCTAGCCTGTCGCGCCATCGGTGTGGAGAAGTCCACCACCGTCGGCCGTCACCACGGTCCCGGTGACGTACCGAGCGAGGTCGCTGAGCAGGAATAGCGCTACATCCGCCACGTCTTCAGGGTCGGCGAGTCGCCCCAGGGGTACGCGTTCACTCATTTGCCGACGACGCTCCTCGGATTGCAGGAACATCTCAGTGAGTGCCGGTGTCAGCATGCCTCCGGCCTGAATGGCGTTGACGCGCAACCCTTTACGGGCATTCTCATTAGCGGCAACGCGGGTCATGGCCTCGATTCCTGCTTTGCAAGCGGCGTAGAAACCGGTCTTCTTCTGTCCGCGCACGCTGGCCGTAGAGGAAATGTTGACGATCGCGCCGCCGTGGGATTGCATCGCGAGGATCTCGTGTTTGAGACAGATCGCAGTGCCGAGAAGCGCGACTGACATCAATGAACGTGAGTATTCGACGTCGAGCTCGCTTAGCTCTGAGAGTTGAATCTCTGGCAACGCGTTGTTGCAGGCTAGGTCCAATCTCCCGTACTCATTCGTGGCAGTGGCCACCATCGTTTCCACGGCGCCCTCATCTCCGATGTCGGCAACCGCGACGCGGGCGACGCCTCCCCGTGAGCGGATTTCCTCTGCCGTCCGCGCGGCGGTGTCCGGGTCGATGTCGTTGACGACGACGTTCGCGCCGGCGGCCGATAGGCGCAACGCGATCGCCTTTCCCAGACCGCGACCCGCGCCGGTCACGATCGCGGATTTCCCAGCCAGGAGTTCCCCCATGCCAGCCTCAGTCACGGCTACACCGTATGGGAGCGCAGTCGATTACTCAAGATCTGGACTTACTGGGAGCACCCCTCCGCGCAAGTCGCCGATTACCCGATTGGTCCCAAATAGTCATATTTTTGACCTTCCCGGGGCGTCAGGGTAGATTTCAGCTGTGGCGGGCACCGAAGGCGATCCACGCTGTTCTATGCAAGCCGCATTCCGTCGTTCAGCTGAGAAGTTCGCCTCGCACCCGGCCGTGGGGCTTCCTGGTCGCATGCAATCCTTCGCGCAGACCTACGACCGGACGCTGCGACTCGCCTCGGCACTCGAGATGCTCGACGCGCGCCCGCAAACTCGCGTGGCGATCCTGGCAAGTAACGGGCCATGGTATTTCGAATTGCACTTCGCGGCCGCGGAAGCCGGGTTTGTCGGGGTGCCGGTCAACGCCCGATTCACCTTGTCCGAACAGCATCGGTATCTGGGCCGCGTCAACCCGGAAATCCTCTTGGTTACAACCGAATACGCCGCTCGGGGCCGGGATCTGCAGACATTGGTCCCGTCCATCCATCACCTCATCGGTATCGGAGCCGGCCACGGACTACCGCTCGATTACGAGCTGCTGCTTGCGAAGGCGGACCCGAATGAACATCCGCTGCGCGATGTCGACGAACTCGCGATGATTTCGGCCACCAGCGGCACATCTGGGCAGCCGAAGGCCGTCGAACACACTCAGCGCACCACAGCGTCGGCGTACGGACCGTTGATCGAGCGTTTCGAGATCAATGAGGACTCGCATTTCGTCACCGGGCTAGCGATGTACTTCGCGACGGCCTACGCGGGTTGGACAGCGAGCTTCATCGCCGGCGCCAAGCACACCATTATGCCGACGTATTCTCCCCGCGGGTGGGTGGAACTGGTGCGAGAAACGGGCGCGACGCACGGATTCCTAGGCCCAACGCCGGTGTACATGATCATGGACGCCGGAATCGACCTCGACCTGCTCAGCGGATTGCGCTACTTGTCGATGGGCGGATCATTGTGCGACCCGTCCCGCCTGTGCGCTCTGACGAAGGCACTAGGTGAGCGTGTGGCGATCCAGCTGTCCATGACCGAGCTAGGAGCGGGCACCGTGCTGCTCGGTCGTGAATACCTTGATGCCGACGGGACGCTCAACCCGCGGCACCGCTCGGCCGGTCGACCGTTGGCGGGGTTGGATGTGCGCGTTGTCGACGACCGAGGTGAACGGTCGGCAGCCGGCGCCGAAGGTGAGCTAGAACTGCGCGGTCCGATGGTGAGCCCCGGATATCTCGGTGACGAAGCGGCGAATCGGGAAGCGCGCGACGGTGAGTGGTTCCGCACCGGTGACGTGGCCCGGATCGACGAGGATGGCTTCGTCTACATCGTCGATCGCAAGAAGGACCTCATCGTCAGCGGTGGGATCAATATCGCACCATCGGAGATCGAGCAGGTCCTGATGGCGCATCCGGCCGTCGCCGCCGCGGGTGTCTGCGGGGTCAGCGATCCCACCTACGGCGAGGCGGTGCATGCAGCGGTAATCCTGCGCGATGGCGCGGATTTGAGGGGCGACGATCTCATGGCGTGGTGCCGCGATCACTTGGCCTCTGTGAAGAAGCCGCGTGCCATCGTCGTGGTCGACGAACTACCGGTGAGTTCCACCGGCAAGCTGCTGCGTCGACAGCTGCGCGCCCAATTCGATTCCCGGTAAGCAACGGTCGGGCCGCCGACGCCACGGGACAGAAAGCGGCCAGTACCTTTGTCAGCTAACGGCAGGAACGGCGGTGAGCTCGTCGAGGGACAGCCACTCAGGCATCGGTGCCGAAATCGAGTGGAGGTCGTCCATGCATTCCCGCGCGAATAGCGTCAGACTGCCGAGCGCTTCGTCATGGGTGATGTCGCCCCACTGGACCTGGAACGAGATGTTTCGCGCGCCGGTTTCCATCTGGAGCGCTCGGACCCGCTCCATGCACATTTCCGGGGTGCCCCACACCTGCATATTGGCGTACCGGTCGAGAGAAAGCCCCGCCGTCGTTTCCGCGACAAAGTGCTCATAGCCGAGAGACCGGTCAAACTTGTCCCAACTGCCCTGGTCGTAATTGTTAGTCAGATCAAGCAATAACGAGGCCGAGGCCGCAAGTACCCGCTCGTGAGCCTCCTGCTCTGACCGCGCGCAGTAGAGCCATGGGTGCAAAACCGGCTGGCTTGGCGCGTAGCCTGCAGCAACCCGTTCTCGGTTGAGCAGCTGGACATCGGCCCTGGTAAGTCCCGTCGACTTCTGGCCGGAGTACATCATTCCCAATCCGCGACGACCGCCTTCGATCAGCGTCTCATCACTTGTCGCGGCCACCAGCAGGCAGTCGGCCAGATCCGGCGACACCGGACGCGGGCGGAGGGTGACTTCGGGAATCGTGAACACTTTGCCCTGGTAGCTGAACGACTCCTGCGACAGTGCCAGCCGAATGATCTCGACCGACTCGTCCATTCGCTCACGGCGATCGTGGTAAGGCACCCCGAGCGCCTCGTATTCGAATGGAGCCACCCCTCGTCCGACACCGATGAGCAACCGCCTCTCGGGCGCAAAGTTGTTCAGCAGTGCCAGTTGCTCCGCCACGCGGAGTGGGTGGTGCCACGGCAAGACGACGATGGACGTGCCGAAGTTGATCTTGCGTGTGCGACCCGCCAGGAAGGTCATGAGTTGCAGCGGGTTGGTCATCAACCCGTACGGTGAGACGTGATGTTCGGGAGCGAAAATGAAGTCGTACCCGAATGACTCGGCAGTCTGCGCCAACGAGACCACTTCGTTGATCAGTTCCGCGTCACTTCGGTAGGGATTCCCTCGACCGAGGTCCCGCTCGAAGTAGCGATCCCAATCCTCGGCAATGGGATGGACGACAACGCCGGTCTCGAGTTTCTGCACGCCAGTCACCCTCTCTTCATCCAGTTACGTTGCAACGGTAGAGCATCAACGTCAGAAACTCAAATTCTTGACTAACTGGGAACCTCTTCGAGGGTGTCGGCGATTGGCTTGGTGCGCTGCTTGGCGGCCGCCGTCATCTCGACGTGATGGCCATGTACCTCGATCTCGCGCCGGGCGAACTTCCAGCCGGTGTCGGTGCGACGAAGGATGTCCTTGTACACACCGGCCCCGAACAGCACCAGGTCGGGGTATCGGTAGAAGGTGTGATCGACAACGACCCGCGCCTCGTCACCGTCGATCTCGATGTCCGGCGCCGACAACATGTGCTTGCCGAGGTGACGGCGCGAGATGAATCGCATGATCGCATCCTTGCCGACGTAGTCCTTGCCGAACACATGAAGCACCGCATCTTCGGTGAACAGCTCGCGCATCTCTGCCCACTTGGCGAGATCGCACAACTGGCAGAACTGCGCCTGCAACGCGAGGATGGCGCGGAGGTCTCCGCAAGTGCACTCATCCGACATCGAGCCTCCTGAAATGTGTAAGTAGTGGTCACAGTTGAATCTGTTGACTACCAGATTAGTCGTATAGTTGACCTTCTCACGAAGAGTAGCCCGCAGCAGGCACCCAGTCCAGGCTTATCGACCCGGCCTGGCAATAACTCCATATATTGACTAACGAGGATGCCTCGCTACTATCAGCGAGTCATGATTCTGCTAGCGGATTCCGAGGACGAAGCAGCGCTGCGCTCGGCCTTCGGCCGAGTTTTCGCCAAACATAAACAAACCGAATCTGATACCTCCGCGCCCGACAGAGTCGCCCTATGGTCCCAGCTGGCCGCGATGGGCGCGCTGACGATGGCCGCTCCCGACAGCGACGGTGATGGTCGTGCGACGCTCGCGCAATTGTGCGTCGTCGCCGAGGAGGCCGGCGCCAACCTTCACTCAGCGGGCTTGGTTGAGCACCTGGCGGTAACGCGATTCCTTGGTACAAGTACTTGCGATGCCGCTCGCGGCGTTGTCCTCGAGAGGATTTCGACCCTGGCATTGCGACCGAGCAGTTCTGGCCGCTGGACGAGCGTGCTCACCAGCGCCACACCCACGTTGGTGGCCGGTGTTCATCTCGGCGCGCTGGGGGTGCAGCGGCTGTCCCCGGCATCCGACATCGGCGCAACCCTCGGCCCGCTTCGAGTCTGCGATCTCGACGTCGACGAGGAGCAGTTTGAATATCTAGCGCCGGCAGCGCAGCTTCAGACCGTCTTGGATACCTGGCGAGTACTCACCGCGGCGTACCTGATTGGGGCCGGCGACTGTGTCCTGGCGCGCACAGTGGCATATGTTGCCGACCGCCACCAATTCGGCCGACCGATTGGCGCCTATCAAGCGGTTCAGCACGGATTGGCTGATCTTCCGGGAATGCTCAGTGGGGCCCGGCTACTCGTCGGCAAGGCAGCGTGGTCAGTCGATCAACCCGATCAGCCGCCGGCAAACGATCTGGCCCGCAACGACATCAACGATGCCCGCGTACTTGCGTCGATGGCCCTCCTGTTCGCCGTCGATGCCGCCAACGCGGTTGTCGATCGCGCAATTCACTACCACGGCGCCATCGGCGCTGCGGCGGACACGGGCATCCATAGCTTCTATCGAATGGTCCGCTCGCTTCCCTTGCTGCTCGGCCCGATTAACACGCAGCGCCGTCTGCTTGCCGACCTCCTCCTGGAGCCGACGTGGACTTCACGCTGACCACCGAGCAAGAGACGTTTCGCGCGGCGGTCCAGGCCACTCTGGCTGCGGTTGATACGACACAGATCCGGCGATCGGTACTCGAGACCGGGGTCGCCCATCACAATGGGCTCAACGGCGCGCTGGCGCAGGCAGGTCTGTTACTTCAGGCGGTGCCCGGCCCCGACCGCGATCCGGTTCTCGTGCATCTACTGTTCAGCGAAATGGAAAAGGCCGGCCTGCCTTACGAAGGCATCGCCGTCAACCTCCTGGTTGCCGGGGTACTGCAATCGGTCGGCACGGACATGCACCGCCAGCAGGTGGTCGCCGCGTTGCTGAGCGGCACGAAGAACATCTGCCTTGGTTACTCCGAGCCCGATGCCGGGTCAGACCTGACTCGGATCAACACCCGCAGCCGCCGCGACGGCGACGAGTGGACTCTCAACGGACAGAAAATCTGGACCACACTCGCCCAAGATGCGGAGTGGATGTTCACCCTGACACGGACCGACTTATCGGGCGGCGAGCCCGACGTAGATGCTAGGCGCAGTGCTATGACGATGTTTCTCATCCCCATGAACACGAAAGGAATCCGCATCGATCCGATCCGAATGATGGGCGGCGAACGCGTCAACGCCGTCTTCCTCGACGACGTGGTCGTTTCCGACCAGTGGAGGGTAGGTGAGGCCAATCGGGCTTGGGAGGTAATGGTTGTGGCGCTCTCCCTCGAGCGCGGGGTCCTCGGGAACAGTCAGCTCGCGGTCTCACTGCTGGCGCAGAGCGTTGAATGGTTCGCGGCGACCCATGACGAGAGAGGTTTGCGCCTTCTCGACGATCCCGTTGTGCGCGAGGCAGTGGCGACCATAGCCGTTGACAACCAGGTCGGAGCGCTCCTTGGGCTGCGAGCCGCTGTAGAGAAAGACGGCCCCGCCGGTGTCGCCGGCTCGCAGGTGAAGGTGTTTGTGGCCGAACGCTACGTCCGCGCCGCCCGGCTTCTGCAGGACTTGTGCGGGTCGGCCGGGCTTTACGGTCGCGAGGTGACGGCGGCCGCGGCGGACGGCTGGGTTGAGTACCATGTCAACCATAGTCCGCTCACCCGAATCGCTGGCGGCACAACCGAAATCAATCGAAACAATATCGCTGAACGGTTACTTGGCCTGCCAAGAATGCGTTGAGATCGGCGGCTATCGACGAACGCCTAAGGAGGCGAAGGTGACTGGGTTCGGCAAACGCTATGGCCCCACAGCGGTAATCACCGGTGCCGCAGGAGGTATCGGCGCCGGGTTCGCCCGCGTCCTCGGCTCCCGCGGCTTCGATCTCGTTCTCACCGACATCAACGCCGACGGCCTCCAACGCACAGCGGACGATGTGTCCGCGCAGCACTCACACGCGGTGAGCACCGTGGTACTCGACATGACCGACCCAACAGCGCCGCAGTCGTTGGCCGACTTCAGCAGCGAGTGCGATGTCGGGCTGGTCATCGTCAACCACCTCTTCTCTGGTGGCAGCTGGCAGGTCCTCGACACGGAGATGGCTCAGCTGAACGCGCAGCTTGACGCCAACGTCCGTGCATATGTCGGGTTGGCAAGGATATTCGGGGACCGGCTGCGCCGGCGTGGTCGCGGTGGTCTGGTGTTGATGTCGTCGCTCACCGCGGTGGTCGGCTCGCCGTATGTCACGACTTACGGTGCGTCGAAGGCATTCATCCTGGCATTCGGTTCGGGCCTCGGCTACGAGCTTCGATCTTCGAACGTGGACGTCTTGACACTTGTGCCCAGCAGCGTCAACACGGAGACATACCGACGATCCGCCCGCAAGCCGTCGCGGCTCTTCCCTCCGATGGAGGTCGATGATTTCGTCGAGCAGGGGTTGGCGAAGCTGGGTAAGCGCTGGGTCGCCGTACCGGGAGCACGCAACGCGGTCATCGCCGGTATGCTCACGCGCATTCTGCCCCGGCAGGCAGCGACATCGGTCATGGGACGCAACATGGAGTCGATGCTGCGCGCCCACTGACGGCGGCTTCCAAAACCCTTCGCGCATCCACCCACCCAACACCCCGACGCCGCTCAGCGCAGCACGTACCTCAAGGGCTACAGTTAGTCCAGATGTGGACCTATCGAGGTGGTGAAAGAGCGTGCCCGCTGTGAGTCCGAACGCCGAGACCCCTGAGGAAGATTCAATCCGTTGGGGTCGCGATCAATGGGAATCGAAGTACGGCCACGAGCACGCGCACGCGATGGAGACGTTCAGTTCGTTGCTGAGGACTCGCGAGGTACTCGTCGACTGGATGAACGAGCAGCTCGCCAGTCTAGACATGTCGTGGATTGATTACGATCTGCTCTCCGTCATCGAATTCATCGGCGGTGGGCAGATGCCGCTGGGAAAGATCAGGTTTTACGTTCGGCGCTTCATCGTTCACCAGACCAGCATCACAAACGTCGTGGCTCGCCTGTCCGATCGCGGCATCGTCACCACCCATCAAGACGCCAACGACGGCAGAGTCACCGTCGTCGAACTGACTCCTCTTGGCCGCCGCCGACTGCGACGCGCGCACACGATCCTCGCCGAGGACGACTTCGGGCTCGGATCGTTATCGAAGGCAGAGCAGCGCACACTGATCGAGCTCCTATATGCCATAAGGCTCGATCACAAAGACGTTCATCCAATAGCCGAAGAGTAATTCCGCCGCTACCAGCTAGCGACTTCGGGCAGAACCTTGGCGATGAGCGTTTCCAGAGGCGCCATCGAATCGATGCCCGGTACGGCGCCCATCACACTGTCGAAACCCAAATCGCGAAGTGCTGCGAGTCGCCGCAACAACCCGTCAGGTCCGTCGGGTCCGTTGGGGTCCAATGCCAGGATCGCCGTCTTCTCGATCGTGTCGTAGTCACGATCTGCCAGCCGGCAGTGTTCTCGCAAGACGGCAAGTTTCTGCCCCGCGTCTGGTCCGCCGTAGACGTTGCACGCATCCGCGTACCGTGCCGCCAGCCGCAGCGTGCGTCGTTCGCCTCCCCCACCGACCAGAATGCGGGGCCGCGGCTTCGCTTGTGGCATCGGCGAATTCAAAGTGCTCGCCAGCGTGTAATACCTGCCCCGGAACGATTTCGTTGAGTCGGAGAACATCTGCAAGCAGACTTGGAGGGCCTCCTCGAGGCGTTCGAAGCGCACCCGGTTGGGCCCGAATTCCAAACCGAGACCGGTGGCCTCCTCTTGATTCCACCCGGCCCCGAGGCCCAGCATCGCGCGTCCGCCCGACAACACGTCCAGTGTGGTCACCATCTTGGCGAGGAGACCCGGCGGTCGGTACGTGACCGCGGATACCAAGGTCAGCAGCTCGAGGGAATTCGTTTCAGCGGCAATAAATCCGAGGGTGGTGTAGGCCTCTAGCATCGGGTCGCTTTCGACACCATGCGCGCTTGTCTGCCAGACATGGTCGGTGACGCTCAAGCGTGAGAAGCCGCCGTCTTCCGCCGCACGTGCGATCTGTGACAGCAGTGCCGGAAGGGACCCGTTCGCCGAATTCCAGGTGTAGTCATCGAGGTGCAGCCCAAGCTTCATCGTGTTCCTTGTCTTTGCAACTGGCCAGCTGCGCAGCTTCGGGTACTTTGTGTCTCTTTGTTTCAGACCTCAATGAGGACAGCGCCACCCTGCCCACCGCCGGCGCACATCGCCGCTACCCCCAATCCACCATCGCGGCGCCGTAATTCGTGGATCAACGTCGTCAACATCCGTGCGCCCGAGGCGGCGATCGGGTGGCCTAGACTGCAGCCGCTTCCATAAATATTGACCCTGTCCTCGTCAATGCCCAGTTCGCGGCATGCAGCCAACGGCACCGATGCGAAGGCCTCGTTGATCTCCCATAGTCTGACGTCCCGGACGCTGCGCCCCGCCCGCTCAAGCACCTTTTCGATGGACGAGATCGCGCCATATCCCATCAACCGCGGCTCGACGCCCACCGCCGACCACCCAAGGATCGTCGCAAGTGTTTCGATCGGTTCGGACTGCGCCAAGTTCGAGCTCATGACCGTCAATGCTGCCGCGGCGTCGTTGGCGCCGCTGGCATTTCCCGCTGTGATCGAGAAGTCGGGGATCTCCGGGTGCAGAACCGGCAGCGACGCCATCTTCTCGGCCGTAGTGGTACGGCGGGGATGTTCGTCGACCGCGAATTCGGTGATCGTGCCGTCCCTCAGTTTGACTTTGATCGGCACGATCTCATCCACGAACTTTCCGGCATCGATGGCAGCGATGGCGCGCCGGTGCGATCGCAAAGCCCACGCGTCGAGTTCATCGCGGGTCAATCCGGCTTGCTTCGCGGTGTTGAAGCCCACCGGAATCGACATGTCGTATCCCGGCGCATCGGCCGTCTCGGGATGCGTCGCCGGAAACCAGTCTTGCATCTCATCGGCCGTGCCGGGTACCCGCCGTTTCAGTTGCGGCATAAACGATGACGAATGCACACCCCCGGCGACGACGACGTCCTCCATGCCACTGGCAACCCCGCCGGCGGCAACCCCGACCGCCGCCAGGCTGGCCGCGCAGTGCCGGTTGACGGCCAGCCCGGGAACCTTCGTCATGCCACAAAGGAGTGCCACGTACCGCGCGAGATCACCTCCGCCATTCAGAGATTCGGCGAGCACGATGTCATCGACGCGGTCCGGATCGATACCGGATCGTCGAACGGCCTCTTGTACGACGGTTAGCGCCAGCACCTCGGGCGGGGTATCGACGAGGGTGCCCTTGTACGCGGTACCGATGGCAGTACGGACGGCGCTGACAACTACCGGCTGAGAGGCAGTCACTGCACGCCGGCCGAAGACGAACTTGGCGGCAACAGACTGACCTGGGCTTCGCTTGCCGTTGCCGGATCCATGGTCGGCAGCACCTCATCAGGGTGGGCTGCTTCGTAGAGCTTGCGCCACTCGTGCTTCGACCGGATCACGGTATCGACGTCAGGTGATTTAGCACGCAACGCCCCGACGGTGGCATCGGCCCGCGAGATGTGTTTGAACGGTTCCCACCCGAAGAATCGGCAGGTGTTCTGCCAGGTGATCTTGTTGATCTCCTCATCGGTGGCACCTACTTCCGCGAGCTCTGCGTGAACGAACTCGGGGGCGTCGGGAAAGATTGAATCCGAGTGCGGGTAGTCGCATTCCCACGCGATTATGTCGATGCCGATCTGGTTGCGGACGCGTAGCGCGGTCGGATCGGTGACATAGCAGGCGATGCAATGCTCGCGGAACACCTCACTGGGAAGCTTGCCGCCAAAGTCATTGTCGAGCCAGCGCTGGTTGGTGAAATGGCGATCGCACCGATCCAGGTAGAACGGAATCCATCCGATGCCGGCCTCCGACCACGCGATCTTGAGGTCCGGATAGTTCATCATCGCCCCACCCCACAGCAGGTCCTGGCAAGCGATCGTGGAAATCTGCGTCGCGAGGATTATGAAGTTGTCAATCGGTGCTCCTGGCGCGGAATTGATCGCAGCGAAACCGAGGCCGATGTGTAGGCACCATACGACCCGTTCCTCTGCGGCGGCCTGAAATGCCGGACCCCAGTACTCCATGTCGTGGTAACTCGGAAGCCCTTGCAAATGAGGCAGTTCGGGCATCGCAATCGCGCGACAACCCTTGCGCGCGACCCTGCGGATCTCGTCGACCATCGCCTTCGGATCCCATACCGGCGCAAGGGCGAGCGGGATGAAGCGGCCGGGGTAGGACGCCGCCCATTCGTCGATGTGCCAGTCGTTGTAGGCCTTCAGCATGATCAGCGAGAGGTCCTTGTCCGCAGCCTCTTGGAAGAACCGGCCGCTGAACCCCGTGAAGGAGGGGAAGCACATCGAGGCCAGAATGCCGTTGCGATTCATGTCGCGGACACGCTCGTTCACGTCGTAAGTCCCGGGACGCATTTCGGCGAAGGTGCTGGGGTTCAGTCCCCACTCTTCGTTGGGCCAGCCGACAACCGCGTTGAGACTGGTTGACCCGCTGCACACGCCCTGGAACCACCACTTCTCGAAGCCATTCTCGTCCATGATGGACTTAGGGGCCTGGTCCTTATAACGCTGCGGCACATGCTGGTCGAACATGTTCCTCGGCTCGATCACATGGTCGTCAATGCTGACCAGGATCATGTCTTCAACGCGCATTTGTGGACTCCGTCCGATATCTCCATGTGCTTTGGGCCGGACGAATCATCCGCTCTTTCGTCCGATCCGAATAGGTTGTCGCAACCAGGATCTGGGCAGGCCGGAGGACGAGACCTACACCAAAGACAACTCTCGAGTGAGTTGAAGTTATCATCGCCCCGCGCAGATGGTCAAGACTGCGACTAATTGGCCACCGGCGCGGTAGAAGGGCGCGGCGGCCGATCACGTCGGTGCGAAGCGTTGGCCAGCGTCCAGGCGGATGCACAGTCCAAGTCTCCCGTTGGTTTAGCCGGTGCCCACAGCGCGGCGGGCGAGCCTGGACATGGTCTGGGTCGCCGCGCGGCGATCGAGGGCTGTGGTCTTGTCGAAGAACCGCCGATTGGCTTCGACTGGCACGAAGACGGGCCCGTCCTGCAGATGTGCCATTGCTTCGGTGACGACCTCTTCGGCTGTTGGGAGCATAGAAACGTCCATCAGCGCCTTGGCCTCCAACGCCGGCGTCCGAGTGCCGCCCAAAGGCACGCAAACTACGTCGACTCCCCGATCGGTCAGTTCGGACCACAGGGCCTCGGCGAAGTGCTGCGTGAATGCCTTAGCCGCTGAGTAAGTCGCCTCGAGCGCTTGACCTGCGATGCCGGCGAGGGATCCGACGAAGATCAGCCCTCCGCGGCCACGTTCCGCCATGGCGGGGGCAAACAGATGCGCTAACGTCACCGCTGCGACGCAATTGACGTCGATCGTCTTCAGGCCTACATCGAGCGAGTCGTCAAGGAAATCGCCGTGTGTGCGGTCCCATGAACCGACGTTGTGGACCACCAGCCCGACTTCGATTTCGGAAGTGGCTGCTCGCAATACATCACGCAGATCAGGATCGGTGATGTCACGGGCGACCGTCCGGACGTCTACACCGGCAGCCCGCAGTTCTGTCGCGGCTTCCTCTAGCACCGCAACGCGACGTGCCAAGATCAGCAGATTAATGCCCTGGCGTGCCAGAGCACGACACCATTCCAGGCCGACACCTTCCGATCCACCCGTCACCACGGCCCACGGCCCGTATCGCGTTGCCAGCTCCATCCGCACCAGCCTGTCCGGTCACCTCAATTTAGTCAAGATCACGACCGATGCGGTATCGGTGGTCAAGAATATGACAATTGGACGGATTTGTCGGGTATCCGAACAATTGCGGCCGCGCGCTTCGCGACGGGGCCCGTCCTAGTCGCAATCTTGAGTAAACGGCCCACGACAGATAGCGTGCCGGCAAGACTTCGATCGACCAACCGTCCCCACGACGGAGTCTCGCCCACCCTGGGATTGCCGAACGCGGGCGACTGACGACTGGAAGGGACGCGCAATGTCCACCGGTGCGACCTGCGTACACCCCCATGAGGCCACCACCGTTCCGCAGTGGATCGATGCCCTCGCCGAGACCTTCGGCGAAAGACCCTGCGTCGTTTCGGACGTCGGTACATTGTCATACCTTGACCTCGAGCGCGAATCTGCCGTGCTTGCACGGGGATTGCTGGCTCACGGCATCGGTAAGGGCAGCCGTATCGGTTTGCTGCTGGGCAATGGTCCGGCCTGGGTGATGTGGTGGGCTGCGGTCAGCCGCGTCGGAGCTGTGTGTGTTCCGATGAGCACCTTCTTGCAGCCCGCGGAGCTGGCTCGCGTGCTCCTCCATGCCGACCTGCACTGGTTGGTCGCCAGCCGGACATTCCTGGCACGAGACTTCGTCACACTCATCGGCGCCGCTCTCGGCGGAAAGGGCCAACTTGACGGCCCGCTGCTGGCCCTCGCAGACGCACCGTTCCTGCGGACCGTCGTGCTCGACGAGTCGAAGGAGCAGTGGACCCGCGACACCAATTGGGTCGTCGCTGAGGGTCGCGAGGCGCGATGGGGCGGAGTGCTGAAAACGGCTCAGCGGGAAGTGCATTGCGACGATGAGGCGTTGTGCATCTACACATCGGGGCAGAGCGCCGAACCCAAAGGGGTCATACATTCACAGGGATCCATCGTCGGTAAAGCGCACTACCTGCGCAGGATGTTCGACTTCAACGAGACAAGCTACACAAGAGCGACAATGCCGTTCTTCTGGGTCGGCGGGCTCGTGATGGCCCTGTTTCCGACGATGGACGCCGGCGGCGTTACCCATTGTGCCGAACGTTCGACTTGGGCGTCCGGTGCAGTAATCGGTAGGAGCACAGCCGGGCAGCCCGCAGCCGAGGAACGCACCCGCCAATTCGCCAACATCCCCGCGCTAGGTATGACCGAGACCTTCGGGATCTACTCGTGGGGCCGCGATGTCGCGGTGCCCGAGTATCCGATCGCCGCCCCACTCGATGATCTCCAACCAGGCTTCGAGCTTCGATTGGTCGATGATCAAGATGGGGAGGCAGACGACGGCGTCACTGCGCAGATCCTGGTGCGCGGACCAACTATCACAACAAGGCTCCAGAAGGTGGCCAGATCAGAGGCCTTCGATGCCGACGGGTTCTATCGCACGGGCGATTTGGGTGTGCGCGAAGGCAATCGCATCTTTTTCGCGGGTCGCATGCACGACATGATCAAGACGTCGGGGGCCAACGTCGCACCGGCCGAGGTCGAGCGTGAGATCAGCGGACTCGACGGGGTGGCACTCGCGGTCGTGGTGGGTGTCGATGACGAGGGCGTGCGTGGCCAGATCGTCACGGCGGCGGTGGTGCTGAGTCCTGGCGCTGCGCTGTCTCCGGAAGAGATCCGGCACCACCTTCAACACCGGTTGTCGTCCTACAAGGTGCCCAGGTCGATCGTCGTGTTCGACTCGATCGATGAGATCCCGATGACGCCTTCGATGAAGGTGCGCAAACGCGAGTTGGCCGCGCTTATCCGTTCGCGGATCGAACCAAAGAACTGACGTCAACACGGAGCAGAGATTGGAAAACCGCGCCAGTCCGCCGAACGACGCCGCAGGAGTGAAGGAGGACAGATGCCTCAATCCGTACTTTTTACCGGCGCCTTCGGGTTGGTAGGGACAGCGACTGTGAACGCACTTGTCACTGCCGGTCGCGATGTGGTGGCGACCGATATTCACACGCCGGCGAACGGGCGGGCGGCTATCCGGTCAGGAAGACCAGCCGGAACTTACCGATCTGCACCTGATCGTTGTTTGCAAGCACCGTCGAGTCCACCGGCTGACGGTTGACGTAGGTGCCGTTGAGGCTCCCGACGTCGGCAACGGTCCAGCTGCCGTCCTCGCCGAGGCGAAACTCGGCGTGGCGGCGGCTCACGGTGATGTCGTCGAGGAGAATATCGCTATCGGGATGTCGTCCCGCCGAGGTGACGGGCTGGTCGAGCAAGAACCGAGAACCAGCGTTCGGGCCACGCCTGACAATCAGCAGAGCCGATCCGCTCGGCAACCCTTCGGCGGCTTCCGCTTCGGCAGTAACACTCGAACGGTCATCAAACTCGCCAAGAAATTCGGTGCCGAAATCCGCAGTGGTCTCGCCTGCTGCTTGATTGAGGTTTGGGTTGTCGTCGTCGCGGTTCACGCGTTGGTGCCGCCACCCGCGACAGCGGCCCGCTTTGCATGGTGCCAGCCCATTGGACGGCTCCTTTTCCTACCTCGAGCACGATCAGATGCCCGCAGGCTAGAAGAAGTACCCCGGTTCGGCGGGTCTTATGCTCCCCGGCCTTTACGCCGGCGGTCGTTGTTTAGCTGCCTCTTCCTGTGCGCAACGGATCATCCGCTCGTCGCAATAGCGGTCACGTCCTTGCAGCGGTACAAGTGCACCTTCTAGCCAATCGACGGTTGGAAAAGTTTCGCAAAAAATGTCCGGGTTCGCCCGGCCTGAAGCTCCTACCTGTAAGCGCGGCCCACCCGGGTCCGGCGGTACGGAAATGGAGCACATCATGGACACCAACCACAGCCTCGACGTGATCGCGCCCGAGGCGGCGAAACGCAGGGCCACCGGGCGCCCGGCGCTGCTCGAGCACCAGCGCCGGATGCGCGAGAACGCCGCGCTCTTCCTGAGCCTGGCACGAGAAGCCGACATCGTCACCGGCGACAGCGAGAGCGCCCCGATGATCCCCTGCATCGTCGGCAGCTCCAGCGAGGCACTGCGACTGTCGGACGCCCTGACACGGCGGGGCATTACTGCCGACCCGATCGTGTTCCCGGCCGTACCGGAAGACGAAGCGCGCCTGCGGTTCTTTGTCACCAGCTGCCATTCCGAGGAACAGATCCGCTCCATCGTCCGGGTGCTGGCCGAGGAGCTGACGCTGCTGAGCGCGGCCAGCTAGGCCCAGAAAGGCGTCGGGACCGTGCAATTGTTCTGCTTTCACCACGCCGGGGGCGGCGGGTCGGCATTCAACGCCTGGCGTAAAGCGCTGAGTCCGGCCGTCGAGGTGGTTCCGGTCGAGGTCGCCGATCGACAGCGCTTCGCCACGCTTCGGCAGCTCGTCGATGAGGTGCACGATCACCTGCGATCCACCCTGCACGAGCCGCATATGTTCTTCGGCCACAGCTTCGGCGCCCTGCTGGCGTATCGGTTGGCGTGCATGCGCGCCGCGCAGGGTCTCCCGCTACCGCGGGCGGTATTCCTGTCCGCGTACGGGCCGCCGCACCTTCCGCCGCCACTTCACGTCGTGGATCTGCTCGACGACCACCAGCTCGCGAAGGTCCTGTCCGATGTGGGCGGACTGCCGGCGCAACTGACGCGGTGGCCCACTCTGCACGAGCGAGCCATCAGCGCCACCCGACACGACTTGCGGCTATGCATGACGGACGAGGGAGCCGACACCGCGGAACTGTCCTGCCCGATTCATGTCTTCGGCGGCAGCGACGACCCGCTCGTGCGTGAATCCGATTTGCACGAATGGCGTTCGCGGACAACGGCGGATTTCTCCGTACGGATTCTCCGGGGCGGCCACTTCTATCTGCGTGATCGGCAGCCGCTGTTTACGACGCTGCGTCCCCTACTGTCGACGATCGCGGCAGCATAGAAGCCGGTCGATTCAATCCCGGCTGAGAACGAACGCCTCGATGTGGCGCTCGCCGGCCCGCACCTCGTACTTGCGCCAGCCGGGGTACATCTTGACGCCCTTCGCCCAGATGTCGTCGCGCTCGGCCGGCGTGGCGAGCCGCGCGGTGGCCTGCCAGGTGTCGCGCCCGATCGACACGGTGGCTTTCGGGTTGGCCTTGAGGTTGTAGTACCAGGCCGGGTGCTTTTCGCCGCCGAAGTTGGACGCGATGAGGCCCACGCCGTCGGGGTGCGGGATTCCGTACAACGCGACGGTGCGGGGTTGACCCGACTTGGCGCCGGTGGTGGTGAGGATGACCGCGGGAATCCCGGTCGCGATCTCGGCGAAGCTCTTCCTGCCGCCGGTGACCTTGGTGACGAGTCGGTCCAGATGGTGTGCCGTCGGGCGCAGAAACGCCGCGCCCACCTTCGTGGCCGCGAAGGTGCGCATCATTCGGTGGAACGGGTTGGTGGCGTCGAACGACCGGTCGGACATGGTGTCATTCTCGCGCAACGGTATTCGCGGTTCTAGTAGGAGATCAGGCGCGGTCGTGGAGGGTGACCTGGTAGCCATCGGGGTCGGCGAAGGTGAACGTCCGACCAAATGGGCCGTCGATCGGCGCGGAGACGATGGGGTGACCGTCGGCGGCGAGAGCATCGTGAATCGCCTGGACGTCTGTGGCGTGCAGCCAGATCGCGGCGCCGATGCCGGGCTGAGCAACGGATGCGAGATCGGTGCCGGGAACGACGTCGCGCACTGCGAACGCGATCGGCTTCGTCTCGAAGACGACGGCGTGCGGAGGCCCGGCCTGCGAGCGGACGAGGCCCAGGTACTGCTGGTAGAACGCCTGCGAAGCATCGAGGTCGCGCACTTGCAGGGAGATGAAGTCGGGGCCGGTGGCGGGCATGATGCGCTCCTTTCTTTCGTGTCAGTTTTCTGACATAGAGGACTGTATGTCAGAATACTGACATGAGTCAAGACGGCGCCGGTGTCGACCTGGAGACCTCACTGGGCTATCTCCTGAAGGAAGCGTCGAGCGTCCTCCGCGCGGCCATGGAGGAGGTGCTGCGCCCGCTCGAATTGAGCGTCACGCAGTACTCCTGCCTCGAGCTGCTCGCTCAACGCCCGGGCCTGTCGAACTCCGAGCTCGCGCGGGGAGCATTCGTGACACGGCAGTCGATGAACGTGGTGCTCCAGGGTCTGGAACGAGAGGGCTACGTGACCAGGCCCACGGAGGCACCCGTCGGCAAGGTTCTTCCCACGCGGCTCACCGCACGCGGCCGACGGACCCGGGAGAAGGCAAGCGTTGCCGTTCGATCCGTCGAGCTACGAATGCTCACCGGCATGACCGAGGCCGAGCAGTCAAACGCGTTCCGGATCCTGCAGCGCATGATCCAGTCCCTGCGCGATGGCAACGACGGCGCATAGCGCGTTTTGCGGCAGACCCCGACACCCTTGCGGCGGATGGCCTGTCGATGAATGATCGCGAGATGAACATGGCGCTGTGGATCGTCGCGATCGTTCTGGCGGTCGCATTCCTCGGCAGCGGGCTGCTGAAACTCGTTCGCACCAAGGACCAATTGGTGGGCTCGGGCTTCGGTTGGGCGGAGGACTACAGCCCGAACACGATCCGGCTCATCGGCGTCGCCGAAATCCTCGGCGCGATCGGGTTGATCGTGCCGGCCCTGGTGCACATCGCGCCGATCCTGGTGCCGCTGGCCGCACTCGGGCTCGCGGCGGTGATGATCGGCGCCGCCGTGGTGCACGCCCGACGCAAGGAGACACCGTTCGTCGCGATGAACGCGGTGCTGCTGGCGCTCGCGCTCTTCGTCGCCTGGGGCCGCTTCGGGCCCTATCCGCTTACGTAGTCACGCGGGCTTGGTGCTGTCGACCTGATCGGCGTCGTACTCGATGACGGGCGCCGAGTCGCCGTAGACGTCGAGGGTGTGAATGAAGCGGTGCAATCCCATCACCCCGGCACAGGTGAAGCCGAGCTCGATGATCTGCGCGGCGGTGAAGTGCTCCCCCAGGCGCTTGTAGAACTCGTCGTCCATGGCGTGGTGGTCGGCGGATAGCAGGTCGAGGAACTCGACGGCCATCTGTTCCTGCGGGGTGAGCGCGTCGTGGCCCGGGGCGAGCAGGCACGCGACGTCCTCCTCGGTGATCGAGTCGTGCTTGCGGGATTGGCTGCAGGGCTCGCATTCGCCGAGTTGTGCGCTGCGGATGCGCAATAGCTCCAGGATCCGGCCGCCGAGCAGGGTGCCGGCACCCAGCTGGTGTCTGGCCATGTCGACCTGCTCGAGTTGTGCGCTGCGATACGCGAATATCTGCAGGGGCACCGGGGTTGCGTAGAGCCCGGCGGCGACCCCGGCCTCCACGATTTCGCGGGAGTGCGAGCTGAGCTCTTCCATCGGAATTGGCGCAATACGCGGCATCAGATCACGCTAACTTTCTTGTGCATCACCGAAAAGCCCCGATGATTTGGGAGGACTCGATGTCCAGACTTGCCGAAAAGGTCGCGATAGTCACCGGGGGTGCCGGCGGAATTGGTGCGGCGACGGCGCATGAGTTGGCCCGCGAAGGCGCCGCCGTCGCCGTGGTCGACATCGACGAGGCGAAGGCCGCCGGGGTCGCCGACGAGATTGCGCGAACGGGCGCCCGGGCGATCGCGCTCGGCGGCGATCTCGCGCGCGAAGACACCGCGCGCGACGTGGTGCGCTCGACGGTGGCGGAGTTCGGCCGCGTCGACGTGCTGCACAACAATGCGGCGCTGACGGCCAGCGACTTCTTGTCCCGGGACACCACCGTCACCGAGATGCCGCTGGACGTGTGGCGGCGATCGCTGGACGTCAACCTCGGCAGCCAGTTGCTGATGTGCAAGCACGCGGTTCCCGAAATGCGAAGGACCGGAGGCGGTTCCATCGTCAACATGTCGTCGGGCGCGGCGCTGTCGGGCGACCGCACCCGGCTGGCCTACGGCGTGTCGAAGTCCGGCGTGCACGCCCTGACGATGTACGTCGCGACCAGCGAGGGAAAGGCCGGCGTGCGGGCCAACACCGTCGTGCCCGGGCTGATCCTCACCGACGCCGTCCGCGCACACCTGTCCGAGGACGTCATTGGCCGGCTCGGCCGGGCCACCTTGACGCCGTACCTCGGCGAACCGCAAGACGTCGCAAACCTGGTCGCATTCCTCGCCTCGGAGGCGTCCCGCTACATCACCGGGCAGATGTTCTCGATCGACGGCGGGATGTCGGCGCACGCCGGTCTGGACACCGGCGCTTAGCGTTTCGCTGCGCGGCTTTGTCGTGCCAGCGAAACCGCAACAGCAGCAGCCTGCGGTGCAGTCCAAACGACATGGTGAGCGGATCACGCCACGGCGGAGTGCCGCGAAATGTGGACAACTCATCGAATGCCATAGCGCCACTGTCCCATAGGTTTGCTCCGGACAACGGCGGCGCCAGGCCATGCCTCCCGTGTTGTTCACGTCCATGTCGACTCCTCTTCGCCGCGCCGTTGTCGTGACGGGCGCTCAGCCGCTCGCCGGGCCGAGCGCGTACGCACCGGTTTCCGGATGGTGATACCACCCGCTGGCGGCGTGGGTGCCGCCGTCGACGTGGATCGTCTGCCCGGTGATGTAGCTGGACATCTCGGATGCGAGAAATACTGCGGCGCCGGCCATTTCGTCGACGTGACCGGCGCGCCCCATCGGGACCGTGAGGCCGAATCGCTCCTCGGAGCCGGGCGGCGCGATCTCCCTGATGCCTTCGGTCAGGGTGATGTCGGGCGCCAGCGCGTTGACCCGGATGCCGTGCGGCGCGAGCTCGAGCGCGGCGGTCTTGGTGTAGTTGATCACACCGGCCTTGGCCGCCGCGTAGGTCGCGTAACCGGGTGCGGCGCGCACGCCTTCGATCGAGGTGACGCTGATGATGCTGCCGGGCAGTTTCTGCTCGACCAGGACGCGCGCCACCCGCTGCGTGCACAGGTAGACGTGGCGCAGGTTCGACTTGTACAGCGCGTCCCAACCGTTCTCGCTGGTGTCGAGGATGCCCGACCAGAAGACCCCGCCGGCGTTGTTGATCAGGATGCTCACCGTCCCCAGCTCCGCGGAGGTCTGCGCCAGCGCGGCGTCCACCGCGGCGCTGTCCCGGACGTCGACGGTGATGCCCAGCGCTCCGATCTCCTCGGCGGCCGACGCGCACGATTCGGGGTTGCGTTCCCAGATCGCGACGCGCGCGCCGAAGGCCGTCAGCCCCCGCGCGATGCCGCGGCCGATGCCCGCGCCGCCGCCGGTGACGACCGCGACGCGGTCGGTCAGGAGAACGCTGGAGGGGTCGAGTGCCATGCAGCTCAATATAGAACAAACCGACGTCAAGGTTTACAGTCATTACTGCATCTGTCCGATATGTAACAACCCGGAGGGCCGCTATGGCCAGCACGATCTTCGTCACCGGCGCGACCGGGCAGACCGGCGGCAACGTGTGCCAGCAGCTGATCGAGCGCGGCGACCACGTTCGCGCGCTGGTGCGCGACCCCGACGAGGCCGCCGCGCTGGCCGGGATCGGCGTCGAGCTCATCAAGGGCGACATCACCGACGCCGACGACGTGCTGGCCGCGGCGAAGGGCGCCGAGGCCGCCATTCACTGCGCCGCGCTGCTCGGCGGCGCGAGCCAGGACCTCGAGGACTTCAAGGCCGTCAACACGGTCGGCACCACACACGTCCTGGACGCGGCCAAGACCCACGGCATGCGCCGGGTGGTCGCGCTGAGCACCGCCACCTTCCTCGACCTCGGCACCGGCGTGGACTTCGAGGAGGCGCCCGTGCTGAAGAACCCGCCGCGCGACCCCTACACCGTCACCAAGCTCGCCGCCTTTTTGGAAGCGCACCGGCGCGCCGCCGCGGGCGACGACGTGCTGACGTGCCACCCCGGCGCCATCTTCGGTCCCGGCCTGGTGGTCGCGCGCGCCCTGCACCGCACCAGCTTCAACCGGGTGCTGCTGGCCGGCATGCGCGGAAAGATCAAGCGCTATCTGGCTTTTCCCGTGACCTGGGTGGCGGGCGCGGACGTCGCGAAGGGCTCGATCGCCGCGCTGGACAAGGGCGTGGCCGGGGAGCGCTACCTGCTGGTCGGCCGTCCCGAGGACACCTTCAGCACCGCCGGCGGCATCAACCGCGCCTGCGAGATCGCCGGAATCGACCACCGCGTCGAGGATCTCGACTACCGCAGCGACCCCGAGGCGTTGACCGCCGAATTCGGGCCCACCCTGATGGCGATCGCGGAGGCCGCGGCCAAGAGCGAACGCAAGCCCCGGGCGACCGACAACCTGACCACCCGGCGGCTCGGCTATGCGCCGATGTCGTTCGACGACGGCCTAAGGCTGCTGATCGCATGGCTGCGCGAGCTCGGCAAGCTGTAGGGGTCGCCGCGGGGGATCTGTCCGATCGGATCCTCGACGCTGCCCAGCGGCTGGTGTTTCGGACGGGCGCGCGCAGGATGTCGCTCTCGGATGTGGCGACCCTGGCCGGGGTTTCGCGCCCCACCATCTACCGCTACTTCGCGTCCAAGGAAGAACTCATCGACGCGCTGGGTAAGCGCGAGCGGCGGCGCTTCAACGACGCGATGGACGCCGCGATGTCCGGAGTAGTGGGACTGGCGCGGCTGGAGGCCGCGGTCGACGTCGTCGCGACCTTCGTCGAGGCGCAACCGCCCGGGCGGCTGCTCGACCTCGAGCCGACGTTCGCCCACGACCAGATGGCGCAGGCGTTGCCGATGCTGGCCGACGGGTTGACGGCGGTCTTGCAGCGCTGCGCGCGCGAGGGTGCCTTCGCCACGGGGGTGAAACCGCGCGACCTCGCGGGTGCGGTCGCGCGAACCGCGTTGAGCCACTACATATTTCCCGACGCCGACCGCGCCGCGGCGCGCCGGGAGATCCGGGCCGCGGCCGGTCTTCCCCCGACAGCATCCCCACACGCCGGCTACGCTCCGTGACCGGCACTCCCGGCTGACCTGCCCCTGACAGTCCTCCAAGAATTTCTTTAGAAACCGTCAAGGCCCACTGCTGATTCTCATGCCAGCGCACCGTAGCGCTCACCCGAAGCCAGATCAGCACTAGGAGATACCCGCAATGTTTACTCGTCGTTTCATCGCCTCCGTGGCCGGCGCCGCCCTGACCGCCGCCGCTCTCGGCCTGGCCACGCTCGGCTTCGCCGGCACCGCCGGCGCGAGCACGGGCGATGCCGCGTTCCTGGCTCAGCTGCAGTCCGACGGGATCACGCCGCCCAGCGCGGCGGCCGCCATCCGCCAAGCGCACACCGTCTGCAACGCACTCGACCAGGGCCAGTCGAGCCGGGAGGTCATCGACTCGGTGGCCCAGTCCACCGGCCTGAGCCCCAAGGGCGCCAAGACGTTCGCCGTCGACGCCGCGTCGGCGTACTGCCCGCAGTACGTCACCTCGAGCTAGCGGCGACCACCCTGTGCGGGGACCCGATGTGGGTCCCCGCACTTATTTGCGCAAGTCAAACTTGGTGGCGCCGAACGGTTCCGACGTGCCGAGGGCGAACACCGTCGACGCTTTGACTCGGTAGAGATACCAGGGCGCCGGGCCGGCCGACGGCGCACTGAACGGCGCCGTGAGCGCGTCGCCCGCGACCTCGGCGGGCCATCCGTCGTCGGCGAAAACGGCTGCAACGGAAGCCAATTCGTCGGCTTCGGTGACGCGCTCGGCGGCGCCCTCGACGACGAGGTCGAACGGATCGGTGGCGACGCTGACCACGCATCGAGGATCGCGTGCCAGGTTTCGGGTCTTGCGGGTCGCGGGCCCGGAGGTGAAGTACCAGCTTCCGCCCCACCGAACCACCCCGACCGGCATCACGTGCGGGCTGCCGTCGGGATTGATCGTGGTCAGCCACACGGTGTGGCGTTGCGGACCGCCGGTTTCCGGCGCCTGCGGCAGCTCGCCGTCCAACACGGCCTGGACGCGGTCCCATTCAATGGTCGGTGCGCCGTACCCGTCGAGATTGCGCTCTGTGATCGTCATATCGGTACTGACCGAAGCCGCGCGCAGAACTCATCGCTCCCGCAGCAGGAACAGGCCGTAGGCGGCGATCGACTGCGTATCGACGATCACCCCGGTGCGCATCATCTCTTCCACGTCCGCGCGCGAGAACCACTCGCTGTGCATGTCCTGTTCCTCGTGCTCGCGTTCCGCTTCGCCCTCGACGATCCCGGTGGCCAGGAACACCCAGCCGCGCTGACTCGTCATCCCGGCGGCAACGTCCAGCAGGCCCAGCGCCTCGATCGACGTCGCGCGCAGCCCGGTCTCCTCGCGCAGCTCACGCTCGGCCAGCTCGTGCGGGTCGACCTCCGTGTGATCGGGCGCGCTGCCCTGCGGGAACTCCCAGCGCCGCGCGCCGAGCGGGTAGCGGAACTGCTCGACCAGCCGGAAGCGGTTCCCGTCGTAGGGCATCACCAGCGCGTAGGTCGGCTTGTCGACCACCGAGTAGATGCCGGTGCTGCCGTCCGGGCGGCGGATCTGGTCCTCACGCACCGCCAGCCACCGGTTCCGATAGACCTCGCGGGACGCGACGCATTCGATGAAGGGCACGTCGCCCAGTATCACCGGTGCGGTAGCGTCCCAGGCCATGCCATCCCCCGAAGCCATCACCGAGACCGTCAAGCGCTACCTCGCGCTCGTCGCCGCCGCCAAGACCGACGACATCGTGGCGCTTTACGCCGCCGATGCGACCCTCGAGGACCCGATCGGCGCGGACATCCGCCGCGGCCACGACGCGATCCGCGAGTTCTATGCCGGATTCCAGGACGCCAAGAAGGACACCGAACTCCTCGAGATCCGGGTCGGGGGCAGCGAGGCGGCGTTCTTCTGGAACCTCACGCTCGACGGCGGCGACAGCCGCAGCCGGCTCTCCCCCATCTCGACGATGACGTTCGACGAGGACGCGAAGATCACGTCCATGCGGGCGTTCTGGTCACCCTCGGACTTCAAAGTCCTGTAGCGCCTCCGCGGCGCGCTTGATCCGCCGCAGCGTCTCCTCGATGCCGCGGTTGACCTGACGTCCCCGCGGGACGAGGGCCTCGGCGAGCCTGTTGGCGACCGAGCACCACAGAAATTCGAACGACTCGGTGAGCAGCGTCCCGGACGCCGACGGCTCCATCGTGTAGCGCCAACGGGTTTCCTCGCGGCCGGCGCCGTCGTTCATGGTGGCGAAGCCGAATTCGCGGCCCCGCTCGGCGGTCTCGATCACCGCCGTCCTCGCCCAGCGCATGCGTCCGAGCCTGTTGTGCCCGCGGAAGCGGACGCCCGGGGCCGCCGCGGTCGCTCCGTCCAGCCACTCGCAGCGGTAACACTCCGGGCTCCACTCGCCCATCCGAGTCACGTCGGCGATCAGGTCGTAGACGACCTCGGGCGGTGCGGCGATGTCGATCCCGCTGTGGCCGCGCCGCGCTGTGGGCATGGCCCGAGTATGGCAGTGGACTCGTGCGATGCCACCGCGACGGCAATAATGCAGCGATGGCCCCTGAAGATAGGGAGATCCGCCGCTCCGGCATGCGTAGCCACATCATCGTCAGCGGCGAGGACGCGCTGGCGACGACGATCGTCGAGGAGCTCAACAACGCCGGCGTGCACATCGTCAAGCTCACCAGCCCGACCGAGCTTGCCACCGCCGGGATCGCCCGCGCCCGCGCCGTGATCTGCGCCGGCGACGACGACGCGATCAATCTCGAAATCGCCCTGCTGGCAAGGAAAGCCAACCCGGATATCCGGGTGGTGGCGCGGCTGGCGAACGACGTGCTGCGGACGGCGATGGCGGCCGACAAGCGCCCCGGAGCGATTCTGGACGTCGCGGACCTCGCGGCGCCGTCCGTCGTCGAGGCCTGCCTGGCGCACACCGTGCACCCGTTCGAGGCGGCGGGCATCAAGTTCGTCGTCTCGGGCTCCGCGGCGCCGCGCGACGCGACGCTGCGCGAGATCTACGGCGACCTGGCGCCCGTCGCCGTCATCCACGGCGAGAACTGCGCCACCCCGGGCGCCGTGGAGCCGTGCCCGGGCCGGGATCTGCCGGTGCACGCCGGCGACTGGACCGCGATGATCGGCACGGCCGACGAGCTGGCCGCCCGCGGCATCAAGGTCCCGAAGCCGACCGCACGGCGCTCGCGGCGGGCCTGGCTGCGTCGACTGCTCGATGCCGCACGCGGCCTGCGTGACGACGTCAACCCGATGTTGCCGCGGGCCCTGTTCGCCGTGGCACTGCTGCTGCTCGGGTCGACGGTCGTGTTGCGGTTCAGCTACCAGCCTCGGGCGACGATGACCTGGCTCGACGCGCTGTATTTCAGCACCGAGACGATCGCGACCGTCGGTTACGGCGACTTCAGCTTCCTGTCGCAACCGACCTGGCTGCGGCTGTTCAGCATCATGCTGATGCTCGCGGGCGTGACGACCACGGCGCTGCTGGTCGCGTTCATGGCGGACCTGCTGTTGTCGCGTCGTTTCGCACACTCGGCCGGGCGCCGGCGCGCGCGCCACCTGCGCGATCACGTCATCGTCGTCGGGCTGGGCTCGTTCGGCAGCCGCGTCGTCGCCGACCTGGCCGGCGCCGGCTACGAGGTGGCGGTCATCGAGCGGGACGACAACAACCGCTTCCTGTCGGCGGCGGACGACCTGGACGTGCCGGTGATCTTCGGGGACGCGACCCTGCGCCAGACGCTGGCGTCGGCCCGCGTCGACCGGGCCCGCGCGGTGGCGGTGTTGACCCAGGACGACATGACCAACATCGAGACCGGGATCGTGCTGCGCGAGATGCTGGGCCCGCGGGTGATGCCGGAGGTGGTCCGGCCCGACGTGCCGATCGTGCTGCGCATCTACGACCGCGCGCTGGGGGCCGCGGTGGCGCAGCGGTTCGGCTTCGAAAACGTGCGCTCGACAGTCGATCTGGCCGCGCCGTGGTTCATCGGCGCCGCGATGGGGCTGCAGGTGCTGGGGACGTTCTGGGTGGGGCAGCGCTCCTTCATGGTCGGCGCCATGCACGTGGCTCCAGGCAGCGAGCTCGACGGGCTCAAGATGTTCGAGCTGTCCACCCAGACCCGGGTCATCGCGATCACCCGCCAGGACACACCCGTCGAACTGCACCCGCGCCGCGACGCCTGGCTGCGCGGCGGCGACACCGTCTATTTGGTCGGCCCGTATCGCGAGCTGCTGGCGACGCTGCGCAAGGGCCAGCCGCCGCAGGAGCCTTCGGCCGACGACGAACGGGCCTCGGCCTAGAGCTTCGCGGCGACGTCGGCTGCACGGCGCAGCTGGTCGAGGTCCGAACTCGTGGGGATGAGCTGCACCTCGTCGGTGCCGATTCCCTCGAACTTTCGCAAGACGGCCAGCAACTCGTCCTCGCTGCCGGACCAGCCGGTCATGGGCGCCATCGCGTCCACGTATTCGGCCGGAATCCAGTTCATGTAGCGCAGCAGGTGGCGATGCACCTGGGCGCGGGCCTGCTCCGGTTCGCCGAACGCGAACCAGAACGACGTGACCAGCTGCGGTTTGGACCTGCCGGCCTGGGTCCACGCCTCCCGCGCCACGTCGAACAGCTCGTTCTGCTTGGCGACGTCGAGGTCCAACGTGGTGCCGGCCAACCCGTCCGCCCAGGCCGCGGCGCTGCGCACGGTCTTGGGACCCATGGTGCCGACGAACAGGGGCGGGCCACCGGGCTGAACCGGGGCCGGCCCTACCGGCAGTACCGACTCGGTGATCTTTTCGCCGGCCCACACCCGCTTCATCACCGCCACACGTTCGGCCATGCCGCGCATCGTCTGCGTCGCCGGGTCGGCGCCCACGGCGTGATAGTCCTCGTGCCTGCCGCCAACGCCGATGCCCACCGTCAGCCGGCCGCCACTCAACATGTCGCCGGTGGCCAGGCCCTTCGCCAGCATGACCGGGTCGTGCAGCTGCGGCACGATCACCGTCGTCATCAGGCGCACCCGGGTGGTCCACGCCGCCAGCGCGCCGAGGAGCGTCAGGTTGTCCGGGTTTTCGAACGCGATGCGCTCGCCCCAGCACAGCGACGAGAACGGGCCCTCGTCGATCTCGCGCGCCCAGGCCGCCAGCACCGTCGCATCCAGGTCCGGCTCCATCACCGGCATGGTCATTGCTATCTGCACAGACGGGATTCTGGCACCATGAAGCAGATGGGTTTCACGAGCACCTCCATCGCGCACGTGCGGCTGACCGTCACCGACATCGAGCGGTCACGGCAGTTCTACGAGAGCGTGTTCGGTTGGCCCGTGCTGCTCGAGGTCCCCGAGAACGCCGACGAAGCCACCCGCAACCAGTTCGGCTTCCTGTTCGGCGGCGTCATCTACGACCTGGGCGGCACGCTGCTCGGCCTGCGGCCGGTCGCCACGGACCGCTTCCACGAGGATCGCTGCGGGCTCGACCACATCTCCTTCCGGCTCGGCAGCAAGGCCGAATTGGACTCCGCGGCAACGCATCTCGACGATGTCGGCGTGCCGCACGAGCCCGTCAAAGACATTGGGCCGTCGTACATCCTGGAGTTCCGCGACCCGGACAACATCGCCCTGGAGCTCACGGCGCCCAAGTAGGGCGTCCAGCCTTCGCGCGAGGGTGCGCAAAATGACAGCCGGCACGGCGTGTCGTTGTGCAAACACGCACGCTCGCGAGAAGCGGATGATTGAACTATGAGCATCAGTTTCAACCACACCATCGTCGCGTCGCGCGACAAGCGTGAGTCCGCGGAATTTCTGGCCGAACTGTTCGGCCTGCCGGACCCGAAGCCGTTTGGCCACTTCATGGTTGTCGCGCTCGACCACGGCGCCAGCCTTGACTACTCCGACGTCGCCGAGGGCGAGGAGGTCCGCCGCCAGCACTACGCGTTTCTGGTTTCGGAGGAGGAGTTCGACGAGATCTACGGCAAGATCAAATCGCGCGGCCTGGAGCACTGGGCGGATCCGGGGGCCAATCGGCCCGGCGAGATCAACACCCGGGACGGCGGCCGCGGGGTGTACTTCCTGGATCCCTCCGGGCATGCAATGGAAATCCTCACGCGCCCCTACGGGTCGGGCGGCTGAGCTATTCGTCGCTATTCGTCGCTATTCGTCCACGTCGTGCCGCACCACCCGCACCTTGCCGTGCGATAAGCAGGCGGCATACCCGTGGTACTTGCCGTACAGCTCCCACGCGGTGGCCTCATCAGACGGAGGCACGTCGATCTGGTGACCGTCGGAGAACTCGAGATGCAGGTCTCCGCTGTCAGACCAGGCAAAACCCGTGCACTTTTGCCCGGAGAAATCGAAGAGCGGACGCTCCTGGGTAGCCGGGTTATTCGGGTCGATCGCGACGATCTCCGCGGGGGCGGTGGCGACGGCCGGCAGGGTCAGGCGCAGCGGTGCCGAGATGACGAGCTCGTTGTCATCATCGAAATTCAGCACCAGACCATCGCGGAACATGATCCGCTGTAATGCGCAGCCCTCGATCCAGTTCTCGATCAACTTTTGTTCGGTCATTTTGTTCACACCATCCTCAAATCGGGTTTCCCGCGCGGCCGCGCGGTTAACCCCACCGAGATCAGGGATTTCTTGGATCGCGTGACGGCTAATCGCCGCCGCGCGGCGAGCCGTGCCGCACGTGTTCCTGGTCGCGATAGTCGTCGGCGAGTTGCGCGACGTGCTTGGGCAGGGCGCCGGCCGCGACGTCGGCGACCGTCGTCTCCTCCAGCACCGAGCGCATGCTGGCACGCAGCGCCCGCCAGACGTCGGCCAGCGGCGCGGTGGGCCCGGCATAGGGCAGATCGCCGAGCCCGATGTCGCGGACGCTGGCCAGCGGGCCGTCGATGCAGCGCAGCACGTCGGCGATGCTGATCTCGTTTCCGGGGCGGGCCAATTCGTAGCCGCCCTCGCGGCCGCGGTGGCTTCGCACCAGGCGATCGGTGCGCAGGTTGGTGAGGATGTCGACGAGAAATTGCGGCGGTATGCCCTGGGCCTGGGCCAGTTCGTCGGTCGTCACCAGCGTGCCGCCGTCGACCGTGGCGAGCTGGACCATCGCCCGCACCGCGTATTCCGCCTTGGCCGACATCCGCATGGTGAGGATTGTGCCACCCCGGTAAGGGTTCCTTAGGGGCGCAACTCCAGCAGGTCGATGACCCGCTGCGCGTGCTCCTCGACGCCGCGATCCGGCGTCAGCCGCAGGTCCGGGTTCTCGGGCTGCTGATAGGGGCTGTCGATGCCGGTGAAGTTCTGGATCTCACCTGCACGGACTTTCGCGTACAGCCCCTTGGGATCACGCTTCTCGCACTCGTCGAGCGGCGTGTCGCAGAACACCTCGAAAAAGTCGACGCCGGCGTCGGCATGGACCCTGCGGGCCAGTTCGCGATGCTCGGCCAGCGGGCTGATCGCCGGCACCAGCACCACCTGACCGCTGTCGGCCAGCAGCGCCGCCACGTGCGCCAGCCGGCGCAGGTTCTCGGCGCGGTCGGCCATCGAGAAGCCCAGGTCCGCATTCAGGCCGTGGCGCAGGTTGTCGCCGTCGAGAACGTAAGCGGGAACGCCGCTTTCGAGCAGCGTCCGCTCGACCAGCATCGCCACCGACGACTTCCCGGAGCCCGACAGGCCGGTGAACCACACCGTCTTGCCACGGGTCCGGGCGCCTTCGCCGACGAGCGACTTGTGCCGCACGGTGTTCGGGCTTGCGGTCTGCGCGGCGACTTCGCGCAGCACCATGCCCGCCGCCACCGTGCCGTTGGTGTTCGGGTCGATGAGGATGAAGGAGCCGGTGCTGGAGTTGCGGGTGTACTCGTCGAGCAGCAAGGGAACCTGGGTCCGCAGCGAAATGCGGCCAAGTTCGTTGAGCTGCAACGCCCTTGCGCCCTTGTCGCGGTGCAGGGTGTTGACGTCGAGCCGGTACTCCAGCGCCGTAACGCGCGCGCGGGTGGTTCGGGTGGTGTGTTTGATGAGGTAGTCGCGGCCCGGCTCCAGCGCCGAGTTGTCGGCCATCCAGCACACGGTCGCGTCGAAGTCCTGCGTGACCCTCGGCTGGTTGTGGGTGCGCGCGATCATGTCGCCGCGGGAGATGTCGATGTCGTCGGCCAGGCTGATCGAGACGGCCATCGGCGGAAACGCTTCTTCCACAGGGCCATTGGGACCCTCGATGGCGGTGATCCGGGTGGTCTTGCCGACGGGCAGCACGACCACCTCGTCGCCGGGGCGCATCACCCCGCTCGCCACGGTGCCGGCGTAGCTGCGGTGGTCGCGATGCTCGTGGGTCTGCGGCCGGATGACGTATTGCACCGGGAAGCGCACGTCGACCAGGTTGCGGTCACCGGCGATGTAGACCTCCTCGAGGTGCGACAGCAGCGCCGGGCCCTCGTACCACGGCGAGTTGTCCGACTTGGTCACCACGTTGTCGCCGTTGAGCGCCGAGATCGGGATGGTGGCCACGTCCTGCACGTCGAGCCGAGCCGCGAAGGCGTGGAACTCGTCGCGGATCGCCTCGAATTTCTCTTTGTCCCAATCAATCAGGTCCATCTTGTTGACCGCCAGCACGATGTGCTGGATGCCGAGCAACGACGCCAGGAAGGCGTGCCGGCGGGACTGCTCCAGCAGGCCGTGGCGGGCGTCGACGAGCACGATCACCAGCTGAGCCGTCGACGCGCCGGTCACCATGTTGCGGGTGTACTGGATGTGGCCCGGCGTGTCGGCGATGATGAATTTCCGCTTGGGAGTGGCGAAGTAGCGGTAGGCGACGTCGATGGTGATGCCCTGCTCCCGCTCGGCCCGCAGGCCGTCGGTCACCAGCGCCAGGTCGGTGTAGTCGTGGCCGCGCTCCTCCGACGCCCGCTCCACCGACGCCCATTGGTCTTCCATCACGGCCTTGGAGTCGTACAGCAGGCGCCCGATCAGGGTGGACTTGCCGTCGTCGACGGAGCCGGCGGTCGCGAGCCTCAATAACGTTGTCATCAGAAGTAACCCTGCCGTTTGCGGTCTTCCATTCCAGCCTCCGAGATCCGGTCGTCGGCGCGGGGCGCGCCGCGCTCGGTCAACCGCGCCACCGCCGTCTCGGCGATGACCTCGCTGACGGTGGCAGCCTCCGATTCCACGCAGCCGGTGCATGTGACGTCGCCCACCGTGCGGAACCGCACCGTGGCCTCGAACACCGGCTCGTCGGCGCGCGGCTGCATGTGCCGGTCGACCGCCAGCAGCATGCCGTCGCGCTGAAACACCTTGCGCCGGTGCGCGAAATAGATCGACGGCAGCTTGATCTTCTCGGCGCCGATGTAGGACCAGATGTCGAACTCGGTCCAGTTGGACAGCGGGAAGACGCGGATGTGCTCGCCCTTGTGGTGCCTGCCGTTGTAGAGGTTCCACAGCTCGGGGCGCTGGGCCTTGGGGTCCCACTGCCCGAACTCGTCGCGGAAGCTGAACACTCGCTCCTTGGCGCGCGCCTTCTCCTCGTCGCGGCGCGCCCCGCCGAACGCGGCGTCGAACTTGTTCTCGCGGATGGCGCGCAACAGCGTCACGGTCTGGATCGGGTTGCGCGACGGGATCGTCTCGACCACCCGTCCGGCGTCGATGTCCTCCTGCACCGACGCCACCACCAGCCGCACCCCGGACTCGGCGACCAGCTCGTCGCGGGCGGCGATCACCTCGTCAAAGTTGTGGCCGGTGTCGACGTGCATCACCGGAAACGGCAGCCGCCCGGGCTTAAACGCCTTGAGCGCCAGGTGCAGCATCACGATGGAGTCCTTGCCGCCCGAGAAGAGCAGGACGGGGCGCTCGAACTCCGCGGCCACCTCCCGAATGATGTGGATCGCCTCGGCCTCGAGCGAGCGCAGATGGCTCAACTCATACTGGCCGGCGGCGGGAGCCGTGTTCACGGCGCTGGTCATGGCCACCTCGCTGCATTCTTGATGCGGATCTATTTCTTGATAATCCTGGTCGAATTGACCATCTTTATGGTCATTGTCCTATATAGAACCAGCCGACCCCGCCGGTGTCAATGACCTGTCGGGTATTTGCGGGGGCTCGCCGGTGCGAAAGCATGGACGCATGGCAACTGAAACGCAGAGCGGCCGCGATGTCATCTCGCAATTCCTCCCCCAATCGCCTTTCGTCGCGAAGCTGGGAATCGTCGCCGATCAGCTGGCCGACGACGAGGTCAGGCTGCGGCTGCCGTGGGATCCGACCAATGTCACCGTGGGCGACATGGTGCACGGCGGTGCGATCGCCACCCTGGCTGACCTGACCGTCATGGCGGCGGCATGGTGCGGTGCGGACGCTCCCCCGTCGTTGCGGGGCGTGACGGTGTCGATGGCGCTGGATTTCATGGCGCCGGCGCGGGCCACCGACCTGATCGGGGTGGGCCGGGTGCTGCGGCGCGGCCGGTCGCTGGTCAACTGCGAGGCCGAGATCGTCGACCCGTCGGGCACGCTGGTCGCCAAGGCGCTGGCGACGTACAAGGTGGGTTAGTGCGGCGCCGAGCGTGCACTGAGGGCGAAGATATGGCCAATTTCTCGCCCTGAGAACACGTTCGACGAAGAGGGCTGGGGCGCTAGAGGGTGACTTCTTCGAGCTTGCCGGTGGCGACGTCGAAGACGAAGCCGCGCAGCGACACGTGCTTGGTCACGAACGGGCTGTTCTCGATGCGGCGCAGCGACTGCCGGACGTCCTCGGCGAGATCAGGGAACGCCTCGGCCGCCCAGGGCGGCTTGACGCCGATCTCGTCCTGGATGCCGCGCTTGAAGTCGTCGTCGGTGAAGGTGAGCATGCCGCAGTCGCTGTGGTGGATCAGGATGATCTCCTGGGTCCCCAGCAGCCGCTGGCTGATGGCCAGCGAGCGGATGACATCGTCGGTGACGACGCCGCCCGCGTTGCGGATGACGTGGGCCTCCCCCTCGTTGAGGCCGAGGATGCGGTAGACGTCGAGCCGGGCGTCCATGCACGCCACGACCGCGACGTGTTTGCTCGGCGGCAGCGGCAGCGGGCCCTTGAAGGTGCTGGCGTATTGGGCGTTGTTGGCCAGGTAGTGGTCGGTAACCGTCACGCAAGCCTCCTCTGGGTGTGGCGGCCTGAAGGTAGCAGCGAGCCACCCGTAATTCAGCCATGAAAATCAGCCGGATCACAAGGCCGCGCTCGGCTGGTTAACCTGTCCCAATGCGGCGTGGGAGGCTCGGTCGGGCATGATCCGGTTCCTCGCGCGCCGGTTGCTCAACTATGTCGTGCTGCTGGCGCTGGCATCCTTCCTGACCTACTGCCTGACCTCGGTGGCCTTCTCGCCGCTGGATAGCCTGTTGCAGCGCAACCCGCGCCCGCCGCAGGCCGTCATCGACGCCAAGGCCCACGCGCTCGGCCTGGACAAGCCGATTCCGATTCGCTACGCGCACTGGGCCTCGCACGTAGTCCAGGGCGACTTCGGCTCGACCATCACCGGGCAACCCGTCGCCGCCACGCTGTGGCGCCGAGTCGGGGTGAGCCTGCGGCTGCTGGTCGTCGGCTCCTTGGTGGGGACGGTGCTGGGCATCGTCGCCGGGGCGTGGGGCGCGATCCGCCAGTATCGGCTCAGCGACCGCGTCGTCACGCTGCTGGCGCTGTTGTTGCTGAGCACCCCGTCGTTCGTCATCGCCAACCTGCTGATCCTGGGTGCGCTGCGGGTCAACTGGGCCGTCGGCGTGCAACTGTTCGACTACACCGGGGAGACGTCGCCCGGTGTGACGGGCGGGTTCTGGCCGGAGCTGGTGGACCGGTTGCGCCACCTCATCCTGCCCACGCTGACCCTGGCGCTGATGGGCGCGGCGGGATACAGCCGATATCAGCGCAACGCGATGCTCGACGTCCTCGGGCAGGACTTCATTCGCACCGCCCGCGCCAAGGGGCTGACCCGTCGCCGCGCGCTGTTCAAGCACGGGCTGCGCACCGCCCTGATCCCGCTGGCCACCCTGTTTGCGTACGGGGTGGCCGGCCTGGTCGTCGGGGCGGTGTTCGTCGAGAAGATCTTCGGCTGGCACGGCATGGGCGAATGGCTGGTGCAGGGCATCACGGCCCAGGACACCAACATCATCGCGGCGATCACGCTGTTCTCCGGCACGGTGGTGTTGCTGGCCGGGCTGTTGTCGGACGTGTTCTACGCCGCGCTCGATCCGCGGGTGCGGGTGTCATGACATCCACGGCAGCCCAAGAAGTCTCGTCGCCGGAAGTGGCGGGGTTCACGTCGCGCCGGACGTTGGTGCTGCGCCGGTTCGCGCGCAACCGGACCGCGGTGGCGGCGCTGACGCTGCTGGTGCTGCTGTTCGCCGGCTGCTACGCGCTGCCCTCGCTGCTGCCCTACTCCTACGACGACCTCGATTTCAACGCGCTGCTGCAACCGCCGAACGCGCGGCACTGGCTGGGCACCAACGCGATGGGCCAGGACCTGTTGGCGCAGATCCTGCGGGGCATGCAGAAGTCGATGCTGATCGGCGTCTGCGTCGCGTTCATCTCCACCGGCATCGCCGCCACCGTCGGGTCGATCGCCGGCTACTTCGGCGGATGGCGGGACCGGGTGCTGATGTGGGTGGTCGACCTGCTGTTGGTGGTGCCCAGCTTCATCCTGATCGCGATACTGACGCCGCGGGTCAAGAAGTCGTCCAGCGTCCTGCTGCTGGTGCTGCTGCTGGCCGCCTTCGGGTGGATGATCAGCTCGCGCATGGTCCGCGGCATGACCATGAGCCTGCGGGAGCGCGAATTCATCCGCGCCGCACGGTATATGGGGGTGTCCAGCCGGCGGATCATCGTCGGGCATGTGGTGCCCAACGTGGCGTCCATCCTGATCATCGACGCCGCGCTCAACGTCGCGTCGGCCATCCTGGCCGAAACCGGCCTGAGCTTCCTCGGTTTCGGGATCCAACCGCCCGACGTGTCGCTGGGCACGCTGATCGCCAACGGCACCCAGTCGGCGACCACCTTCCCGTGGGTCTTCCTGTTCCCGGCCGGGGTGCTGGTGCTGATCCTGGTGTGCGCCAACCTGACCGGCGACGGGCTGCGCGACGCGCTCGACCCGGGCAGCGGGCTGGGGCGCCGGTGAGCCCCCTGCTGGAGGTTTCCGACCTGGCCGTCACGTTTCCGAGTGATGGCCCGCCGGTGACCGCGGTGCGCGGCATCAGCTATCACATCGAACCCGGCGAAGTCGTGGCCATGGTCGGCGAATCGGGGTCGGGCAAGTCCGTCTCGGCGATGGCGGTGGTGGGGCTGCTGCCCGAGTACGCGCGCGTGCGCGGTTCGGTCCGGTTGCAGGGCAACGAGCTGCTGGGGCTCGGCGACGACGCGATGTCGCGGTTCCGCGGCAGGACGGTCGGCATGGTGTTCCAGGATCCGATGTCGGCGCTGACCCCGGTGTACACCGTCGGCGATCAGATCGCCGAGGCGATCGAGGTCCACCAGCCGCGCGTCGGGCGCAAGGCCGCCCGCCGGCGCGCCGTCGAACTGCTTGAGCTGGTTGGCATCTCGCAGCCCGAGCGGCGCGCGCGGGCGTTTCCGCACGAGCTGTCCGGCGGCGAACGACAGCGCGTCGTCATCGCGATCGCGATCGCCAACGATCCCGACCTGTTGATCTGCGACGAACCCACCACCGCGCTGGACGTCACCGTGCAGGCGCAGATCCTGGAGGTGCTCAAGACGGCCCGCGACGTCACCGGCGCAGGGGTTCTCATCATCACGCACGACCTCGGCGTGGTCGCCGAGTTCGCCGACCGGGCGCTGGTGATGTACGCCGGCCGGGTCGTGGAGTCGGCCGGCGTGAGCGACCTGTACCGGGCCCGCCAGATGCCGTACACCGTCGGGCTGTTGGGGTCGGTTCCCCGGCTGGACGCCGCGCAGGGCACCCGCCTGGTGCCCATCCCCGGCGCGCCGCCGTCGCTGGCCGGACTGGATCCGGGATGCCCGTTCGCGCCGCGCTGCCCGCTGGCCATCGACGAATGCCGCGCCGCCGAACCGGAATTGATCGAGGTCTCCGTCGACCATCGGGCCGCCTGCATCCGCACCGATCAGGTCGGCGACCGCAGCGCCGCGGACATCTACGGGGTGAACACCTCCGTGCGCACCGAGGCGACTCCTGGTGAGTCATCGGTCGTGGTCCGGGTGCGCGAGCTGGCCAAGACCTACCGGCTGACCAAGGGCGTGGTGTTCCGCCGCGCCGTCGGCGAGGTCCGCGCCGTCGACGGCATCAGCTTCGAGCTGCGGCAGGGCCGCACGCTGGGCATCGTCGGCGAGTCCGGTTCGGGCAAGTCGACCACGCTGCACGAGATCCTGGAACTGGTTGCCCCGCAATCCGGTTCGATCGAGGTGTTGGGCAACGACGTCGCCTCGTTGAGCCCGGCGCGCCGGCGGGAGCTGCGACGCGACATCCAGGTGGTGTTCCAAGACCCGGTGGCGTCGCTGGACCCGCGGCTGCCCGTCTTCGAGCTGTTGGCCGAACCGTTGCGGGCCAACGGCTTCGACAAGAACGCCACGTTCGCGCGGGTGGCCGAGCTGCTCGAGATCGTGGGCCTGCGCCGCGCGGACGCGACCCGCTACCCCGCCGAGTTTTCCGGTGGGCAGAAGCAGCGCATCGGCATCGCGCGGGCGCTGGCGCTACAGCCGAAGATCCTGGCACTCGACGAGCCGGTGTCCGCCCTCGACGTGTCCATCCAGGCCGGGATCATCAACCTGCTGCTCGACCTGCAGGAGCGGTTCGGCCTGTCGTATCTGTTTGTTTCCCATGACCTTTCGGTGGTCAAACACCTGGCGCACGACGTGGCGGTTATGTATGCCGGCGCGATCGTCGAACAGGGCGACAGCGAGCAATTGTTCGCCAATCCGCAGCACGATTACACGCGGCGGCTGCTGGGCGCGGTGCCGCATGTCTAGGGTTTGTGTCGCCGAGACTGCGCTCAGAGCGTCGTGGTCGGCTCTTTTCAGGCGCTGGACGCAGTCTCGACGGGTGCTGAGCGTGTTGGTGGTCGCCGGGTTGGTGCTCACCGGATGCTCGCCGGCCATCGACCTGACGCCCACGACGGGCAACAAGGCCTCGATCGGCACCACCAGCGACCTCAACCCGCGCGACCCCGCCACGCTGCAGGACGGCGGCAACCTGCGGCTCTCGCTCAGCGACTTCCCGCCGAACTTCAACATTCTCAGCATCGACGGCAACGCGGCCGAGGTCGCCTCGATGATGAAGGCGACCCTGCCGCGGGCGTTCGTCATCGGGCCGGACGGGTCGACCACGGTCGACACCGACTACTTCACCAGCGTCGAGCTCACCGGGACCGACCCGCAGGTGGTCACCTACACCATCAACCCCAAGGCGGTGTGGTCCGACGGTACCCCGATCACCTGGCAGGACATCGCCAGCCAAATCCACGCCCTCAGCGGCGTGGACAAGGCCTTTGAGATCGCCGGATTCAGCGGCGCCGACCGCGTCGCGTCGGTGACCCGGGGGGTCGACGACCGGCAGGCGGTCATGACGTTCGCCAAGCCGTACGCCGAGTGGCGCGGCATGTTCGCGGGCAACGGCATGCTGCTGCCGGCCAGCATGACCTCCACGCCGGAGGTGTTCAACAAGGGCCAGCTCGACGGGCCCGGCCCGACGGCCGGACCGTTCATCGTGTCGTCGCTGGACCGGTCCACGCAGCGAATCGTGTTGACCCGCAACCCGAAATGGTGGGGCGCGCGGCCGCGGCTGGACAGCATCACCTACCTGGTGCTCGACGACGCCGCCCGGTTGCCGGCGCTGCAGAACAACACGATCGACGCGGTCGGGATCGGCACCGTGGACCAGCTGACGATCGCCCAACGGACCAAGGGCATTTCGATACGCCGCGCCCCCGCGCCGAGCTGGTCGCACTTCACCTTCAACGGCGCGCGCGGGGCGATACTGGAAGACAAGGCATTACGGGTCGCCGTGGCCAAGGGCATCGACCGGCAGACCATCGCCAAGGTCGTCCAGTACGGCCTCACCAGCAACCCGGTGGCGCTGGGCAACCACATCTACGTCGCCGGGCAGCAGGGCTACCAGGACAACAGCGACGTCGTGCCCTACGACCCGGCGGCGGCGAGCCGGGAGCTCGACGCCCTGGGGTGGAAGCGCAACGGCCAGTTCCGGGAGCGCGACGGTCGCCAGCTGGTGATCCGCGACCTGTTCTACGACGCGCAGGGCAGCAAGGTGTTCGCGCAGATCGCGCAGCACAGCCTCGCCCAGATCGGTGTCAAGCTCGAACTTGTCGCGCGGTCGGGCAGCGGCTTTTTCACCAACTACGTCAACGTCGGGGCGTTCGACATGGCGCAGTTCGGCTGGCTCGGCGACGCTTTCCCGCTCTCGTCGCTGACGCAGATCTACCAGTCCGACGGGGCGAGCAACTTCGGCAAGATCGGCAGCCCGGAGATCGACGCCGCGATCGAGCGGACGCTCGAAGAACTCGATCCCGCGAAGGCGCAGGCGTTGGCCAACGACCTCGACAAGCTCATCTGGGCCGAGGGATTCAGCCTGCCGCTGACCCAATCCCCCGGTGATGTCGCGGTGCGCAGCACGCTGGCGAATTTCGGGGCGGCGGGTCTGGGCGACCTGAACTACACCGCGATCGGGTTCATCCGGACCTGATCCGCCGCCGCAACGGCGCGGGGATCCGCAGGGCCGGCAGCGCGCCCTCGGCGATGACGGCCAGCTCGATCGCCTTCCACAGCAGGCGGACCGACGGCCGCGGCGGGAGCTCGTCCAGCGCCGGCGCCTGTGCGGCCAGGCCCTCGAATTCGTCGCGGAACACGGCTCCGGCGACGGCCAGGGCCGCGGGCTCGCGAAAGTCCAACGCGCTGTGGGCCATGGTGGGAAGCTTGAGCAGCTGCGCGTTGGGAATCAGGGACGCCACCCGCTGGGCGACCTGCGGCGGGGTGATGAGATCGCGGCCGCCGGAGATCACCGCGGTGGGCCAGCCGAAATTCGGCATCTCGGCCGGTAGATCGTATGGCTCGTCCTCGAAAGTTGCCGTCTGGGTGCGGGTTTCGCGCTCAGCCACGGCGGGGTCGAGCGGCAGGCCGTCGGGCTCGGCGGCGTAGTCGAGTTCGCGGAACGCGATGCGGCTCACGAGGTCTTCCTCATAGCGGTACGGCAGGTTGGAAAGGGTCGCGAATCGGGATAGCGCCCACCACAACACCCTTCGGTCGTCGAGCAGCAGGTCGAGTTGCCGGTCGAGCAGGGCGGCCCCGCCATGGCCGTAGATTGTCGCGACGACCTGGGTCGCCGCCGCCGTCATGACGCCGGCGTCGACGAGCTTGCGGACTTTCGGTGCGAGCGGCGCGGTTTCGGGGCTGTCGCCCCGGAGCAGCAGCCGGCGGATCGCGCGGCGCACGATCACGATGTCGTGCCGCGACAGCAGCGGCGAATCGAGGACCATCGCATGCACCCGGCCCGGGTGGCGCACGCCCACTCCGGCGGCGATGTAGGTGCCGTATGACGTTCCGTAGACGACGGCGGAGTCCACGCGGGCGTCGTCGAGTACGGCGGCCACGTCGTCGACGACCTGATTGACGGTGAGGGCGTCGGGCGGCAGGTCCTCTCCGGCGTCGTCGTGGCGTGACATCCCTACGCCGCGATGCTCGATCATGATGACGTCCAGGCCCGCGGCGGCGGCCCGGCGCCGCAGCCCCCTGTACATCTGGACCGACGCGACTCCCGGGCCGCCCGGGATGATCACCAGCGGGTGGGCGGACTTGCGGCCGCCCCGCACGTAGTAGAGATCGAACTCGTCGGCGCTATCCGGCGTGACCGGTCGACGCACCGCCCGCACGCCGGGCAATGCGGCCAGCTTTTCCTGCAGCCGACGCCGTTTCGAGTTCATGGTCATTGCGCTCCACCAAGACAGATACCGTCGAGCGCTTCATGCTAAACGTTGAGGTCGATTCGGTGCGCGTCGTGGACGCCGTCGTAGCGGTCGGGGCTACACGTCAGCACGATCACTTGACCGTGGGCGCCGACGGTGTCGAACACCTTCCCCATCTTGGCCAGGCGGTCGGGATCGGTGAAACCCAGTGCGTCGTCGACGACCACCGGGACGCTGTCCTCCTTGGCGACCAGGGCCGCGCCGGCCAGCCTGGCCAGGATGCCGAGCTGCTCCTTGGCGCCGCCGGACAGCGATTCGTACGGCACCGTGACGCCGTTGAGGGTGCGGCTGCGGATGCACAGGTCGCTGTCGATGTCGACCTCGAAATCGGGACCGAACACCGGGCGACCAAGCCGCTGCAGTTCCGTGCGATAGGGCTCGACGTAGCGCTGCCTGGTGGTGTCGCGGTGCCGTGTCATCACCGAGCGCAACAGCTGGGCGGCGCGCGCCCGGCTGCCGACCCGGGCGTGCTGGCTGGCGGCGTGTTCGCGTTCGGTCTGCGCGGCGTCCAGCTTGCCCTGGCGGCCCTCGCTGCCGAAAACCGAGAGCTCGATGGCGATTTCGCGCAACGCGCTGTTCGCGTCTTCGTATTGGTCGCGCAGTGTGTCGGCCGCCGCGGTGGCGGCGGTCAGTTCGGCGGCGACCACGTCCGGCGCGGCGGCCGCGAGCTCGTCGGCGAGTTCGGTGACGCGCCGCTCGGCGTCCTCTTTGCCTTTAAGGCCGGCTTGCGCCGCGGATGCGAGGTCCTCGTCGCTCACCTCGGCGCGCTCCCGGGACAGCCGGTCGGTGGCGGCGTCCAGCTCGGCGCGTTGGGCTGCCAGCGCGTTCTGGGAAACCGTTGCGCGCGTTGACGACTCGGCGAGCGCCGCCGCCGCGGCCGCCGCGGCGCAGCGGCGTTGCTCGCATTCCGTGGCCGCGGCGGTGCGGGCGGCCTCGGCGGCGCCGAGTTCGGCGCGGGCGTCTTTCGGGACGAGGTCCGGTTCGGCCGGGTGATCGGCACGCAGCTGCGCCAGCCGCTCCCGCAGTTGGTCGACATCGTCGTCGCCGCACAGCCCGGACACGGTCGCGTCCAATTGGTCACGGCAGCCCTGCAGTTCGCGGCGGCGCTGGTCGGCGGACCGCGCGGACGCGAGGTCGGTCACGTCGGCCACTTTCAGCGCCGCGGCGAATTCATCTTGTGCCGCAGCGTATTTGGCTTGGACGTCGAGGGTGGTCGCGCCCGGGGTGACCCGCGCGGTCAGCAAGCCGGGAACCTCGACGGTGGTGGGGCCGGTCGCGGTGATCGACCAGCGTTCGCCCGCCGGCAGGGACACCCGTTGGTCGCCGGTGGCGAGCTCGATGTCGGCGATGGCGGTGAATTCCACCGCGGCGGACGTCAACGCAAGCTGCCCGCCGATGAGATCGACGGCGGCGGCGGCGTTCTCGATGCGCCGTAGCGACTCGTCGGTGATTTTCACGCCCGCGAGTTCCGCGCAGACGCGGTCGCGGTCGCGCTGGATGGTGGCGATCTTGGCCAGCCGAGCGCCGAGCCGGTCGGCCTCCTCGCGGGCGGCGAGCTGATCGACGGCGCGCCGCGCGGACTCGGCGCGGCGTTGCAGATCGGCGAGGAGCTGGGCGGCATGTTCGACGGCTTCGTGGGCGGCCTGCGCGCCGGCCGCCGCCGTCTTGCGCGCCTCCGCGGCCTGCTGCGCTTCCGCCTCGGCCGCGGCGACGCTCGTGGTGCGGGTTTGGATTTCGGTGAGCAGCCGCACGCGCCCGTTGTGGGCGGCGCCGGCCGCGGTGCAGGTGGCGGTCGCGGCGTCGGCGAGCAGCTTGGCCTCGCGCGCCTGGTTGGTGAGCTCGGCGATCCGGTCGGCGGCTTGCTGGGCGGCCTCGAGCCGGGGGCCGGCGGCGGCCCGCTGCTGCGCCAGGTCGGCCACCCACTCGGTCAGCTCCGCGTGGCGGCGCACCCGGTCGTCGACCCCGGCGACCGCCGCGGCCCATTCGGCGACCGCCTCGTCGGCGTCGTTAAGGCGCTTGATCGCGGTTGCCCACTCGCCGGTCGGCCGGCCGGTGGGGGTGAAGTAGCGGCCGTACTCGGCGTCGATCCGCTCGATCAGCAGCGGCTCGGTCCCGGACAGCGCCGCGGCGTCACCCGCGGCCACGTCGAGGGCTCGCGACAGCGCGTCGCACCCGGACAGGTCCACCGCGGCCGTCGACGTGGCCTGCAGCACCCGTTGGGCGTGCCAGAGGTCGTTGTCGACCGTCTCGGCCAGCATCGCCCGGACCCGGTCGTGGGCCTCGTCGCCGGTGAGCTGTTCGCGCCGCGGCGTCAGCACCGTCAGCTCCGTTTCAGATTTCTTGTGGAACCGCTTGCGGTAGGTGAAACGGTAAGGGCCGCAGCTGATTTCGGCGCTCACCTCGGACCCGACGTCGCTGTGGGTCGGCTTGACCTGCTTGACTTCCTTTTTGGTGGAGCGGTCCCGGGATTCCAGCAGCAGGTCCAGCGCCTCGATCATCGAGGACTTGCCGATCTCGTTGGCGCCGCAGACCACCACCACACCGTGGTCGGGGAACTCGATCTCGCGGTGCGCGATGCCGCGATAGTTGGTCAGGACGAGCCGGTGCAGCTTCACGCGGCGCCCCGATCGGCCAGGCGCAGCAACAGGGCCAGCGCGGCCTGGGCGTCGGCGGCCTCCGCGGAGTCGCCCTCGCGTGCCGTCGCCACCAGTTCGTCGACGGCCGAGGCGGCGAAGCCGCCGATGCCGAGGTCGGTGAACTCGCCGTCGGCGGGAACCACCGCCAGGTCGGTGTGGCTGTCCCAGGTGCGCAGGTGGGCGAACAGCCGCGCGTAGCGGTCCAGGCACGCGTCGAGGGCCGCGCGATCGGTGACCGTCAAAGAACCGGTCAGCGCCAGCCGCACGACGGTCCGCTCCTTGTCTTTCATCAGGTCCAGGTTCATGTCGAGGTCGGCGATGTCGCGGCTGGTGTCCACCTGGCGGTGCAGGGTCACGAACCGCCAGCGGCCGATGTGCCGGGGTTCCACGGTGACGCCGTCGTCGTCGACGTCGACGACCAGCACGTGACCGGGGTCGGATTCGACGTCGTCGAAGTTGGTGACTTCCGGTGAGCCGGAGTACCAGACCCGTCCGCTGTCGCCGACCTTGGTGAGCGAATGCTTGTCCCCCAGCGCCACATAGTGGACGGCGCCTTGCTTCAGCGCGTCCTCGAGTTTTGGGAGCCGGATCAGCGAGGGCTTGTCGCGGTCGGGGTCCAGGACGTCGACGCCGCCGTGCGCGACGAGGATGCGGGTTCCTGGACTGGGGGTTAGGCCGTCGAGGACCTCAGCGACCAGGTCGGTGGTCGGGGCCTTGGATCGCCATGGCGCCGCGACGATTTCGAGCCCGGGCCTGATCTCGTGAACGCCGGCCCGATCGAGGACGGTGACGTTGTCGGGACACTCCGCGGTGAACAGCGCGCCGGTGTACACCGACGACGCGTCGAGGGGATCGTGGTTGCCCGGCAGCAGGTAGACGGGAATCCCTATGGCGCGCATGGCTTCCAGGGACTGCCCGATCACCTGCGGGGCGAGTTGATTGTGCTCGAAGACGTCGCCCGCGACGACGACGAACTCGGCGCCCACCTCGGCCGCCAGCGCGCCCAGCCCGGCCACCGCGTCCCGGCGGGCGGCCGAATACCGCGGCTGGGCATCGCCGGCGAGGAAGTGCCGAGTCATGCCCAGTTGCCAATCGGCGGTGTGCAGGAATCGCATCCGGCGGGCTCCTTCCGAGTCGTGGCTATCAGGGCACCGCGAAGTCTAGGTCTGAATGCCGACAAGTCCGGGGATGCGGACCGGCATGCCCGGCAGCCCGAATATTGTGATCGCGTGTACCAGGAGTTTCGCCCCGACCGACGGCTCGCCCCGCTGGTGGAGTGCGGGTGGGTGCGGTCAGGTTCCCCGACGGGAGCGTTGCGGGTGATACCGGACGGGTGCGTCGACCTGTTCGTGAGCTCGGCGGGCGAGGTCGTGATCGCGGGCCCCGCCACCACGTTCTATGACCTGCACGCCGACCGGGGATGCGGGTACGTGGGACTGCGCTTGCGGACGGGTGCGGCGGCGGCGGTCGTCGGGCGGCCGGTCGACGAGTTGTGCGACCACCACGTGCCGGTCGATTCGGTATTCGGTGTCGACCCCCACCGGCTGGCCGAAACGGTGTTGACCGCAACGACTCCCGCGCGGCGGGTGGCGGCGCTGCAGCGGTTGCTGACCGACCATTGGCACCGCGCCGAGCCCGCACTCGACACGGCGGTGACCGGGGCCGTCGGCATGCTTCGGCAGCGTCCGGACCGGCCGGTGTCCGGCTTGGCCGATGCCGTCGGCCTCAGCGAAAGGCAACTGCGCCGCCGGTTCGAGGCCGCAGTGGGCTTCGGCCCCAAACGGTTGAGCCGGATACTTCGTTTCCAGCGATTGCTGCTTCTGATTCGAAGCCACGGTGCGGGACGCCGATGGGCCGAGTTGGCGGTCGAGGCCAACTACGCGGACCAGCCACACATGATCAACGAATGCCGCGCGCTGGCCGGGATGTCTCCGGCCGCGCTGTGCGGTGGGATGTCCGTTTCATCCAATACCACCCCGCGTCAGCGGCCGTAGCCTGTGCGGATGACGAATCCGAAAGCCGTTGCGCTCGAGTCCTTCCGGTTGATCGAGAATGGCGATGCGGGCCTGGCTCAGCGAATCATTGCTTCCGGCTACCGGAATGAGGAAGCCGACGACGACCCCGAAGATGTCGAACGACAACTGCGTGGGCCCGCGGGATTCCTGGCAACCAGCCGTTGGCTGCGCGACGCGTTTTCCGAGCTGAATTTCGAAGTGGGCGAAAGTGTTGCCGAGGGCGGCCTGGTGATGGTGGCGGCCGTCATGACGGGTAAGCACACCGGCCCATTCAATGGCATCGAGGCCACCGGCAGGCTGATCAACCAAAAGCAGGTGCATATCTTCACGATCGCGGGCGGCCAGATCGCGCGTCACCGCGCCGTGCGCGACGACCTCGGATTGTTGCTCCAGCTCGGCTGGCGACCCCGCGGCTGAGCGGACAGCACAACGCGGTCAGGCTGCAAATCCCTGGTTTCATGCCATGACATCACGCGAGGGCGATCACGAAGTCGAGCACTCGGTTCGGATCGCTCAAGCCGTCGCCCAGGATTTCACGAATCCGGTCCATGCGGTACCGCACGGTCTGCGGGTGCAGCACCAAGTGACGCGCCACATCCTCCCGACGGCCCTGGTGCAAGAGCCACGCCCGCAACGTCTCCTCGTACCGTGCCCGCGCGTCGGCCCGCAAGTGATCGAACGGCGCGAGCGCCGCCGCGCGCTGGCGCTCCCGGGTCGGCAGATCCGCATGAATTACCAACGCCGCCAACGACCGATCGGTATCGATAGGCCAGGATTCAGGCTTGCAGCATTTCCACGCGCGCGCCGCAAGCTCCGCGGAGTACTTGACATCGAGCCACGGTTGTTCAGGCCCGATGGCCGCCTGGATGCCGGCCAGCCGTTGGATCAGAGCGGCACGGGGCGCTGCGGCAGTCAGCGGCACCAACAACACGGTGAGGCCCGAATGCGCGGGGCCGGGCAGCAGATCTCCGCTAGCACGCAGAGTCTGATTATCAAGCAGCGGAACGACATTGTGCGCATCGGCGCGAGGAAGGACGATCGCGATCATGGCGTCGGGTGACTGCCAGCCTGCCAACCGGACGGTCTCGAGAATCTCGTCGCTCGCGGCGCCGAGCAGGAGTTGTTCGGTCAGTTTTTCCAGTTGGCGCTGGCGGCGCCTGCTCGCCGTGGCCAGCTCGTTGGCGTGACCGCTGACGCACGCGTCGGCGAGGTCGTCGAGGTAATCGAAGTGGAGTTCGGCGAAGCGCACGATGCCGGCGGTGCTCATGTCGTGGGCCTGCGCGACGGTGCTCCAGTGCCGCCAGGCGATGCGCGCTCCGAGCCGGAAGGCTGCATTGATCGGGTCGATCGACCGCCCGACATTCGCTTGGTAGCGGCCGAGGGCGAACGCGGCCTGATGCACGGCCGCGATGTCGACAGGCTGCCGATCGGGCCTGGGTCCGCACGTAGTGGCTAAGAAGCCCGCCAGCATGGTGTTGACCGCCGTTATGCCCGCCTGGCCCATCTCGCTCTGGAACGCTTCGGCAAAAGCCGGAAACTGCGTCGCCACCGCGTTGACGATGTCGTCGGTCGTCGCGGCCAGTTCGACGTAGAGAGCGTCGGCGATGGGAGCCGGGACCAGAGGCTCGGGGTGCTGACCAGAATTCACACTCTGAGTATGAATCAAGCTCAAAATTCACTCCAGCTGGCCAAGCGACTGTTCTTCAAATCCAGGAACACTTTGATTAGCGATATATCCAGAAGGAGGAACGATGAGAATCGCAACCAGGCTTCCTGGCGAACGCAGCCTCGCTGCCGACGACAGGGACAAGATCGCCCACATCCGCGGTGCGCTGATCGACATCGGCAACGAGTGGCGGGCACGGCACCCGTGGCTTGCCGCGCACCAGGACCAAATCGGCCTCGCCTTGTTCCTGATCGGCATCGCCGGCATCCTCGGCGACGCCGTTCTCTACGCCACGGGCGTCGTGCCCTGGTGGGCAACCATTCTGTTGACGGCCTTCTGGCTGTCGATCCTGCATGAGATCGAGCACGACCTGATCCACTCGATGTACTACCGGAACAACCGCGTGATCCACAACGCGATGATGTTCGGGGTCTGGTTCTTCCGGCCCAGCACCATCAACCCTTGGGTGCGCCGCCGGCTGCACCTGCACCACCACCAGGTTTCCGGCACCGACTCCGATCTCGAGGAGCGCGCCATCACCAACGGCCAGGGCTGGGGTCCCCACCGGACGGTCTCGCTCCTCGATTCGATGCTCGGCATATTCACCAAGCCATTCCGGATCCGCCACCTGGTGGAGACCTATATCGAACACGAGGCCCGGACGCCGGAGGAAGCGCGTCACCTCGCGAACATCAACCGGTTGGCGTACTTCCCACTCGGGCTTTTCCACTACGGACTGTGGCACCTGGTCATCGTCCTGTGGCTGTACCAGGCGTTCGTAGGGCCGACCCACCTCCCTGGCCAGAGCGCGCTCTACTTCCTCGCGGTCACGATCCTGGCGCCCAACATGATCCGCACGTTCTGCCTGCACTTCGTGAGCTCGAACATGCACTACTACGGCGACGTCGAACCGCACAACGTACTGCAGCAGACGCAGATCTGGAATGCGCTGTGGCTCAAGCCATTCCACGCGTTGTGCTTCAACTTCGGTGAAACGCATGCGATCCACCACTTCCTGGTGCGCGACCCCTTCTACCTGCGCGAGCTGATCAAGCGCGACTGCCAGAAGGTGCTGCGCGACAACGGCGTCCGATTCAACGACTTCGAGACGTTCCGGCGAGCGAACCGATTCGGCCCTGTCACCGCGTCGATCGAACCCTGAAACCCACCGCCCCGCCCCACGTTTGAAGGACACACTCATGAACGCCGCTGCCACCACCCAACTGTGGATCTGCGAACGCTGCGGAATGATCTACGACCCCGCCGACGGCGACCCGGACAGCGGGATCGCCCCCGGCACCGCCTTCGACGATATCCCCGACGACTGGGTCTGCCCGGTCTGCGGCGTCAGCAAGGCCGACTTCGTCCCGTATGAGGACTGAACTTCGTCGCGGTATCGGACGACGCGGCGTAGCGTGAGCCCGTGAGCGAACGGCGGACCCTGCTGTTGATGCGGCACGCGAAATCCGACTACCCGGAGGGAGTCCCGGACCATGACCGGCCGCTGGCGCCGCGCGGCATCCGGGAGGCGGGGCTGGCCGGGGAGTGGTTGCGCGCCAGCGCGCCCGCCGTCGACGCCGTGCTGTGCTCCACCGCGACGCGCGCCCGGCAGACGCTGGACAGGACCGGGATCGACGCCCCGGTGCGCTACAGCGAGCGGCTGTACGGCGCCACCCCGGGGACGATGATCGCCGAGATCAACGAGACGGGCGTCGACGTCGGCACGCTGCTGGTCATCGGTCACGAGCCGACGATGTCGGGGCTGGCGATCATTCTGGCCGACGAGCCCGGCGACCAAGGCACGGATATCGCTGTGCTGGAACGCATTTCGACGAAATTCCCGACGTCGGCGATCGCGGTGCTGGCGGTGCCGGGCGGCTGGAAGGGACTCGAGCCGGGCCGGGCCGCGCTGACCGGTTTCGAAGTGCCGCGCTAGCTGTTGGTGGACAGCGTCAGCTCCATCAGCTTGAGCGCCTGCCCGCAGGCGTCAATACCGGGCGCCTGGGGGTTGACCCACCAGCCGACCACCCCGGCCGCGTTGCTCGCCACGCCGCAGGCGCCGTTCGGGTCGTCCGGGCGCATCACGATCGACTCGATGCCCGCGATCGAACGGTTCTCGACCTTGTACTTGAGGAAGTCGGCGACCTTGCGCTCTTCGCCCAGGCTGCCCTGCTCGAACCAGAACCGGGTGATGTCGATCAGGCCGGCCGGGTTGGCCGCCTGCCACCGGCAGATGGCCCCGACGAACGTGCTTTGAATGTCGAGCGGATCGGCGCCGACGGTCTTGGCCAGGATGTCGCTGGTCAACACCTCGCACTCCTTGAGCAGGTTCGGGTACTGCTGCTGAGAGTTGTTGTTGCGCGGGGGGTTGCCGCCCGCCTTGATGGCGTTACCCCCGATGGACCTCGAACATCCGGTCAACACCAACACCGCGGCGAACAACACGGCGACGCAGGCGCGAACGGTCCGCCGCCTCATTTGGAGTTCGCAATCGACTGACGGGCCAGTTCCTTGGCGATGTCGCACGGCGGCGGGAACGGCTTCTGGCTGAAGCTGACCGACCATTCGATGAAGTCGTCCTGGAACTGGATGCCCACCTCGCAGAGCGAGTCGCCCAGGTTGGGCTCGTTGCCGACCGCGATGAAGCCGCCGTGGCCGTTGATGTTGATGTCCTCGACGCTGGCGCGCGACAGCTCCTCGGTCTTACGTTCGCGCCCGATCGGGCTGCCTCGATACCAGGAAAAGGAGAAGTGCGGACCGAGAATCCCGCCGCCCGCAAGCCACTGGCAGCCGACCGAGTTCCGGGCGGTGTTCACCAGCCCGGTAACCTTCGTCAGCTCCGACACGGTCTGATCGTTGATGCCGCCGCATTGCGGGAACATCGGCCCGTGGTGGCCCTCCCCGTTGCCCGGCGTCGACGATGCCGTCGCTCCCGGTTTGTTGTCGCCGGAACCCGAGCATCCCGCAAGCGTCGGGATCAGAATCGCCAAGGCCGCCGCCACGAGAGCCAGCGCCCTCGCGCCTCGCCTAGTGCTCGTCACACGATGCACTGTAGCGGGAGCGCGGCGGCCAACCGCTGACGCCGCGCCTGAGCAGGCATTTCGGCCCCGCGTTGACCAGCGCGGGACGCGCCGTATGCGAGAGTTACCAGATGCTCCTGGCACTGCTGCGCCAGTACATCCGGCCGTACCGGCGGCTGGTTGCGGTGCTGCTGGTGCTCCAGCTGACCAGCACCCTGGCGTCGCTGTACCTGCCCACCGTCAACGCGGCGATCATCGACGAGGGCGTCGCCAAGGGCGACACCGCCACCATCGTCCGGCTCGGCCTGGTGATGCTCTCGGTCACCGGGCTGCAGGTGCTGTGCGCGGTCGGGGCCGTCTACGTCGGCTCGCGGGCGGGCATGGGCTTCGGCCGCGACCTGCGCCAGGCGATCTTCGAACACGTCACCACCTTCTCCGAGCACGAGACCGACCGGTTCGGCGCGCCAACCCTGTTGACGCGCAGCACCAACGACGTGCGGCAGATCCAATACCTGGTCCAGATCGGCGGCACGGTGCTGATCACCGCGCCGATCATGTGCGTGGGCGGCATCGTCATGGCCCTGCACCAGGAGGCGGCGCTGGCGTGGCTGCTGCTGGTCAGCGTCCCGGTCATGGCGGTGACCAACTACTTCGTCATGTCGCGGATGCTGCCGTTGCTGCGCCGGATGCAAGGCCTGATCGACGGCATCAACCGTGTGGTGCGTGACCAGCTGTCCGGCGTCCGGGTGGTCCGGGCGTTCGCCCGCGAGGGCTACGAGCGCGACCGGTTCGCCCGCGCCAACACCGCGCTGTCGCACACCGCGCTCTCCGCCGGCAATCTGCAGGCGCTGATGCTGCCGCTGACCACGCTGACCATCAACGTGTCCAGCGTCGCACTGATCTGGTTCGGCGGCCTGCGGATCGACCGGGGCCAGATGCAGGTCGGCTCGCTGACCGCCTTCCTGGTCTACTTCACCCAGATCCTGATGGCGGTGCTGATGGCCACCATGACGCTGGTGGTGCTGCCGCGCGCGGCGGTGTGCGCCGAACGGATCACCGAGGTGCTCGACACCCGCGCCGCCGTGCAGGACCCGCCCAACCCGCGCGTCCCGCCGGGCGGGATCACCGGCGTGGTGCGGTTGGACGGCGCCACCTTCACCTATCCCGGCGCCGATCGCCCAGTACTGCAAGAGATTTCGTTCACCGCGCGGCCCGGCACGACGACCGCGATCGTGGGCAGCACCGGTTCGGGCAAGTCGACGCTGGTGTCGCTGATCTGCCGGCTCTACGACGTCACCTCCGGCGCCGTGCTGGTCGACGAGGTCGACGTCCGCGACTACCACACCGAGCGGCTGTGGTCGGTGATCGGGCTGGTGCCGCAGCGTGGCTACCTCTTCTCCGGCACGGTGGCCGAAAACCTGTGCTATGGCAAGCCGGACGCCACCGACGACGAGATGTGGGAGGCGCTGCGGATAGCCGACGCCGACGGGTTCGTCCGGGCCCACGATGACGGCCTGCACATGCGCGTCGCGCAGGGCGGCATCAACTTCTCCGGTGGCCAGCGGCAGCGGCTGGCGATCGCGCGGGCCGTCATCCGCCGCCCGGCGATCTACCTGTTCGACGACTCCTTCGCCGCGCTCGACGTGCACACCGACGCGCGGGTGCGCGCGTCGCTGGCCGAGGTGTCGGGTTCGGCGACGATAATCGTTGTCACCCAACGCGTTTCGACAGCGGCCCGGGCCGACCAGGTGATCGTCGTCGACGGCGGGAAACTGGTGGGCGCGGGGACGCACGAATCGCTGCTGACCGACTGCGCCACCTACGCGGAATTCGCCGACTCGCAGTCCGTGGGGGCTTCGGTGGGGGGCGAGCAATGACCGTGGCGCCCGTAGCGCCGGCGACGGGGCGCTCCCACGACTTCTGGGCATCGGCGACCCGGCTGGTGAAACGCCTTGCGCCGCAACGGCGCCTGAGCCTCGCGGTGATCGCGCTGGGCATCACGGGCACGGCGATCGGGGTGGTCGTGCCGCGGATCCTGGGCCACGCCACCGACCTGCTGTTCAACGGCGTCATCGGGCGGGGACTGCCGGCCGGGATCAGCAAGGCGCAGGCCGTCGCCGCCGCCCGCGCCCGCGGCCAGAACGCGTTCGCCGACCTGCTGTCCGGGATGAACGTGGTGCCGGGCCGGGGCGTGGACTTCGCGGCGGTGGCCCGAACGCTGGCCCTGGCCCTGGCGCTGTATGTGGTTTCCGCGCTGCTGATTTGGGCGCAGGTCCGGCTGCTCAACGTCACCGTGCAGCGCACCATGGTCGCGCTGCGCTCCGACGTCGAGGACAAGATCCACCGGCTGCCGCTGTCCTACTTCGACGGCCGCCAACGCGGCGAGGTGCTGAGCCGGGTCACCAACGACATCGACAACGTGCAGTCGTCGCTGTCGATGACGATCAGCCAATTGCTGACGGCGGCCCTGACGGTGGTGGCCGTGTTGGCGATGATGGTGTCGATCTCGCCGCTGCTGGCGGGCATCACACTGCTGGCCGTACCGATCTCGCTGCTGGCGACGCGGGCGATCGCGCGGCGCTCGCAGCGCCTGTTCGTCGCCCAGTGGCGAAGCACCGGGCGCCTCAACGCCCACATCGAGGAGACTTACAGCGGCTTCACGGTGGTCCGGACGTTCGGCCACCAGGCCGCGGCGCGCGAGCAGTTCCGCCGCCTCAACGACGAGGTCTACCGGGCCAGCTTCGGCGCCCAGTTCTTCTCCGGCCTGGTGGCACCGGCGACGGGGTTCATCGGCAACGTCGGCTACGCTGCGGTCGCCGTCGTCGGCGGCCTGCAGGTGGCCACCGGGCAGATCACGCTGGGCAGCATCCAGGCCTTCGTCCAATACCTGCGGCAGTTCAACGCGCCGGTGAGCCAGGTGGCCGGGATGTACAACACCCTGCAATCGGGGGTGGCCAGCGCGGAGCGGGTGTTCGAGCTGCTCGACGAGCCCGAGGAGCCGCCGGACCCGGAGCGGGCATTACCGCCGTCCAACGGCGGCCGCGTCGAGTTCGAGCGGGTGAACTTCTCCTACCGGCCGGGCGCGCCGGTGCTCCACGACCTGTCGCTGCTGGCCGAGCCGGGCAGCACGGTGGCGATCGTCGGGCCGACCGGGGCGGGCAAGACCACGATGGTGAACCTGCTGATGCGGTTCTACGACGTCGACTCGGGCCGGATACTCATCGACGGGGTCGACATCACCACCGTGAGCAGGCAGTCGCTCCGATCCGGAATCGGCATGGTGCTGCAGGACACCTGGCTGTTCGACGGGACGATCGCGGAGAACATCGCCTACGGCCGCCCGGACGCCACCGAGGACGAGGTGATCGAGGCCGCCACGGCGGCGTATGTGGACCGGTTCGTGCACACGCTGCCGGCCGGCTACCAGACCCCGGTCAGCGGCGGCGGCACCAACATCAGCGCCGGCGAGCGCCAGCTCATCACCATCGCCCGCGCATTCCTCGCCCGGCCACGGCTGCTCATCCTGGACGAGGCGACCAGCTCGGTGGACACGCGCACCGAGGCCCTCGTTCAGCGCGCCATGCGCGAGCTTCGCCGCGGCCGAACGAGTTTCATTATCGCGCACCGCCTTTCGACCATCCGCGACGCCGACCGCATCGTGGTGGTCCAGTCCGGCCGCATCGTCGAACAGGGCAGCCACACCCAACTGCTGGCGCGGCGCGGCGCCTACTACGCGATGACCCGGGCGTAGTCACCAAGAAATCGTTGAGGATCCGTCAAGGGTGCGGCCAAAAGCTGAACGCAGTCAGAGCCGAACCCAAGAGCAAAGGAGCTCAACAATGTTCGCACACCGGATCACCGCAGCCGTTGCCGGCGCGCTCGGCGCCGCCGCCGTCGGGCTGGCACTCGCGACCGCCGGCACCGCCGGGGCCACCTCCTTCAACACGGACCAAGACGCGATTCGGGCGGCCCACCACGTGTGCACCGAGCTGGCCGCCGGCAAGAGCAAGGCCGCCGTCGCGCTCACGCTGATAAGCCAGGCGAGGATGTCACCCCGGGACGCGGACTTCTTCGTCGGCGCCGCCACCAAGTTCTACTGCCCGCAATTCGCCGGTCAGGCCGCATAGCCTGCAATCGCCAACCATCACCGAGATGGGGGATTCCGTAACGGAATCCCCCATCCGCCGCTGGAGACGCCCGGACGCTTCAAGGATTCGTGGAGAAAACGACAAGGCCAGCGTCGGACCCTTTTCTCATGAACGCCGCCAAGATCGCCACAGTCGCCAAGACATTCGCCTTCGCGGTGGCCGCGGGCGCCGTCGCGCTCGGACTGGCCGCCCCCGCCGATGCGGCCTCGGAGGCCGTGTACGGCGACCCCGTCGCCGCCGGCAGGTACTGGCACCAGCAGCAGTACGACGACTGCGTCCTGATGTCCAGCGCCGACGTCATCGGTCAGATAACCGGTGAGTCGCCCTCGGAGGCGGCCATCATCGCGAAGGCCCACTCGATGCCGAGCACGGTCCACGGGGGCCCGATCTACACCAAGCCGGCGAACCTGGACGACCCGAATTCGGGCGCCGGCGCCAGCGTGGAGGACATCCCCGCCTTGCTCGCGCACTACCGGGTCGCCGCCGTCGTCATCGACCGGGACGACCGCGCGGTGAACGGAATCCGCTCGGGCCTCGCCGGGATCAAGCAGGCGCTCGGCGGCGGCCACAAGGTGATCGTCAGCGTCAACGCCGAAATCATCTGGCGCGAGCCCGTCGACGCGAAGGACAAGAGCGGCAACCCCGTGTCCGACCACGCGGTGGTGGTGACGGGTGTCGACGTTTCCCGCGGCATTGTTCACCTCAACGACAGCGGCATCGCCGAGGGTCGCGACGAGCAGGTTCCCATGGAGCTTTTCGTCAAAGCGTGGGACACGAGCGACGAGTTGATGGTGGTCACGCTCTAGATCGCGTTGGGGTGTTACCGAATTCGCGGGGTTCGTATCACAATCAATGAACGCGACGCCGCGGAAGACGGGAGGGTGTTACGCGCCATGGTGGACAAACGCCTCGAGTTCGGTCTGCTCGGGCCGCTGGAAATGAGCGTTGACGGCGTCCTGGTTCCCCTGGGCACCCCCAAGCAGCGGGCCGTGGGGGCCATGCTGCTGATGAACCGCAACAGCCCGGTCGGTGTCGACAGGCTCATCACGGCCCTGTGGGAGGAATCGCCACCGTCTGGGGCCCGGGCCAGCATTCACTCCTACGTGTCCAACCTGCGCAAGCTGCTCAGCGGCGCCGGCATCGACCCGCGGCTGGTGCTGGCCGCGGCGCCCCCGGGCTACCGCCTCAGCATCCCTGACAACGCTTGCGACATCGGGCGATTCATCGCCGAGAAGACCGCTGGCGTGCACGCGGCCGCCGCCTCCCGGTTCGAACAGGCCAGCAAGCATTTGTCGGCGGCACTGGCGGAATGGCGCGGGCCGGTGCTCGAGGACCTGCGCGACTTCCAGTTCGTCGACACCTACGCCACCTCGCTCGTCGAGGAGAAGATTCTGGTCCACACGGCCAAGGCGGAGGCCGAAATCGCTTGCGGACGCGCGTTTGCCGTGATCGCCGAGCTCGAGGCGCTGACCGTGGAGCACCCCTACCGCGAGCCGCTGTGGGCCCAGTTGATCACGGCCTACTACCTCACCGAGCGCCAATCCGACGCGCTGGCGGCCTACCGCCGCGTGAAGGAGACGCTCGCCGACGAGCTGGGCATCGACCCGGGCCCCAACCTGCGCGCCCTCAACGAGCGGATCCTGCGCCAGGAGCCGTTGGACGTCAAGAAGATCGCGGTGACCACCGCCGCGGTCACCCAGACGGTCCTGGACCAGCACACCAGGGTTTCCGAGCGCAACGCCGTCGCGCATCTGCGCGAAGCCTCGGGGAAGCGCCATCCGGTGCAGGAGGCCGCGACGCGCATCGGGCGCCTCAGCGCCAACGACATCGTGCTGGACACCCCCAAGGTCAGCCGCCACCACGCCGTCATCGTCGACACCGGCACCGGCTGGGTGATCAATGACCTGCGCTCCTCCAACGGCGTGCAGGTACAGGGCGAGCGCATCCGCTCGGCGACCCCGCTGCACGACGGCGACCACATCCGCATCGGCGAGCACGAGTTCACCTTCGAGGTCACCCAGAACTAGCCGCCAAGAATTCGTTGAGAATCCTCCAAGCGTGGGGCCCGAAGCTGAGCACACCAAGGGCCGAACCCACCAGCAAAGGATCTCGACAATGTTCTCTCCCCGCATCACCGCAGTCGTCACCACGGCCATCGGGGCCGCCGCCGCCGGACTGGCGATCGCCACCGCCGGCGCCGCCGGGGCCAGCACGGCCGACGACACCTTCATCACCGAGATGAGGGGCCTCGGCGTCACCTTCACCTCGCCGCAGGAGGCCATCAAGGAGGGCCACCAGGTGTGCAAGGAGCTGGCCGCCGGCAAGACCGGGACGGACGTCGCCACCGAGGTGCTGAGCCAGACGAACCTCACCACCAAGCAGGCCGCCTACTTCGTCGTCGACGCGGCCCAGGCCTACTGCCCGCAGCTTTCCGCCCAGCTGACCTAGCCAATCCGCCCACCCGAATGGGGGATCCCGATCGCCGGGGTCCCCCATTCCTCGTTTGGCTCGAAAAATCTTGCAGCACAGTAAATTTCAAGAATTCATTGAGATAACGAGAAGGCCGACATTGGAACCTTTTCTCAACCAAACCGCAACCGAGCGGTACGAGAAAAGGACAAGCAGTGAAGACCATGAAGATCGCAAACATCGCCAAGACCGCCGTATTCGCGGTCGCCGCCGGCGCCGTCGCGCTGGGGGTGGCCGGCCCGGCGGGCGCGGCTTCGGGTGCCACGTACGGCGACCCGGACGCCGCCGCCAAGTGGTGGCGCCACCAGAAATACGACGATTGCGTGCTGATGGCCGCCGCCGATGTGGTCGGCCAGATGACCGGCAAGGAGCCCTCCGAGGACGCCATCATCAAGAAGGCCCAGTCCACCCCCAGCAGGAACCACCCCGGGTCGATCTACATCACGCCGGCCGACACCAAACACCCGAATTCGGGCCAGGGCACCATGTTCGCCGACGTCCCCACGCTGCTGGCGCAGTACAAGGTCGGCGCCGTCGTCACCGACCGGCAGCACGCGGCGGCGGACGGGATCCCGGGCGGCATCTCGGGAATCGAGCAGGAACTGGGCACCGGCCACAAGGTGATCGTCAGCGTCAACGCCGAGCTCATCTGGAACATCCCCGTCAAGACGACGGACGAGAACGGCGACCCGCAGGGTGACCACGCCGTGGTGGTGACCGGTGTCGACACCGCCTACGGCATTGTCCATCTCAACGACAGCGGCCATCCGAAGGGCCGCGACGAGCAGATCCCGATGGCGCTCTTCCTCAAGGCATGGGACACCAGCGACCAGCTGATCATCGTCACCACGTGACGCACCGCGGCCGGCCGGCCGGCTCGGAAGGGGTTGATATGGTCGGCGGGTCGCGGTTGTTGGGAGGAACGATGAGCGGGGCGCCGGGCTCGCGGGTGGGGACGATGTTCGGACCCTACGAGCTCAAGCGGGCCCTCGGCCACGGCGGAATGGGCGAGGTCTACGAGGCCGAGCACACCGTCAAGGGCTGGACCGTGGCGCTCAAGCTGATGTCGGAATCGGTCAGCAGCGATCCGGTGTTCCGCGAGCGGATGCGGCGCGAGGCCCGCATCACCGGCCGTTTGCAGGAACCCCACGTGGTGCCCATCCACGACTACGGCGAGATCGACGGCCAGATGTATCTCGAGATGCGCCTCATCGAGGGCACCGATCTCGGGACTTTGCTCAAACAGTTCGGGTCGCTGTCCCCGCCCCGCGCGGTGGCCATCATCACCCAGATCGCCTCGGCCCTCGACGCGGCGCATGCAGCCGAGGTGACGCACCGCGACGTCAAACCGCCCAACATCCTGGTGACCCGCGACGACTTCGCCTACCTGGTCGACTTCGGCATCGCGAGCGCGAAGACCGACGAGAAGCTCACCCAGCTCGGCACCGCCGTCGGCACCTGGAAATACATGGCGCCCGAACGGTTTTCGAACGACGAGGTGGACTACCGCGCCGACATCTACTCGCTGGCGTGCGTGTTGTTCGAATGCCTGACCGGCTCGCCGCCCTACCAATCCGACAGCGCCGGGGTGCTGGTCAGCGCCCACATGCTGGAGCCCATCCCCCAGCCCAGCGCCAGGCGTTCGGGAATCTCCCGGGCCTTCGACGGGGTGATCGCGCGCGGCATGGCCAAGAAGCCCGAAGACCGCTACCGCAGCGCCGGTGACCTGGCGCGCGCCGCGCACGACGCGCTCACCAACCCCGATCAGACCCAGGCCGTCAACATCCTGCGCCACGGTGAGGAATCCACGCTGCCGAGGCTGAAGGGGGCCGTCGGCGCCGTTCCGCCCGTCGCCGCGGCGCCACGACACGTCCCCGATAGCGGGCCCATCCCGCGCGCCGCCCCGCCCGCGCCCAATCGTGCGGTGCACCAACCCCAGTGGGCCGGCCCGCCACCGCAGTTCGCCGGCCCGCCACCCTTCGGCCACGGGCAGCCGCCACCGCCGCGCAAGCGCAACCCGTGGATCATCGTCGCCGCCGGCGCCGCCGCCGTCGTCCTCGTCGTCGCCGCCGTCGGCATCTCACTGGCCGTCGGAAACGACGACAACGAAACCCCCAACGCGGCCACCACCACGACGACCACCACGACCACCACCACGACGACCACCAGCAGGACCACGGCACCGTCGTCCGCGCCGCCCTCCGGCGCCGCGACCCGGCTGCTGAGCCTGCTGCCCGCCGGCTACCCGCCCGGCGTCTGCAAGCTGGAGGGCCAGCCGATGCCGGGCGCGAGCGTCTCGGTCATGTGCGGACAGAACACCGAACCCAACGGCCCCAACGTCGGCGAATACGGGCTGTTCGGCGACCTCAAGGCGCTGCAGGACGCGTTCAACGGCTACATGCAGGCCGACACCACCGTCAAGTGCCCCGGCGACAAGGCATCGCCGGGCACCTGGTGGCACAACAAGGACCCGAACACCATCCTCGGCCAGATCGGGTGCGGGAAGTACAAAGGCGATGAGCCGCAGGTGATGTGGACGAACCAGCAGACCATGGTGCTCGCGGTCGTCGGCGGGGATGTGCAGGGGCCGAACCTGGACCAGCTGTACAAGTGGTGGGCCGCGCACTCGTAGTGACGCTTGCCTGGGGCTCACCGTCTTGATTGCTGAGTCGGGGGCTCGCGGTTAGCCGCTCGGGTCGGCCGATGTTGATATGGTCGGCGGGTCCGGGGTTGGTTTGGAGGGTCAGGGATGAGCGACGCGCAGGCCTCACGGGTGGGCTCGATGTTCGGGCCCTATCACCTGAAACGGCTGCTGGGCCGCGGTGGGATGGGCGAGGTCTACGAGGCCGAGCACACCGTCAAGGAATGGACCGTCGCCGTCAAGCTGATGTCGGACACGTTCAGCAAGGACCCGGTGTTTCGCGAGCGGATGAAGCGCGAGGCGCGCATCGCCGGCCGTTTGCAGGAACCCCACGTGGTGCCCATCCACGACTACGGCGAGATCGACGGCCAGATGTACATGGAGATGCGCCTGATCGAGGGCGTCGACCTGGACAGCCTGCTCAAGCGGTTCGGCCCGCTGACCCCGCCGCGGGCGGTGGCCATCATCACCCAGATCGCCTCCGCGCTGGACGCCGCGCACGCGGCCGGGGTGATGCACCGCGACGTCAAGCCGCCCAACATCCTGGTCACCCGCGACGACTTCGCCTACCTGGTCGACTTCGGCATCGCCAGCGCGACCACCGATGAAAAGCTGACCCAGCTCGGCACCGCGGTGGGCACCTGGAAATACATGGCGCCCGAACGGTTTTCCAACGACGAGGTCACCTACCGCGCCGACATCTACGCGCTGGCCTGTGTGCTGCACGAGGCCCTGACCGGATCACCGCCCTACCGCGCCGACAGCGCCGGCACCCTGGTCCACGCCCACCTGTTGGACCCCATCCCGAAGCCGAGCGACACTCGCTCGGGCATCCCCAAGGCGTTCGACGCGGTGATCGCGCGCGGCATGGCCAAGAAGCCCGAAGACCGCTACGCCAGCGCGGGCGACCTGGCCCTGGCCGCGCACGAGGCCCTCAGCGACCCCGACCAGGACCACGCCAACAACATCGTCCGCCGCAGCCAGGAAGCCACCCTGCCCGCCACCGCCGAGGCCAGCACGAACGCCTTGGCCTTGTCGGCGGACGGGAATGCGACGGCGGCCTGGTTCACCCAGTGGTCGTTGTTATCGCCCGGTTCTGCGGACACCAGCCCGCTGATTCCGCTGTAGCCGGTGCCCGCGTAGACCGGGTCCTGGCTGGTGTAGAGCGCGCCCAGGCAGTTCGGCAGCGACAGCGTCACCGTGGAGGTGTCCATCGAGGTGATGGGCTTGCCGGGCGTCATCTCGGAGGAGCCCATGATGTTGTTGATGTCCGACGGGTCCAGCAGCAGGGCGCTGAGCCGGCTGGGCGGCACGGGATCCGGGGGTGGCGGCGCGGGCTTGGGCTTGATGATCAGCCATACCCCGACCGCGCCGACGGCGAGGACGATCACGGCGGCGACGGCGGCGACGATGGGCCACGGGCTGCGTTTGGGCTTGGCGGGTGGCTGATTCCACCCCCCGGACGCCGGGCCGGTGAATTGCGCGGGCGGGCCGCCCCAGCTGCCGCTGCCGCCCTGGTAGTACGGCGGGCTCGCCGCGGGCATCGGCCCGCTGTCGGGGGCCCAGGGCCGCGGCGTCTGACCGGCCTGCGGAATCGGGCCGGACGCGGGGTAACCCGGCGCCGGCCCCGGCGGCGGGGTGGGCGGCGGCGGGGTCACGGGCGGGACCGCGGGTGCTGTCGGCGCTGGCGGCACCGGCGGCACG
>NZ_LZKR01000012.1 GCF_001672915.1 Mycobacterium sp. 1245805.9 | reverse complement strand
CCCGGCTCACCCTGAACATCGCTGCCACACACCACGATTCGCGGGTCGGCGGGCGCCGGCTGGTGTACGGCGGACACACCATCGGGCTGGCGCTCGCGCAGGCCAGCAGGCTGCTGCCCAACCTCGCGACGGTCCTGGGTTGGCAGTCCTGCGATCACACCGGTCCGGTGCACGAGGGCGACACCCTCTACAGCGAACTGCACGTCGAGACCGCGCGGCCGACCGGGCACGGCGGGGTGCTGGGGCTGCGATCGGTGGTCTACGCCGTCGCCGATGCGGAGGGCGAGCCCGACCGGCCGGTGCTGGACTGGCGGTTCGACGCGCTGCATTTCTGAGTCGCGCGCCCCGGCCGCGCGCACAATGGTGGGCGTGACATCGGCGTCGTCAAGCTGGGGCAGCAGCGGGCTGGCCTGCCTGACCGGCCTGCCCGACGGGCCGCCCGACTTCTCCAGGGCCAACGTGCTGGCCCGCGCCGAGGAGGTGGCCACGGCCATCCGCCGCGGGACGGGCGTCCCCATCGACCCGGCCGGCCTGCTGGCGGGTCGGGCGGCCCGTCGGGCAGGCCGGTCAGGCAGGCCAGCCCGCTGCTGCCCCAGCTTGACGACGCCGATGTCACGC
>NZ_LZKR01000011.1 GCF_001672915.1 Mycobacterium sp. 1245805.9 | reverse complement strand
CCGCCTGCTGTCGCCGGCGTTCCACGGTGCCCACATGCGCCGGCGCGCGGACGCGATCGCCAAAACGGTGCTCGCCGGAAGTCAGGATCACCGAATCCGGCCCCACGATCGGCTCGATCGGATTGGGCGTCGGCGCGCACAGGGTCTCGCGCGGCGTGGTCAACAGCCGGCGAGCGTCCTGCGCGGTAGCCACGAAGTGCACGGGCCCGAGGCCCGGGAACATCACCACGAACGGGTCGCGGCGGTCGGCGCAGCGACGAAAGTAAGACTCGGGATCGAGCCCGACGCGCAGCGACCGCGCCCAGTCGCGCAACCGGTGTGCAGGCGCCTCCGGCGAATCCGCTGGCGCCGGCGGCTCGGCCGCCGTCTGTAATCGCGTCATACCTACTTGACACGAATCGGACCGTTGATTAGTTCAACAAAGAATTTTGCTCACGTGTTGAATAGCGCTGGAAATAGCGCTAATACGATGATTAGAGGTTAGCCAAAGTCATCGGGGGCCATGCGAGGGCGCGGCGGTTTCGAGTTCCGCGGCGATGCGTCGGGCGACGCCTCGGGACTGCTTGGCGACGTAGCCGAGCAGCCCCGGACGAGACTGGAAGCCGATGAACCGCAGGCCCGCGGCGGCCGGCGTTGCGCCGGTGGCCACGGGCAGCCCGCGCTCGTCGAGCACCCCGAGGTGACCAACCACGGGTTCCAGGCCGCGCCGGTAGCCCGTCGCACAGATGACCGCGTCCGGTTCCAGGCGCAGCCCGTCGACCAAGCGGACACCGCGACCGTCGAATCGCTCGATGGTCGGGACCACCTCGAACGAACCGTCGCGGATCGCGTCGATCACGTCCCTGTCGACGATCGCGGGCGCGCGGCCCAGCCTGATCCCGCGGGCGAACACGCCCTCGGCGGGTGTCGGCAGGCCGTAGGCGGCGAGGTCGCCGATGCTCAACCGACGTCCCAGCGTCGCCAACGAATCGGCGAGCCGAACCGGCGCGCGGAAGAGCGGCGTCGCGATCAGGTCCGAGGGCAGCCCGCCCGGCAACGAGCGCAGCATGATGTTCGGTGAGGTGCGGACCGCCAGCCACGCCTTGCTCGCCCCACCGGTGGCCACGTCGTGCACGATCTCCAGCGCCGACGAACCCGCCCCGACCACCAGAACGCGCTCGTCGCGGTAGGGCTCGGGGTTGCGGTATGCCGACGAATGCAACACGCGGCCCTCGAAGGCGTCCAGGCCCGGCCAGGCGGGCATCAGCGGCGTGTGCTCATATCCGGTCGCCATGACCACCTGGCGGCAGGCGATGTCGCCGGACGTACTCCGCAACAACCAGCCGTCACCGTCGCGGTCGATCCGGCAGACCTCCGTGCCCAGCCGCAATTCGATCCCGTCGTCGCGGGCGTGCCTTTCGAGGTGGTCGACGACCTGATCGCGGGTGGGAAAGACCGGCGTGTCCTTCGGATACGGCCGGCCGGGTAGATGCGAAAACTGTTTGCAGGTATTGAGTTTCAGCCTGTCGTAGCGCCCCCGCCAGGACGAGGCCACCGCGTCGGCCCGGTCGATCAGCAGGGGACGCACGCCACGGTCGCGCAGGCTGAGCGCCATCGACACGCCTGCGGCGCCGGCGCCGACGACGACGACTCGGCGCTCCAACGTTTCGGTGTTGACAGGCTTCAGCGCGCCCGCCGCGCCGCTTCGCCGCGAATCCGGTTGCATAGCTTTCCTGTCCAACGACTTTCGGCATGCGGCGCTTGGTGGGCCGCACGTACCGGCTATATAACTCCGACGATGTTGCGGCACAATTGGTTCAGCAAAATGCGCTATTTGACGTGTGCGAAATTGCCCGTCGCCCAAGGTAATTCCGGCGCACCGCCTGAATACGCGGCAGCACTGACATGCCCGCAACGGTGGCCACGGCCGTCCCGACGCATGGTCGGGGGCCGCGCTCGGGATGCGCAGATGAAATCAGGATTTAAACAATTGCACACACGCCCGAAACAATCCGGGCAAAGGCTTCACCCGTCTACGGCGTCATTTCGCACCGCAGCTGATTTATAGCCCGCCGGCTCGAATTGGGGTGTGTCTGAACCATGTTGCCCTATCCCGATTGGCTGAATCCCGGAGACAACGCCTGGCAATTGGTGGCGGCGACCCTGGTCGGCCTGATGAGCATCCCAGGCATCGCCGTGCTGTACGGCGGCATCGTGCAGAAGAAGTGGGCCGTCAACACCATGTTGATGGCCTTCACCGGATTCTCGCTGGTGCTGGTCGTGTGGGTGCTGTGGGGCTTCAAGATGGGCTTCGGCGAGCCGCTCAAGCTCGGCCCGGGCATTCTGAGGGCCGCGGTCGGGATCCCGCACACCATCCTGGGCACCGACAACCAGGGCCAGGCCGTCATCCCGCTGCTGGACGGCACCATGCCGAAGTTCCGCTTCTCGGAGACCACGCTGGCGTACTTCCAGTTCGTGTTCGCCGCCATCACTCCGCTGCTGTTCCTCGGCAGCGTGGTCGGCCGGATGAACTTCAAGGTGTGGCTGATATTCGTGCCGCTGTGGTCGACGTTCGCCTACTCGGTCAACGCGTTCCTGGTGTGGGGCGGCGGCTGGTGGGGACAGGCGGGCGCGTTGGACTTCAGCGGTGGGTACGTGATCCACCTTGCCGCCGGAACCAGCGGATTCGTCGCCGCCGCGGTGATCGGCCCCCGGCTCGCGCGCGACCGGGAACGCGCTGTGCCCAACAACCTTCCGATGGCCGCGGTCGGCGCCGGCATCCTGTGGCTGGGCTGGAACGGGTTCAACGGCGGTGACCCGTATTTCGCCGGTGCCGACGCGTCGCTGGCGGTGATCAACACCAACCTCACCACCGCCGTCGCGCTGCTCACCTGGGTGATCTGGGACATCTTCGCCAGCAAGGCGCGCAAGCCGACCTTCCTGGGCGCGGTCAACGGCATGATCACCGGGCTGGTCGCCATCACTCCGGCGGCCGGTTACGTCAACAGCTTTGGCGCGATGATCATCGGCGTCGTCGCCTCTTCCCTGGTCTGGATGTCGTGGAACTGGCTCGGCCGGACCAGGCCGTTCAAGAAGGTCGACGACGCCCTCGGTGTGGTTCACACCCACGGCATGGCGGGCCTGGCGGGCGGGCTGCTCGTCGGGGTCCTCGCCGACCCGAAAGTCGTTGTGTACCTGGGCGGCAGCACCGGGACGGACGTGACCTTCGCCGGATGGCTGTATGGCCACCATCCCAAACAGATCCTGATCCAGCTCGGCGCCGCGGCCACGATCATCGTCTGGGACGCGCTCGTCACGTTCATCATCCTCAGGGTCCTCGGCCTCTTCATGAAGTTGCGCATGCCCGACGAGGTCCTGGAAACCGGCGACGTCGGCGTGCACGACGAGGAGGCCTACCCCGACGAAGGGCTCGTCACCGGCCGGCGGGTCGAGCCGTTGGCGGGCGCGCGGACCGGGACGGCCGCCGCCGAGCCCGCCGACGATTGAGATTGTGGTGGAGCCATGAAGCTGGTCACCGGCATCGTCAAACCGTTCACGCTCGACGACGTCAGGCACGCCGTGGAGGCCGTCGGGATACTGGGTCTGACCGTCACCGAAGTCCAGGGTTACGGCAGGCAGCGGGGGCACACCGAGGTCTACCGCGGCGCCGAGTACGCGGTCGAGTTCGTGCCCAAGGTCCGCGTCGAGGTGCTGGTCGACGAGGCGTTCGCCGATCGCGTCGTCGAGGCGATCATCGGCGCGGCCCGCACCGGGAAGATCGGTGACGGCAAGGTGTGGGTTTCACCGGTGGAGAAGGTGATCCGCATCAGGACCGGCGAGCGCGACCACGACGCGCTCTGAGCAAACGCGTCAGGCCGACGCCGGCAACCGGCCCGGCTTGTAACCGAACACCGCCGAGGTGGGACCCACCAGGTGTCGCACCTTGATCCGGGTGAAGCCGCCTTCGCGAAGCAGCTCCGCACAGGCCGCGGTGGAGGCTTCGTAGCCCTCCCGTGACTCCATCATGATGTTGAGGCTGGACAGCAGGCTCATGAAATTGTTGGCGCGGTTCTTCAGCCGCCCGGCCTGAATCATGGCGTCGTACACGATGATTGCGCCGCCGGGGGGAGTGGCCGCGTAGGCCTTCGCCACCAGTTCCCGACGGATCTCGTGGTTTCGCCCGTGGAACACGTGACCGAACGAAATCACGTCGGCGCGCGGCAGCGGACCTTCGAGGAAGTCGCCCTCGACGAAGCCCAATCGACGGTCCAGGTCGAACGACTGGACATACTCTTCGAATATCGGTCGCACGGCGGGAAAGTCGAAACCGGTGCCACGCAGGTGATGGTGGGTCAGCGCGACCCGCACCGGAAAAGCGCCTTGGGCGCAACCGACATCGCAAAACGTGCGAAAGCGCTGCCATGGAAACCGGGCCGCCAGCAGCGTCGCCTCCCCGGTCGAGATGCCCGTCATCCCGGCCAGAAATCCCTTGAGTGCCAACGGATCACGGTAGAGCATGGAGAAGAACTCGTTGTCGCCGCGCTCCTCCTCGGCGCCGGGACGGCCGGTGCGCAGCAGATCGTCCAGACTCGACCAAAGGCTGTAGAGACGCTTGCTCGACAACTCCATCAGCCCACCGACATAGCTCGGCTTGGTCCGGTCGAGGAACATCGCGCTGCGAATTGTGTTGGCGTACCGGCCCGCTCGGTCGCGTCGCAGCAACCCGGCGGCAACCAGGGCGTCCAGCGCCGTGGCCGCGGCCCGCGGGTGCCAGCCGAGGGCGTCGGCCAGCTCCTGCTCGAAGGCCGGTCCGTTGCCCAACTCGGTGAAAACGCCCGATTCGACGGCGGAAAGTATCAGTCGTGAGGACCAGAAGGACATGCCCATCCGAACGATGTCCTCCGGGCCGCCGAAGCGGCGCAACAGGGGGCCGAGGAGGGGGTTCTGGAAGGCGCGCATCAACCGGCGTTCGCGGCGGATGTCCTGCGCGCGGTTGCGTACAGACGGCGTGGAACCTACGTCGAGCGTCATCGTGGCAAGCCCTTCCGGTTGATTCCGGGTCTTTGAGGTAGACGTTGCCGTCGGCTCGCTGGTTCAGCTGGCACACCCGTTGGCGAACAACGAGAACGCGGTCGATAAATTGCTTTGGGGCGGGCGACGCGCTCAACTGAGAAAAATGTGACGTTCACCTCTTAGGCCGATTGTTTTTAAGATTTTCCTTATTTATGGACGGCTGTCCATTTGTCTCCATGGTTAGCTGCATCGGCGAAATGCCTGACTATCAAGGCCGATTCGCTTCGCCGTCGGATCGTCCGCGCTTAATTGTTTGAACCCCGTCGCGACGCAATCTTGGTTATTCGAGTGACGTGGATCACAACGCTCATCGAGAAATATTTTTGGCCCAAAATTGGTCAGTAAAATTTGTTAAAAGCAACCTCCCCGGGTGCTCTACGGCGGCTCATCTCGGGCCGCGCCCCGGGCGCACCAGACGTACCACGAGCGAAGGCGGTGCCAGCATGCGCGACCTGAACCACCGGAAGCACACCGGCGAGGGCCAGACCATCGAATTGGCCACGGCACCGGAATTTCCGGTCGTCACGCGGATCGCCCCGCGCCAGGGTCCGATCAGCGGCATGGTCGCCAGCCCGGACGGCGGTCGACTGATGGTGGCCCACTACGGCTACGACAGTGTCTCGGTCATCGACACCCACACCTGCCGCGTGGTGCAGACCGTCGCCGGTCTGCCGGAGCCTTTCGCGCTCGCCGTCGGTCGCCGCGACATGAACCGCGCGTACGTCAGCGCCGTGACACCGGCGTATGACGCGATCGGGGTCATCGACCTGCCGACCAACACGGTCATCGCGACGCACCCGCTGGCGTTCAGCGTGTGCGACCTGGCGGCCAGCCCGGACGGCGACTACGTCTACGCCGGGCGCAACGGCGCCGCCGGCCCCGACGTCGTGGTTCTGGACACCCGGACCGGCGGCACGGAGGAGATTGTCCTGCCGGACCGCCCCGGGACCATCATGGAATGCCTGCGGTCCAGCGCGGACGGTAGCCGCCTGTACGCCGCCACCAACGGCCCCGGCGGGGGACAGCTCGTCGTCATCGACGCGCACGCCCCGACCCGCTCCCGCGTCTTGGGCACCGTCGAGATCGGCCTGCCCATCCGCGACGTCGCTCTCAGCCCCGACGGCGCGACCGCCTACGTGGCCAGTTGCGCCCCCGAATTGGGCGCGGTGATCGACACCGTCGACACGCGCACCGCCAAGATCGTCGGCACCACCAAGATCAGCGAGATCACCGGCATCCTCACCGGCCTGACGCTCAGCCGCGACGGCGATCGCGCCTACCTGGTCAGCGACGACGGCGTCACGGTGCTGTGCACCCACACGCACGACGTCGTCGGCGCCATCCGGGTCACGAGCGAACCGTCGTGCGTGGTCGAAAGCGCCGACGCCAGGCACCTCTACATCGCCGACTACTCCGGCACGGTCACCGTGGTCGGGACCGCGGCAGGCTTTGGGCCCGCCAGCGAGACGGTCGCCGAGTGGGCCGTGCCCGAGCTGCTGCCGGCCGAACCGGCCCTCGCGTAGTCGCTGCCCGGAAACGAGCGTTGTCGGGGGAACCCGTTTTCTCCTGGCGGTGTCGGCGATAGCATTCGCCCGACCGCACACGAGGCGGTGCCGCGTCGAGGGTAAGGCGGTAGCGCGATGGACAGCACGATGCAGAACTATCCGCTGACGATCGCCGCGATCATGCGGCACGGCTGCGGCATCCACGGGGCACGCACGGTCACCACCGCGACGGGGGACGGCTACCGGCGGACCACGTACCGCGAGCTGGGCCAACAAGCCGGCCGGCTGGCGAACGCGCTGCGCCGCCTCGGGGTGACCGGCGACCAGCGCGTCGCGACGTTCATGTGGAACAACACCGAGCATCTGGCGACCTACCTCGCGGTGCCCTCGATGGGCGCCGTCCTGCACACCCTCAACATCCGCTTGTTCCCCGAGCAGATCGTCTTCGTGGCCAACGAGGCCGAGGACCACGTCGTGCTGGTCGACGCGTCCCTGGCCAAGCTGTTGGCGCCGGTCCTCGGCGAGCTCAAGACCGTGCAGGCGGTGATCGTGGTCGGCGACGGCGACACGGCCGCGCTGGAGGCGTCCGGCAAGACTGTGCTGCGGTATGCCGAATTGCTCGACGCCGAATCCCCCGACTTCGACTGGCCCGAGCTCGACGAGACGTCCGCGGCCGCCATGTGCTACACCAGCGGCACCACCGGCAACCCGAAAGGCGTTGTCTACAGCCATCGTTCGAGCTTCCTGCACGCGATGGGCGGGTGCACCACCAACGGCATCGGCGTCGGGGCGGTCGACAGCGTGCTGCCGATCGTGCCGATGTTTCACGCGAACGCCTGGGGGCTGCCCTACTCGGCGCTGATGGCGGGCGCCGACCTGGTGCTGCCCGATTGCCACCTCGACGCCCGCTCGCTGATCGGCATGGTCGAAACCCAGCGGCCCACCGTCGCCGGCGCCGTGCCGACCATCTGGAACGACGTCCTGCACCGCCTGGAGGACGAACCCGAACACGACATGTCCTCGCTGCGCCTGGTGGTCTGCGGCGGCTCGGCCGTCCCGGTGTCGCTGATGCGCACGTTCGAGGAGAAGCACGGCGTCCAGATCCGCCAGCTGTGGGGCATGACCGAAACGTCGCCGATGGCCACCATGGCCTGGCCGCCGCCGGGGACCCCGTCGGACCAGCACTGGGCGTTCCGCGCGACGCAGGGCCAACCGGTGTGCGGGGTGGAGATGCGGATCGTCGACGACGACGGCGCGGTGCTGCCCAACGACGGCGTCGCCGTCGGCGAGGTGGAGGTCCGCGGCCCGTGGATCACCGGCTCCTACTACCTGGGCCACGACGACTCCAAGTTCGACTCCGGCTGGTTGCGCACCGGCGACGTGGGCCGCATCGACGAGCGGGGCTTCGTCACGCTGACCGACCGGGCCAAAGACGTCATCAAGTCCGGTGGCGAATGGATCTCCTCGGTCGAGCTGGAGAACTGCCTGATCGGGCACCCCGAGGTGCTCGAGGCCGCGGTCGTCGGGGTGCCCGACGAGCGGTGGCAGGAACGGCCGCTGGCGGTCGTGGTGGCCAAGCACTCGTCGGTGAGCGCCGAGGATCTACGAAAGTTCCTCGCGGACAAGGTGGCCCGGTGGTGGCTGCCCGAGCGGTGGACCTTCGTCGAGGAGATTCCGCGCACCAGCGTCGGCAAGTACGACAAGAAGGCCATCCGGGCGCGCTACGCCGAGCGTGGCTATTGGGTGGTCGAGGCGCGCGACTAAGGGGGCGGCTCTCGTGCGCGAGCAGTCGCAAAAGCCCCCATTTTCAGTCCGAAAAAGGGGCTTTTGTGTCTGCTGGCGGACAAGCAAGATGGGGGCATGGGCCTGCGCGTAATCCAATGGGCGACCGGGTCGGTCGGAACGGCGGCGATCAAGGGCGTGCTGGAGCATCCCGACCTCGAACTCGTTGGCTGCTGGGTGCATTCGAAGTCCAAGGCCGGCAAGGACGTCGGCGACATCATCGGCACCTCACCGCTGGGCGTGACCGCGACCAACAGCATCGACGAGGTGCTCGCGCAGCCCGCCGACGCGGTGATCTACGCGCCGCTGCTGCCCAGCGTCGAGGAAGTCGCCGCGCTGCTGCGCTCCGGCAAGAACGTGGTCACCCCGCTGGGCTGGTTCTACCCGACCGAAAAGGAAGGCGCCCCACTGGAAGTCGCGGCCCAGGCCGGCAACGCGACACTGCACGGCGCCGGCATCGGACCCGGCGCGGCCACCGAGCTGTTTCCGCTGCTGCTCTCGGCGATGTCCACGGGCGTGACCTTCGTCCGCGCCGAGGAGTTCTCCGACCTTCGCACCTATAGCGCGCCGGACGTGCTGCGCCACGTGATGGGCTTCGGCGGGACGCCGGACAGCGCGCTGACGGGGCCCATGCAAAAGCTGCTCAACGGCGGCTTTTCCCAATCGGTCCGGCTGTGCGTGGACCGGTTGGGCTTCGCCGCCGATCCGCAGATCAGGTCGTCACAGGAGGTGGCCGTGGCGACCGCGCCGATCGACTCGCCGATCGGTGCGATCGAGCCCGGCCAGGTCGCCGGGCGCCGCTTCCACTGGGAGGCACTGGTGGGCGAGACGGTCGTCGTGCGGATCACCGTGAACTGGCTGATGGGATCGGAAAACCTCGACCCGCCTTGGTCTTTCGGGCCCGCCGGGGAACGCTACGAGATCGAGGTGCGGGGGAACCCGGACACCTTCGTCACGGTCAAGGGCTGGCAGCCGGAAAGCGTGCAGGCGGGGTTGGCGAGCAACCCGGGGATCGTCGCGACGGCCGCCCACTGCGTCAACGCGGTCCCCGCCACCTGCGCCGCGCCGGCGGGCATTCAAAGCTTTTTCGATCTGCCGCTGATCACCGGCCGAGCCGCGCCGGGGTTGGCGCGCTGAATGAAAGGCGTTATGCCAGTGCCACAATCGCTCGTCGTCGACGAATCCCTGGTCGTACCCGTCCCTGCCGAGGAGGCCTTCCAGCGCACGCTGCCCGCACCGCTACCCGACCTTTTCAAGCGCCGGCACGGCCCCATTCCGCCCGTCCGCGAGGTGCGCGAGCAGACCGGCGCATGGGACGCCGCGGGCCAGACCCGCGTCGTGCACCTGGCCGGCGGCGCCAGCATGCGCGAGGAGCTGACCAGCGTCGACCCGCCCCGGTCGTTCGGGTACCGGTTGACCAAGATCCAGGGACCCATGTCGCTGCTGGTCGATCATGTTGTGGGCGAATGGATCTTCGCCCCGGCGGCGGGCGGGACCGAGATCACCTGGCGCTGGGACATCTACCCCAGGTCGCCGCTGACATCGTGGGGCCTGCCGCTGTTCGGCCGCATCTGGAAGGGCTACGCGCGACAGGCATTGCGGGACCTCTCGGCGATGCTGACGGGCTGACCCCGCAGGGCCGTCGTGGGCCCTTCGGTACGGTCGACACCATGTGCCGACTTTTTGGCTTGCACGCCGGGACGGACGTGTGCACCGCGACCTTTTGGTTGCTCAACGCTCCGGACAGCCTGTCCGAGCAGAGCCGCAAGAACCCGGACGGCACCGGCCTCGGCGTCTTCGACGCGCACGGCCGGCCGCAGCTGCACAAGGAGCCGATCGCGGCCTGGCGGGACACCCAATTCGCCACCGAGGCACACGAACTGACGGGTACGACCTTCGTCGCCCACGTCCGTTACGCAACGACGGGTTCGCTCGACGTCCGCAACACCCACCCGTTTCTGCAGGACGGCCGGATCTTCGCGCACAACGGCGTGGTCGAGGGGCTGGACGGCATCGACGAACGGCTGCGCGAGCTCGGCACCGACGGCCTGGTGCTGGGCGAGACCGATTCCGAGCGGGTGTTCGCTCTGATCACCGGCTCGATCCGCGGCCGCGACGGCGACGAGACGGCGGGCCTCGTCGACGCCGTGCGCTGGCTCGCGGCGAATGCGCCGATCTATGCGGTCAACGTCCTGCTGAGCACGGCCACCGACATGTGGGCGCTGCGCTACCCCGACGCCCATGAGCTTTACGTCCTGGACAGGAGACTGGACTGTGCGCCCGATTTCGATATGCAGACCAAGCGAATTCGCGCGTGGTCGCAGCCGCTGTGCACCCGATCGTCGGTGGTGTTCGCCACCGAGCGGATGGACGAGGACCCGCGCTGGAGCCTGATCGCGCCCGGCGAGCTGGTCCACGTCGACGCCGCGTTGCGTGTCACCAGGGATTTGGTGCTGCCCGACCCGCCGAGCCATCAGTTGCGCCGAGAGGATCTGAGCGAGTCGGTTCAGCGCGCCCAGCACACCGGTGCGTCCGCGTGACGGCCAGACGCGCACTTGTGCTGGCCGGCGGCGGGATCGCCGGAATCGCTTGGGAGACAGGGGTTCTGCGCGGCATCGCCGACGAGTCGCCGGCGGCGGCCCGGCTCCTGCTGGATGCGGATGTGTTGGTGGGGACCTCGGCGGGTTCCGCGGTCGCCGCGCAGATCGGCAGCGGTTGCCCGCTTGAGGAGTTGTTCGACCGGCAAGTCGCCGAGTCGTCGGCCGAGATCGATTCCGGCGTCGACATCGACGACATCGCCGAGGTCTTCCTGACCGCCTTGGGCCAGCCCTACGACGACGCGCTGGACAGGACCCAACAGCAGATGCGGCGGATCGGCGCCGTGGCGTTGGCGACCCAGACCGTCCCGGAGCCCGTCCGGCGCCGCGTGATTGCCCAGCGCCTGCCGTCACACGACTGGCCGGACCGGGCGCTGCGGATCACCGCCATCGATGTCGCCACCGGCGAATTGGTGGTCTTCGATCGCGACTCGGGCGTCGGGCTGGTGGACGCGGTGGCGGCCAGTTGCGCGGTGCCCGGGCGTGGCCGCCGGTGACGATCGGGAGCCGGCGCTACATGGACGGCGGCGTCGGCAGCTCGGTCAACCTCGGCGTGGCCGCCGATTGCGACGCGGCCGTGGTGCTGGTGCCGTCGGGGGCCGACGCGCCGGCGCCGTTCGGCGACGGGCCGGCCGCCGAGATCGCCGCGTTCGCCGGCGCGACCCACGCGGTGTTCGCCGACGACGACTCGCTGGCCGCGTTCGGGCCCAACCCGCTGGATCCGCGCTGCCGCATCGATTCCGCCGTGGTCGGGCGCGAACAGGGCCGCCGCGAGGCACGGGTCCTGGCGCGGTTTCTCGGCGCCTGATCAACCCTCGGGCGCGGGCGGGCCCGGCTGCTCCGGATCGGTTTCGAGGGCGTCCAGGGCCTCGTCGGCCAGCGCGCGACCCACGCCGATCACCTCCACCGCCCGGTGAAATTCCAGGCCGCGGCAGGTCGAACGCGGCACCTCGATCAGCACGTCGGGCGGGTGGGCCGCCAGCGTGTGGCGCGCCAGCGCGGCTTGGGCGATGTCGATGGTCCGGTTCATCACCTCGAAGCTGCCCAGCTTGGGCACCCCGGGCACCTCGGCGACGTCCTCCTCGGGCCCGAGCTCGTCCGCGTCGGGGTCGTCGGACCAGTTGTCCGATCCGCCGAACCTGCTCAACACCGCTCGCGCGGTCGGCCGGTCCAGCAGGGACCGGGCGGCCGCGGTGTCCAACAGCGCCGACGTGCTGCGCACCATGCGGTTCAACCACTCGACGGTGGCCCCCGGCTCGGCCTCGCGACCGGCGACGGCCTCGCTGCCGCTGAGGCTGACCGCGATGGTCAGCTCCGCGTTGACCGCGGCGATGGGCGCCATCGGCAGCGGATCGAGGATGCCGCCGTCGGCCAGCAGGCGGCCGTCGAGCGCGTACGGGGCGATTACGCCCGGAATCGCGATGGACGCGCGGATCGCGTCGTCGAGGGGGCCGCGCTGAAACCACACCGACTTGCCGGCCAGCAGGTCGGTGGCGACCGCGGTGTAGGGGATCGGCAGTTGCTCGATGGACACCGGGCCCAGGATGTCGCGCACCGCGTCCAGGATCTTCTCCGCCCGCAACACCCCGGCCGCGCTGATGGCCGGGTCGAGCAGCCGCAGGATGGTGCGCTGCGTCAGGGACTTCGCCCAGTCGGCGAACTCGTCGAGGCGTCCGGCCGCTTCCAGGCCGCCGACCATGGCGCCCATCGAGGAGCCGGCGATCCCGGCGATCTCGTAGCCGCGCGCCCGCAGCGCCTCGATGACCCCGATGTGGGCGTAGCCGCGGGCGCCGCCGCTGCCCAGGGCCAGCGCCACCCGGGTCGGTGATGATCGATGCGCCACCGCTCCGCCACGTCCGCCGGGCATGCGTTCATTTTGCTCGGCCGAAGCCCTCCTCGGCGGCGGGGGAGGCAGTTTTTGTACCCATGATCACAATTGCCGCGGGGCGCGGAACGCTACCCGCATTCGTCGTTGGCGGCCGCCCGCGCGGCGGTGATCACCGCCGCCTGCCGGGCCGGCGTCAGGTCCGTCCACCGGGCGTTCCAGGTGCCGGCCGTGCCGACTTCCGACGCCTGAACCATCCGCAGGTACGGCTCGAACAGCGACCCATCCGTCTTCGGCTGCGCCTCCATCCAGACCTTCGCGGCGTGGCAGGCCTGGAAATACTCCTCCTCGGTCGAATCCGCGGGGACATCGACCCTGGTCGTCACCCCGCCGGGGGAGAGGCCGACGGCGCCCGGCGGTGGCGAGGCGGGGCCGCGCGGGATGCCCGACGGCCGCGCCGACGGCACGGCGACCCCGCCGTTGGGTGCGCCCTGCGAGCAGCCCGCGACCGCCACCAACAACGCCGCGACGAGGACCGCACCCCGTTGCCCATGGGAACGACCGCACCAGCGCACGGTCCCAATCTATGCAACACTTGCTGCCGTGATGGAGCGCTTCGGATTTTGCGAGTGTTGTCGGCCCTGACCCGCCGCCGCTTGCCCGATCCGTTCTTCCTGGAGCTCCGCAATGTCTGTTCCCGTTGCGACGCGTGCCGTCGCCTCCGGTGCACTTCGCCCCCTGAGCGTCTCGTCGCCCCCGTCGTCGGGCCCCACCCGGCTGCGGGTACCCGACCTGCTGCACGCCACCGACCAAGCCGCCGACCAGGTTCTCAGCGGTCGCTGCGACCACCTGCTGCCCAAGGGCGGGATACCGGAATCCACGCGCTGGTTCACCCGGATTCACGGCGACGACGAACTGGACGTCTGGCTGATCAGCTGGGTTCCCGGGCATCCGACCGAGCTGCACGACCACGGCGGGTCGCTGGGCGCGCTGACCGTGGTGTCCGGATCGCTCAACGAATTCCGTTGGGACGGGCGGGGTTTGCGGCGACGCCGGCTCGACGCCGGTGATCAGGCCGGCTTCCCGCTGGGCTGGGTGCACGACGTGGTGTGGGCGCCCAGGCCCGTCCCGGAGCCGGTGGCCGGCTTCCGGGCGCAGCCGACGCTGAGCGTGCACGCCTATTCGCCGCCGCTGACGGCGATGTCGTACTACGAGGTTTCCGAGCGCAACAGGCTGCGCCGCCAGCGCACCGAATTGACCGACCAACCGGAGGGACCCTGATGAGCCGCATCGACGTCGTCCTGAGATCGGCCCGGCGCCGGTTTCGCCGCCTTCGCGCCGTCGAGGTGCCCGAGGCGCTGCGGCGCGGGGCGGCGCTGGTCGACATCCGGCCGCAGGCCCAGCGATTCCGCGAGGGCGAGATACCGGGCGCGCTGGTGATCGAGCGCAATGTCCTGGAGTGGCGCTGCGACCCCACCAGCGACGCCCGGCTGCCGGAGGCCGTCGGCGACGACGTCGAATGGGTGATCGTGTGCTCCGAGGGCTACACGTCCAGCCTGGCGGCGGCCGCACTGCTGGACATCGGCCTGCTCCGGGCCACCGACGTCATCGGCGGCTACCACGCGCTGGCCGGTTCCGGCGTGCTGGACCAGCTGCTCGGTGATTCGGCCGACCAGGGGCCGGGGCTCGCGAACGCCGTTCGGCGCTGGCTCTAGTCGATGGCGGCGACCCGCCGCGCCCGGCTACGCCGCGCTTGCGATCGCCGCGAGTCGATGGCGGCGACCCGCCGCGAGCCGGCGGCCGCGACGCGCTAGCCGTTGGAATGCAGCAGCGGCCGTAGCTTGTCCGTCTTCTCCGGCGTCCAGCCGGGCGGCGACAGCACCGCGGCCCAACCGTTGGCAACGTCGGCGACGTAGTGGTGTCCGTGCCCGTCCGGCACGTCGACGGCGACCGCCATGTCGGCCGAGACTTGCAGAAACGTCACCACCGGGATCCAGTAGGTTTCGGGCAGCACGTCGTAGCCGCGTTTCTCGCGCAGCCAGTCGGGCTTGGCGAACAGCAGGTCGGGCGTCCACCAGGCGATGGGGTCGGAGGCGTGCTGCAGATAGACCACCCGCGGGTGGCCCCATGCGTCGTTCGGACGCCCGAGATCGCTTGCGCGAGCGACGAATCGGACGTTCTTGCCGTCGTTGTAGATCGGCAGCCACTCGGGGGAACCGGCGTCGCGTGTCGAGGTGAGGTCCGTCCAGATGGTGTTGTTGAACGTCGGGCCGCTGAACAGCGCGCCGTCCGTGCGGGCCAGCACATTGTTGAGGCTCATGAACGGCGCCTCGCCGCCGAACGAACCCAGGCTTTCGCCGAACACGACGAGCTTGGGGCGCTGCCCTTCGGGCATCTGGCGGATCAGCCGGTCGACGGCCTCGAACAGCGCCTGGCCGGCGTGGCGGGCGTTTTCCTTGTCCACCAGGAACGAAAGCCAGCTCGGCAGGAACGAGTACTGCATGCTGACGATCGCGGTGTTGCCGTTGTACATGTACTCCAGCGCCGAGGCCTCCGCCTCGTTGATCCAGCCGGTGCCGGTGGTCGTCGCGACCGCGACGACGGCACGCTGCAGCCCGCCGGTGCGCTGCAGCTCGCGCGCCGCGAGTTCGGCGGTCGCGGTGATGCCGTCGGCGGAGTTCAGCCCGGCGTAGGCGCGAATCGGCTGCGTGGCCGGGGCTCCGTTGAATGTGGTCAGCTCGTCCACCCGTGGGCCGCCCTCGATGAAGACGCGGCCCTCACGGCCGAGCGACTCCCACGACACCAGCGACTGCGGGCCGCCAGATCGCAGCGGCGTTTTCGGGGGAGCGGTGTCGGGGCTCTCCTCGTTGTTGGCCGACGCGAAGGTGTTGTTCATCGTCCGCATGGCGAACTTCAGCACGACGCCGTTCATCAGCGTGATGGTCAACACCACGAGCGCGACCACGACGATCGTCACCGAGAGGCGGAACGGTGCAATCCGGTCCAGCAGCCCGACCAGAAAACTGATCAGCCACCGGATGAACTGGCCGATTTCGACGAACGTGAACAGCACCACGATCGACAGCACCGCGGCGATGGGGTAGTCGTACCATTTCAGGTGCGCGACGCCCATCAGGTCGCGCACGCGGTCCTGCCAGACGTGGAACCGGATGGCCATCACGACCATGCCGGCCACGCCGACCGGGATCAGCACCATCCAGGCCCAGCGCGGCGCGGGTGGGCTGTAATTCCGAGTGCGCATGTAGCGCACCAGCCAGACTGCGAAGACCCCCAGCCCATAGCCGATGGCCCCGGAGATCCCGCTGACCAGCCCCTGAAACACCGCGCCGCGGGGCAACAGCGACGGCGTCATCGAGAACCAGATGAAAATCAGGCCGACCGCGGTGCCCATGAAGGTGTAATGGCGCACCCACCAAGGTTTTTCGTGCGTATGCTGCTGGGTCGCCTCGGGGGCTTCCGGCGCGGGTTCCCGCACCGCTTCGTCTTCGGGGGCGGTCGTGGCGGGAGCCGGGTCGCTCATCGAAGCGTCCTATCGGTGGGTGAAGTTGGGGGGCCGCTTCTCGATGAATGCCGCCATTCCCTCGGACTGGTCCTCGGTCGCGAAAGAGGAATGAAACAGCCTGCGCTCGTAGAGAAGTCCCTCGGACAGGGTTGATTCGAAGGCGCGGTTGACGGCTTCCTTGGCCATGCGCGCCGCCGAGTGCGACATCTGCGAAATGGTGGTGGCGACGGCCTTGGCCTCGGTCAGCAGGTCGTCGGCCGGCACCACGCGCGAAACCAGGCCGCTCCGTTCGGCTTCGGCGGCGTCGATGGTGCGCCCGGTCAGGATCAGGTCCATCGCCTTGGCCTTGCCGATGGCGCGGGTCAGCCGCTGCGAACCGCCCATGCCCGGCAGCACACCGAGTTTGATCTCCGGCTGGCCGAACTTCGCTGTGTCGGCTGCGATCAGCAGGTCGCACATCATCGCGAGCTCGCACCCGCCGCCGAGCGCGTATCCGGCCACCGCGGCGATCGTCGGGGTGCGCACGGCGGCGAGCTTGCCCCAGGTGGCGAAGAAGTCGGAGCCGAACGCGTCGGCGAAGCTCAGCTCGGCCATCTCCTTGATGTCGGCGCCGGCCGCGAAGGCCTTGCCGCCCGAGCCGGTGATGATGATGGCGCCGATCCCGGGGTCGTCGTCCAATTCGCTTGCTGCGCTGGTGACTTCGGTCATCACCTGGCTGTTGAGGGCGTTGAGCGCCTGCGGCCGGTTCAGCGTGATGATCCCGACCCGCCCATCGCGCTCGACGAGGATGGTCTCGTACTTCTCTGTCACGCCAACCGCCTTTCTAGAATTTCAAGTCGTCGTCGACCGGCGCGAAATACGCCTCCACATCAGCGGCGGTGATTTCGGCCAGCGTCGCCGGGGACCACTTGGGATTTCGATCCTTGTCGATGATCTGCGCGCGGATGCCCTCCACCAGGTCGTGGGAGCGCGCCGACGCGCTCGACACCCGATAGTCCTGGACCAGAACCTCTTCCAGGGTTTCCATTTTCGCGGCGCGACGCACCGCCTGTAGCGCCACGGACACGGCGATGGGAGAGCGGGTGGCGATGAGGTTGGCGGCATCGTTCGCCGGCCCGGCATCATGCCCGCGCAGGGCCGCGAGGATGTCTTCGACCGTGTCGCCCGCGAAGCACTGGTCGATCCAATCACGTTGGGCGACAAGCTCGCTCGGTGGTGGTTCGATGGCATGCGCGGCCAGCGCGCTCTCGACGCCGTCGTCGACGATCGCCTTGGTGAACGCGTCCAGTTCGTCGTGTGGGACGTAGTGGTCGGCGAATCCCATTGCGATGGCGTCGGCTCCGGAGAACGGCGCCCCGGTCAGCGCGGCGTGCAGTCCCAGCGCACCCGGCGCCCGGGACAACAGAAACGCCCCGCCGACGTCGGGAATGAACCCGATGCCCACCTCCGGCATTGCCACCTTTGAGGTTTCGGTCACCACGCGGACGCTGCCGTGCGCGCTGACCCCGACCCCGCCGCCCATCACGATGCCGTCCATCAACGACACGTACGGCTTGGCGAATCGCCCGATCTGGCCGTTGAGCAGATACTCGTCGTGCCAGAACTTCCGCACCTCGACGCCGTCCCTGCGGGCGCTCTCGTACACCGCCACCACGTCGCCGCCGGCGCACAATCCGCGTTCGCCCGCGCCGGACAGCACCACCGCGCGCACCGCGTCGTCGTTTTCCCAACGGGTGAGCACGGCGGTCAACGCATCCACCATCGTCTGATTCAGCGAGTTGATCGCCTTGGGCCGGTTGAGCGTGATCAATCCGACGCCGCCTTCGACCCGGGTCAGGACCTCATCGGATGCAATAACTGCCTCGGTCAACGCCCCAGCCTCCCAATCGCCGCCCGGTCTCGACCAGCAATCTAGATCGTCACGACCGCAGCGATCCCCGCGGGTAAGGTTTATGTTTAACCGGACGACAACAGCAGAGCCCACTTAAATCGCCTTGAATAGCCTCAAAACACCGAGAAAACAGCAGGTCCGTTGGGAACTAGGGCGACCCGCTGGTCGTTGAGCAGGTGTTCGCACAGCTCGAACCCATAGCCATTAGAGAGGATCCGACGGTGCGGGAGACAAGTAACCCGGTATTTCGTTCGCTGCCTAGGCAGAGCGGGGGATACGCGCAATTCGGCACTGGCGCGCCCCAGGGCTATTACCAGGCCGACCCCTACGTGGCGGCTCCGTACCAGGACACCAGGGCGTCTCGGCCACTGACCATCGACGACGTCGTCACCAAGACCGGCATGACGCTGGCCGTGCTGACGGGTGCCGCGATCGTGTCCTACTTCCTGGTGGCCTCGAACCTGGCGCTGGCGATGCCGCTGACCCTGATCGGCGCGCTCGGTGGTCTCGGGCTGGTGCTGATCGCGACCTTCGGGCGCAAGCAGGACAGCCCGGCGATCGTGCTCAGCTACGCCGTTCTCGAGGGCCTGTTCCTCGGCGCGGTCTCGTTCGTCTTCGCCAACTTCCAGGTCTCCAACGCCAACGCCGGCGCGCTGATCGGGGAGGCCGTACTCGGCACTATCGGTGTGTTCTTCGGGATGCTCGTCGTCTACAAGACGGGCGCAATCCGGGTCACGCCCAAGTTCACCCGGATGGTGGTCGCCGCCCTGTTCGGGGCGCTGTTCCTGATGCTCGGCAACTTCATCCTGGCGATGTTGCACGTCGGCGGCGGCACGGGCCTCGGCCTGCGCAGCGGCGGACCGATCGCGATCATCTTCTCGCTGGTGATGATCGGCATCGCGGCGTTCAGCTTCCTGATCGACTTCGACGCGGCCGACCAGATGATCCGGGCGGGCGCGCCGGAGAAGGCGGCGTGGGGCATCGCGCTGGGCCTGACCGTGACCCTGGTCTGGCTGTACCTCGAGATCCTGCGCCTGCTCAGCTACCTGCAAAACGACTAAACCCCGGCTCTGACGGGGAAAAAACCGGCACGCCCGCGGGCGTGCCGGTTTTTTGTGCGCCCGCGATGTCACATCCGCGGCCGCCGGATGCGTCTGCTGGTTGTCAGCACACATTCGCTCGCGAAAGGCAGCATCATGAAGCACATCGTGATCATCGGCGCCGGCTACGCCGGCATGGCGGCCACCACCCGCTTGGCGCGTCGGGTCAAGGGCCGCGACGACGTGCGCGTCACCCTGGTCAATCCGCAGGCGCGTTTCACCGAGCGGCTGCGCCTGCACCAGGCGGCTTCGGGCCAGCAGCTGGCCGACCTGCAGATCCCGGACATGCTCGCCGGCACCGACGTCGAGTTCGTCCAGGGCTGGGTCACCGGCCTCGACGCCGACGCGCGGACCGTCCGTCTCGACGACGAGCGCACGATCGGCTACGACACCCTGGTCTACGCGCTGGGCAGCGTCGCCGACACCGAGGTCGTGCCCGGCGTCGACGAATTCGCCTACACCCTCAACAGCGCCCACGACGCCGGGTTGCTGGCCCAGCAGCTGGACCGGCTCGGCGCCGGGACAGTCGTGGTCGGCGGCGGTGGCCTGACCGGAATCGAATCGGCGGCCGAGATCGCCGAGCAGCATCCGGAACTCGACGTCGTCCTGCTGAGCCGGCAGACGCCCGGGTCGATGATGGGCCCCAAGGCGCGTGCCCGCCTGCATGCCGGGTTGGCCCGGTTGGGCGTGCGGGTGCGTTCCGGTGTCGACATCGTCAAGGTGATGCCCGACGGCGTCGCCCTGGCCGACGGCGAGGTCGTTCCGGCGCGCGCGGTGCTGTGGACCACGGGCGTGCGGGTGTCGCCGCTGGCGGCCGCCGCGGGTCTGCGCGTCGACGAGCGCGGCCGAATCATCACCGATGCGGCGCTGCGCTCGGTGTCCCACCCGGACGTGTACGTCGTCGGCGACGCCGCGGCGGTTCGGCAAGGCTACGGCCTGGTGCACGGCACCTGCCAGAGCGGCATCCCGACCGGTGTGCACGCCGCGGCTAACATCGTGCGGGAGCTGAAGGGCAAGCAGACCAAGCGGTTCCGCTTCGGCTATGTCCACCAGCCGGTCAGCCTGGGGCGCCACGACGGCGTCATCCAGTTCACCCACCCCGACGACAGCCCGTCGCGTTTCTATCTGGCCGGCCGGTGGGCGGTCGCGTACAAGGAAACGGTGAGCTCGAGCCCGTGGACGACCTACCGATTGCTGAAGTTGCTGCCCGCGCTGGGCGCCGTGACGTGGCGGCGCGGTGGGGGCTTCACCCGATGAGCACCGACGAGCACACGTTCGTCGAACATCGGAAACTGTTGTTCGCCATCGCCTATCGGATCCTGGGTTCGGCGGCTGACGCCGAAGACGTGGTCCAGGATGCGTGGCTGAAGTGGTCGGCGGCCGATCGGGCTCAGGTCGCCGACCCCAAGGCCTATCTCTCGCGCATCGTGTCGAATCTGTCGATGGAGCGACTGCGCTCGACCCGGCGCCAGCGGGAGACCTACGTGGGGCCGTGGCTTCCCGAGCCGATCCTCACGAGCGAAGACACGGCCGAGGACGTCGCGGCCGCCGAATCGGTGTCGATGGCCATGCTGGTCGTGCTCGAGACGCTGAGCCCGCTGGAGCGCGCCGTGTTCGTCCTCAAGGAGGTGTTCGACTTCAGCTACGCCGAAATCGCTTCGGCCGTCGAGCGTTCCGAGGCCGCGGTGCGCCAGGCCGGCCACCGCGCCCGCAACCACGTGCAGGCGCGCCGGCCCCGGTTCGAGGCCGACCGCGGCAAGAAGCGCGCGGTCACCGAACGCTTCTTCGCCGCCGCGACGGGCGGGGACATCAACGACCTCATGCAACTGCTCGCCCCCGATGTCACGCTGTGGACGGACGGCGGCGGAAAGGTGCGCCAGGCGCTGCGCCCGGTCGAGGGCATGGCCAAGGTCGCCGCCTGGCTCGCCGGCGTCACCAAGCGCCCCTACGAAGGCGTCGAAATCGCCGACATGACAGCCGAAGTCGTCGACATCAACGGCGCACCGGGCATCGTCTTCTCGGCCCCGGGACGCGTGATCGCCACGCTCACAGTCGAACTCGACGCGGACGGGCGCATCGTCACCATCCACAACGTGGCCAACCCGGACAAGCTGCACGCCGTCGCCGACGGAGTTCGGCGCGGCTGACGGCCTTGGTTGTGCGCTGGCGGTTTTGGTTGTGCGCTGACGGCGCAGCCGCTCGGCGTGTTGCCGCCCACGACTCACACGCAAAGCCCAGGATTCACACGCCGTCGCGCGGCGTGGGTAGCCGGCCTAGCTGAGCCGCTCGATCACCATCGCCATGCCCTGGCCGCCGCCGACACACATGGATTCCAGGCCCAGCGTCTTGTCGTGGGTCTGCAGGTTGTTCAGCAGCGTGGTGGCGATGCGCGCGCCGGTCATGCCGAACGGGTGGCCCAGCGCGATCGCTCCGCCGGACACGTTCAGCTTGTCCTCGTCCATGCCCAGCTCGCGCGCCGAACCCAGCACCTGCACCGCGAAGGCCTCGTTGATCTCGTACAGGTCGATGTCGCCGATCGACATGCCCGCCCTGGCCAACGCCTTCTTGCACGCCTCGATCGGGCCCAGGCCCATGATCTCCGGCGACAGGCCGCTGACCCCGGTGGACACGATGCGGGCCAGCGGCGTCAGGCCCAGTTCCTTGGCCTTCGTGTCGCTGGTGATGATCAGCGCGGCCGCGCCGTCGTTCAGGGGACACGCGTTTCCGGCGGTCACCGTGCCGTTGGGCCGGAACACCGGCTTGAGCTCGCTGACCTTCTCGTAGGTGGTGCCCGCGCGGGGGCCGTCATCGGTGCTGACGGTGGTGCCGTCGGGCAGGGTCACCGGGGTGATCTCGCGCTCGAAGAACCCGCTCTTGATGGCCTCCTCGGCGCGGTTCTGGCTGCGCACCCCCCAGCGGTCCTGCTCCTCGCGGCTGATGCCGGTGAGGATGGCGACGTTTTCGGCGGTCTGACCCATCGCGATGTAGACGTCGGGCAGGCTCCCGTCCGCGCGCGGGTCGTGCCACTCGTCGGCCGGCGCCGCGGCGGCCGCCGAACGTTCCTGCGCCTCGTCGAACAGCGGGTTCTTGGTGTCGGGCCACGAGTCGGAGTTGCCCTTGCCGAACCGGGACACCGTCTCCACGCCCGCCGAGATGAACGCGTCGCCCTCGCCCGCCTTGATCGCGTGGAACGCCATCCGCGTGGTCTGCAGCGACGACGAGCAGTACCGGTTGACCGTGGTGCCCGGCAGGAAGTCGTAGCCGAGTTCGACGGCGACGACGCGCGCCATGTTGAAGCCGGATTCGCCGCCGGGCAGGCCGCAGCCCAGGATGAGGTCGTCGATCTGGTGCGGGTTGAGCGCCGGCACCTTGTCCAGCGCGGCGCGCACCATCTGCGCGGCCAGATCGTCGGGCCGCATGGACACCAGCGATCCCTTCATCGCGCGGCCGATCGGCGAGCGTGCAGTGGAGACGATGACGGCTTCAGGCATGGCTTTTCCCTTCAAATCCCTTCCGTCGCTGCGGGCTCGCTGCACAAGCGGGTGTTGTGTCACCCCGACGGGCTAGGACAAATCTAATCGGTGCCGACCGGCTGGGATTCAGACGGGGCGGGCGACGCCGACGCCGGGCGCCGCCACAGCCGCGTCACAAGGGTCAACCGCGCGGGGGACTCGTCGAGCCTGGGTGGGACGACGGCGACCGGAACGTCCGCCGTGGGGCTCACGACCTCGATCCCCAGTGCCTCACACACCGCCGCCAGCAGCGCCTCGGCGGCCAGCGCGTACGCGGTCGGCGAGGGGTGGAAGCCGTCGGCGGAGAACATCTGCTCGGGCGCGGTCCGGAATTGGGGCGCCAAAAGCTGCGCCATCGGGACCGGCACGCCGCCCGCCCCGCGGACGGCGGCGGTCTGGGCGCGGGCGAGCTGCGACGTCCGCGCGTGCGCCAGCGAGCGAAGCGGCTGCGGGATCGCGCTGATGACGCCGAGGTCTGGGCAGGTGCCCACGATCACCAGCGCGCCGCGGGAGCGCAGCTTGCGCACGGTCAGGGCCAGCCGTTGCGCCGACTGGCTGATTCCGTTGAGGGCCGTGACGTCGTTGGCCCCCAGCATCATCACCGCCACGTCCGGCGGCGGGCCGGCCACGAACATCGCGTCGACCTGACCGGCGACACCCTTGGACGTGGCGCCGACGATGGCCTTGGTGCTCAGCCGGACGACCTTGCCCGACCGCTCGGCCAGCCCGCGGGCGATCAGCACGCCCGGCACTTCCTCGGCGCTCGTGCAGCCGTATCCGGTGGCCGTCGAGTCGCCGAAGATCATCAGGTGCAGGTCGGCGGCCATGCCGCGCTGCCACCGCTGCACCGGCCCCCCGCCGGGGGTGTACACGCCGTCGGCACGCGGCGGGATGTCCCAGGCCTTCGGAATGACGGTGCGGGTGTGCGCCGCCTGGCCAACCAGCAGGTTGCGTGCGCCCAGATAGGCAGTCCCCGTCGAGGCGAGCGCACCGGCTGTGGCCAGGGCGATCGTCGAACGACGCGGCACCCGGATGGTCACGGGATCAGTTTAGTTCGGCTCGAGGGTTTGCGCGGGCGGCTTATGAACAATGTGGTCACGTTGTGAATCAAATGTGGTATCAAATCAGATTCTTCAAACGTTCTACTCAGCAAAGGCTGTCAAGCTAAGTTTCAAGGGTTGGCTGAACGCCCTGGAGAGTGGGCTGAACCGGACGCTTGGCTGCCTCGTCACATGCTGTATCGGACTACAAAGGCGTAGGAAGTGTTGAGCATGACCGCACCTAGCAAGGTATCCGGTTCCCCCCGGAATGTCGTTCGGCCACATGAGGTCCTCAAGCGACGTAGAGTTGAGGCTCGAAGATTTGCCATCAGCGACGGCGCACCGGTCGAGGTACTCGAGTCCGGTCCCAGTGTTGCTGCGCGGGTAGCTAACCTCGCGTCCCGGCTCACGATCCGGCCGGTCCTGGCCGTCGGCAGCCACGCTCCCAACCTGCCGTGGCCGTGGGGTCTCATCGACGTCGCGGCCCGGGTTCTGCTCCCGGTCTCCGCCACCGTCCGCGAGACGGTGAACTTGCCCAATGCTTCCGCGCAGCTCGTGCGCGCCCCCGGAGTGCTGCCCGCGGACGGCACCCGCCGGGTGATCGTCTACTTGCACGGCGGCGCGTTTTTGACCTGTGGAGCAAACTCCCACGGCCGGCTGGTCGAGACGCTGTCGAAGTTTGCTGACTCACCGGTGCTGGTCGTCAACTACCGGCTGCTGCCCAAGCACTCGGTCGGGATGGCCCTCGATGACTGCCACGACGCCTACCAGTGGTTGCGCGAGCGTGGCTACGAGCCGGACCAGATCGTGCTCGCCGGGGACTCGGCGGGCGGCTATCTGGCGCTGGCCCTGGCGCAACGCCTGCAGGAGGAGGGGCACGGGGATTCCGATATGCCGGCGGCGCTGGTGGCGATCTCGCCACTGCTGCAGCTAGCAAAGGAATGCAAGCAGGCGCACCCGAACATCAAGAGCGACGCGATGTTCCCCGCGAACGCCTTCGACGCGCTCGTCGCGTTGGTTGCTAGCGCGGCCGAAAAGAACATCGTCGACGGCAAACCCGAAGAGATTTACGAGCCGTTGGAGCACATCAAGCCCGGCCTGCCGCGGACCCTCATCCACGTGTCCGGATCCGAGGTGTTGCTGCACGACGCGCAGCTGGCGGCGTCGCGGTTGGCGGCGGTCGGTGTGCCGGCCGAGGTGCGGGTCTGGCCCGGCCAGGTCCACGACTTCCAGCTGGCCGCGCCGCTGGTTCCCGAGGCGATCCGTTCGCTGCGCCAGATCGGCGACTACATCCGCGAGGCCACCGGCTAGCGAGTGTGCGCCGCGCGAAAGCGCCTGAGACGATGAACGCATGCGGATCGCGCAGCACATCAGTGACCTCATCGGTGGAACGCCGCTGGTTCGGCTGAACTCCGTCGTTCCCGACGGCGCCGGCATCGTGGCGGCCAAGGTCGAATACCTCAACCCCGGCGGCAGCTCGAAGGACCGGATCGCGGTGAAGATGATCGACGCCGCCGAGGCCAGCGGGCAGCTCAAGCCCGGGGGCACCATCGTCGAACCCACGTCGGGCAACACCGGCGTCGGACTCGCGCTGGTCGCTCAGCGGCGCGGGTACAAGTGCGTGTTCGTCTGCCCCGACAAGGTCGGCGAGGACAAGCGCAACGTGCTGCTCGCCTACGGCGCCGAGGTGGTCGTGTGCCCGACGGCGGTGCCGCCCGACCACCCGGACAGCTACTACAGCGTCTCGGACCGGCTGACCCGGGAGATCGACGGGGCCTGGAAACCCGACCAGTACGCCAACCCGCAGGGACCGGCCAGCCACTACGCGACCACCGGCCCGGAGATTTGGGCCGACACCGACGGCAAGATCACCCACTTCGTCGCCGGCATCGGCACCGGCGGGACGATCACCGGCGCCGGCCGCTACCTCAAGGAGGTGTCCGGCGGCCGGGTCAAGGTCATCGGCGCCGACCCGGAAGGCTCGGTGTACTCGGGCGGCAGCGGCCGGCCCTACCTGGTCGAGGGCGTCGGCGAGGACTTCTGGCCGGACGCCTACGACCGCACCGTCCCCGACCAGATCATCGCGGTGTCGGACTCCGACTCGTTCAACATGACCCGGCGGCTGGCCCGCGAAGAGGCGATGCTGGTCGGCGGGTCGTGCGGGATGGCGGTGGTCGCCGCGCTCAAGGTCGCCGAGGAGGCCGGACCCGACGCGCTGGTCGTGGTGCTCCTGCCCGACGGCGGGCGGGGCTACATGGCAAAGATCTTCAACGACGCCTGGATGTCGTCGTACGGGTTCTTGCGCGCCCGCCTCGACGGGTCGACCGAGGAATTCAGCGTCGGCGACGTGCTGCGCCGCAAGTCCGGTGAGCTCCCCGACCTGGTGCACACCCACCCGTCCGAGACCGTGCGCGACGCCATCGGCATCCTGCGCGAGTACGGGGTGTCCCAGATGCCCGTGGTCGGCGCCGAGCCCCCGGTGATGGCCGGCGAGGTCGCCGGCAGCGTATCCGAACGCGAGCTACTGTCCGCGGTCTTCGAGGGCCGGGCCAAGCTGGCCGACGCCGTCTCGCAGCACATGAGCCCGCCGCTGCCGATGATCGGCGCCGGCGAGCTGGTCAGCGCCGCGGGCAAGGCGCTGCGCGACTGGGACGCGCTGATGGTGGTGGAGCAGGGCAAACCGGTCGGGGTGATCACCCGATACGACCTGTTGGGATTCCTGTCGGAGGGGCCGCGAGGATCCACGGTCCGGCGTTAGCGAGGCGCGCTTAAACCGCTTAGCCAAGCCGGCCCGAGGTACTGTAATTCGGCCTGGTTCAGCTAACGCAGTGGAGGGTTGCCCATGTCCGATCAACCGTCGCCCGGCGAGTCCTACCCACCGCCCCCCGGGGCCGGTGGCCAACAACCC
>NZ_LZKR01000010.1 GCF_001672915.1 Mycobacterium sp. 1245805.9 | reverse complement strand
CGGCGGTCACGTTGGCCGCGCTGACGGCGGAGCCGATAACGTGCAACCGGCCGGCGGCCGCTTCCAGCAGCTCCGGCCGCCCCCGCCACGCCCGTCAGCCCGGCGCCCGCGCCGGCGATGCCCGCGCAGCCGGTGACCGTTGCGCCCGCACCCAATTACCCGGGGACCATTCAGCCCGAGCGCTACGTTCCCGCCTACCCGTCACCCCTTGGCCCCACCCAGGCCTTGCCGGCGCGCACCTAGCTAAAACCACTCAAAGAAGGGATCTACCAATGGACTTCGCCGCGTTGCCTCCGGAGATCAACTCCGCGCTGATGTATGCGGGCCCGGGCTCGGCGCCCATGCTTGCCGCTTCGGCGGCCTGGGACGGTTTGGCCGCCGAGTTGCGGTCGGCCGCAACCAGTTACGGGTCGGTGATTCTGGAGCTCGCCGACGCCGGTTGGCAGGGCCCGTCATCGGTGGCAATGGCCAGCGCCGCCGCGCCGTATGTGGCGTGGATGCACAGCACCGCCGCGCAGGCCGAGCAGGCCGGGATGCAGGCAGCCGCCGCGGCCGCCGCGCACGAAGCCGCGTTTGCCGCCACCGTGCCACCGCCGCTGATCGCCGCCAACCGCGCCTTGCTGATGACCCTGGTCGCGACCAACTTCCTCGGCATCAACACCCCGGCGATCGCCGCCACCGAGGCGCAGTACGCCGAGATGTGGGCGCAGGACGCCGCCGCGATGTACGCCTACGCCGCGTCGTCGACGACGGCGTCCGCGCTGGCCCCCATGGCCACGGCGCCGGTCACCACCAACCTGGTGGGCCTGGCCGGCGGGGCCATCGGAACCGCCGTCACCAATCTGGAGGGCGCCGCGCAGGGCCTGGCCACCCAGGCGCTCATGGGGCTATCGACGATCCCGTCGCAGCTCAATGCGGCCGGACCGTCGCTGATAAGTGGCTTCCAGTCCGGCATAGGCGAATTCGCGCAGCTGATCAGCGCGCCCCTCGGCCAGGGCGCGGGCACGCCGGGCGCGACGACGTCCAACCCGGGCGTGATGGCGCCGATGGTCGCGCCCGACCCGGCCGTGCGACCGGCGTTCATGCCGGCGACGCCCACGGTGCCGCCGATGCGCGTGACGCCGGGGATGGGAGCACCCGCCCGCCTGGCGCCGTCGGCCGCGTTCGGCCAGGCCGCTTCGGTCGGCGGCCTGTCGGTGCCCTCGGGCTGGACTCCGGCGTCGGTCCCGGCCGCTGAGGCACCGGCCGTCTCACCGATATCGGGCGCCCCCGCGGCGTCGCCGATGATGGCCCGAAGCATCCCCGCGACCACGGTCGCGGGCATGGAGATGCGTGCGTCCGGCGCAGCCGAGCTGCCCCGGGTAAGCGTGTTGCCACGCGTGGTCGGATAACCAATCAGCAAATACCACAACCATTTTCGAAGGAGACATGATATGACCGCACGATTCATGACAGATCCGCACGCGATGCGGGACATGGCGGGCCGCTTCGAGGTCCACGCCCAGACGGTCGAGGACGAGGCCCGCAAGATGTGGGCGTCCTCGCAGAACATCTCCGGCGCGGGCTGGAGCGGCCAGGCCCAGGCCGCCTCGCTGGACACCATGGGCCAGATGAATCAGGCCCTCCGCAACATCGTGAACATGCTGCACGGGGTGCGCGACGGCCTGGTCCGCGACGCCAACAACTACGAGCAGCAAGAGCAGGCCTCCCAGCAGGTCCTGGGCAGCTAGCCCACCCGAGAAGAACAGGAGAGCATTCGCATGACCATCAACTACCAATTCGGGGATGTCGACGCCCACGGCGCCACCATCCGCGCTCAAGCCGCGTCGCTGGAAGCCGAGCACCAGGCCATCGTTCGCGATGTGCTTGCCGCCGGAGACTTTTGGGGTGGCGCCGGATCGACGGCCTGCCAGCAGTTCGTCACGGAGCTGGGCCGCAACTTCCAGGTCATCTACGAACAGGCCAATGCCCACGGCCAGAAGGTGCAGACCGCCGGCAGCAACATGGCGAGCACCGACAGCACCGTCGGATCCAGCTGGGCCTGAACGCCTAGGGCGTGACGAGAATCTTGCAGTGCCGCTCGGGGTCGGCCAGGCCTTCGACGACCTGGCCGACCCCGTCGAGCCCCACCTCACCGGTGATCACCGGGGTGACGTCGATGTCGCCCTCGGCCAGCGCACGCAGCGAATCACCGAACTCCTCCGGGTTGTAGGCGAGGACGAACTGCACGTTGATTTCCTTGGCGATCGCGAAGAAGGGATGCACGGTGTCGGCCTGCATGCACACCCCCGCGACTACCAGGCGGGTGCCGGGTCGCGCCCGGCGCAGCACGTCGTCGATGATTCCCGGCACGCCGATCGCCTCGAACACAACCACCGGCTTGACGGAGTCGAAGGGCGATCCCTGCGCGGCATCGAGGGTCTGGTGGGCGCCCATCGCGGTGGCCAGCTCGCGTCGCTTGGGCGAAAAGTCGGATGCCACAATGGTTTCGACGCCGCGCGCTCGAAGGGCGGCGATGATCGCGATCCCGATCGGACCGCAGCCGAGCACCAGGGCGGTCTCGCCCGGCGTGATGTTGGACTTGTTGACGGCGTGCAACCCCACCGCCATGGGTTCGGTCAACGCGGCATGCTTGTAGTCGAGGCCGTTGGGGATGGGCAACAGCAATGGCGCCGAGAGCAGCATCCGTTCGGCGTAGCCGCCGATTGTGCTGTTGCTGTAGACGATCGGCTCTACGCCCTTGGGGGACAGCAGCACCGGAAGCGAGGTGACCAGCGTCCCGGGCGGATGGGTGTCCGTGTCGGGCCCGGCTTCGAGCACCTCGGCGCTGAACTCGTGACCCATGTAGACGTCGCTGTTCAGGTCGACGCCCATGCCGCCGGCGTCGGCGGCCACCTGGGCCGTCATCTCCACCACCTCGTCGCCGTGGGCGGCGAAATGCAAGTCGGAGCCGCAGATTCCACACGCCCGCACGCCGACCAGCACCTGACCCGGGCCGGGCACCGGTTCGGGCACGTCGTCGCGGTAGACCATCCGTCCGTCTCGTAACACCGCAGCGCGCATCAGCTTTCCACGCCTTTCTGCTCGTCGACATGCTCGGTGATGGCCTTGACGATCGCATCGCCGGCGCGCCCGATCAATTGGTCGCGCATGCCCCTGGCCCAGTCGTGCGACGACCGGGATGCCTCGAGCTGTCCCTTGAAATAGGGAATCACCTTGCGGGCCATCAGGTCATAGCAGTGGTACGTAGCTTCGGGTGAGGCCCAGTCGTGGCCGAGCATCAGCAATGTTCCGAAGCCGCCCGACCGTTCGAGCAGGTCTTCGATGTGCGCGATCGCGTCGTCCGGCGTGCCGATGCAGCAATTGCCCTTGGCGGCATAGTCCGCGACGAATTCCTGTGGCGTCTGCGCCTCGCCGTCGACCTCGTTGGACAGCGGCACGAAGCCCGCCGCGCCGAAGTAGTTGGCGAAATCCTGTAGCCCGTAGGTGCAATCGTCGATGGCCTGCTCACGGCTGTCGGAGATGTGCATGATGCTCAAGACGCGCCAGGAGCCCCGGTCCGGCTCGTCGCGGCCGACCTTGGCAGCCTGCTCGCGCACCACCTCCCAGGTGTTCTCCAGCGCGGCGTAACCGCCCGGCACCGACATCGACAGCGACAGCAGCGACGTGCCCAGCGCGCCGGCCAACCGCGGGCCGGACGGCGAAATCATTGCCGCCGTGGAGATCTCCGGGTAGGGCCACGTGTAGGGCCGGATGTGCAACTGGGCGTCGCGCAGCGTGAACCAGTCGGTGTGCCGGTCGACCCGCTCGGACGGGCCCGCGCGAAACAGCGCCAGGATCGCCTCGAGGGATTCCTGCATCATGTGTCGCTGATCGACCGGGTCGATGCCCATCATGTACGCGTCCGACGGCAGCGCGCCGGGTCCGGTGCCGAACATGACCCGGCCGCGCGTCAGGTGGTCCAGCATCACCCAGCGGTCGGCCACCATCAGCGGATGGTGGTAGGGCAGCGACACCACCCCGGTGCCCAGCCGGATGTGCTTCGTGCGCTCCGCCGCGGCCGCGATGAACACTTCCGGGCAGGCGATCAGCTCGTAGCCCCCCGAGTGGTGCTCGCCGAACCAGGCCTCGTCGAAGCCGAGGCGGTCCAGCGCGACGACGCGCTCCATGTCGTATTCCAAAGCCACCGTGGGGGATTGGCCGATCGGATGGAAGGGCGTGATGAAGACGCCGAACCGCAGCGGGACACCCATTACCATTCCACTCCTTTGAGGAACTCGAGCAGTGCCGCGTTCACCTCGTCGGGCCGTTCTTGCTGCAGCCAATGTCCCGCCCCGTCGATCAGCACCTCGCGGTAAGGGCCGGAGATCACCTCCGAAACGCGGTCGCGACTGGTGAAGGACAGCACCGGATCGCCGGTTCCGGCGATGAAGATGCATGGCACGCTGATCTTCGCGCCGTCGAGATCGGCGGTCATCTCCCAGTTGCGGTCGAAATTGCGGTACCAGTTCAGGCCGCCGGTGAATCCCGTGCGGGAGAACTCGGCGATGTAATGGTCGAGCTCGTCCTGGCTGATCCAATCGGGTAGCCCGTCCGGCTCGGGAAGCCGATCGATGAAGCCCTCGGGCCCGGGGGCGGCCATGCGCAGCAGCGCGTCCGCGCCGTCGGAACCGTTGAGGCCGCCCATCATCCGCCGCATAGTTCGGGCGGGGTCGCCGCCCCGCTCGGCGTCGGCGACGCCGGGCTCCTGGAAATAGAGGATGTAGAAGAAGTTCTCGCCGAACAGCTTGCGCCACGCCCGCGTCGGCGCCACATGCGAGCGCGGCAGCGCCGGCACGCTGAGCGCGGCGACCGCCGCGACCCGGGCGGGGTGCAACAGCGGCGCATGCCACGCGACGGGCGCACCCCAGTCGTGTCCGATCCACACGGCGCGCTCGGCGCCGACGTCGTCGAGCAGCCCGACCAGGTCGGCGGTCAACTCGTGAATGTTGTACGCCTCGATCGGTTCCGGGCGGGAGGACCCTCCGTAGCCGCGTTGGTCGGGCGCGAGCACGTGATAGCCGGCCTCGGCGAGGATCGGTATCTGGTGTCGCCATGAGTAGGCCAGCTCGGGAAAGCCGTGGGCCAGGATCACGACGGGCGCGCCGCGATCTCCCGCCTCGGTCACCCGCAATTGCACGCCATTTGTGTCTACTAACCGCTGGGTTGACGAAAGCACCGTCTCACCAAATCACAAGGACCCCGGGCTGAGAAGGGCTTTCTTTATCGCCTGTGTCGCCTTTATCCCCTGCATCGCCCCGCCCATAATTTGGGCATGCGATTGGACCACGTGGTTCTCTGGACGAGGGACGCGCGTGCGGCGATGGATTTCTACACGAGAATGGTCGGGCTGGCGCCGGTACGGTTCGCGGAGTTCGAGGCTGGCGACGCGCCGTTCCCGAGCGTGCGGGTGTCCGACGACTCCATCATCGATCTCATGCCGCGTGAGATGGCGTCGTCCGCGGCGTCGTCCGCGGTGGCCGAGGGAAGTGCCGGCCAACCCCTCAACCACGTCTGCCTCGCGCTGTCCAAAGCCGAATACGACGCGCTGGATGCGCGCTTGCAGGCGGCGGGCGTGGACACCCGCGCGCGGCTCACCCACAGCTTCGGGGCCCGAGGGTGGTCGCCGGAGACGTACTACTTCGCCGACCCCGACGGCAACGTCATCGAGGCCCGCTACTACGAGTGAGGGGCGGACCGCCCGGCGATTGTGTGGTTTGCCACGTCGGGAACCAGACCGGGAACCGCCGCTCGTTGACTCGTGAGGACCGCGCCGACCCGCTGCGCCCCGGCTCGCCGGGGCTGGCGATCAGCACTAGCGGTAGCCTGGACTTTTGCAGCTTCGTGAATCGGGGAAGGACCTGGCCGACGAGGCCGATGATTGATGAACCGGAAAAACGTGATTCGCACCCTCACGGCGATCGCCGTTGTGGTGCTGCTGGGTTGGTCGTTTTTTTACTTTAGCGACGACACCCGCGGTTACAAGCCCGTCGACACCTCGGTGGCGATGTCCCAAATCAGCGGCGACAACGTCAAGAGCGCGCAGATCGACGATCGCGAGCAGCAGCTGCGGTTGACCCTGAAGAAGGGCAACAAGGACACCGACAACTCCGACAAGGTCATCACCAAATACCCCAGCGGCTACGCGGTCGACCTGTTCAACGCGCTCAACACCAAGAACGCGAAGGTCAGCACCGTCGTGAACGAGGGCAGCATCCTGGGTGAGCTGCTCGTCTACGTGCTGCCGCTGCTGTTGCTGGTGGGCCTGTTCGTGATGTTTTCCCGCATGCAGGGCGGCGCCCGGATGGGCTTCGGGTTCGGCAAGTCCCGGGCGAAGATGCTCAACAAGGACATGCCCAAGACCACCTTCGCCGACGTCGCGGGCGTCGACGAGGCGGTCGAGGAGCTCTACGAGATCAAGGACTTCCTGCAAAACCCCAGCAGGTACCAGGCGCTCGGCGCCAAGATCCCCAAGGGCGTGCTGCTTTACGGCCCGCCCGGAACCGGCAAGACGCTGCTGGCCCGGGCCGTCGCCGGCGAGGCCGGGGTGCCGTTCTTCACGATCTCCGGCTCCGACTTCGTCGAGATGTTCGTCGGCGTCGGCGCGTCACGCGTAAGAGACCTGTTCGAGCAGGCCAAGCAGAACAGCCCGTGCATCATCTTCGTCGACGAGATCGACGCGGTGGGCCGCCAGCGCGGCGTCGGGCTGGGCGGCGGCCACGACGAACGCGAGCAGACGCTCAACCAGTTGCTGGTCGAGATGGACGGTTTCGGCGATCGCGCCGGCGTGATCCTCATCGCCGCGACCAACCGGCCCGACATCCTGGACCCGGCGCTGTTGCGGCCCGGTCGCTTCGACCGCCAGATCCCGGTCTCCAACCCGGACCTGGCCGGTCGCCGGGCCGTCTTGCGGGTGCACTCCAAGGGCAAGCCGATCGCCCCGGACGCGGACCTGGACGGCCTGGCCAAGCGGACCGTCGGCATGACCGGCGCCGACCTAGCCAACGTCATCAACGAGGCGGCGCTGCTGACCGCCCGGGAAAACGGCACCGTCATCACCGGCCCCGCGCTGGAAGAGGCGGTGGACCGGGTGATCGGCGGCCCGCGCCGCAAGGGCCGGATCATCAGCGAGCAGGAGAAGAAGATCACCGCCTACCACGAGGGCGGGCACACCCTGGCGGCCTGGGCGATGCCGGACATCGACCCGGTTTACAAGGTGACGATCCTGGCCCGCGGACGCACCGGCGGGCACGCGGTGGCGGTGCCTGAGGAAGACAAGGGCCTGCGGACCCGTTCGGAGATGATCGCCCAGCTGGTGTTCGCGATGGGCGGGCGCGCCGCCGAGGAGCTGGTCTTCCGCGAGCCCACCACGGGCGCGGTGTCCGACATCGAGCAGGCCACCAAGACCGCGCGCGCGATGGTCACCGAATTCGGGATGAGTTCCAAGCTGGGCGCCGTCAAGTACGGCACCGAGCACGGCGACCCGTTCCTCGGCCGCACGATGGGCACCCAGCCGGACTACTCCCACGAGGTCGCCCGCGACATCGACGACGAGGTGCGCAAGCTGATCGAGGCCGCGCACACCGAAGCCTGGGAGATCCTCACCGAATACCGCGACGTGCTCGACACGCTGGCCGGCGAGCTGCTGGAAAAGGAAACCTTGCACCGGCCCGAGCTGGAGGGAATCTTCTCCGGCGTCGAAAAGCGCCCGCGGCTCACCATGTTCGACGACTTCGGTGGCCGCATCCCGTCGGACAAGCCGCCGATCAAGACGCCCGGCGAGCTGGCCATGGAGCGCGGCGAGCCGTGGCCGCCACCCGTCGCCGAGCCGGCCTTCAAGGCGGCCATCGCCGCGGCCAGCGAAGCCGCCGCGGCCGCCCGCGCCGAGGCCGACAGAAACGCCAACGGCCCCAACGGTTCTCACGGTGGCCAGCCCGGCGGCAACCGGGAGCCCGCCCCGCACGGTCCGACCCAGCCGGACTACGGTGCCCCGGCGGGCTGGTATGCGCCGGGATGGCCGCCGCCCCAACAGCACCAGCAGCAGCCGAACTACTGGTATCCACCCGCACAGCCCCCGCAGCAGCCCTACTGGCCACAGCCGGTGCCGAGCTATCCGGGCCAGCCGGGTCCGCCGGCCCCTCCGTCCTATCCTTCCTACCCGCCGTATCCGCCCTATCCGCCGCCCGGTCAATCCCATCCGGAGGCCGGAAAGACTCCGGAGAAAGAGGAAGACGACGTGAGCCGGTCCAACCCGCCGGCGCACGGCTGACGAAACGGAGGATTCGATGGCTCTCCCGGATTTGGAGCCCGATTTGGGGCCATCCACCCACAAAGCCACTCCGCGCATCCGGGCGTTCGATCACCAACGCGCCGAGGCCGCGATCCGCGAGCTGCTGTACGCGATCGGCGAAGACCCCGATCGAAACGGCTTGCAGGACACCCCGGCCCGCGTCGCGCGCGCATACCGGGAGATGTTCGCCGGGCTCTACACCGACCCCGACAGCGTCCTGAACACCATGTTCGACGAGGACCACGACGAGATGGTGATCGTCAAGGAAATCCCGCTGTACTCGACCTGCGAGCATCACCTGGTCTCGTTCCACGGGGTCGCGCACGTCGGCTACATCCCCGGCAAGGACGGCAGGGTGACCGGCCTGTCCAAGATCGCCCGGCTGGTGGACCTGTACGCCAAGCGGCCCCAGGTTCAGGAGCGGCTCACCAGCCAGATCGCCGACGCCCTGGTGAAAAAGCTCGACCCGCGCGGGGTCATCGTCGTCGTCGAGGCGGAGCACCTGTGCATGGCGATGCGCGGTGTCCGCAAGCCCGGCGCCGTCACCACGACGTCGGCGGTGCGCGGCATGTTCAAGACCAGTCCCGCCTCCCGAGCCGAAGCCCTCGATCTGATCCTGCGCAAGTGAGTCCTTTGAAGGCTCAGCCCGTGCAGGTGATGGGAGTCCTCAACGTCACCGACGATTCGTTCTCGGACGGCGGGCGCTATCTGGATGCCGACGACGCCGTCGCCCACGGCCTTGCGATGGCCGCCGAGGGCGCGGGCATCGTCGACGTCGGCGGGGAGTCGACCCGCCCCGGCGCCGTCCGCGTCGACCCGCGGGTCGAGGCGTCGCGCGTCGTTCCCGTCGTCAAAGAGCTTGCCGCACAGGGTATTACGGTCAGCATCGACACCATGCACGCCGACGTCGCACGGGCGGCGCTGCAGAGCGGCGCGCGGATCGTCAACGACGTGTCGGGAGGCCGGGCCGACCCCGCGATGGCGCCGCTGCTCGCCGAGGCCGGTGTGCCTTGGGTGTTGATGCACTGGCGGCAGGTGTCGGCCGAGCGTCCGCACGAGGCCCCGCAGTACCGCGACGTGGTGGCCGAGGTGCGCGCGGAGCTGCTCGCCAACGTCGACGACGCGGTGGCCGCCGGCGTCGACCCCGACAAGCTGGTGATCGACCCCGGGCTGGGATTCGCCAAGACGGGACAACACAATTGGGCGCTGCTGCACGCGCTGCCGCAGCTCGTGGCCACCGGGATCCCGGTGCTGCTGGGCGCCTCCCGCAAGCGGTTCCTCGGCACGTTGCTCGCCGGACCCGACGGGTCGCCGCGACCGCCGGACGGGCGCGAAACGGCGACCGCGGTGATCTCCGCGCTGGCCGCCCTGCACGGGGCGTGGGGCGTGCGGGTGCACGACGTGCGAGCGTCCGTCGATGCCCTCAAGGTCGTCGAGGCCTGGACGCGGCATGGCTGATCGAATCGAGTTGCGCGGCTTGGCGGTTCGTGGCCGGCACGGGGTCTTCGAACACGAGCGCGCCACCGGGCAGGATTTCGTCGTCGACATCACCGTGTGGATCGACTTGGCCGACGCCGCCGCGAGCGACGAGTTGGCCGACACGTACGACTACGGCGCGCTGGCGCAGCTGGCCACCGACGTCGTCGCCGGGCCGGCGCGCAAGCTGATCGAAACCGTGGGGGCCGAGATCGCCGACCGGGTGATGCACGACGGGCGCGTGCACGCCGTCGAGGTGGTCGTGCACAAGCCGCAGGCCCCCATCCCGCAGCAGTTCGCCGACGTGGCCGTCGTGGTGCGGCGGTCGCGGCGCGGCGGGCGCGGTTCGGTGATCCCGGCCGGCGGCGCCATATGACCCGCGTCGTGCTGTCGATCGGTTCCAACCTCGGGGACCGGCTGGCGCGGCTGCAGTCGGTCATCGACGGGCTGGGCGAGGCCGTGGTCGCGGTGTCTCCCATCTACGAGACGGATCCGTGGGGTCGGCTGGATCAGGCCCCGTTTCTCAACGCGGTGCTGATCGCCGACGACCCGGCGTGCGACGGGCAGGCCTGGCTGAGCCGGGCGCAGGAGTTCGAACGGGCGGCGGGCCGGATCCGCGGCGAGCGCTGGGGCCCGCGCTCCCTCGACGTCGACCTGGTCGCCTGTTACGGCGAGGGCGAAACGGAAGTGATCGCCCGAGAGCCCAACCTGACCCTGCCGCACCCGCTGGCCCACCTGCGGGCCTTCGTGATGGTGCCGTGGCTGGCCATCGAGCCGGACGCCCAGCTGACCGTGGCCGAGGGGCGGCGTCCGGTCGCGCAGCTGCTCGCCGAGCTGGACCCGGCCGACCGGGCCGGGGTTCGGCTGTCCAGCCTGACGCTCAAGCTCGACGGAAACCCGGAATCGGACGCCTGATGGGCCCCACCCGCAAGCGTGACCTGACGGCCGCGGTGGTCGGCGCTGCGGTGTTGGCCTACCTGCTGGTGGTCTCGCTCTATCGCTGGTTTCCGCCCATCACACTGTGGACCGGCGTCTCGCTGCTGGTGGTCGCCGTGGCCGAGGCGCTGTGGGCACGCTACGTGCGGGTCAAGATCGGCGACGGCGAGATCGGTGACGGGCCCGGTTGGCTGCATCCGCTCGCGGTGGCGCGCAGCGTGATGGTGGCCAAGGCGTCGGCCTGGGTGGGCGCGCTGGTGCTGGGGTGGTGGGTCGGGGTGCTGGTCTACTTGCTGCCGCGGCGGTCCTGGCTGCGGGCGGCCGAGCAGGACACTACCGGCGCGACGGTGGCGGCCGTCAGCGCGCTGGCGTTGGTCGTCGCGGCGCTGTGGCTGCAGCATTGCTGCAAGTCCCCGCAGGATCCGACCGAGCACGGCGAGGGGGCGGAAACCTGACGCGCCCGGCGGCCCGGCGATCAACCCGGTCGGGAATCGCCGGTGCCGCGCGACACGCGGAGTGACCTCGCGCAGGTACTCTCAGGCCATGACCGTTCTGTCCCGCGGCGCCCGGGTTCGGCGCGGCGGCCGCAGGCCGGGGTGGGTGCTCTTGACGGCGTTGCTGGTCCTCGCGATGGGGGCCAGTTCCGCACTGGTTTTCACCAATCGGGTGGAACTCCTCAAGCTCGCTGTAATCCTGGCGCTGTGGGCCGCAGTCGCCGGCGCCTTCGTTTCGGTGCTCTACCGCCGCCAAAGCGACGCGGACCAGTCCCGCGTCCGCGACCTGAAGCTGGTCTACGACCTGCAGCTGGACCGGGAAATCTCGGCCCGCCGCGAATACGAGCTGACCGTGGAGTCGCAGTTGCGTCGCGAGCTGGCCTCCGAGCTGCGTGCCCAGGCCGAGGACGACCTGGCGGCGCTGCGCGCCGAACTGAGCGCCTTGCGGACCAGCCTCGAGATCCTGTTCGACACGGACCTGCAGCAGCGCCCCGCGATCGAGACGCACGAGACCGAAGCGCCCCGCGGCCGGGCGTACAGCGAGTGGGAACGCAACGGCGAGGGCAACCGGGATTGGGTCTCCAGCGATCGCGTCGCCTCGGTCACCCGGGACAACCCACCCGGCCACCCGGACGAAGCCGCGATCATCGATGTGCCCGAGGAACCGCTGCTGCCGCCGCGCCAGCCGCCGCCCCCGCGCGAGCGGTTCCAGTACGACACCCGCCAAGACGCGCGGTACGTGGTCTCGCAAGAGCCGCCGTACATGACGCCGCCGCCGCAGCCGCGATACGAGCAACGTCAGCCGCCGCCCCCGCCACCACCGCCGCAACCGCAACCGCAGCCGCAGCCACCGATGCAGGACTGGCAGCCCGCCGCCGGTGTCGAGCCGCCGGACGGGCGGCGCGCGCGGCATTACGGCCCGGAGGAAACGCTGGACGGCTCGCCCTTCGAACACCCGCAGGCACCGCCCTACGGTGAGACCGGCCGGCGGGCTCGGGCACGCCACTCAGCGGACTACGGTGACTACGGCCCGCGCAACTTCTCGCCAACGAGCGAGCCGGTGCCGCCGCCCCCGCCCGCGAGCGCGCCAGGGGGTCGGTGCCGCGATGCCGGCGCGCGGCTCGGATGGTTCGGACGACAGCCCACCCAGCGGGGGCCAGTCCGTGGCCGAGCTGCTGGCGCGGCTGCAGGTCGAGCCCTCCGGTGGCGGTCGCCGCCGCCGCCGCGACGGCTGAGCTGGGAGCTTCCTCACATTGGGCCCCAACTAAGAATCGACTAAAGTCTTATTGACCGTCCGGTACCCGCGCATGGGACTGGAACGAACAAAGAAAGCTACGAGGTCGTCTGCGATGGAGCAGCTCGACGGACTGCGCCCGGCGCGGCTCAAGGTGGGGATCATCTCCGCGGGCCGCGTGGGCTCCGCGCTCGGTGTCGCGCTGGAGCGCGCCGACCACGTCGTCGTGGCGTGCAGCGCGGTCTCGCACGCGTCGCGCCAGCGGGCGCACCACCGATTGCCCGACACCCCGGTGGCGTCCCCGCCGGACGTGGCCGCCAATGCCGAGCTACTGCTGCTCGCGGTTCCCGACAGCGAGCTCGCCGGGCTGGTGTCCGGGCTGGCGGCGACCGCGGCCGTGCGCCCCGGCACGATCGTGGCCCACACGTCCGGCGCCAACGGGGTCGGCATCCTCGCGCCGCTGAGCCACGACGGCTGCATCCCGCTGGCCATTCACCCCGCGATGACGTTCACCGGCTCCGACGAGGACATCAGCCGGCTGCCCGACACCTGCTTCGGGATCACCGCGGCCGACGAGGTCGGGTACGCCATCGCGCAGTCGCTGGTGCTCGAGATGGGCGGGGAGCCCTTCTGCGTCCCCGAGGGCGCCCGCGTGCTCTACCACGCCGCGCTGGCGCACGCCGGCAATCACCTCGTGACGGTGCTCGCCGACGCGATCGAGGCGTTGCGGGCCGCGCTTCGCGGCAGCGAACTCCTCGGCCAGCAGACCGTCGACGACCAGCCGGGCGGGCTCGCCGAACGCATCGTCGGGCCGCTGGCTCGGGCGGCGCTGGAGAACACCCTGCGCCGCGGCCAGGCCGCCCTGACCGGGCCGGTCGCCCGCGGTGACGCCGCCGCCGTCGCCGAGCACCTGGGCGCCCTGGCCGAGGTCGAGCCGGACCTGGCCCAGGCGTACCGGGTCAACGCCCTGCGGACCGCCCAGCGCGCACACGCACCCGCCGACGTCCTTGAGGTGCTGGCACGATGACCCCCACTTTCAAGCCCGGCGAACTCAACGTCTACTCGGCGCCGCGCGACGTCACCGACGTCGCCCGCGCACTGCGCCACACCGGCCGCCGCGTGATGCTGGTGCCCACCATGGGCGCCCTGCACGACGGGCACCTCGCCCTGGTGCGGGCCGCCAAGCGGGTTCCGGGCTCGGTGGTCGTGGTCTCGATCTTCGTCAACCCGCTGCAATTCGGGGCCGGCGAAGACCTCGACGCCTACCCCCGGACCCTCGACAAGGACCTGGAGCTGCTGCGCGGCGAGGACGTCGAGATCGTGTTCGCGCCCACCGCGGCGGCAATGTATCCCGACGGCCTGCGCACCACCGTGCACCCCGGCCCGCTGGCCGGCGAACTCGAGGGTGGCGCCCGGCCGACCCATTTCGCGGGCGTGCTGACCGTGGTGTGCAAGCTGCTGCAGATCGTGCGGCCCGACCGGATTTTCTTCGGCGAGAAGGACTACCAGCAACTGGTCCTGATCCGCCAGATGGTGACCGACCTCAACATCGACGTGGCCGTGATCGGCGTGCCCACCGTGCGCGAATACGACGGCCTGGCGATGTCGTCGCGCAACCGCTACCTGGACCCGGCGCAACGCGAACTGGCCGGCACGCTTTCGGCGGCGCTGACGGCGGCGGCCCACGCCGCGCCGGCGGGCGCGCAGGCCGCGCTGGACGCCGCCAACGCCGTGCTGGACGCCGTGCCCACGATCAGCGTCGACTACCTGGCGTTGCGCGACGCGGACCTGGGCCCGCTGCGGCCCGGCGCGCCCGGCCGGCTGCTGATCGCGGCCCGCTTGGGCACCACCCGACTGCTGGACAACATCGCCATCG
>NZ_LZKR01000009.1 GCF_001672915.1 Mycobacterium sp. 1245805.9 | reverse complement strand
CAGCGCGCGTCCCGCGGCCAGCACGACGGCGCCGACGAGGAGGAACCACACCGCCGTGCCCAGCCCGTTGACCACGCGTTGGTCGGCCCCCGCGATCCCCCGCACCACCAGCACCGCCGCCATGACCAGCGCCGCCACGCCCTGCACCGCGACGATCACGCCCGCCGCGCGGACGGTGGACGGGGCGCGCGGGTTCACAGCGCCAGCGTAGTCAGCGGCCGTTACCGCACAGCACGCCCATAACGGCCCCGCCTCCCCCCGACTGCGCTGCTCCTCCTCACGCCGACGAGCGGCGTGCATCGTCGCACCGCATAAGCTCGGGGATCATGCGCGCCGTGCTGATCGTGAATCCCACAGCCACGTCCACCACTCCAGCCGGTCGCGACCTTCTCGCGCATGCGCTCAAGAGCCGCCTGCAGCTGACCGTCGAGCACACCACCCACCGGGGCCACGGCACCGAACTCGCGCACAAGGCGGTCGAGGACGGGGTCGACCTGGTCGTCGTGCACGGCGGCGACGGCACGGTGAGCGGCGTGGTCAACGG
>NZ_LZKR01000008.1 GCF_001672915.1 Mycobacterium sp. 1245805.9 | reverse complement strand
GTCCGGGCGGGCAGGGCGGCCAGGGCGGCCAGGGTGGCGTCGGCGGCGCCGACACCAACGGGTCGGGTGGCGGTCACGGCGGCGACGGCGGCAATGGCGGCGCCGCCGGACCGGGTGGCAGCGCGGGCGGCGCCGGCTCCCATGCGGGCGCGGCGGGGACCGGCGGCACCGGCGGCACCGGGGGCACCGGCGGCAGCGCGGGCGCCGCGGCGGGCGTGCACTTCAGCTCCGCTGGGGGTGGTGGCAACGGCGGCCACGGCGGCGACAGCGTCGGCGGCGCCGGCGGCCAAGGCGGCCGCGGCGGCAATGGCGGCGACAGCAACTTCTTTGGCAGCGGGAACTCCGCATTCACCGGCGGCCAAGGCGGCAACGGCGGCACCGGCGGCAACGGTGTCACCGCCGGCAACGGCGGCAACGGCGGCAACGGCGGTAACGCCCACGTCGCTCCCTTCATCAGCGCCGCCGCCGTCGCCGCTGGTGGCGGCGGGGGTGGTGCCGGCGGTGCGGGCGGCCTCAGCACCGCCGGCGGCACCGCCGGCAAAGGTGGCAACGGCGGCAACGGAGGCACCGCCACCGCGCAATCCGGCAACCAGGTCGGTACCGCGGGCGGCGGTTTCGGCGGCGGCGGCGCCCAATCCCTCGCCGGGGGGCCCGGCGGTGGTGGTGGCGGCGGTGGCGCCTCCGGGATCGGCAGCGCAATCATGACCGGCGGCTTTGGCGCCCCCGGCGCCTTCGCGGCCGGCAGCTTTAGCAATTCCGGTAGTGGCGGTCAGGGCGGTTTTGTCAACTGCACCTCCGGCGAGTTCAGCGCCGGCGGCGGCGGTGGTGGCGGCGCTGCCGTCCAGGGCCACCCCGGCGCGGGCGGCGGCCAAGGCGGCAGCGCCGACGGCTACGCCGGTGGCCAGGGCGGCCCTGGCGGCACCGGCCAAACGATCGGCGGCGCCGGCGGCGACGGTAAGCCGGGCCAGATCGCCGGCGCCGGCAATGCCACCCCCACCGGCGGCGCCGGCGGCACAGCCGGCATCGGTGGCGGTGGCGCCGGCGGTGCCGCCGTAGCCAATGGCAACTCCCCGGATGTGGCCGTCGGCGGCGTGGGCGGGGGCGGCGGCGCCCCCTAGAGATGCCGTGGCCTGGCGGTCCTGCTTCACGCTGCGTTGCGCCGCGCTGTTCATCCGGAACGAGCGAGGCATGAAGGACTAACGGGACCGTAGCCGCCTGACGAATTCGGCCACGGCCAAACCGATCTCGTCCGGGCTGTCCTCCTGGATGAAATGGACTCCGGGAACGGTGACCTCGGTGAGGTTGGCCCACGTCCGGACGTAGTCGCGGATCCGGCCGTTGAGAATGGCGCCGGGCTCGGCGTTGACGAACAGCTTTGGCACGTCTGCCGTTTCGAGCCAGCTGCGGTACTCGTCGACGATGGCGCAAACCTCGGCCGGCTCGCCGTCGATGGGTATGTTGCGTGGCCACGACAGGGTGGGGCGCCGGTCCTCGCCGGCGTTGAGGAACGGCCGCCGGTAGGCGTTCATCTCCTCCTCGGCGAGTGTGCGTTGAATCGCGCCGGGCAGCACCGCTTCGACAAACATGTTCTGCTCCAACACCATCCGCTCGCCCTCCGGCGACCGGAACCCCTGGAAGACACCGCGTATGTTGGGATGCCAATCCGCCCATGTCATCGGGGTGACGATGGCCTCCATGAAGGCGATGCCCTGAACGCGGTCGCGGTGCCGGTTGGCCCAGTCGAAGCCCAGCGCCGAGCCCCAGTCGTGCAGCACCAGCACCACCCGGTCCCCAAGCTCGAGCGCGTCCCAGAGCCCGAACAAGAAGTCTCGCTGCTCGGCATAGTTGTAGCGGTCGGGACCCGACGGGCTGAGCTTGTCCGACGCGCCCATGCCGATCAGGTCGCATGCCACCAACCGGCCCAGCCCCTCCAGGTGCGGCATCACATTGCGCCACAGGTACGACGACGTCGGGTTGCCGTGCTGAAAGACGATCGCGTCGCCCTCGCCCTCGTCGAGGTAGGCCATTCGCTTGCCGGCGATCTCGCGGTATCGCAGCTCCATGGGGACATCCTGTCACTTGACAACCGATCGAACAATAGTTCGAATAGAGGGCATGCGCTGGGCTAATCAGGCCGTCGCTCTCGACGACGGGGCGCTCCCGGGGCTGGCCAGGATCGGCCTCGTCCGGAGCGTCCGCGCGCCGCAATTCGAGGGCATCACCTTCCACGAGGTGCTGTGCAAGTCGGCGCTCAACAAGGTGCCCGACGCATCGGCGCTGCCGTTCCGCTACACCGTCAACGGCTACCGCGGCTGCTCGCACGCCTGTCGCTACTGCTTCGCGCGTCCCACCCACGAATACCTCGAGTTCGACTGGGGCGCCGACTTCGACACCCAGGTGGTGGTCAAGACGAACGTCGCCGAGGTTCTCAACCGCGAGCTGCGCCGGCCGTCGTGGCGGCGCGAGACGGTCGCGCTGGGCACCAACACCGACCCCTACCAGCGCGCCGAGGGGCGCTACGCGCTGATGCCGGGCATCATCGGCGCGCTCGCCGGATCCGGCACGCCGCTGTCGATCCTCACCAAGGGCACCCTGCTACGGCGCGACCTGCCCCTGATAAGCGATGCGGCACAACAGGTTCCGTTGTCGGTCGCCGTGTCGCTGGCCGTCGCCGACCCAGAGCTGCACCGCGACGTCGAACCGGGAACGCCGACGCCGCAGGCGCGCCTGGGCCTCATCACCGCCATCCGGGACGCCGGGCTGGGCTGCCACGTGATGGTCGCGCCGGTGCTGCCCCACCTCACCGATTCCACCGAGCACCTCGACGGGCTGCTCGGCCAGATCGCCGCGGCCGGCGCCACCAGCGTCACGGTTTTCGGCCTGCACCTGCGCGGTTCGACGCGCGGCTGGTTCATGTCCTGGCTGGCCCGCTCGCACCCGGAACTGGTCGGCCACTACCGCGAGCTCTACCGCCGCGGCGCCTACCTGCCGCCGAGCTACCGCGACATGCTGCGCGAACGGGCCGCGCCGCTGATCGCCAAGTACCGCCTCGGCGGCGATCCCCGCCCCGTCCCGCCCACCAACGCCCCACCGGCGCCGCTGCAGCCGACGCTGTTCTAGGCGGGCCTGTCGCGCCGGGGCTTGGTGAGCGTGAACTGATCCACCAGGGAAACCGCGCCGAACGGCCCGCTCACCGCGTAGTGCGTCGCCTTGATCGAGGTGTTGCCGCCGGGCTGGCCCGGGTCGACGTCGAAACACGCAAAACCGTAAGGGTTGTCGCGGTCGCGAAACGCCGACCACGGCGCGTCCTCCAACACATAGATCGGCGCCTTCCGGCCGATCTCGGGGTCGAACGCCCCGACGCCGGTCACGACGCGGCACCGCGGCTGGGGGAAGAACATCCCGTTGGACGGCGCCGACGTGCCACCGCCGCCGATGACCAGGTGCACCGTGCCCCGGGTCGAGTCGATGGCCTCGCCGCCGGCGTCGACGGGTATCGGCGTGCGGGTGTCGGTGCCCAGCGCACCGCGCAACGGATGGGACCGCTCGTAGTGGTGTTCGTGGCCGCACACCACCAGATCGACCTGGTACTGGTCGAACAGCGGCAGCCATTCCGCGCGGATCCCCAGGTCGGCGCCGTTGGTGCGGTCGGCGGTGGAGATCGCCGTCTGGTGCATGCACACCACGATCCAGTCCACGTCGGGGTCGCGCCGTGCCGCGGCGAGTTCGCCTGCCAGCCAGCGCTTTTGCTCGCCGCCCGAATAGCCGTGCACGTAGAAGTTGCCGCCGTCCTGGAAGGCGACGTCGTCGTTGTTGAGGCTGATCACCCGCACCGAACCGGCGGTGAACGAGTACCACAGGCCGCGGGTCTCGGGGCCGGAGCCGGAGTCCGGCAGCGCGAAGTAGGTCTGGTAGGCGCCGTAACCGATCGGCCCGTTGCCCCATTCGTTCTCGTGGTTGCCCGCGGCCGGCATCCACGGGCGGAACCGCGCCGAGCGAGTGTTGTTCTCGAACCAGTTCGACCACGTCCGGATGCGGTCCTGCGCCAGGTTCGCGTAGCACAGGTCGCCGTTGACGAGGTTGAACAGCGGACCGAGGCGCTCGACCGCCAGCGTGGTGTCCGCGGCGGCGGGCGACCCGATGTTGTCGGTGGCGTACTTGCCGTCGGGCAGCCGGGCCAGCGTCGGGGTGGACTGGTCCCCGAAGCTGGTGAAGCGCAGCGGTTTTCGCCCCGACGGCGCGGTCCGCACCGTCCCGCCGCCCGGCTCGGCGCCGTCGTGCACCGCCGCGTACACGTAGTCGGTATCGGGGACCAGGCCCGTCAGGCGCGCGTGGTTGACGCGAACCTCGGTGCCGGACTTGGCGTCGCGGTAGGTCCGGGTTTCCGCGGCGACGGTGCGCCCGAACCCGGACGCCGGGGTGCCCAGCCTGACCCGGGGATTGCCGACGGCCTCGGTGGTGTGCCACGACACCACCACCTCGGTGGCGGCGTTCGCGCCGAATTGCAGATGCAGGCCGGTCACCGGCGGCGCGCCGCGGCGGTCCGGCTGAAACCAGACGGCGGGACCGCGCGCCTGCGACCACAGCA
>NZ_LZKR01000007.1 GCF_001672915.1 Mycobacterium sp. 1245805.9 | reverse complement strand
GCAGCGGGCTGGGATGCCTGGCGAGCGCATCGCCGAGGACCACCACGGCCGCGGTTCCCGGCAGCAAACCCGCCAGCGTTGCCAGCGTGTACGGCACCGGGCGCACCGCCGAGGCGCCGGCGGCGTAGTTGATCGCCGAAAACGGCACGGCCGGGATCAACCGCAGCGAGAGGACGGCCAGCCAGCCACGTTCGCGCAGGCGCTCGTCGACCGTGTCGATCGCGCGGTGGCGAACCAGGCGGTTGAGTTGCCACCCGGCCGCGCGCACCAGCAGCATCGCGATCACCGCGCTCGCGGTGCTGGCGGCCACCGCGATGGCGACCCCCAGCACGGGGCCGAAGAGCAGCCCGGCGGCCAGGGTGAACGCGGTGCGGGGCACCGGCACCACGGTGACCACGATGTGCGCGGCGAAAAACGCCAACGGGAACCACGGGCCCACCGACTCCGCCCAGTCGCGCATCTGCACCGGCGTCGGCAGGGGAAGCCAGGAGGCCACCACGATCAGGACTGTGATACCGACCACTGTCGCGACCGTCCGGGGCCCCGACAGCTGACGCGCCGTCGCGCCGAGGGCGCGGCCGACGTCGCGCAGTCTCCGGGTGATTTTGCAGGTGGCGGAAGCCGTCACGGCTGTCAAGGTTACGGGGCGGACATGAATATGTCGTTTCCCGACGCTGGCGTTTCATCGCCGCGCTCGCCCGACGCGTCGCGATCGACGGCCCGCGCGGTTTTTTGCGCGGAGGCCCGATCAATTAGCCTCGTTAGTACGTGGCGGAGCCCCATTTGCTGGGAAAAGGGAGCAATCGGTGTCCATTGATGTACCCGAGCGCGTCGGACTGGAACAGGTTCGCGGGCGTTGGCGCACGGCGGTCGCCGGTGTGCTGTCGAAGAGCTCGCGCAAGGATCCCGAGCAACTCGGCGACGAGCCCGAACGCCTGCTCGAAACCCCCACCTACGACGGGATCGCCGTTCGGGCGCTCTACACCGCGCTCGACGAGCTCCCCGAACCGGCACTGCCCGGCGAGTGGCCCTACGTGCGCGGCGGCGACGCGGCGCGCGACGTCGACGCCGGCTGGAAGGTAGCCGAGGCGTTTCCGGCGCCGGGCTGCACCGATCCCAACGCCGCGGTGCTGGCCGCGCTCAACGACGGGGTGAGCGCGCTGCTGGTCCGGGTGGGGGAGCGCGGGGTGTCGGCCGGCGAGCTCGGGCGGCTTCTCTCGGGCGTGTACCTGGATCTGGTTCCGGTGATCCTCGACGCGGGCGCGCACTACGCCGAGGCTTCCGACGCCCTGCTGGGGCTGGTCGATCGGGTGGACGACGACAAGCGCGGCGCCCTGTCGATCGACCTCGGGGCCGACCCGCTGACCGCGTCGCTGAGCGGCCGGGCATCGCCGTCGACCGAGCAGGTGGTGGGGGTGGCGACCCGAGTGGCCGGGAACCAGGGCGTGCGGGCGATCACCGTCGACGGTCCCGCCTTCCATAACCTGGGCGCCAACGCGAGCTGGGAGCTGGCCGGCGCCCTCGCGGCCGCGGTGGCCTACCTGCGCCTGCTCACCGGGGCCGGGATCCCGGTCGGACAGGCGTTGCGGCAGGTCAGCTTCCGGCTGGCCGCCGACGACGACCAGTTCATGACCATCGCCAAGTTCCGCGCCGCGCGTCAGCTGTGGGCGCGGGTCGCCGAGGTCGTCGGCGAGCCGGAGGCCGGCGCGGCGGTGGTACACGCGCAGACGTCGCTGCCGATGATGACCCAGCGCGACCCGTGGGTGAACATGCTGCGCGGCACGGTGGCCGCCTTCGGGGCGGGTGTCGGCGGCGCCGACACCGTGGTGGTGGCGCCTTTCGACGTGGCCATCCCCGGCGGTTTTCCCGGCGTGGGCGCCGGCTTCGCGCGCCGCATCGCCCGCAACACCCAGCTGCTGCTGCTGGAGGAGTCGCACGTCGGGCGGGTGTTGGACCCGGCCGGCGGATCGTGGTACGTCGAGGACCTCACCGAGCAGCTGGCGCAGCGGGCGTGGCAGCAGTTCCAGGCGATTGAAGAACGTGGCGGGTTCACCGACGCCCGCGACTACATCGCCGAGCATATCGCCGAGGTGGCCGCGCGGCGCGCCGACGACATCGCGCATCGCCGCACCGCCATCACCGGCGTCAACGAATACCCGAACCTCGAGGAACCGCCCCTGACGCAGGTTGAGCCGCAAGCGGATTCGTCGTCCGGGGTCCGGCGCTACGCGGCGGAGTTCGAGGCGCTGCGGGACCGTTCCGACGCCTTCCTGGCGCGTACGGGTTCGCGCCCCAAGGCGCTGCTGCTGCCGCTCGGCCCGTTGGCCGAGCACAACATTCGGACGACGTTCGCGGCCAACCTGCTGGCGTCGGGCGGCATCGAGGCGATCAACCCGGGGCCGGTCGACGCCGCCGGGGTCGCGGCCGCGGTGGCCGGCGCGGACTCGGCGGTCGCGATCATCTGCGGCACCGACAAGCGCTATCACGACGAGGCGTCGGGCGTCGTCGAGGCGGCCCGAAGCGCCGGTGCGGCGAGGGTCTACCTTGCGGGCCCGGAGAAGGCGCTGAGCGAGCTGGACGACGCCGCGCCTCGACCGGACGAGTACCTGACCGCGAAAATCAATGCGGTGCAAGCCTTGTCGAACCTGCTCGACCGGTTGGGAGCGTAGCGACATGACGATGACGACACCCGCGATCGGCAGCTTCTCCGATGTGCCGCTGCACGGCGATCGCCAAGTGCGGCCGCCCACCGAGGCCGCCGCGCAACACGACGACGCCGCGGATTGGCACACCCCCGAAGGCATCGACGTCAAACCGGTGTACGTCGCCGCCGACCGCGCCGCCGCGGCGGCCGAGGGCTATCCGCTGAACAGCTTCCCGGGCGAGCCCCCCTTCGTGCGCGGTCCCTACCCGACGATGTACGTCAACCAGCCCTGGACGATTCGCCAATACGCGGGGTTCTCCACCGCCGCGGATTCCAACGCCTTCTACCGGCGCAACCTCGCCGCCGGCCAGAAGGGCCTGTCGGTCGCCTTCGACCTGGCCACCCACCGCGGCTACGACTCCGATCATCCCCGCGTCCAGGGCGACGTCGGAATGGCCGGTGTGGCAATCGATTCCATCCTCGACATGCGGCAACTGTTCGACAGCATCGACCTGTCTGCGGTGTCGGTGTCGATGACCATGAACGGCGCCGTGCTGCCGATCCTGGCGCTGTACGTGGTGGCCGCCGAGGAGCAGGGGGTGCCGCCGGAGAAACTGGCCGGCACCATCCAGAACGACATCCTCAAAGAGTTCATGGTGCGCAACACCTACATCTATCCGCCCAAGCCGTCGATGCGCATCATCTCCGACATCTTCGCCTACACCAGCGCCAAGATGCCCAAGTTCAACTCCATCTCGATCTCCGGCTATCACATCCAAGAGGCCGGTGCCACAGCGGATTTGGAGCTGGCCTACACCCTGGCCGACGGCGTCGACTACATCAAGGCGGGCCTGAACGCCGGGCTGGACATCGACAAATTCGCGCCCCGGCTGTCGTTCTTCTGGGGCATCGGCATGAACTTCTTCATGGAGGTCGCCAAGCTGCGGGCGGGCCGGCTGCTGTGGAGCGAACTGGTCGCGGGATTCGGCGCCAAGAACCCCAAATCCCTGTCGCTGCGCACGCATTCGCAGACATCGGGCTGGTCGCTGACCGCCCAGGACGCCTTCAACAACGTCGCGCGCACCTGCATCGAGGCCATGGCCGCCACCCAGGGCCACACCCAGTCGCTGCACACCAACGCGCTGGACGAGGCGCTCGCGCTGCCCACCGACTTCTCGGCCCGGATCGCGCGCAACACCCAGCTGCTGTTGGCGCAGGAGTCGGGCACCACCAGGCCGATCGACCCGTGGGGCGGCTCGTATTACGTGGAGTGGCTGACGCATCACCTCGCGCAAGCGGCCCGCGCCCACATGGCCGAGATCGCCGAGCACGGCGGCATGGCCCAGGCGATCGACGACGGCATCCCCAAGATGCGCATCGAGGAGGCCGCCGCGCGCACCCAGGCCCGCATCGACTCGGGCCAGCAGCCCGTGATCGGGGTCAACAAGTACCAGGTCGACGAGGACCAGGAAATCGAGGTGCTCAAGGTCGAGAACAGCCGGGTGCGGGCCGAGCAGCTGGCGAAACTGCGCGAGCTGCGGGCCGCCCGGGACTCCGCGGCCGTCGAGGCCGCCCTGGCCGAGCTGTCCCGCCCCGCCGCCGCGCACGGTCGCGCCGGTGAAGACGGTCTGGGCAACAACCTGCTGGCGCTCGCCATCGACGCGGCCCGGGCCAAGGCCACCGTGGGCGAGATCTCCGACGCGCTGGAAAAGGTGTATGGCCGCCACCAGGCGGAGATCCGTACTATCGCCGGGGTCTACCGTCACGAAGCCGGAAAGGCGACCAACATCGCAACCGCCACCGAACTGGTCCAGAAATTCGCCGAGGCCGACGGTCGCCGGCCCAGGATTCTGGTGGCCAAGATGGGCCAGGACGGCCACGACCGTGGACAGAAGGTGATCGCGACGGCGTTCGCGGACATCGGGTTCGACGTCGACGTCGGGTCGCTGTTCTCCACGCCCGAGGAGGTGGCCCGCCAGGCCGCCGACAACGACGTGCACGTCATCGGGGTCTCGTCGCTGGCCGCCGGGCACCTGACGCTGGTGCCGGCGCTGCGCGACGCGCTGGCCGAGGTGGGACGGCCCGACATCATGATCGTGGTCGGTGGCGTCATCCCGCCCGGCGACTTCGACGAGCTGTACGCCGCCGGGGCCACCGCCATCTTCCCGCCCGGAACGGTGATCGCCGACGCCGCGATCGGCCTGCTGCACAAGCTTGCCGAACGGCTTGAATACAAGCTGGATTAACGCGCATTCACCAAATGCGTTGGTAATCATCGATTGTCACCGGCGCGCCCCAATCATGGCCCGATCGGGTGATGCGATGCATTCATACCAGGCCATCGGGCGACGGAAATCGCTGAATTTGTAAGCCCTCCTACTGTTTGACCAGGATGGATTTGCGCGCGAGAAGCCCTGCGCATAACGGCTTCCCCAGCTAATATCCTTCGATGTCAACAGGCGAGGAGGTTAGGCGATTAACTCGTCTAACGTATCCCCGTCGATCTAGCCGGCGGGTGGCTGGTGGCTCCGTGGAAAATATGCAACTGTCCACACAGCATGCACGGACATATGCGCTGGTGGTCATCGGGTTGGTCGGGTGGGAACTCGCGTGCCTTTATTTCGTGCTGTTCGTCTACCGGACCGACATTTACTCGCTGTCGTACTACGCAGCCAATTACAATTTCGGGTTTGTCCGTCGCGGACTGGGCGGTGAACTGGTCCGGATATTTCCCGGTGGCGATTACTTCACTGCGGCCTACGCCGTAATGTGGTTGCCCGCGGTAGCGTGGCTGATCGCGCTTTGCCTACTGATCTTGACGATTCTTTCGAAGGGGATCAGGTCCGAACGCCGGATAATGCTCGCGTTGCTCGTTGCGATACTGCCCTTCTCGCTTACCTATGCCATGTTCTCTCCTCGCCCAGAACTCTGGGGGATGAGCGCCCTGGCCGGTCTCGGCATGGCCCTAACCTGGACTCGGAAAACCCGGCCCCGAATTGCGTTCAGCGCGCTCTACGGCGTTGCTATCGCCTCCCTTGCCCTCGTCCATGAAGCGATTCCATTGGAATTCGCCTTGGGCGCGGTTCTGGCGATAATCGTTCTCGCGAAAGACGCAACTCCTGCCGTGCGGCGAATCTGCACTGCCCTGGCCGTGGTTCCAGGAATCGTCACAATGCTTTTGCTCGCCTGGCTAGGACGGCGCGATGTCGCCACCCAGTTGTGTGCGCAACTCCCGCACCGAATGGTCGACGACCCGTATGTGGCTTTGACGTCAAGACAGAAAACGCTCGATTACCTACTTGGTCGCGTCGAGAGCCGGTCGGATTACCACGACTTTGAGTGCAAGGTGATATCGCAACTCGACCGCAGCGTCACTGATGCCATTGGCAGCGTGACGCGGGTGGGCTTCGTGCCGCTCGGCGCCTCATTCATCCTCGGCGTGCTGATGTTCGCCGGCTCGATATGGGCGATCGGCTACTTCTCCGGGGTCCCGGTCAGGCACTTTCTCCGCGAAGCTCAGGGCAGGCTGGTGTTGCCCGCCTTGGCGCTGGCATCGATGGCTCTCCTGTTCGTGACTGCGAGCGACTGGACCCGATGGTGGGTGCTGATCACATTCGACGTGGCAGTCGTCTACCTGCTCTACGCGATCGACAGACCGCAGATTGAACAAGCGCCGTCCCGAAGAACGCTTGCCGCGTTCATCGCGGTGGTCGTCGTGTTGGCGATACCAACGGGCCACACCTCGCATGTCGGAGGCCCGGGCCTCCCGAGCGCTCCGCCCGCGGCCGCGCGATGAGTTGATGGCTCGGCGAACCGGAGACCGGCCTGGTTGACCGGCGACCGCACAACGGATACTCCAGTACACCGAACTTCGATGAAACGGATGCGTGGCGCGGGAACTCAATGACATCGCGAAACAACGACAACGTCGGGGAATTGGCCGAGGCTTTGCGCGACGGGGATCGCGCGGCGCTGCCGCGGGCGATCACGATGCTGGAATCCACGCGCGCCGATCATCGCGAGAAGGCGCAGCGGCTGCTGCTGGAGTTGATGCCGCACTCGGGCAACGCGCGCCGCGTCGGCATCAGCGGGACGCCGGGGGTGGGCAAGTCGACCAGCATCGAGGCGCTCGGCATGCACCTGATCGAACGGGGTCACCGGGTGGCGGTGCTGGCCGTCGACCCGTCGTCGACCCGCACCGGCGGCTCCATCCTCGGCGACAAGACGCGGATGGCTCGCCTGGCGGTCCAACCGGACGCCTACATCCGTCCGTCCCCGACCTCGGGCACCTTGGGCGGGGTGGCCAAGGCCACCCGGGAAACCATCGTCCTGCTGGAGGCCGCGGGATTCGACGTCATACTCGTCGAGACCGTCGGCGTCGGCCAGTCCGAAGTGGCCGTGGCAAACATGGTGGACACCTTCGTGTTGCTGACCCTGGCGCGCAGCGGCGACCAGCTGCAGGGCATCAAGAAGGGCGCGCTGGAGATGGCCGACATCGTCGTCGTGAACAAAGCCGACGGGGAGCATCTGCCCGAGGCGCGAAAGGCCGCGCGGGAACTGGCCGCGGCCATCAGGCTGATCCATCCGGGCGAAACACTCTGGCGGCCACCGGTTCTCACGATGAGCGCGACGGAGGGGACCGGGCTGGCCGAGCTGTGGGAGACGATCGAGCGCCATCGCCGGGTGCTGTCCGACGCGGGGGAGCTCGAAGAGCGCCGGCGGGCCCAGCAGGTCGACTGGACCTGGCAGATGGTCCGCGACACCGTCCTGGACCGGGTGATGTCCAACCCCGGCGTCCGCAAAATCCGCGCCGACCTGGAGCGCCAGGTCAGGGCGGGGGAGCTGACCCCCGCGCTGGCGGCCCAGCAAATCCTCAAGGCCGCGTCTCCCTAACGGAAAGGTAAATTAACCGCCGTTTTCCCGGCGGAAGGTATGGAATTTAAGTAGATTCGATAGCGTGACGATGGAGTCCCGGGTCGCTCGCCGCGCGGTCCCCGTACAGGATGGCCCCGACGCAGGCCATCGTGTGTCCGGCGCGGCGGACCCACACTTTGCGTGCGTCGTTCGCGCTTTTTCCACGATGTTCCCGGCCCGCCGCTTCGGTGGCGGGGCGCTGGCCGTCTACGTCGACGGCCAACCCGCCGTCGACGTGTGGGCCGGCTGGTCGGATCGGGGCGGCCACGTGCCGTGGTCGGCCGACACCGCACCGATGGTGTTCTCGGCGACCAAGGGCATGGCCGCCACGGTCATCCACCGCCTCGCCGACCGCCGGCTCATCGACTACGAGGCCCCCGTCGCCGAGTACTGGCCGGAATTCGGGGCCAACGGGAAAGGCGAGCTCACCGTCCGTCAGGTGATGCGGCACACCGCCGGGCTGTCGGGCCTGCGCGGCGCCACCCAGGAAGACCTGCTCGACCACGTCGTGATGGAGGAGCGCCTTGCGGCCGCCCCGCCGGGACGCCTGCTGGGCAAGCCCGCGTACCACGCGCTGACCTTCGGCTGGCTGATGTCGGGGCTGGCCCGCGCCGTGACCGGAAAGGGCATGCGCGTCCTGTTCCGCGAGGAGCTGGCCGAGCCCCTGGGCACGGACGGGATGCACCTGGGCCGGCCGCCGGCCGGGTCCCCGACGCGCGTCGCGCAGATCATCATGCCGCAGAGCGTGATCGGCAACCCGGCCCTGTCGTACGTGACGCGCAAGGTCGCCAACGAGCTGTCCGGTGGATGGCGTTCGATGTACTTCCCGGGCTTCTTCGCCGCCGCCCAGGGTGAGATTCCGCTGCTGGACGGCGAGATCCCGGCGGCCAACGGGGTCGTGACGGCCCGCGCGCTGGCGCGGATGTACGGGGCGATCGCGAACGGCGGGGAGATCGACGGCACCCGATTCCTGTCGCGCGAGCTGGTCGCCGGCCTGACCGGTCGGCGCAGCCTGCGTCCGGACCGGAACCTGTTCGTGCCGTTGGCTTTCCACCTGGGCTACCACAGCCTGCCGTTCGGCAACGTGATGCCGGGCTTCGGCCACGTCGGCCTGGGCGGTTCGGTCGGCTGGGCCAACCCCGCCCAGGGTGTGGCGTTCGCGCTGGTGCACAACCGGTTGCTGACACCGTTCTCCCTGACCGACCACGCCGCGTTCGTCGGGGTCTACAAGCTGATCCGCGACGCCGCCGACAAGGTGCGCAAGCGCGGGCTGCAGCCGGTCACCGAGTTCGGGGCGCCGTTCTCGGAGCCGGGAGCCGTCGCCGGCTGACGCGATCTTTGGCGGTTTACTGAAAACGCCCATGCTCCGATACGCCGGTCTCGTACGCTCCGACCACGGGATCCATACACGTACGTAGTTGCCCTGCCAGCGCGCAACCCTTGGGCCGGGTTTGAGGCAGGGGGCCGGAGGGGGCGTCTGGCATGGTTGATCAAACCGACAAGCGCATCTGCATCATCGGCGGCGCCGGGCACGTGGGGTTGCCGCTGGCGCTCGTGCTCGCCGACGAGGGTTTCAGCGTCGACATTCTGGACACGAACGCCAGCGCCCTGAAGACGATCATGGCCGGCCGGATGCCGTTCGTCGAGAACGGCGCCCCGGAGCTGCTCAAGCGGCTATTGCCCACCGGGCGTATCTCGGCGACCACCGATTCGTGGGCGGTCCGCAATTCCGACATCGTGATCTGCGTCGTCGGGACGCCGGTGGACGAATACCTGACGCCCCAGGCGCACACCTTCTTCCGCATCATCGACGAGATCAGCCCGTACTTCCGCGACGGGCAGACGCTGGTTCTCCGGAGCACCGTCTACCCGGGGCTGAGCCAGCGCGTGCGCGACCTGTTCGCCGAGCGGGGGATCGGTGTGCACGTCACGTTCTGCCCAGAGCGCATCGCGCAGGGCCACTCGATCCGCGAGCTGCGGGAGATTCCGCAGATCATCAGCGGGTTCGACGCGGAAGGATGTCGGATCGTTCGCGAGCTCTTCTCGCGGATAACCCCAGAGATCATCGAGGTGGAGCCGCAGGAAGCCGAGCTGGCCAAGCTGTTCTGCAACGCCTACCGCTACATCCAGTTCGCGGTCGCCAACCAGTTCTACCTGCTCAGCCGCGAGGCCGGCCTCGACTTCGGGCGCGTCCATCACGCGGCGACATACCAGAACCGTCGGGTCGACAGCCTGCCGACCGCCGGGCTGGCGGCCGGCCCGTGCCTACTCAAGGACACCATGCAGCTGGCCGCGTTCAGCAACAACAACTTCATGCTCGGGCACGCGGCCATGCTGATCAACGAGGGCCAGCCACAGTTCATCGTCAACATGCTCAAGCGTCGGGTCAACTTGCGCGACAAGACCGTTGGGCTCCTGGGCATGACGTTCAAGGCCGACTGCGACGACACCCGCGACTCGCTGAGCTTCAAACTCCGGCACCTGCTGATGCTCGAGGCGAAAAAAGTGATGCTGCACGACCCGTTCCTGGACGGCCCGGACTACTACCCGTTGGACGCCGTGCTGGGCCGGGCCGACGTCATCGTCATCGGCGTGCCCCACTCGATCTACCGTGGCCTGAAGATCCCCGGCGACAAGATCGTCGAGGACGTCTGGGGCTGTCTGGACGTCAGCGGGCTCGAAGCGGACGCGCCCAACGGGGCCCCGTTGGCGACCATCGGCACGGGACCAGCCAGGCAGTGAAAGTCCTCGTAACCGGCAGTGCGGGATTCATCAACGGCTACGTCGTCGACGAGCTGCTGCGTGCCGGTCACGAGGTCGTCGGCATCGACAACTACTCGAAATACGGCAAGGTCGAGAAGAGCTACGACGATCACCCGCACTATCACTTCGTCGAGGGCGACGTCAAAGACCTGGACCTGATGTTCCGGCTCGTCGAGGGGTGCGACCAGATGGTGGCCAGCGCGGCCCGCATCGGCGGCATCACGTATTTCCACGAGTATGCCTACGACCTGCTGGCCGAGAACGAGCGCATCGCGGCCGCGCATTTCGACACCGCCATCCACGCCTATCGCAAGGGTTGGCTCAAGAAGATCAACGTGATCAGTTCGTCGATGGTGTTCGAGAACGCCACCGTCTTCCCGACACCGGAGAAACACATCACCGAGTGCCCGCCGCCGACAAGCACTTACGGGTTCCAGAAGCTGGCGTGTGAGTATTTCGCACTCGGTGCTTACGAGCAGTACGGCCTCCCGTACACGATCATCCGCCCGTTCAATTGTGTGGGGACCGGCGAGCAGCGGGCACTCGGCGGCCGCGAAATCCCCAGCGGCAATGTCAAACTCGCAATGAGTCACGTCGTACCGGACCTCATCCAGAAGGTCGCGAAGGGCCAGGACCCGTTGCACATCCTGGGCGACGGCACCCAGGTGCGCCACTACACCTATGGGGGGGACCTGGCGCGCGGCATTCGCGTATGCATGGAGCATCCGGCCGCGCTCAACGGCGACTTCAACCTTTCGACGCCCGAAGCCACCACGGTGTTGCAGCTGGCGGAGCTCATTTGGAAAAAGATGCGGTCCGACAGCCAGTTCCGATACGAGTGCGATCCGCCGTTCGAGCACGATGTCCAGCTGCGCTCACCGGATGTCCACAAGGCGTCCGAGGTGCTCGGATTCGAGGCGACGACGACGCTCGATTCGATGCTCGACGAGGTCATCCCTTGGGTCGTCGACGCCGTCGAGGCCGGGACCATCTGACATGCGACGGCCGTCGCCCCCACAACGCCATGCGTATCGCGGGTAAGCCCGACCTGCAGCGGCTCTACCGCAATCGATTCGGCCACGCGCGCGAATCGCGATCGGCCATCTGGGAGGTGCTGGTCCGGGACTTCTTCCAGGCGTGGATCAGACGCAGCGACACGGTGGTGGACCTCGGCTGCGGATATGGCGAGTTCCTGAACCATGTGCAGGCGGCGCGCCGGATCGGCGTCGACCTGAACCCGGACAGCGCGGGCATGCTGGGGCCCGGGGTTGAGTTCCGACAAGGTCGCGCCGACGACCTCGGTTTCCTCGGGGAGGAATCGGTCGACGTCGTGTTCACCAGCAACCTGCTCGAGCACCTGCGAAGCAAGGAGGAGGTCGAGCGGACGATCGCCGCGGCCCGCCGCGCGCTCAAGCCGGGCGGGCACCTCATCGCGATGGGGCCGAACATTCGCTTTGTCCCCGGGGACTATTGGGACTTCTGGGATCACACGGTGCCGATCAGCGATCGCTCCCTGACCGAGCTGCTCGAGTCCTGCGACTTCGAGATCGTGGAAAGCTACGACCGGTTTCTGCCCTACACGTCGTCTTCGCCGCTGCCGCAGGCGCCGATCCTGGTGCGCCTGTATCTGCAATCACGGCCGGCGTGGCGAATCCTGGGCAAGCAGTTCGTGATTCGCGCCCGCAAGCCGGGACCCGAATCTGACACGGACGACCATTTGGTGAGCGTCGTCATCCCGGTCTACAACGAGGGCGAAAACATTCAGGCCTGCGTCCGGAGGCTTACGGAGGCGCTGGCGGACACCCCGCACGAACTGCTCGTGTGTTACGACTTCGACGAGGACAGCACGCTGCCGGCGCTGGCCGCAATGCCTGACCGCCCCGCCACCGTGCGGCTGGTTCGCAACTCGCTCGGCAAGGGCGTGGCGAATGCGTTGATCGCCGGCTTCGGCGCCGCGCGCGGTGACGTCGTCGTCACGAGCATGGCCGACATGTCGGACCCGCCGTCGGTGATTCCGTTGATGGCGGCCAAGATTCGCGACGAAGGCGCAGCCGTGGTCAGCGGGTCGCGGTACATGCGCGGCGGAACCCAGCGCGGGGGGCCCCGGTTGAAGACGCTGATGTCACGGACCGCGGGGCTCAGCCTGCATTACGTGGGCGGCGTCGCGACCCATGACGCGACAACGAACTTCCGCGCGTACAGCCGCCATTTCCTCGAGGAGGTTCCGGTGGAGAGCGGGCGTGGGTTCGAGGTGGGGCTGGAGCTCACGACGAAGGCACATCTGCTCGGCTATCGGATTGACGAGGTCCCCAGCAGCTGGGACGACCGAACCGCCGGCACCAGCAAGTTTGATCTGGTCGGCTGGCTGCCCGCTTATTTGCGTTGGTACGGGCTGGCCATGCGGCGTCCGCTGCTGCGCTGGACGGGCGGCGGCCTGGCATCGCTGGGGGCACTCGCCTGGGCGCGAAAGGCCCTGGCATGACCTTGCGTGAGCACGATGAATTGACGTCGCAGGACCCGGGCGATCACGACGAAGCCGCGACAGCCCCGACGGTCGCTCCACGGGACGCGGGGCCACGAACGAAAGGCACGATTGCCCTGCTGGCCGCGGTTGCCTGCGTGGTTCTCGGCGCCAAGCTCATCACCATTTCGGCCCTCGGTTCGCCGGTGCCCCTGTCGGACCAGTGGGCCGGCGAGGCGGGGATCCTCTATTCGCGGTATTTGCGGGGCGTACTGTCTGTCGCCGATCTCTTCGCCCCGCACAACGAACACCGCATCTTCGTTTTTCGCATCTTCGCACTGGCCCATCTCGAGCTCGCCGGGGAGTGGAACACGCGCTTCGAGATGATCTTCGGAGCCATCGTCGAGACCGCGGCGATCACCTGGCTTGCGTCGGTGCTGACGCCCGTTGTCGCGCCGCAACGCCGAATGCTGCTGGCGTGTTTCGTCGCATTCGTCGGTGCGCTTCCCGTCTACGAGAACACGCTGTGGGGGTTTCAGGACCAGGTGTACCTCGCGTTGTTCTTCGGCATCGGCGGTCTCGTAGCATTGGCCGCCGCGCGGCCGTTCTCCGTGCGTTGGTTGTGCGGGTTGACCTTCGCGGTCCTCAGTTACTTCTCGTTCGCGACAGGCGTGGCCACCATTCTCGCCGCGGGCGCCCTGGTGGCCTTGCAGATCGCGGCCAATGCGAGAAGGCGGTGCCGTCGTGAGTTCGCCGGCCTCGTGGTCATGGCGTCGGTCGCTCTGGCCATGATTCTGTGGGCGGTGTCGGTCGCGAAGCCGATGAGCAGCCCGTGGACGTTCATCGAGGGCTTGTTCGGGTTTGCCGCGTTGGTCGGCGCCGCGTTGGTCCCGACAACCTGGTTCTGTTACCGCACGGTCGCGCGGCGCCCCGGCATTTCCGACCGCGCGTGGGTGGTGGTCGGAATCGCGGCGTGGCTCGGCATCCAGTTTGTGCTGTTCGCCTATGGCCGCGGCGTTCACATTGCAATCCGGTACACCGACGTCATGGTCTTGGCCTATGCCGTCGGGCTCATGTCGGTCCTCGCTCTCGCCGACAGCGCGCGCGGCATGCGGTTCGGCCGGCACGCGGCGCGTGGCGTCGTGGCGTGGGTATTCACGGTGGTAACGGTCGTCGCAGCAATCGGCTACTACGGATCCGTGCTTGGGGCGATCGACTGGAGCAAGGCGGCACGTCAAGAGATGATCAAGGTCCAGGCCTACCTCGCCACCGGAAACGTCGACGATCTGAAGTCAAAGAGCAGCGCCGGCCACGGAATCGAACTCTCCTACCCAAACCCAACGCACCTGGCAACAGTCCTCAAAGACCCCGACGTCAGGGCGATCCTGCCGCCGGAAATCCGGCCCGCCGACGCGGACAATCCCGGGGCCCGAAACCGCATGTGGCTCAAGGGATCGCTCGCCGGCGCCACCGCGACCGCGGTTCGCCTGATTCTCTCGATTGGCCCCGTGTTGCTGGCGCTCGGCCTGGGGGTGTTTTTCGCTGCGGGAACACGACGCAGCCTCGCACGTCCCAAGGGCGATGCGATCGCTCAGCCGTGAAGTCGTCCTGACCGGGTTCGGCGGGCCTGCCAGCCGCCGACGATATGGCGCCCCAAACGGGCGAGCGTCCGGCGGGTCATTTCCATTGCCGCCCAATGGAAGTACGACGGTAGCCGCTTTTTCAGCTCTTTGTCCTTCCGCTTACTGATTCCGGCCATGTCGTTGTAGCGGGCAATGACGATGTCCATGTAGCGGATCACGAGCGCTGGGTTGGAGAAGCAGCGAATATTGAAATCCCAGTCCGCCCATACCGGATAGCGCAGGTTGAACGGACCGATGCCGGCGAAGAGTTCGCGGCGATAGAAAATCGCCTGGTGGCAGATGTTCTGCTCGAAAAGCAAACGATCGAGGTCGAAGGGGCCCGCGTACCGGGAAGAGTTCGAGCGCATGATTACGTCGCCGTAGACGAGGTCGCTGTGGTCGTGTCCGTCGAGGAATGCGGCGACTTGGGTGAGCGTGTCTGGCGCGTACAGGGCGTCGTCGGCGCCTAGGAAAATGAGCCAGGTTCCGGTGGCAAGGGCGACGCCGCGGTTCATGGCGTCGTAGGCGCCGTCATCGGGGCCGGAGTGGATGACCAGACGCGCGCCGAGCCGGGGTGCGAAGCTTTTGGCGATGTCCAGAGTGTCGTCCGTCGAGGCTCCGTCGACCAGAACCAGCTCGAAGTCGCCGAAGCTTTGGCTGGCGACGCTGTCGAAGCAGGTGCGGAGGGTCGTCGTAACGTTAAAGGCGGGGACGATGATCGAAAACAACGGTGCCGCGGGCACTCTGGTCAACCTTCCGTTCGAAAGAAGATGCCGTCAGCCTGGAGGGTTCGACCATTGCGCAGGTCCGTGAAGCAGGGCGACAGTCCGGTCAGCGTGAAGCCCAACGAATATGCAATGTCCAGTGCCTCACGGATGAGCATTCCCCCGTCGTACAAAGGCAGGAAAGACAGTTCCAGTTGCATGCCAGCGCAATGGTTGTGCACCGTAGAATTACCGCCGGCGAGCACCTGCTTCTCAAACCCCTGAACATCGATTTTCAGGAAAGCCACATCGGTCGGTCCGAGGATTTCCGTTGCTACAGAATCAAGTTGGCGAATCGGGACTTCCTCGACACCAACGTAGTTCGCCGGCGGGAAGGCCTCCTGATGGGTTCGCAACATCGGCAACACGGAACTGCTCTCGCCGGAATTGCCCGCGACGTTGATCGAGATCGTGCCGTCGGAGTCACCCAGTGCGCAGCGGCGACAATCCCAGAGCGGATCGCGAGACGCTTTGGCCTCCAGCTGGGAAAATGGGTCCGCCAGCGGTTCGAACGAGACGATGCGACCCTCGAAGCCCGCGGCGCGGAGGCCGGCGGCGTATTGCCCCGAGTTGGCGCCGATATCGAGGATCACGTTCACCCGACTCGTTCTCAACTGATTGATGAAATTGCGTTTCCAGTCGAGCGCGGGATCGTAACGCGACAGCTCGATACCGGTGCGACGCAAGATGTTACGAGCACGGTGGGACAAATTCACGGCGCCACACTAACACGCATGACCGGGGCCAACGGCTTCTTCATTGCCGCACTGCGCTCGCGTTCGCGCGATACCAGGCTACCGTTCTCGCGATTCCGTCGGGCAACGCGATCTGGGCGCGCCAGCCCGCTTCCCGCAACATCGAAACATCCAACAATTTGCGGGGCGTCCCGTCCGGTTTGGTTGGGTCCCAACGTGTCTCGCCGCTATACCCGACCGCTTCGGCCACCATATCGGCGATCTCACGGATGGTGTGATCGACACCGGTACCCACGTTGACTTGATTCGGCCCGTCGAAGTGCTCCAAGAGATACAGGCAGGCGGTCGCGAGATCGTCGACATGCAATAGCTCGCGCCGTGGAGTTCCGGTGCCCCAGTTGGTGACTTCTGCCGCCCCAGCGGCCCTCGCTTCGTCGTACCGGCGAATCAGCGCCGGTAGCAGGTGCGAGCCTGAGACGGAGAAGTTGTCGCCCGGGCCGTACAAGTTCGTCGGCATAGCCGAGATCCACGCCAAGCCGTATTGGCGTCGGACGGCCTGGATTTGCAGGATGCCGGCTATCTTCGCGATCGCGTAAGCGTCGTTTGTCGGCTCCAAAGGACCGGTGAGCAGTGCACTTTCTTTGATGGGCTGCGGGCTGTACTTCGGATAGATGCAAGAGGAACCGAGGAACAGCAGCCGCGGTACTCGGGCGGCCGCGGCGGCATCCAGCAGGTTGACCTGGATCTGCAGGTTCTCGGAGAGAAACTCCGCCGGATAGGTGTCGTTGGCGAGGATGCCACCAACTCTCGCGGCGGCGTCGACGATCACCCGGGGCCTGGACTCGAGAACAAATCCGAACGTAGCGTCCCGATCCCGCAAGTCGAGTTCGGACCGCGATCGCACAATGAGGTTCGTGAAGCCCTCGGCCTCGAATTTTCTGACCAGAGCCGATCCGACCAGCCCCCGGTGACCCGCTATGTACACGGGCGCCGCGCGGTCAAGCACTCCTACTGATACGTCCGCTTCGCTCATTTCCTACCAGGGTTAGTGCCGCGTTGGCCTCGACGCGCCGACCGACTGATGGGGGCTCCGCAGAGGTGGGGACCACCGGGCGGCCGGGCAACAAACGCGACGATACTTCACTGCTTACGTGGTGGGCGCCGGAACGGGCCCGACGGGCAGCCCGGGCGGCCGATCGACTCTCGGGAATGCGGCCGGGGCGGGCTTTTCGGCGGCCGATCGAGGCATTGTGCCTGCTCAGTACGTTACAACCGGGAGGGGTAGTGATCGCCGCGTTACGATCCGTTGAAATCGCCGCGCGATAATCGAAAAATCCCACGCCAACCGAACCTGAGAATTAAATTAACGCCCATGACTGTGTTGGTTCGCCCGGCAGTCTCGGTGGTGGCGCCGTGCTACGACGAAGAAGACGTGCTGCCGCTGTTTCTCAGCCGGGTCGGGGGTGTGCTGGATTCGTTGGGCGGAACCGGCGAATTGGTCCTGGTCGATGACGGTTCGCGCGATCGGACATGGGAAATAATCGAAAAGGCGGCCGTGGAGGATTCCCGGGTCGTCGGGGTGCGGTTGATGCGCAACCATGGGCATCAGCTGGCGCTCACCGCGGGGCTGAGCGTATGCCGCGGCGATCGCGTGTTGATCATCGACGCGGATCTGCAGGATCCGCCTGAGCTGTTGCCCGAGATGATGGCGTTGATGGACGAGGGCGCCGATGTCGTCTATGGACAGCGACGCCGACGTGCCGGCGAGGGCGTTCTCAAGCGGGCAACTGCTGCGCTCTTCTACCGTCTCATTGGCCGCATGACTGAAGTTGAGATCCCTTGCGACACAGGTGATTTTCGTCTAATCACACGTCGCGTGCTGGACCTTCTGATCGCGATGCCCGAGCGGCACAGGTTCGTCCGCGGCATGGTGTCTTGGATTGGCGGCAAGCAGGTGCCACTGATCTATGACCGGGACGCGCGGGCGGCCGGTGAGAGCAAGTATCCGTTCACCAAGATGGTGCGATTCGCCGCTGACGCCATCACGTCCTTCTCGATGGTCCCGCTCAGGTTGTCGGTGCTGCTCGGCTGGGTGATGGCGGGCATCGGCTTTGCCGCCGCCATCAACTCGATCCGGGGCGCGCTTCTTGGCCAGACGGTTCCCGGCTGGAGTTCGCTGATGGCAGCGATCGGTCTGCTGACGGGAGTGCAGTTCTTGATGCTCGGCATCATCGGCGCCTACCTGGGCCGAATGTATGAGCAGAGCAAGGGACGGCCGCTGTTCCTGATCCGCGACATGGTGGGCGGCGTCGCGGGGTCCGTTGCCGCAGCGGACCGGGCGGGCGCCATGTACGCGGGCCCGCCGAAGCCGTCCGCCTGACGGGGCCTCGATGAGCCTCGACGCATTTGCCGGGGACGAGGAGCGCATCCGTCCGCCCGCGGGGATGACCGGCGTTCCTGGTCCGCTGTTTCGGTTGGTCCGCGACCAGCGGGTGGCGTTTCTCCTTGTCGGAGGCATAAACACCGCGGTCGGAACACTGTGGTTCATGTTGTTTCTGTGGCTGTTTCCGCGGGGGACCGTCGGATACCTCGGCGCGTTGCTCTGCGCATATTGCGCGGCCGTGTTGTGCGCCTTCGTGCTTTATCGGCGGTTCGTGTTCCGGGTGACCGGCCACGTGTTCCGCGATTTGGTCAGATTCGCGTTGGTGAACCTGTCCACCCTTGGGTTCAATTTCGCGATGCTGCCGGTGCTGGTCGAGGGCTTGGGCTGGCCGGTGCTATTATCGCAGTTTGCGATTACTGGCGTTACCGTGGTCTACAGCTGGTTCGCTCACCGCGGGTTCTCGTTTCGCCGCAGCCCCGCCGAACTCGGCCTGGCTGATCGGGGGCAAGGCTAGCCGTGCCGCCCCGCGTATCGGTCGTCGTCCCTGCGTACAACCAGGTCGCATTCATCGATGCCACCCTGGATTCGATTCTGGCGCAGACCTTCGGCGATTTCGAGCTGGTTGTGTCCGATCACAGCTCTACCGACGGCACCTGGGAGGCGCTGCAGAAGTTCGCCTCCGACCCCCGAGTTCGGTTGACGCGGTTGGCATCTGGTGGCGGAGCGCCGGCAAATTTCAACGCCGTCACCGATCTCGCGACCGGTGAGTTCGTCAAGTTGGTGTGCGGCGACGATCTGCTCCTGCCGCACAGCTTGGCAGAACAGGTCGCGGCATTGGAAGCGCATCCGCAGTCGGTGATGGCGGCCAGCACCAGGCATGTCATTGACGCCGCGGGAAGGCCGGTGTTGCGCAACCACGGGTTGGCTGGACTGCGCGGTGAAGTCCATGGCGCCGAGGCGATCCGGCACACCGTGCGGGCGGGCACAAACATCTTCGGTGAGCCGGCGTCGGTGCTGTTGAGGCGCGCAGCGCTCGTCGATGCGGGCGGTTGGGACGATCGCATCCCATGGATGGTCGACGAGGCGACCTACTGCGCGGTGCTGCTGCGCGGAAACCTGGTGGCCGTCCCGCGCGCACTTGCTGCGTTCCGGATAAACCAATCTCAGTGGAGTGTTCGGGTGACGCGAGCTCAGGCTGCCATGGTCATCGGCTTTCACCGTCAGCTCTCAACCGCACACCCCGGGCTTATTTCTCGGCGGGACCTTCTCATCGGCAACGCTCGCGCGCGCTTCAACGCCGCTGCGCGACGCGCTGTCTACGTATGGCTCGGCCGGCGGATGGCCGCCGCCGCCGATGCCTCTGAGCGCGGTGGGGGCGGAGCAGACGAGGTGGGCATTGTGATGCAAGAGAGAGGGCGAATAGGCGGCCAGCCGTAAACGGCACAGCGCATGTCCCTCCACATGTCGCGCGTTCAACCTCGGTTGCGGCGTAGTCGATGCACGCTGCTCCGGCAACCGCCTTGCGAGAAACGAGGAGAGTGCAGTTTGAATCAAACCCGCGAGTTGTTGCGCGGTTCGGCGATCCGGCTCCGAAAGCGGGCGTCGGCGGTCGCCAGCGAGTCCGAACGAAGCATCATGCTCGGCATCATCCTGCTCGGGTCAGCGCTTTCCGCGGCCCTGACTTACGCGCTGACCCAGTACTACTCCGTCGACGCGCTTTCCTCTCTCGTGGCCTTCCCCGAGGACTGCTATGTCGCTGGGGAAATGAATATCGGGCAGCACTGCTTCAGCGACTACGGGATGGTTGTGAAAGCCGTGTTGCGACCCGATCCCTGGGTGGCCTACCCGCTGCCCCCGCCGCACCCGCTGGTGCGGATGCAGTACCCGGCGGCGGGAATGATCCCGCACCTGGTGTTCGGGCTTCTTGGAAAGTTGCTGGGCGCCCCGCGATTGGGGCTGATCGGTTATCTGGTCGCGCTGACGATGGCGGTCCTTTCCCCCGCGGTTTGGGCGGCCCGCGGGGCACGGGGCCTGGAGCGGGTGGTGGTCTTTGTGGCGCTGGGCGCCGCGGCGGTGCCGGCGTGGATGGTGATCGATCGGGGAAACTCGACGGGGTTCCTGGTACCGATCGCGCTGGTCCTGCTGGTCGGACTGTGCCGGCGACAATGGGGCCTCGTCACGATCATGGTGGTGCTGGCGGCGCTGGTGAAACCGCCGTTCGCTGTATTGGCCGTGGCGTTGTTCGCGGCCCGACGGTGGCGGTGGGGTGGTATCGCCATTGCCGGCATCGTTGTCTCGAATATCGCCGCGTATCTGGCGTGGCCGCGGGCCTTTCCCGGGTCGATTGCAGAGTCGATCCACAATTTCCGTGACTTCAGCGGTTCCAACCCGCTGCTTTTCAGTGGTCGGAACGTGTCTTTCAGCAGAGCCGTGTTGTTGATCCCGGACAACATCAAGGCTTCGCAGACCGGCGGCAAGGTCCCCGAGGACTTTCTCCTTGGTCCGCGATCGGCGATCGGGTACGTGGTTCTCCTCGCCGTGGTCGTCTCCGTGCTGGCGCTGGGGCGACGGGTGCCCCCGGTCATGGTGGGCATCGTGCTGCTGGTCACCGCCACACTCTTCCCCCCGCAAACCCTCTATTACTACTTGGTATGCGTTTTGCCGGTCGCCGCACTGGTCGCGCGGGACCCCGATGGCCCACCCGGTGGCGGACTATTCGACCGTTTCGCAAAGCTGGGCGACCGCCGTCGCATGGTCGGACTCAGCGTGAGTTTGGCGGCGGCGCTCAGCGTCGCCCAGATTGTGCTGCCCGCCCCGATCAGCACCGTTGAGGTGCCAGGTGTCGGGACCCGTACGGTCACCGGCACCACGATGTTTCTGATTCCAGTCCTATGGCTGGTCGCCTGTGTCGTCATCATCGTTTCCTACGCGCGCCGCCCGGTTTCCTCGCGTTGCGCTGACGAATGTCCGGCTCAGGCGGGAGGCCCTCCTGAGCCCGGGGTCAACATCGCATCGACATCGGAGCCGGCGGGCGAGTCCTCGGAGGAATCGCTTCGGGCCGCGGGGCCACATTGACGTTGCACGATCGCCGACTCCACGATCGTTTGCGAAAACTGGGCGGGGGACTCGCGCTTGCGAGAGTATGGGCGGCGATCCATGAGAAGAAGGGGATCTCGTGAAGATAACGGTGATCGGGTGCGGCTACGTCGGGCTGGTTACGGGCGCCTGCCTGGCGGACAGCGGCAACGACGTCGTCTGCGTCGATATCGACCAGTCGAAAGTGGAACGGCTCTTAGCGGGGGAGGTCCCGATCTATGAGCCCGGACTGACGGAGCTCATCGAGCGCAATCGGGAGATGGGATGCATCGACTTCACGACCGATACGCGACGCGGCGTCGAGCATGGCGACGTCATCTTCATCGCTGTCGCGACGCCCATGAGCCAAAGTGGCGAGGCCAACCTGTCCTACGTCTATTCCGTGGCCGAGGACATCGGGTCGTACCTGGACCGCTACAAGGTGGTGGTCGACAAGTCCACCGTGCCGGTCGGTACAGCCGACGAGGTACGGGCGATCGTCGCGAAGAAGGCCAAGCACGAATTCGACGTCGTATCCAATCCCGAATTTTTGAAGGAGGGCACGGCGATCGCGGACTTCATGAAGCCCGACCGTGTGGTGATCGGCAGCGACTCCAAGCGCGCCCTCGACATCATGCATGAGGTCTACGAGCCGTTTCTGCGGACGTTCAATCCCCTGATCACGATGGACATCAGGAGCGCCGAGATGACGAAGTATGCGGCGAACTGCTTCCTTGCGACCAAGATTTCATTCATCAACGAGATCTCGAATCTGTGCGAGAAGGCCGGCGCCGACATTTCGGCGGTGCGGGAGGCCATCGGGGCCGACCGGCGCATCCGGTACGAATTCCTCTTTCCCGGGGTGGGCTACGGTGGCTCGTGCTTGCCGAAAGACGTTCAGGCGCTTATCCATACGGCCGCCAGCATGGGGTTGGACACGCGTCTGTTGCGTGCGGTCGACGAGGTCAACAGCGGCCAGAAATCCGCCCTGGTGGCCAAGATCTTGACCCATTTCGGGGGCCAATCGCCTGCCACGACGCTGGACGGCCTCCGGTTCGCGCTGTGGGGTCTGAGCTTCAAGCCGCAGACCGACGACATGCGCGAGGCCCCCTCGGTCGTCATCGCGAGCAGGCTGGTTGAGCTCGGGGCGACGGTGCGGGCCTATGATCCCGAGGCGACCGTGCAGGCGCAAAAGGAGCTTGGGGATTCCATCGAGTACGCCGCTAACATGTATGAGGCCGCCGAGGGCGCCGATGCGCTGCTCCTCGTCACCGAGTGGAAGCAGTTCCAGCGGCCGTCATGGCAGCGCCTCAAGTCGACGATGCGAGGTTTCGTTGTGTTCGATGGCCGAAACATCTATGACCCAAAGCGGCTGCGGGCCGAGGGGTTCGAGTACTACGGCATGGGCCGACACTGACTGAGGAGAAACGAAACTGATGAGAGCCCTCGTCGCGGGCGCCGCCGGCTTCCTGGGATCCCACCTGTGCGACCGTCTTCGCCGGGACGGCGTCGAGGTTGTGGGGCTGGACAACTTCTATACCGGCAGTCGCGACAACATCAGCCACCTGCAGGGTGACCCGGGCTTTAGTTTTGTAGAACACGACATCACCCGGCCGATCGATGCGGCCGCGGCGGGCGAGCTGGACGTCATCTTCAATATGGCCTGCCCAGCGTCGCCGCTGACGTATCAGCGCGATCCTTTGTTCACCCTGGAGACGAACTACGGCGGGATGAAGAATCTCCTGGAACTGGCGCGCGCGAAGGAAGCGACCATACTTCAGTCCTCCACCAGCGAGGTTTACGGGGATCCCAGCGTCCATCCCCAGGTCGAAAGCTATTGGGGCAACGTCAATTGCTTCGGCCCCCGGAGTTGTTACGACGAGGGCAAGCGGGTCGCGGAGACGTTGATGCTCGAGTACGCCCGCCGTTACGGGGTCCGAATCAAAGTGGTCCGCATCTTCAACACCTACGGTCCGCGGATGGATCCCGCGGACGGCCGCATCGTCGCCACCTTCATCACCCAGGCGCTGGCGGGTGAACCGATCACCGTGTTCGGGGATGGCAGCCAAACCCGTTCCTTCTGCTACGTCGACGACCTCATCGACGGGCTCGTGCGGATGGCCGCCAGCGACCCCTCGTTCGTCGGGCCCGTCAACCTTGGCAGCACGGCCGAATTCACCGCCGGGCAGGCCGCCACCCTCATCAAGGAAATGACCGGGTCGACCTCGCCCACCGTTTACAAGCCCCTGCCTCCGGACGACCCGAAACAGCGCCAACCGGACATCAGCCTGGCCGAGGCCAAGCTGGGCTGGCGCCCCCAAGTCCCGTTCGAGCAGGGCGTCGCGCGAACTATCGAATACTTCAAGCCCAGAACCACCCCGAGGACCGGACCGTGACAACGACGCCGCCAATCATCTTCATCGTCTTCAACCGGCCGGACACGACGCGGCAGGTGTTCGAGACGATCCGAGCCGCAAAGCCCGAGAAGCTGCTGGTGGTTGCCGACGGGCCCCGCGCGAATAGGCCCGGCGAGGCAGAGAAGTGCGCCGCCACACGGGCAATCGTCGATGAAGTCGACTGGGACTGCGAAGTCCAGAAAAATTTCTCCGAGACCAACCTGGGGTGCCGGTTGCGCGTCTCTTCCGGGATCACCTGGGCCTTCGACCAAGTGGACAAGGCGATAATCCTCGAGGACGACTGCGTGGCCTCGACTTCGTTCTTCCAGTACTGCGCCGAACTCCTCGACCGCTACGAGAGCGACGAGCGCATCATGATGATCTCCGGGGACAATCATCTATTCGGTCGCGCGGCGACGTCGGATAGCTACTACTTCTCGAGATATCCACACGTGTGGGGGTGGGCCACCTGGAGGCGGGCCTGGGCGAAGTATGACCTCAACATGACTCGCTGGCCGGAGATCAGGGACAGGAGGCTCTTTGACCAGTATCTTCCGAGGCGCAGTGAGCGTTACCACTGGGAGTCGGTCTTTCAAAGCGTCTACGACGGCAACATCGATACCTGGGACTACCAGTGGGTCTACAGCGTATGGGCAAATTCGGGCCTTTGCTGTGCCCCTGCCCGAAATCTAGTGCGCAACATTGGCTTTCACGACGCGGCGACGCATACAACTGGCGATACCATCTACTCTTCGCTGGCTGCCGAGGAACTGGAATGGCCCCTCACCCATCCGGCGATCGCGCTCGCGAACTCCGACGTGGATGAACTCGAAGCGAAACTCCGTGTTGCGCAGTCAGATACCTCGCCGTTTCGGTTCAATACCGCGGCGTCCGCCGTCAAGCTGCTCGCCAAGAGGGCGACTAAGGGCCGGCGGAAACGTTAGCCGGCTCTTCATGATCGCGCGAGCGTGGGCTTGTCGATCCATGGCTTGCCCTCGCACTCCAGTGCCGTGATGTCGGCGTCCACCATGAGCCTCGCAAGATCGCCGGTGTGAACGGACGCCGTCCAACCAAGCGTTTCGGCGGCCTTTGACGCGTCGCCGATCAGCGCGTCCACCTCCGTGGGTCGCAGATAGCGCTCGTCGAACTTGATGTGCTTCTCCCAGTCCAGTCCGGCGTGCTCGAATGCCGCCTGGGCGAACTCGCGCACGGTGTAGCCGCGTCCCGTCGCGAGGACGAAGTCCTCCGGCTCGGGGGCCTGAAGCATCCGCCACATGCCTTCGACATACTCGGGCGCGTATCCCCAGTCGCGGACCGCGTCCAAGTTGCCCATGAACAGCTCGGACTGAACACCCGCCTTGATGCGCGCCACGGCCCGGGTGATCTTTCGGGTCACGAATGTTTCCCCGCGCCTTGGGGATTCGTGGTTGAACAGGATGCCGTTGACCGCGAACAATCCGTACGCTTCCCGGTAATTGCGGGTCGCCCAGTACGAGTAGACCTTCGCCGCACCGTAGGGCGAACGCGGATAGAACGGCGTCAGCTCGTTCTGGGGTGGCGGCGACGCGCCGAACATCTCCGACGAGGACGCCTGGTAGAACCGGCAGTGCACCCTCGAGAGCCGGACGGCTTCGAGCAGCCGCATGGATCCCATGCCGGTCGTGTCGCCGGTGTGCACGGGCTCGTCAAAGCTAACCCGTACGTGCGACTGAGCCGCGAGGTTGTACACCTCGTCCGGTTCGATGGTGCTGAGCAAGGTAACCAAGCGGGTTCCGTCGATGAGGTCCCCATAGTGCAAGAACAAGCGCGCATCCGGGTCGTGCGGATCAACGTAGAGATGATCGATCCGCGACGTGTTGAACGTGGAGGCTCGGCGTATCAGTCCGTGGACCTCATAGCCCTTGCTGAGCAACAGTTCGGCGAGGTAGGAGCCATCCTGCCCCGTGATTCCCGTTATCAGCGCTCGCTTCACCAATTTCTCACCCCTGTCATGCAGCCCTACCACCCTGCATTGCCGTCGCTTCATAGTAGAGGTCGCACGCAGCGCAAGTTGGTGCTACAGCTGGCAAAACGGGCGCCGAACGACGGCCGGGTTGGCTACATTGTGGATACGGTCGACCGCTAGGCGCACCGGTCGCTGGCCGCGGCGGCGGCGACTGCCCGCTTCGTACTTGGCCGATATGCGGTGGATTTTTGGGAGGGTGGGCATGTCCGTGCAGTGCCGAATTTGCGGTTCCGCTGCCAGGACGGCGTTCGAGCACGAGGTGCTTGGCAAGCACGAGTGCCGCTACTACTACTGCGCCAACTGTGGCGGACTGCAGACGGAAGAGCCCTACTGGCTGGAAGAAGCCTATGACAGCCCCGTGGCGTCCGCGGACACGGGAATTCTGGTCCGCAACCTCGACCTGGCACGGGTGACGTCGCTGGTCTTGTTTTTCCTGTTTGACCACCGGGGTCGGTTCCTGGACGCGGCCGGGGGCTACGGCATTTTCACCCGCCTGATGCGCGACATCGGCTTCGACTACTACTGGGCGGACAAATACAGCCCCAACCTGGTCGCCAGGGGATTCGAAGTGGGCGAGGCCGGGGACCGGCCGTACACGGCGGTTACAGCCTTCGAAGTCATGGAGCATCTCCCGGACCCGGTGGCCTTTGTGGATGAGATCCTCAAGAGCACGGGTACCGATACGGTCATCTTTTCGACGGAGCTGTTCGCCGGCGATCCGCCCGCTCCTGATGACTGGTGGTATTACTGCTTCCCTACGGGGCAGCACATCAGCTTCTACCAAAAACGAACGCTGGAGCTCATCGGAAAGCGCTTCGGCATGCACCTGTACAGCTCGGGAACGTTCCACATCTGGACGCGCGCGAAAATCAACCCGGTGGCCCTGCGTTTCCTCATGTCGCCACGCGTTTCGGGCCTGCTCGGTTGGTTGCCGCGGCGCGCTCTTGCTTCCCGAGTCTGGGCCGATCACGAGCGGCTGATCGCGGCCGTCAAGGGCTAGAGTCGCATCACGTCGCGATAGATCCGTGCGGTTGCGGCCGCGCAGTGATCCCACGAAAACTCGGCCAGTCGGGCGTGGCCGCGCGCCCGCAGATCCGCCTGCAGTTCGTCGGTCGTCACAACGCGCTCGAGAGTTAACCGCAGGTCCTCGACGCTGTTTGGATCGAAATAGGCTCCGGCGTCCCCTACCACTTCCGGGATGGGTCCCGCGTCGCTGCACACGACCGGGCATCCATAGCTCATGGCTTCCAGCGGAGGAATCCCGAATCCCTCGTACTTGGACGGATAGATGAACGCGCTGGCCGACTGGTAGCGCGTGACGAGCTCACGATCTGATCCGGACTCGTACCGCACCCTGTCCGTAACACCGAGTCGCTCGATCTCTTCGAGCTCGTCAGGCTGCAAAGGCTGTCCGCCGAAAGCTACGAGGTCGAACTCCCGCAATATCGGAGAGCTACCGAAGGCTTGCAGCAGAGATTTGAAATTCTTGTAGCCGTAGCGATTTCCCACATAGAGAAGGAAGGGCCGGCCCGTGTGCTCGTGCTCGGCGGGCGCGTCAGCGTCGACCGAATAACCCAGGTAGACAACGCTCGTGCGTGCCGGGTCGACGTCGAAGAGACGTATGAGATCTCGTCGTGTGTTTTCGGAAATGCAGATGACGTGGTCGGCGCGGTTGATCGCGGCTCGCTTGGCCGCGGTTGCTTGCGCGGCGTCGGGAAATTCGTCGGGGAACAGCTCGTGGATCATGTCGTACACGGTCACGACGCGGCGCCGTGCCCTACCGATGGGCTTGATGGCGTAATAGGTCTCGTGGACGATGTCCGGATTCGCCTTCCGCAATGCGATCGGCACGGCGAACCGGTTGACAGCGCCGATGACACGCGAAGTGTCTTTGAAGGTATACGGCACATACTTGCCCCGCGTGAAGGGACGGGCGGAATCCGCCGTCAGATAGTTGTTGACGTGTAGCGGGGCGACGATGGACACCTCCGGCACGCCGTGGGCAGGCAAGCGCCGGGCTAACTCGAAGAAGTAACGTGAGACGCCGCCATATCGCTGGAACGAGAAGATCTGATGGTCGAAAACGACTTTCACCGGCGCTCGCTCAAAGCCCACTCGGCCTCCACCATTGCCTTGACGACGTCTGGCATGCGATAGGTCGGCGACCAGCCGAGGACTTCCCGTGCCCGTGATGCATCGCCGAGCCCTTCTGCGATATCCGTGGGGCGCATCAGCGCCTTCGAAAGGTCCGTATGCTCGCGCCAGTCCAGCCCGACCTGCGCGAACGCAGTCTTTGCAAACTCGCCCAGTGTGTGGCTCTCGCCCGTGGCGATCACGAAGTCGGAGCCGCTGGACTGCTGCAGCATGCGCCACATCGCGTCGACGTACTCGGGGGCCCAGCCCCAGTCTCGTTTGATTTCGACGTTGCCCAGCGTGAGACGCGAGCGCGCGCCCCGCGCGATGCGGACCGCCGCCGCGACGATCTTCTTCGTCACGAAACGTTCCGGACGCAAAGGGGATTCGTGGTTGAACAGCACGCCGGTGCTCGCGTGCAATCCGTACGCGTCGCGGTAGTTGGCAACGAGCCAGTGCGCCGTCGCCTTCGCCACAGCGTAGGGGCTGCGCGGACGAAACGGCGTTTCCTCGTTCGCCGCGCGACCCCCCGTATCGCCAAAGCACTCGCTCGACCCGGCGTTATAGAAGCGGATGGGGGTGTCGAGAAACCGTATCGCTTCAAGCAGATTCAGCGTCCCCGCGGCGATACTTTCGAGCGTTTCCACGGGCTGCTCGAACGACAGGCCGACCGAACTTTGGCCCGCCATGTTGTAGACCTCTTGCGGCTCGGTCCTGCGCAGCACGTTCAGGACGCTGCGAAAATCATTAACTGCCATGGACTCCAGGCGAACGCGATCCCGGATGCCCAGACCCGCGAGATTCGCGAATCCACCGATCTGCGCGTCGCGTGAGGTTCCCCACACCTCGTAGCCCTTGTCGAGCAGCAGGCGCGCCAGGTAGGCACCATCCTGGCCTGAGATGCCGCAGATGAGCGCCCTCATGCCGCCGCCCCTCCTAGTTTCCTGGCGCGAATACCCGTGAGCACGGCGTATGCGCACGTGAAGCCGCCATCGGCCCCTATTGAACCATCCATGGCGCGCGCAGAAGCTTGGATGACCCTCGGCGAGGCGGTGCAACAGGGGAGCGCACTCCCGCGGGAAGATACGGTTCGCCGACATGTTCGATGCCGCAGTCGCTGTGGCGGTGCGCACATCGTGGGCCAAACGAACGAATTCGCCAGTTACGCCACGGGATACGCGACAGCACGGTAGCGTCCTCAATGATGTGGGCCTTACTGGTGGTAGCCGGCTTGGGGATGGCGATCGACCCCGTGCGGCTGGGGCTTGCCGTCGTGATGTTGTCCCGACGGCGACCCATGCTGAATCTGTTCGCGTTCTGGCTGGGCGGCATCCTGTCGGGCGTCGCCATCGCAACAATTGTGCTGCTAGGGATGCGTGACGTCGCGTTGGCGGCCATCCGAGCCGCCTCATCCGCCATCGCAGAGGTCAGAGCAGCGGTCATCATCTTCTCCGGCCCGCGCCTCATGATCACCGTGGGCGTGCTCTCACTGGTGATCTTGGCGGTCATGTTGGCCCGCGAACGGGCGGCCGCCCGGGTCGCGGTGGGGCAGCCAACCGAGACAACCGTGGGCGGCGGCAACACGGCGGTCCTGGTGGAGGACGAGCGCCCCAAGAGCCTGTTCGGCCGGCTCGGCGCGCGGACCCAGGCGATGCTGAGCGGCGATGCGCTCTGGCCGGCGTTCGTGGTCGGCGCCGCATCGACTTTTCCCCCCTACGAGGGCGTGATTTTGCTGACCTTCATCATGGCGTCGGGGACGGGCATCTTCACGCAGTTCTCCGTCTTCATCGTGTTCACGTTCATGGTGCTCGCGGTCATCGAGATTCCCCTGGTCAGTTACTTGGTCAGGCCTGACAAGACCTTGGCGCTCATGCTGAAGATGCAGGCCTGGCTGCTGACCTACCGCATGAAGATCGCCCAAGCCGTGCTGGGTATTGGGGGGGTCATGTGGGTGACCCAGGGTGTTGCCGCTCTCTGACAGCGCTACCGAGGGCGTCACATCGGTGAATCCCGATCAGGCTGACGATCCGCCGCCAAACCCGCGGGTCTCGGTGTGCGTGCCGATGTACAACAACGGCGCCACGATCGAGCGCTGCCTGCGCAGCATCCTGGACCAGGACGGTGTCGACTTCGAGATCATCGTGGTCGACGACGACTCCTCGGACGACGGCGCCGCCGTCGCCGCCGCGATGCTGCGGCCCGGGGACCGGCTGGTCAAGAACCAGCCCCGCCTCGGCCTCAACGGGAACCACAACAAATGCCTGGAGCTCGCGCGCGGCACGTGCGTCCAGTTCGTGCACGGCGACGACTGGCTGCTTCCCGGCGCCCTGGCGACGCTCGCGGCGTGCTTCGAGGACCCGGCCGTCGGGCTGGCGTTCGCCCCCCGGCAGGTGGTCGGCGACGACGAGCGGTGGCAGCGCCGATACGGCAAGATGCACACACACTTCCGTAACCTCCGAGAACGCAACGACGGAGCCGCGCTGGTGCGTCAGGTCGCGCTGCGCGGCGCGAAGGAAAACTGGGTGGGCGAACCGACGTGCGTGATGTTTCGGCGTCAACTGGCACTCGATGCCGGGGGCCTGCGCACCGACATCTACCAGCTCGTCGACGTGGATTTCTGGTTGCGCCTGATGCTGCGATCGACGGTTTGCTTTGTGCCGCGGGAACTGTCGGTGCGCAGTCACATGAAGGGCACCGAAACGACGCATCTGATGGCGTCGCGCGGCTACGTGCTCGATCAGCTGCGCATCCTCGCCTGGCTCGCGGTCGATCCGGCGTCTTCCCGTTCGATCCGGATCCTCGCGCGACTGTGGTGGTTTCCCGCGTGGCTGGCGCTCGTCGTGGAGATCGCGACCTTCGGGCCGCAGCGGGCATTACATCTGAAAACCTTGGCGCGGGCGCCTTTCCGCGAGTTTCCGGATGCGCGAAAGCTAGCCGTGGATCTCGGCGGCCAGGCCGAATTCGTCGAACGTGCGTGAGACGTCCTCGCGCAGCGCGGCTTGGGAGTTCGCCCGGCCGGCCAGGTAGGCGTTGACCGCGAGGAAGATTTTTCCGCGCACCCGCCCCGACGCGACGAACAGTTGCCCGCCCATGCGTTCGAGGGCGCGCTGGTTGATGCCCGGCTCGATCAGCCGCCCGAAGGCGTAGTCGGCTTCGGTCCCGTCCGCGCGGTTCGCCGCCGGGGGCAGGTCCCCGACGTTGGAGCACCCGATGGGGAGGCTGGCGGCGCCCAATCCCATTCCCGCCGCCCGCCGCGCGGCCCATTTGGGGGCCAGCGAGGCCAGCGGCAGCGGCCCCAGCAGTTCCCCGGTGATTTCGGTGAGGTCGGCGAACGCTTGCTTGAACTTGAGGCGGACCTCCCCGAGGTCGGACGACAGGCGCGCCGGGTCGACCGAAATGGTGGGGAATACCACCGCGTTGCCGCGGGTGTCGTCCTCGGTGCGGTCGCTGACCGGGAACGCCAGCGTGACCGTCCCGTCGTCGCAGACGCGCCCCATTCGCACGCCGAGCCGGCCCGCGAATGCCGCGATAAGCGTGAAGCTGTTGCCGCCAATGTCTTTCGCGCACGCATCCCAGGCCGCCACGTCGAGATAGGCCGTCAGATAGGGCACCACGACGGGCCGCTCGTGGGCGGCCCGGCGCGGCGAAGGAGGCGGCGACGTCACCGAGGCGACGACGTCCTTGCGCCGGCGCCGGGCGATGCGCGTCGTGGCCGCCACCGCCCGCGCCAGCTCGGGAACCGACGCGATCGTTTGCCGAGCGTCCTGTAGCGCGGCCCGCCCGCGGGTGCGCGAACCGCGATTGGGGTAGCCGAGGTGGCGGGTTCGTCCCTCCGCCGCGTCGGAGATCGCCTGCAGGATCCCAAGCCCGTCGACGAGGGTGTGCGACGTCGTCAGGCAAACCGCGGTCCCGCCGTCATCGAGGGGGAGCACCCCGAGGTGCCAGCCGGGCCCGTATTCGGGATCCAGGGGCAGGCACGCCCGCTCGTGAAGCCAGGCGTTCAGATCCGCACGGGAGCGCGGTGTTTCGGCGACCTCGATGTCGGCGGGTCCGCGGGAGACCACCCAGCGGTCCCGCGCGAACGGCAGCGGCGACGGTTCGACCAGCCGCCCCAGCAACCCGTAGCCGAGATTTCGGTGGAAGCGGCGCAATCTGTCGATGTTTGCGGGCCGGTCGTAAATCCAGCCGAACTGCACGTGCGCCCCGTAGCCAAGCGCCCGCAGACCGAGGAAAGACGCCTGGTCCATGTGTGCGAGTCGATTGTCCACCGCGTACACGGTAGTTTATTTGCCAGCAGGGGCGGAGCGGTTTGCGCGCGGGGGTCATCGGGGGCGGCCGGGCGGCCGTGCGCTTGTAACCTGGCCGTTCCGGGCCGGAAACGCTTTCGACGAAGGTAGTGTGTTGTCCGTGGTTCAGTCATCTATACCCGCTGTGCTGCGCGAACGCGCGAGCTTGCAGCCCAACGACGTAGCGTTCACATACCTTGACTACGAGCAGGATTGGGACGGCGTCGCGCAGACCCTGACATGGTCGCAGCTGTACAAGCGCGTGCTCAACCTGGGCGAGCAACTCAAGGCCAGCGGGTCGCCCGGCGACCGGGCCCTCATCCTCGCCCCCAATGGACTCGACTACGTCCTGGGCTTTCTCGGCACCCTGCAGGCCGGACTGGTCGCGGTTCCGCTCTCGGTTCCCTATGGCGGTGCGCACGACGAACGGACCATCTCGGTGCTGGCCGACACCTCGCCCGCGGTCGTCCTCACCACGTCCGCGGTCGTCGACAACGTCGCCGCGTCGGTGCAGTCACAGCAGGGTCCATCCGCGCCCTCGATCGTCGAACTCGATTTGCTGGACCTCGAGTCGCGGCAGCGGCCCACCGGCCCGAGGCCCCGGCCCGCCGTCAGCGACGGGTCGGACTTCATCTACCTGCAGTACACCTCCGGATCCACCCGTACGCCCGCCGGGGTGATGGTCTCCAGCAACAACGTCTTCGCCAACTTCGAGCAGATCATGAGCGACTTCTTCGCTCCCGAGGGCGGGGTGGCGCCCCCCGGCATGACGGTGGTGACCTGGCTGCCGCTCTACCACGACATGGGTCTGCTGTTGGGCATCATCATGCCGATCCTGGCGGGGGTGCCGACGCTGCTGTCCAGCCCGGTGGGGTTCCTGCAGAGGCCGGCCCGCTGGATGCACATGATGGCCCAGAACGACTGCACGATCTCGGCGGGACCGAACTTCGCCTACGAGCTCGCGGTGCGCAAGACCTCCAACGACGACATGGCCGGGCACGACCTCGGCAGCGTGCACACGATCCTCAACGGCAGCGAGCGCGTGCAGCCCGCGACCCTCAAGCGATTCACGGACCGGTTCGCCCCCTTCAACTTCGACCCCCGGGCGCTGCGGCCCTGCTACGGCATGGCGGAGGCCACGGTGTACATGTCGACCCGCCAGGTGGGCGACCCGCCCGAGATCGGTTATTTCGATTCCGAGAAGCTGCCCGGCGGCGAGGCGGTGCGGTGCGAAAGCGGAAGCGGCACACCGCTGGTCAGCTACGGCGACCCCAAATCGATGCTGCACCGCATCGTCGACCCCGACACCGGTCGCGAGTGCCCGGAGGGGACGGTCGGCGAGATCTGGGTGCACGGCGACAATGTCGCCGCCGGCTATTGGCAGAAGCCCGAAGAGACGGCGCGCACCTTCGGCGCGAAGATCGTCGAGCCGACGCAGGGCACACCCGAAGGCCCCTGGCTACGAACGGGCGACTCGGGCTTCTTCTCCAGCGGCGAGATGTTCATCATCGGCCGGATCAAGGATCTGCTGATCGTCTACGGGCGCAACCATTCTCCCGACGACATCGAGGCGACCATCCAGGAGATCACCGCGGGACGGTGCGCCGCCATCGCGGTTCCCGACAAGGGCGTCGAGAAGCTGGTCGCGATCATCGAGATGAAGAAGCGCGGCTCCTCCGAGGAGGAGGCCGCGGACAAGCTGCGCGGCGTCAAACGCGAAGTCACGTCCGCGATTTCGAAGTCTCACGGGCTCAAGGTGGCGGATCTCGTTCTCGTGTCACCGGGTTCGATTCCCATCACCACCAGCGGCAAGATCAGACGATCGCAGTGCGTCGAGCTCTACCGGCAGGACGAGTTCGTCCGGTTGGACGGCTAAGAGCGGGATCGCCCGTTGCCGTTGGTGGGCTGCTGCCCCGGGGTGCCCGTCCCGAACAGCGGCAGCGGATTGCCGAGGTCGTCGTCCGCTGATTGCTCGCTGTGGCCGTTGCCGTTCGAATGCCCGTTTCCGTTGGCGCCGACGGTGATCGGCCGGGGCGCCAGGAAGTCCTGGCCGAACAGCGGCAGCGGGTGGCCGAGATACCGATCGCTCTTGCGCTTGCCGTTGCCGTTGGCGGGCGGGGCGGATCCCAACCCGGGATCGCGCAGATCGTCGGTCAGGTGACTCGGCAGGCCGCTGAGGTCGAACAGCGGGAGTGCGTGGTTGGAAAGCCGTTGTCTCTTAGACCGTTTCCCGTTCTTGGCGGCCGCGGCGCCCGACGTCGGCTTGGCGGCGGGCCGCGATCGACGCGACTTGGTGCGCGGCTTGTGCCCGGGGGGAACGAGTTTCAGCCGAACGAGTAGGTCGTCGGGAATCCACGGCTGCGCGGCCCCGTTCGTCGCTGGGGCAGCGGCCGCCGGCGCCAGGGCGCCCGTACTGGGAATCACCTTCATCTTGACCAGTTGATCGGTCAACTGGTTGAGCTGATGCTGCTTCTTCTGGTGGGCCGCATAAACCTGGGCGGGGGTCTTGCCGAGATGTGAAGGCCACCAGTTCTTTTGGCCGATCAGCGCGGCCATGGCCGGCACTGTGATCGAGCGCACCAGGAACGTGTCGATCAGAATGCCCATGCCGAGGATGAAGCCGGCCTCGGCCATCGTGTAGATGCTGGCGCTCATCAACCCGAACATCGAGGCCGCGAAGATCAGGCCCGCCGACGTGATCACGCCGCCGGTCGAACCCACGGTGCGGATGACGCCGACCCGAACGCCGTGCGGTGACTCGTCGCGGATGCGCGAGATGAGCAGCATGTTGTAGTCCGCGCCGACCGCGACGAGCAGGATGAAGGACAGCCCGGGCAGGCTCCAGTGCAGGTTCTGCCCGAGCAGCAGCTGGAACACCAGGACGCCCAAACCCATTGCGGACAGGTAGGAAAGCAGCACCGAACCGATGAGGTACAGCGGCGCAACGACCGCACGCAACAGGCCGACCAGGATCAGGAACACGATCATGATCGTGGCGAAGACGATGTAGCCGATGTCGTTGTTGTAATAGTTACGCGTGTCGGCAAGCCCGCTCGGCACACCGGCCACCTGCACTGTGGCGTCCGACAGTTCGGTGTTGGGCTGCGCCGACTGCGCGGCCTTGATGATCTTCGGGATCTGATCCATGGCGTCGGTGGAGAACGGGTTGAGCCCGCTCTGGATCAGGTACCGCGCCGCGTGCCCGTCGGGGGACAGGAAGATCGCGGCGCCCTGCTTGAACTCGTCCCTGGTCAGGATCTGCGGCGGGATGTTGAACCCGGACATCGACGGCTTGTTGTCGGTGTCGTGCTTCATGCTCAGCAGGAATTGCGACGCCTCGTTGAGGCCGCTGCCGATCTGTCGGGTCGAATCGACGAGTTGTTTCACCCCACCGGCGATCGCGCGGCTGCCGTCGGCAAGCGCGTTGGCGCCCTGTTGCGCCTGGCTCATCGTGGACTGCAGGTCCCTGATCGTCTTCATGGCGGCGGAGGCCTGGGAAAGCGTTTGCTGGGCCGTGTTCAACGTCTGCCCGACCGTTTGCGCTTTCCCAGCCGCTTGCAGGTTGCGGGCCATGATCTTGATCGAGTTGAGGGTGCCGTCGTTGTTTGCCTGCACCATCGCGGCCAAACCGGACCGCGAGCTCACGCAGCCCGGGTCGGCGTTGCAGTCCGGGCTGTTGTTGAGGGCATTCAACATCGGCGCGGCCCACGCGGCGATGTTCTCGGTGCTCACGGTGGACATGTTGAGGTTGTCGCCGAGCGTCTTCATCCGCCCGGTGAGGGCGGCGCCCTGATCGAGCGCGGCGATGGTGCTATCGCCGCCCGCCATCTGCTCCATCGCCGTCAGCGCCGAGACCGCCGGGCCGAGGCTGGTGACTGCGCCGGTGACCTGATCGCGCAGCATCGCCAGGGCGTCGGCCAACTGATTGGAGCCGTTGACCAGCCTGTCCAGATCGCTCCCGTGCTCGTTGATCTGGCGGGATCCGTCGTCGAGCTTGTTGCCGACCTCACCGGCCTGGAACGAGATCTTGGTCTGCTCCAGCGGTTCGCCGTTGGGCCGGGTCAGCCCCCGCACCATCGTGATGTCGGGCAGCTGGCTCACCCGGGCGGCCATCTGCTCCAGGTCCGCCAGGGCGGCCGGCGTCCTCAGGTCGTGGGAGGGCGACTTGATGAACAGCACCATGGGTGTCAGCGCGTTCGCCGGGAAATGGCGATTCATCACGTCATATCCCTTGGAGCTGTCCACGGACGCGGGCATCGTCTTGAGGTCGTCGTAGTTGAACCGCATCACGGCCGTGCAACTGGCCAGACCGATGAGCACGATCAGGCTCCCGACCAGGTGGATGCGGGGCCGGCGCACGACGCGGGTGCCCATGATCCGCCACATCCGGGTGGTGAGGTCGCGCCGGGGCTTGATCCAGCCACGGCGTCCGGCGAGCACCAACAGGGCGGGCAACAGGGTGACCGCACACAGGAACGCCACGATGACCGAGATCGAAATCGCCGGACCGACAGTCGAAAACACTTCCAGCTTGGTGAAGACCATCGCGAGGAACGCGACCGCGACGGTGGCCGCCGACGCGGCAATCACCTTGCCGATCGACATCAGCGCCATCTTCACCGATTCGTCGGACGTGTGGCCTTTCCGCACATAGTCGTGATATCGGCTGATCAGAAAGACGGCGTAGTCCGTTCCCGCCCCGACCATCACGGCGGTCATCAGGACGAGGGTCTGCAGGGCGAACGGCAGGCCGATCTCGCTCAGCCCGGACAGGACGCCCTGGGATGTTCCGATGGACGCACCGATGTTGATCAGCGGCACCAACATGGTGATGATGTTGCGGTAGATCAGGAAAAGGATGCCCAGCACCGAAACCACGGTGCCGATCTCAATGAAATGCGCGTCTTCCAGCGCCATTTCGGTCGCGTCGGCGATCGTGGCCAGCGGCCCACTGACGTGAGCCTTCAGGGAGGTTCCCGCGGTGACCTCTTTCGCGATTTCTTTGACGTGGTGGTAGCCCGCGATCGTCGACGGCGCGGTGCCGGCGCCGGGGAACGAGATCGGCAGGATGAAGGCCTTGCCGTCCTTGCTCGCCAGGACCTCGCGCATCTGGGGGTTGGTCAGGAAGTCCTGGACCGTCATCTTGTCGGTCTTGTCCTGGCGCAGCTTGTCCACCAGCCTGGCGTAGACGGCCTCGTCGGCGGGTGTGATGCCGTTCTCGTCGCTGAGCAGGATCATCAGCAGGGAACCGCCGCCGCCCAGCGGATTGTCGCCGCCCCCGTCCCCGGCCGCATCCGGCGCCTTCTTGGCGTCTCCGCCGGCCTTGGGCGCGCCGGGCATCGCGAAGGCCTTGGCCATCTCCTGGTTGACCACCACCGTCGGGGCGTTGTCCGGGAGGGCCTTCGGCTCGCGTTTGCTGGCCTGTACCGGCAACGGCGGAAAGACCAGTGCCAGGGTGACCGCCACCCCGATCCAGCCCACGATGACAAGCAGGGGCCACCGCACGACGATGTCGCCTATGCGGTCGAAGATTCCCCCAGGCTTGGCTGCCTCGCCCGTGCCAGTCCGGCTCGACACCCAACCACCCTACAATCCAGCGCACACTCGCGCGGGCTAATCAAGATCTAAACGTTGACCGTGACATTGCTGTAATCTTGGCGGTGAACGCGCAGGTCAGGGCCGCAATTGCCGGTCGCGAAGTCCTCAAGGCGGCTATTCGCCGTGTGGCGCCGCGGATCCGTGCAACACTCTCCCCGTGGCTCTCAAATACCGCCTGCAATCCAACCCGCTCGTCGGCAAGCTCACCACGAAGTACTTTCTGCCCCTTGGCACCCGCCAGGTCGGCGACGACGTGGTCTTCTTCAACTTCGGCTACGAAGAGGATCCCCCGATGGGGCTGCCGTTGGCGGCATCCGACGAACCCAACCGGTACTGCATCCAGCTCTATCACGTGACCGCTTCGCAGACCGATCTCACCGGCAAGAAGGTGCTGGAGGTCAGTTGCGGGGCCGGCGGGGGCGCCTCCTACATCGTGCGAAACCTGGGCCCGGCCTCCTACACCGGCCTGGATCTGAACCCCGCCAGCATCGACAAGTGCCGGGAACGGCACCAGCTGCCGGGCCTGGATTTCGTGCAGGGCGACGCCGAGAACCTGCCCTTCCCGGACGGCTCCTTCGACGCGGTGGTCAACGTGGAGGCCTCCCACCAGTACCCCCACTTCTCCCGTTTTCTCGAGGAGGTGGCGCGCGTGCTGCGGCCCGGGGGGCATTTCCTGTACACCGATTCCCGCCGGGCGCCCGTCGTCGGCGAGTGGGAGGCGGCGCTGGCCGCCGCGCCGCTGCGGAAGGTCTCCGAACGGGACATCGACGCCGAGGCCAAGCGCGGGCTGGACGCCAACACGCGGCGCACCCAGCAGCAGATCAGCGACCGCCTGCCCGGATTCATGAACTCCCTGATCCGTTACGGCGTCGGGGTGATGGACTGGGATCTGCGCCGCGCCGGGGGCTTCTCCTACCGCGTGTATCACTTCGTCAAGGATTAATGGGCTCGACTCCGTCATGAAGTTTGCGTTGGTGAGCTACGGGACTCGCGGCGATATCGAGCCGTGCGCCGCCGTCGGTCGGGAGCTGCAGCGCCGGGGGCACGACGTGCGGGTTGCGGTGCCGCCCAACCTGATCGGCTTCGTCGAGTCGGCCGGGCTGCCCGCCGTCGCCTACGGGCAGCGGGATTCCCAGCAGCAGCTGGACAAGGACTTCCTGCACAACTCGTGGAAGTTCCAGAACCCGGTCAAGTTGGCGCGCGAGGCCATGGAACCGGTCCGGGCGGGCTACGAAGAACTGGGCGCCGCGCTCAAGGCGCTCGCCGACGGGGTGGACCTGCTGCTGACCGGCCAGCTCTATCAGGAAGTCGCGGCGAACGTCGCGGAGCGCTACGGCATTCCGTTGGCCGCGTTGCACTTCTACCCGATGCGGCCCAACGGCCAAGTGGCGTTTCCCGCGCGATTGCCCGCGCCGCTGGTGCGCTCGACGATGAAAACCCTCGACTGGATGTACTGGCGGTTCACCCGGGGCGCCGAGGACGCGCAGCGCCGGGACCTGGGCCTACCGAACGCCACTTGCCCTGCGCCGCAACGCATGTCACAACTCGGCGCGCTGGAGATCCAGGCCTACGACGAACTTTGCTTTCCCGGGCTGGCGGCGGAATGGAATGGCAAGCGGCCCTTTGTGGGTTCGCTGACACTGGAGTTGGCCGCGGACACCGACGATGAGGTCGCGTCGTGGATCGCCGCGGGAAGGCCACCGATCTACTTCGGTTTTGGCAGCACCCCGGTCAGTTCCCCCGCCGAGACCGTGGCCATGATCGCCGACACCTGCGCCGAGTTGGGCGAACGGGCCCTGATCTATTCGGGCGCCGAGGGTTCCGACGCCGCGCCGCATGGTGACCACGTCAAACTCGTCGGCCATGTCAACTACAGCACCATCCTGCCCATGTGCCGGGCGGCCGTTCACCACGGCGGGGCCGGCACGACAGCGGCGAGCCTGCGAGCCGGGCTCCCGACGTTGATTCTGTGGGACGTGGCCGACCAGTTCATCTGGGCGACCCAGGTCAAACGGCTGAAAGTCGGCTCCGCCAAGAAACTTTCGAACATCACCCGCAAATCGTTGGTCAGGCAGCTGCGCAAGATCCTCGCGCCGGACTGCGTGGCCCGGGCCCGCGAGATCGCCCCGGAGATGTGCAAACCCGCCGTCGGCGTGGTCACCGCCGCCGACCTCCTCGAACAGACCGTCCGCGTCGGCGTCTGAAACCGCCCGCGCCGCTAGGGCTGTCGGCTGGCGGCCGCGTCGCGCTGGACGAGCGGGTAAGACTTGTACCACTTGCGGTGGTGCGCCGCCCCCATCTCGCGCAGAATACCCATGGTCGCGAGCCAGCCGTGCGTCTTGCGCAAGCCCTGAATCATCGCCCGGCTGGAGCCCCAGTGGTACTTCAGACCGCCGAAGTGGACCTTGGCCGTCCTGCGCCCGAAATGGTGAACGTAGGCCATTTCCGTTGTGTACACGCCGAATCCGGCCTTCCGTGCCCGCAGCGCGAGGTCCAGGTCCAGCCCCCAGCCGTAGCGGCCGAAGGTGTCGAGGTCCATTCCCCCGACCGCGTCCCAGCATTCCCGGGACATCACCAGCGCCGTTCCCTCGATGGCGGGCACCACCCGGTACTGCGGCCGCGGAACGTAGCTCGCGGCGTCCGGTATCCCCTCGACCACCGCATAGGGGAACCCGATGTTGAACAGCGGTCCCACCATCCCGACATCCGCGGGCAGGCGCGGGTCGAGCAGGGCGGCGACGAATCCCCGAGAGAGCCGGGTGTCGTTGTTGAGCGTCATCGCGTGGGAGTAGCCCTCCGCGAACGCGGTTCGGAACCCGAACTCGCTCCCCCCGGCCCATCCGAGGTTCTTGCCCGGCGTGGCGACTCGTTCGTTGCCGATCTTCGGGTAGTCGCCGCGATTGTCGACGATCAGATAGTCGGCGCCCTCGCGCTCCAAATCGGCTATGAGCGCGTGTGTGTACTCGTGCTGCCCGAAAACCGGCACCGTGATCAGTAGGGACACACCGGGAGCGTACCCCGAGCCGCGCGGCCCCGCGGGACGTTCTGGCATCAGTCGAAACCCCCGCCTCGGGCGGCTTTTTCCAGCAGATCGGCGGCGCCGGCGACGCTCTCGGCGGGCTTGGTCATCCGCGCGGCGATGTCACGCGCCCGGCTGACATGGTCGGGCGAGAGGACCGACCTGAGGTCGGCGACCAGCGTTTTGCGGGTAGTGCTCGAGAAGCGGCGGGCCGAGCCGACTTTCAGCTGTTTGATCTGGGCCGCCCAGAGCGGCTGATCGGAGGTGATCCAGAGGATCAGCGTGGGGAC
>NZ_LZKR01000006.1 GCF_001672915.1 Mycobacterium sp. 1245805.9 | reverse complement strand
CGGCGCCTGGGCCCCCGCGGGCGCCCCGCCCCCCACCCCCGCCCCCCCGGGCAACCCCCCCGGCCCCGCGCCCCCGCGCCGCCCGGCGCCCGCCGCGGCGCCGCCGCCGGCTCCCGCGCCACCCCCCGTCCCCAAGGATTACGTCGAGGGCCTGGTCCAGTCGGTGTCCGACGGCACGATCCAGCTCCGGACGCGGACCGGGTCGGCCACCGTCGACTTCACCCCCCAGACCCGGGTCGTCGAGACCACGCCGGCCCAGCTGACCGACGTCACCCCCGGCAGCTGCGTCAATGTGCGCGCCACCCCGCAGAACGCCCCCACCCCCGGCGCGATCACCGCCCAATCGGTCACGGTCACCCCGGCCGTCGACGGCAAGTGCCCGCCGCCCGCGGGGTTCTACGGCACGGTCAGCTCGGTCTCCGGTGAGACGATCGCGGTCAGCGGTATCGGCGCCCAACCGACGCCGACGAACGTGACCGTCGCAAACACGACGTCCTACCAGAAGCAGACGGCTTCGGACGCCCAGGCGATCACGAACGGGAAATGCATGGGGGCGCAGGGAATCCAGGACGCCGGGGTGCTGCACGCGGTGACCATCAGCCTCGAGACGTGCCCGCCGATGGGTCACCCGCATCACCACCTGCACCTGCCCCACCTCCCCTTCCACCTTTAGTGGCGATCGCAAGCGCGGCGTAGCCGGGCGCGGCGGGTCGCCACCATCGGGCTAGTGGGGAGGTCCGGGACTAGACGGTGAAGCCGAGGGCGCGCAGCTGCTCGCGGCCGTCCTCGGTGATCTTGTCGGGGCCCCACGGCGGGTTCCACACCCAGTTGATCCGCAGGTCGTCGACCAGGCCGCTGCCGACCAGCGCGCTGCGCGACTGGTCCTCGATGACGTCGGTCAGCGGGCAGGCCGCCGACGTCAACGTCATGTCGATCAGGGCGACGGTTCCCTCGTCGCCCTCCTCCACGTTGAGGCCGTAAACCAGCCCGAGATCGACGACGTTGATGCCCAACTCGGGGTCGACGACGTCGCGCATCGCCTCCTCGACGTCGGCGAGGAACTCGTCGCTCGGTGCGGTGGTTTCGCTCATTTTTGGTCCTCCTCAAACCCTGCGCTGGCCTGAGCCAAGGCGTCTTTGAAAGCCATCCAGCCGAGCAGTGCGCACTTCACCCGCGCCGGGTACTTGGCGACTCCGGCGAACGCGACCCCGTCGCCCAACACGTCCTCGTCGCCGTCGATGGTGCCGCGCGAGGACACCATCTCGCTGAACGCGGTGATGGTCTTGAGCGCCTCGCCGACACTGCGGCCGATCACCTGCTGGGTCAGCACCGACGTCGACGCCTGGCTGATCGAACAGCCCTGCCCGTCGTAGGAGACGTCCGTGACGGTTTCGCCGTCGTCGGACAGCGCGACCCGCAGGGTGACCTCGTCACCGCAGACCGGGTTGACGTGGTACACCTGTGCGCCGAACGGCTCCCGCAGCCCCCGGTGCTGCGGGTGCTTGTAGTGATCGAGGATCACGTCCTGGTAGATCTGCTCGAGGCGCAACGTCAGTCTCTCCCAAAGAAATCCAGCGCGCGTCGCACGCCGGCCACCAGTCGCTCGACCTCGTCGCGGGTGTTGTAGACCGCGAACGACGCCCGCGCGGTGGCCGCCACGCCGAACCTGCGGTGCAGCGGCAACGCGCAGTGGTGGCCCACCCGCACCGCGACGCCGTCGTCGTCGAGCACCTGGCCGACGTCGTGGGCGTGCACCCCATCGACGACGAAAGCCACCGGCGAGCCCCGGTGCTCCGTCGACGTCGGGCCGACGATGCGCAGGCCGTCGATGCCGGACAGGCCGTCGATGGCCGCGGCCACCAGCTCGCGTTCGTGGGCCTCCACGGCGTCCATGCCGATGGCGCCGAGATAGCGTGCGGCGGCGGCCAATCCGACCACCTGGGAGGTCATCGGGGTACCGGCCTCGAAGCGCTGCGGCGGCGCCGCGTAGGTGCTGACCTCCATGGCGACCGTCTCAATCATCGACCCGCCGGTGAGGAACGGGGGCGCGGCCGCCAGCAGCTCGCCCCGCCCGTACAGCACGCCGATCCCGGTGGGGCCCAGCATCTTGTGGCCGGAGAACGCGGCGAAGTCGACGTCGAGCGCGTGGAAATCGACCGGCCGGTGCGGCACCGACTGGCAGGCGTCCAGCACCGTCAGCGCGCCCACGGCCTTGGCGCGCCGGACCAGCTCGCCCACCGGCGCGTGCGCGCCGGTGACGTTGGAATGGTGGCTGAACGCAACGACTTTGACCCGCTCGTCGAGTTGCAGCGAGTCCAGGTCGATGCGCCCGTCGTCCGTCACGCCGTACCAGCGCAGCGTCGCCCCGGTGCGCCGGGCCAGCTCCTGCCACGGGACCAGGTTGGCGTGGTGCTCGAGCTCGGTGGTGACGATGACGTCGCCGGGCCCGACGGCGTGCTCGAAACGGTTGTCGCCCAGCACGTATGACACCAAGTTGAGCGCCTCGGTGGCGTTCTTGGTGAACACCAATTCGTCGGCGTCGGCGCCGACGAAGGCCGCGATGTCGGAGCGGCCCTGCTCGTAGGCGTCGGTGGCCTCCTCCATCAGCTGGTGCGCACCGCGATGCACCGCGCCGTTGGAGGTCAGCAGGAACTCCCGCTCGGCGTCGAGCACCTGCAACGGACGCTGCGAGGTCGCGCCGGAATCCAAGTACGCCAACTGGTTTCCCCCGCGCATGATGCGCTTGAGGATCGGGAAGTCGGCACGGATGGCCGCGACGTCCAGCATGGTCAGGCTCCGGTGGCCGCCGCTTGCGAAAAGCGCACGTATCCGTTCTGCTCGAGCTCGTCGGCCAGCTCCGGACCGCCGGACTCGGCGATGCGGCCGCCCACGAACACGTGCACGTACTCCGGGTGGATGTAGCGCAGGATGCGGGTGTAGTGCGTGATCAACAGGATTCCGCCGTGCTCGGTTTCGGCGTAGCGGTTCACGCCGTCGCTGACCACCCGCAGCGCGTCGACGTCCAGCCCCGAGTCGGTCTCGTCGAGGATCGCGATCTTGGGCTTGAGCAGTTCCAGCTGCAGGATCTCGTGGCGCTTCTTCTCGCCGCCGGAGAAACCCTCGTTGACGCTGCGCTCGGCGAAGACAGGATCGATCTCGAGGGACGTCATCGCCCCCTTGACCTCCTTGACCCAGTGGCGCAGCTTCGGGGCCTCGCCGCGGATGGCCGTCGCGGCCGAGCGCAGGAAGTTCGACACCGACACACCGGGCACCTCGACGGGGTACTGCATCGCCAGGAATATCCCGGCACGCGCGCGCTCGTCGACGCTCATTGCCAGCACGTCCTCGCCGTCCAGCGTGATCGACCCGGAGGTGACGCGGTACTTGGGGTGACCGGCGATCGCGTAGGACAGCGTCGACTTGCCGGACCCGTTGGGGCCCATCAGGGCATGCGTCTCACCGGATTTCACCGTCAGGTCCACGCCCTTGAGGATGGGGATCTCGCGCTCCCCCTCCGCGGCGTTGGGGTCGTCGACGCTGACGTGCAGGTCTTTGATTTCGAGGGTCGTCATGATGTGGTCGTTTTCTCCGTAATGGCCAGTTCGTGTTCGATGGCTGCGGTCAGGCGTTCGCGCACCTCGGGCACCGCGATCTTCGAGATGATCTCCCCGAAGAACCCGCGGACCACCAGGCGGCGGGCCTGATCCTCCGGGATGCCGCGGGAACGCAGGTAGAACAGCTGCTCGTCGTCGAAACGCCCGGTGGCGCTGGCGTGTCCGGCGCCGGCGATCTCGCCGGTCTCGATCTCGAGGTTGGGCACCGAGTCGGCGCGCGCGCCGTCGGTGAGCACCAGGTTGCGGTTCACCTCGAAGGTGTCGGTGCCGGTGGCTTCGGCGCGGATCAGCACGTCACCCACCCAGACCGTGTGCGCGTCGGGCAGCGCGGAATCCGGATCCCCTTGCAGCGCACCCTTGTACAGCACGTTCGACTTGCAGTCGGGCCGCGCGTGGTCCACCAGCAGCCGCGACTCGAGGTGCTGGCCGTCGTCGGCGAAGTACAGCCCCAGCAACTCGGCGTCCCCACCGGGACCGGAAAACCGCACGTTGGCCGACATCCGCACGACCTCACCGCCCAGCGTGACGGTGACGTGCCGCAGCACCGAGTCCTTGCCCAGCCTGGCGTGATGCGCGCTGACGTGCACCATGTCGTCGGCCCAGTCGGCGATCCACACGACGGTCAGGCGCGCGGCGTCGTCGACGACGCATTCGACGTTGTCGGCATAGGTTCCGCCGCCGCGTTGGTCGATGACCACCACCGCCTCGCCGAGCTCTTCCACGCGGATCTGCAGGTGCCCGTAGGCCACCGCGCCTTCGCCGGGCCCGGTGATGGTGATGTTGATCGGCTCGGCGACCCGAGTGTCCCGGCCGACGGTGACCACGGTCGCGGAGTTGAACGACGAAAACGCCTGGGCGGCAACGCGGTCGGCGGGCGCACCGCCCTGACCGAGCCGCTCGTCGCCGCGGCGGACGGTCTCGACCTGCACGCCGGGCCGCGCGTCGGCGGCGATTTCCGCTCGGCCCGTGGCCTTGGCGGAACCGTCGTGCAGCCCGCGCAGCCGCCGCAGCGGGGTGAACCGCCAGAGCTCGTCGCGGCCGTGCGGAACCTCGAACGCGTCGACGTCGAAGGAGGCGAACAGCTCTCCCTTATTCAGAGCGGCAGTCACTACCCGACCGCGCCTTCCATCTGCAGCTCGATCAGGCGGTTGAGCTCCAGCGCGTACTCCATCGGCAGCTCTTTGGCGATCGGCTCGACGAAGCCGCGCACCACCATCGCCATCGCCTCGTCCTCGGTCAGCCCGCGGCTCATCAGGTAGAACAGCTGGTTTTCGCTGACCTTCGACACGGTGGCCTCGTGGCCCATCGTGACGTCGTCCTCGCGGATGTCGACGTAGGGGTAGGTGTCGCTGCGGCTGATCGTATCGACCAGCAGCGCATCGCATTTCACGCTCGAGCGCGACCCGTGCGCGCCCTTGTTCACCTGCACCAGGCCGCGGTAGGAGGTGCGGCCGCCGCCGCGGGCCACCGACTTGGACACGATGTTGCTCGACGTGTTGGGCGCCAGGTGCAGCATCTTGGCGCCGGTGTCCTGGTGCTGATCCTCGCCGGCGAACGCCACCGACAGCACCTCGCCCTTGGCGTGCTCGCCGGTCATCCACACCGCCGGGTACTTCATCGTCACCTTCGAGCCGATGTTTCCGTCGACCCACTCCATGGTGGCGCCGGCCTCGGCGCGGGCCCGCTTGGTGACCAGGTTGTAGACGTTGCCCGACCAGTTCTGGATCGTCGTGTAACGGCAACGGCCACCAGGCTTTACGATGATCTCCACCACCGCGGAGTGCAGCGAATCCGACTTGTAGATCGGGGCGGTACAGCCCTCGATGTAGTGAACGTAAGCGTTCTCATCGACGATGATCAGCGTGCGTTCGAACTGGCCCATGTTCTCGGTGTTGATCCGGAAGTAGGCCTGCAGCGGAATGTCGACGTGCACGCCCGGCGGCACGTAGATGAACGAGCCGCCGCTCCACACCGCGGTGTTCAGCGCGGAGAACTTGTTGTCCCCCGCCGGGATCACCGTGCCGAAGTACTGCTTGAAGACCTCGGGATGCTCGCGCAGGCCCGTGTCGGTGTCCAGGAAGATAACCCCTTGCGCCTCAAGGTCTTCCCGGATCTGGTGGTACACCACCTCGGACTCGTACTGCGCCGCGACGCCGGCCACCAGCCGCTGCTTCTCCGCCTCCGGGATGCCCAGCCGGTCGTAGGTGTTGCGGATGTCCTCGGGGAGGTCATCCCACGTCGCGGCCTGCTTCTCGGTGGAACGCACGAAGTACTTGATGTTGTCGAAGTCGATGCCCCCGAGGTTCGAGCCCCACGTCGGCATGGGCTTGCGCTCGAAGATGCGCAGCGCCTTGAGCCGGGTCTGCAGCATCCACTCGGGCTCGTTCTTCTTCGCCGAGATGTCGCGGACCACCGCCTCCGACAGCCCGCGCTGCGCGCTGGCGCCCGCGACGTCGGAGTCCGCCCAGCCGTAGCCGTACCGCCCCAGGGAGGCGATCGCCTCCTCCTGGGTCAGCGGCACGGCCGCGGTCTTGTCGGCCTCTAGGGTCATAACGACGCTCCTTCGATGCTGGTGGTGTCGGGCGGCGGGCTGGCCACCTTCGACACCGGGACAGTGAGTGGCACGTGGGTGGTGCAGGCGCAGTTTCCGTTGACGATGGTCGCCAACCGCTGCACGTGGGTTCCGAGCACCTCGGCCATGGCCTGCTGCTCGGCTTCACACAACTCGGGGAATTCCTCGGCGACGTGCGACACCGGGCAGTGATGCTGGCAGATCTGCACCCCGTGGATCGGCCCGCCCACCCGGGTGGTGGTCGCGACGTAGCCGGCCTTGGTCAGCGCGCCGGCGACCCGCTCGGCCGCCGCCTCGACCTCGGCGTCCTCGGCGCTGTCGGCCGCCTCGACACCGGCCAGGATCGCGTCGATGCGCCGCCGGGCGAAGGTGCGGACGGCGTCCTCGCCGCCGATCTCCCGCAGCTGGCGCATGGCCGCCGCGGCCAGGTCGTCGTAGGCGTGGTCGAGCTTGGCCCGGCCGGCCCCGGTCAGCCGGAAGCGCTTGGCGGGGCGCCCGCGGCCCACCTGCTGCCACGGCTCGGCGGCCACCGACTCGGCGTCGCCCGCCTCGATCAGCGCGTCGAGGTGACGCCGCACCCCGGCGGGAGTCAGGCCGAGCCGGTCGCCGATCTCGACGGCGGTGATCGATCCGGATTCCAGCAGCAGGCGCACGATGGCGCGGCGGGTGTGACCATCCGGCACCGCGGCGCCGACGGAAGCCACGGGCGCCTCATCGAGGCTGGTTCGGATTTTCACAACACCAGTGTGACGCAATTCCGGGGATCGGTCCACCAAGGGTCCCCTGTCTGCGCGTTGCGCTGGTCACAAGGGCGTGCCGCTACGCTGCTCTGATGGCAGCCCGCCACCACACGCTGAGCTCGTCGATCGCCAGCTTGCACGGCGACGAGCAAGCGGTGGGCTCGCCGCTGAACGATACCGAGCTCACCGCGCTGCAGCGCACCCGCCTGTTCGGCGCCACCGGCACCGTCCTGATGGCGATCGGCGCGCTGGGCGCCGGGGCGCGGCCCGTCGTGCAGGATCCGACGTTCGGGGTCCGGCTGCTCAACCTGCCGTCGCGCATCCAGACGGTCTCGCTGACGATGACGACGACCGGCGCGGTGATGATGGCGCTGGCCTGGCTGATGCTGGGGCGGTTCGCGCTGGGCAACCGGAAAATGTCGCGCGGGGACCTGGACCGCACCCTGCTGCTGTGGACGCTGCCGCTGCTGATCGCGCCGCCCATGTACAGCAAGGACGTCTACTCCTACCTGGCCCAGAGCCAGATCTCGCTGGAGGGGCTCGACCCGTACAAGGTGGGTCCGGCGTCCGGGCTGGGCCTCGGCCACGTGTTCACGCTGTCCGTGCCCACGCTGTGGCGCGAGACACCGGCGCCCTACGGCCCGTTGTTCCTGTGGATCGGGCGCGGCATCTCCGCACTGACCGGGGAGAACATCGTCGCCGCGGTGCTGTGCCACCGGATCGTGGTGCTGATCGGCGTCGGCCTGATCGTGTGGGCCACCCCGCGGCTGGCCCGGCGCTGCGGCGTCGCGGAGGTGAGCGCGCTGTGGCTGGGGGCGGCCAATCCGCTGCTGATCATGCATCTGGTCGCCGGCGTCCACAACGAGGCGCTGATGCTCGGGCTGATGCTGGCCGGCGCGGAATTCGCCCTGCGCGGCGTCGACGCCCCGCGGCTGCTGCCCACCTCGTGGCGGCCGGGCCCGGACTGGGGACCGCTGGGCATGCTGGTCGCCGGCGCAATCCTGATCACCCTGTCCTCGCAGGTGAAGCTGCCGTCGCTGCTGGCGCTGGGCTTCGTCACGATGGCGCTGGCCTACCGCTGCGGCGGCAACCTGCGCGCCCTGCTGCTGGCGGGCGGCGGGATGGCGGCCCTGTCACTGGCCGTGATGGCCCTGGTCGGCTGGGCCAGCGGGCTGGGCTTCGGCTGGATCTACACGCTCGGCACCGCCAACGTGGTGCGCAGCTGGTTGTCGCCGCCGACGCTGCTCGCCCTCGGCACCGGGCAGGTGGGCATCCTGCTGGGCCTCGGCGATCACACGACCGCGGTGTTGGGGCTGACGCGTGGCATCGGCGTGCTGATCATCATGGTGTTGGTGGTCTGGTTGCTCGTGGCCGTCTTCCGCGGCCGGCTGCACCCGATCGGCGGCCTGGGCGTCGCGCTGGGCATCTGCGTGTTGCTGTTCCCCGTGGTGCAGCCCTGGTACCTGCTGTGGGCGATCATCCCGCTGGCCGCGTGGGCGACGCGCCCGGGCTTCCGCGTGGCGGCGATCATCATCACCCTCGTCGTGGGCATCTTCGGTCCGACGGCCAACGGTGACCGCTTCGCGCTGTTTCAGATCGTGGACGCCACGCTGGCCAGCACCCTGATCGTCGCGGTGCTCATCGCGCTGACATACAGGCGCCTGCCGTGGCGCCAACTGCCGCCGACGAGCCCGGAAACCAACGGCCAGACGGTGATCGGGCTGGTCGCCCCGGTGGCTCCCAAGACCCCCAGTTCCGAGGCGGCACCCGACGCCTACGCTGATTCCACGTGAGCCCGCTCCCCGAAACGCCCGACACTGTCGTGCGGCTGCGCGGGGTCACCAAGCAATACGGGTCAACCACGGCCGTCTCCAACCTCGATCTGGAGGTGCACGCCGCCGAGGTGCTGGCCCTGCTCGGGCCCAACGGCGCCGGTAAGACCACGACGGTCGAGATGTGCGAGGGCTTCACGCGCCCCGACGCCGGCACCATCCGGGTGCTCGGCCTGGACCCCATCGCCGACAACGCCCGCCTCCGCGCGCGCATCGGCGTGATGCTGCAGGGCGGCGGCAGCTACCCCGCGGCGCGGGCGGGCGAAATGCTCGACCTGGTGGCGGCGTATTCCGCCGACCCGCTGGACCCGGCGTGGCTGCTGGACACCCTCGGCCTCACCGACGCCGCCCGCACCACCTACCGGCGGCTCTCCGGCGGGCAGCAGCAACGGCTCGCGCTTGCCTGTGCGCTGGTCGGCCGGCCCGAGCTGGTGTTCCTCGACGAGCCGACCGCCGGCATGGACGCCCACGCCCGGCTGCTGGTCTGGGAGCTCATCGACGCGCTGCGCCGCGACGGCGTGACCGTGGTGCTGACCACGCACCAGCTCAAGGAGGCCGAGGAACTCGCCGATCGGCTGGTGATCATCGACCACGGGGTGACGGTGGCCTCGGGCACCCCGACGGAACTGATGCGCGCGGGCGCCAAGGATCAGCTGCGGTTCACCGCGCCGCCACGCCTCGACCTGTCCCTGCTGGCGTCCGCGCTGCCGGAGGACTACAAGGCCACCGAGGTGACGCCGGGCGAGTACCTGGTCGAGGGCCCGGTCGACCCGCAGGTGCTGGCGACCGTCACGGCGTGGTGCGCGCAGATCGACGTGCTGGCGACCGACATGCGCGTCGAGCAGCGCAGCCTCGAGGACGTCTTCCTCGACCTCACCGGCAGGAAGCTACGGCCGTGACCCAGTCGACCACGTTCCCCGCGGGGACCTTCAAACCCGACCCGCGCCCCAGCCCCGTGCCGCGGATGCTCGCGGCGCAGTTCGGGCTCGAGCTCAAGCTGCTGCTGCGCAACGGCGAGCAACTGCTGCTGACCATGTTCATCCCGATCACGCTGCTGGTCGGGCTGACCCTGCTGCCGTTCGGCGACTTCGGCCGCAACCGCGCGGCCACGTTCGTCCCGGTCATCATGGCCCTCGCGGTGATCTCGACCGCGTTCACCGGGCAGGCGATCGCCGTCGCGTTCGATCGCCGCTACGGCGCGCTGAAACGGCTCGGGGCCACCCCGCTGCCGGTCTGGGGCATCATCGCCGGCAAGTCGCTGGCCGTGGTCACGGTGGTGTTCCTGCAGGCAATCCTGTTGGGCGCCATCGGTTTTGCGCTGGGCTGGCGACCCGCGCCGGCGGCCCTGCTGTTGGGCGCGGCGGTCATCGCGCTGGGCACCGCGGGCTTCGCGGCCCTCGGGCTGCTGCTCGGCGGGACGCTGCGGGCCGAGATCGTGCTGGCGGTGGCCAACCTGATGTGGTTCGTCTTCGCCGGCCTGGGCGCGCTGACCCTGGAAACCAGGATGATCCCGACGGCCGTGAAGTGGGCGGCGCGGCTCACCCCGTCGGGCGCGCTCACCGAGGCGCTCTCACAGGCGATGACACTCTCGGTGGACTGGTTCGGGCTCGTCGTGCTGGCGGTGTGGGGCGCGCTGGCGGCGCTGGCCGCGCGGCGCTGGTTCCGCTTCACCTGACGAGGCCGTTTCTACTACGCGGCGTAGGAGCGCTTACCATCGGGCCGTGCTACGACGAACGCTGCTGCGGTTGGTGGACCTGCTCCCCGACCCCAGCCTGCGCGCCCAGCGGGTGATCGCCGCGCTCGTCATCCTGAGCCAGGGCGGCATAGCGGTCACCGGCGCGATCGTGCGCGTCACCGCCTCGGGGCTGGGCTGCCCCACCTGGCCGCAGTGCTTTCCGGGCAGCTTCACGCCGGTCGCGGTGGCCGAGGTGCCGCGGATCCACCAGGCCGTCGAGTTCGGCAACCGGATGATCACCTTCGCCGTCGTCATCACCGCGGCGCTGGCCGTCTTGGCCGTCACCCGGGCGCGCCGGCGCACCGAGGTCCTCGTCTACGCGTGGCTGATGCCGGTGTCGACGGTGGTGCAGGCGGTGATCGGCGGCGTCACCGTGCGCACCGGGCTGCTGTGGTGGACGGTCGCCGTGCACCTGCTGACGTCGATGACGATGGTGTGGCTCTCGGTGCTGCTCTACGTCAAGGTCGGCGAGCCGGACAACGGCGTGGTCCACTACGCGGTGGCGCGGCCGCTGCGGGCGCTGACCGCGCTGAGCGCGGTGAACCTGGCGGCGGTGCTTATCACCGGCACGCTGGTGACCGCCGCCGGCCCGCACGCCGGTGACCGCAGCCCCAGCCGCACGGTGCCCCGGCTCAAGGTCGAGATCACCACGCTGGTGCACGCGCACTCGTCGCTGCTGGTCTCCTACCTGACGCTGCTGGTCGGGCTCGGCTTCGGGCTGCTGGCGGTGGGCGCCGGCCGCGCCATCCGGCTGCGGCTGGGCGTGCTGGTCGCCCTGGTCTGCGCCCAGGCCGCCGTCGGCACCACGCAGTACTACACCGGAGTGCCCGCCGCCCTGGTCGCGGTGCACGTGGCCGGCGCGGCGGCCTGCACGGCGGCCACGGCGGCGCTATGGGCGTCGATGCGACAACGGACCGAGGCCCAGCCGCTCGCAGGCTGACTCCACCGCGCGGGCGAACTCGCGCTGGGCGCGCCCCCGGGTGTCGGCGTCGAGATGCGACCACCCCAGCGACGGCGCGACGAGGTCGAGCCCCACCAGCCGCTCCCCCGCCAGGTCGGCGCGCGCGTAAAGCAGGTCACGCGAGTCGATTGCGGCGCGTTGGGCGGCGGAGGCGATGGCGGCGTATCCGAGGTCCCACGACTCGAACTCCGGCTCGAGCGGCCACGCGTGCGACCGCTGGCCGCCGATGAATACCAACGCCGACCGAGCCGTCGCTCCCGGCGCCACCGGTACCCCGTCGCCCTCGAGGTCGAGCAGGTACCGCGCGCCGAGGTTCCACGCGACCGCGTCGGGCGGGTTGAGCAGGTGGCGCACCCGGCGGGTCCAGGCCAGGAAGTCGTCGCGCCGGTTGGGGGCGCGCCGCAGGATTACCAGGTCAGCGCCGACGGTCTGCGGGTCGTCCCAGGACAGCCAGCGCGCGTGCAGCCCGCGGGCTCGCAGCGCGGGCACCAGCCCCGCATCGTCGGGGTGTCGCGGGCCGCCCGCCAGCACGATGCGCGGATGGAAGACGTCCGGCCGGGCCAGCTTCATGCCCGGGCATGATATCCCCATGCACGCAATCGAAATCAGCGAAACCGGTGGTCCCGAAGTCCTGCGCTATGTCGACGTCGCCGAGCCCACGCCCGGTCCCGGCGAGGTCTTGATCAAGGCCGAGGCCATCGGCGTCAACTACATCGACACGTATTTCCGCTCCGGGCAGTACCCGCGCGAGGTGCCGTTCCTCCTCGGCCAGGAGACCGCCGGCACCGTTGTCGCCACGGGCGACGGGGTCGACGGTTTCAGCGAGGGCGACCGGGTGGGCACCGCCGCGGCGTCCGGCGCCTACGCCGAATTCGCCATCGCCCCAGCGACTTTGACCGCGAAGGTGCCCGACGGCGTGACGTCCGATGTGGCGGCCTCGGTGATGCTGAAGGGCCTGACCGCGCACTACCTGCTGACGTCGGTGTATCCGGTCAAAAGCGGTGACACCGTGCTGGTGCACGCGGGCGCCGGCGGGGTCGGGCTGATCCTGACGCAGTGGGCCACGCTGCGCGGCGCGCGGGTCATCACGACGGTCTCCACGCCGGAGAAGGAGCGGATGTCCAGGGAGGCGGGCGCCGCCGAGGTGCTCTCCTACCCCGACGACCCAGGCGAATTCGGCCAGAAGATCCGCGAATTGACGGGGGGCGATGGGGTGGCCGCGGTGTACGACGGCGTCGGCGCGACGACCTTCGACGCCAGCCTGGCCAGCCTGGCCGTGCGCGGCACCCTGGCGCTGTTCGGCGCCGCCAGCGGGCCCGTTCCGCCGTTCGACCCGCAGCGCCTCAACGCCGCCGGGTCGGTGTTCCTGACCCGGCCGTCGCTGGCGCACTTCATCCGCACCGGCGACGAGTTCCATTGGCGCGCGGGCGAACTGTTCGACGCGATCGCCGGCGGCGGCCTCACCATCGAGGTCGGCGGGCGTTACCCGCTCGCCGAAGCGGCCCGCGCACACCAGGACCTGCAGGCCCGCAAGACGACGGGCTCGATTGTGCTGCTGCCGTAGAGGCTTCTGGCACACCTTTCACTGAGCTTGAAGCCACTGCGAAATTCCCGACCTTTTTTCGCAGTGGCTTCACGCTCGGCGTTGTGCCCGCCCCGCGGAGAGAATGGTGTGACGACCGTGACCGGTGCCTAGAGCAGCGTCGGCAGCGCGATCACCGAGTCGACCGCCAGCGCGCAGAACACCACGGCCAGGTAGTTGTTCGACTGCAGGAACAGGCGCAGCGGCTTGACCGGTTCGCCGGCGCGCACGCCGGCGTACAGCTGATGCGCCATGGCCAAGAACCACACCCCGGCCAGCAGGGCGACCGCCGCGTACAGCCAGCCAGTCGCGAGCGCCAGCGCCAGCGTCGCCAGCACGGTCAGCCAGGTGTAGATCAGGATCTGCTTGGTGACCTGGCGCTCGGTCGCTACCGCCGGCAGCATCGGCACGCCGGCCGCCTTGTAGTCGTCCTTGTAGCGCATCGCCAGCGCCCAGGTGTGCGGCGGCGTCCAGAAGAAGATGATGGCGAACATCACCAGCGCCGGCCAGCCGATGGTGCCGGTGACGGCGGACCAGCCGATCATCACCGGCATGCAGCCGGCCGCGCCGCCCCACACCACGTTTTGCGAGGTGCGCCGCTTGAGCAACAGGGTGTAGACGAACACATAGAACGCGATGGTGGCGACGGCCAGCAGTCCCGACAGCAGGTTCGTCGTCCACCACAGCCAGAAGAACGAGCCCACGCTGAGCACCAGGCCCAGGACCAGCGCGTTTCGCGTCGGCACCGCCGCGCGCGCCAGCGGCCTGCGCGCGGTGCGCTTCATCACCTTGTCGATGTCGGCGTCGGCCACGCAGTTGAGCGTGTTGGCGCCGCCGGCGGCCAGCATCCCGCCGATCAGGGTGTTCAGGATCAGCAGCGGGTTCACGGTGCCGCGGTGGGCGAGCAGCATCGCCGGGATCGCGGTGACCAGCAGCAGTTCGATCACCCGCGGCTTGGTCAGCGCCAGGTACGCCAAAACCGTGCCTTGTACCCGGCCCGGTACTCGACTCGGCGCGACGCGCCCGCGAACGCTCACGCAATAACTCCTCGGGTCGCAGCAGCGCGCAGCATCTACTACGCACGATGGTAGACCGCGTGCCGGCGGTGGCCTGCCAGGAGGGTCCGAAAGGGGATTCTTCCGAGAATTGCGAACTGAATGCAAAGCCCAGGCAACGGGAGCGTAATTTTCACAGCTGCCGGCGTTGGGTACCCGAAACTCTGCACTGCAGGAGCCGGCACTCCCGCATTAGGGTAGGCAATATCAGCTTGATGACCCAAGGACAGAGGCTGTGACGACACTCGAAGAGATCTCCACGCTGACCCAACCGCACCTCCCCGACGACTGGACCGAGATCGATTCGGCGGCGGTCGACACGATCCGGGTGCTGGCCGCCGACGCGGTGCAAAAAGTCGGCAACGGCCATCCCGGAACGGCGATGAGCCTGGCGCCGTTGGCCTACACCCTGTTTCAGCGAACGATGCGCCACGACCCCAGCGATACCTTCTGGCTGGGCCGCGACCGGTTCGTGCTGTCGGCGGGGCACAGCAGCCTGACCCTGTACCTGCAGCTGTACCTCGGCGGGTTCGGGCTGGAGCTGTCGGACATCGAGTCGTTGCGCACCTGGGGATCCAAGACGCCCGGGCACCCGGAGTTCCGGCACACCAAGGGCGTTGAGATCACCACCGGCCCGCTCGGTCAGGGCCTGGCCTCGTCGGTCGGGATGGCGATGGCGTCGCGCTACGAGCGCGGCCTGTTCGATCCGGACGCCGAGCCGGGCACCAGCCCGTTCGACCATTTCATCTTCGTGATCGCCTCCGACGGGGACATCGAGGAGGGCGTGACGTCCGAGGCGTCGTCGCTGGCGGCCGTGCAGCAGCTGGGCAACCTGATCGTGTTCTACGACCACAACCAGATCTCCATCGAGGACGACACCAACATCGCGCTGTGCGAGGACACCGCGGCGCGCTACGAGGCCTACGGCTGGCACGTGCAGCGGGTCGAGGGCGGCGAGAACGTCGTCGGCATCGAGGAGGCCATCGCCAACGCCAAGGCCGTCACCGACCGGCCGTCGTTCATCGAGCTGCGCACCATCATCGGCTACCCGGCGCCCAAGCTGATGAACACCGGCAAGGCGCACGGCGCCGCCCTCGGCGACGAAGAGGTCGCGGCCGTCAAGAAGATCCTGGGCTTCGACCCGGACAAGAACTTCGAGGTGCGCGACGAGGTCATCGCCCACACCCGCAAGCTGGTGGACCGCGGCAAGGAAGCGCACGAGAAGTGGCAGGCGGAGTTCGACGCCTGGGCGCAGCGTGAACCGGACCGCAAGGCGCTGCTGGACCGGTTGACCGCCGAGCGGTTGCCCGACGGCTGGGACGCCGACATCCCGACCTGGACAACCGACGACAAGCCGTTGGCCACCCGCGCGGCGTCCGGCAAGGTGCTGAACGCGGTGGGGCCGAAACTGCCCGAGCTGTGGGGCGGTTCGGCCGACCTGGCGGGTAGCAACAACACCACCATGGACAACGTCAAATCGTTTGGGCCCCCGTCTATTTCGACGAAGGATTACACCGCCGACTGGTACGGTCGCACGCTGCACTTCGGCGTACGCGAACACGCAATGGGCGCCATCCTGTCCGGCATCGTGCTGCACGGCCCGACCCGGGCCTACGGCGGAACGTTCCTACAGTTCTCCGACTACATGCGCCCGGCGGTGCGCCTCGCGTCACTGATGAACATCGACACCATCTACGTGTGGACGCACGATTCGATCGGGCTGGGCGAGGACGGCCCGACGCATCAGCCCATCGAGCACCTGGCGGCGCTGCGCGCCATCCCCCACCTGTCCGTGGTGCGCCCTGCCGACGCCAACGAGACGGCCTACGCCTGGCGCACGATTCTGGCCCGCGGCAACGGCAGCGGCCCGGTCGGCCTGATCCTGACCCGCCAGGGCGTGCCGGTCCTGGAGGGCACCAACTTCGAGGGCGTGGGCCGCGGCGGCTACATCCTCGGTGATGACGGCGGCGACGAGCCCGACGTCGTGCTGATCGCCACGGGCTCCGAGGTTCAGCTCGCCGTCGAGGCGCGAAACCTGCTGGCGGACAGGGACATCGTGGCACGGGTGGTGTCCATGCCGTGCGTGGAGTGGTTCGAATCGCAGCCCGAGGAGTACCGCGACAGCGTCCTGCCTCCGTCGGTGTCGGCGCGGGTGGCCGTCGAGGCGGGCGTCGCGCAGTCCTGGCACAAGCTCGTCGGCGACACCGGTCGCATCGTGTCGATCGAGCACTACGGCGAATCCGCCGATTACAAGACTTTGTTCCGTGAGTTCGGCTTTACCGCCGAAGCCGTCGCGGCGGCCGCGGAGCAGGTAGTCGATAACTGAGAAAGGGTGATTCACATGGCCAGTCAGAACCCCAACCTCGCGGCGTTGAGCGCAGCCGGGGTGTCCGTTTGGCTGGACGACTTGTCGCGGGAGCGGCTGCAGTCGGGCAACCTGCAGGAGCTGATCGACACCAAAAGCGTTGTCGGCGTTACCACCAACCCCTCGATCTTCCAGAAGGCGTTCGCCGAGGGCGACTCCTACAACGGCCAGATCGCCGAGCTGGCCGAGCGCGGCGCCGACGTGGACGCCACCATCCGCACCGTCACCACCGACGACGTGCGCCGGGCGTGTGACGTGCTGGCGCCGCAGTGGGAGGGCTCCGACGGGGTGGACGGCCGGGTGTCCATCGAGGTCGACCCGCGGCTTGCCGACGACACCGACAAGACCATCGCCCAGGCCGTCGAGCTGTGGAAGATCGTCGACCGGCCGAACCTGTTCATCAAGATCCCCGCGACCAAGGCCGGCCTTCCGGCCATCACCGCCGTTCTGGCGGAAGGGATTTCGGTCAACGTCACGCTGATCTTCTCCGTCGAGCGGCACCGCCAGGTGATGGACGCCTACCTGGCCGGGCTGGAGAAGGCCCGTGAGGCCGGACACGACCTGTCCAAGATCCATTCGGTGGCATCGTTCTTCGTCTCCCGGGTGGACACCGAGGTCGACAAGCGGCTGGAAAAGATCGGCTCCGAAGACGCGCTCGCGCTGCGCGGCAAGGCCGGCGTCGCCAACGCCCGGCTGGCATACGCCGCCTACGAAGAGGTCTTCAAGGGCGGCGATCGCTACGAGTCGCTCAAGTCCGCCGGGGCCCGCGTGCAGCGCCCGCTGTGGGCGTCTACGGGCGTCAAGAACCCCGACTACTCCGACACCCTCTACGTCACCGAGCTGGTCGCGCCCAACACGGTGAACACCATGCCGGAGAAGACGATCGACGCCGTCGCCGATCACGGTGAAGTCAAGGGCGACACCGTCAGCGGCACCGCGTCGGCCGCCCAGGAGGTGTTCGACAAGCTGGCCGCGGTCGGCGTCGACCTGACCGACGTCTTCGTGGTGCTGGAAAAAGAGGGCGTTGACAAGTTCGTGGAGTCCTGGACCGAGCTGTTGGACGAGACGCAGAAGCAACTCGATTCCCTCGGCAAATGAGCCCGGCGGGCTCGAAGGCGGGCTCGCGCGGGGCCGATCAGTGGCGAAACCCGTTGCGGGACAAGCAGGACAAGCGGCTGCCCCGGATCGCGGGCCCGTGCGGCATGGTGATCTTCGGCGTCACCGGTGACCTGGCCCGCAAGAAGGTGATGCCCGCCATCTACGACCTGGCCAACCGCGGGCTGCTCCCGCCCACCTTCTCGCTGGTGGGCTTCGCCCGCCGGGACTGGGAGACGCAGGATTTCCGCAAGGTGGTCTACCAGGCCGTCAAGGAGCACTGCCGCACGCCGTTTCGGGAGGACTACTGGGAGCGGTTGGCCGAGGGATTCCGTTTCGTGCCGGGCGCTTTCGACGACGACGAGGCGTTCGCCCGGCTCGCTGAGACGCTGGAGAAGCTCGACGCCGAGCGCGGCACCGGCGGCAACCATGCCTTCTACCTGGCGATCCCACCGAACGCGTTTCCGGTGGTGTGTGAGCAGCTGCACAGGTCCGGTCTGGCCCGTCCGCAGGGCGACCGGTGGAGCAGGGTGGTCATCGAAAAGCCCTTCGGCCACGACCTGGACAGCGCCCGCGAGCTGAACAAGACCGTCAACGCCGTCTTCCCCGAGGAGGCGGTGTTCCGCATCGACCACTACCTGGGCAAGGAGACGGTCCGTAACATCCTGGCGCTGCGGTTCGCCAACCAGTTGTTCGACCCGATCTGGAACGCCCACTACGTCGACCACGTGCAGATCACCATGGCCGAGGACATCGGGCTGGGCGGGCGGGCCGGCTACTACGACGGCATCGGCGCCGCGCGCGACGTCATCCAGAACCACCTCATGCAGCTGCTGGCGCTGACCGCGATGGAGGAACCGATCAGCTTCAATCCGTCTGCGCTGCAAACGGAGAAGATCAAGGTGCTCTCGGCGACGCAGCTCGCCGAGCCGCTCGACGAGACCACCAGCCGCGGCCAGTACACCGGCGGCTGGCAGGGCGGCGAGAAGGTGGTCGGGCTGCTCGACGAGGAGGGGTTCGCAAAGGACTCCACCACCGAGACGTTCGCCGCCATCACGCTCGAGGTCGACACCCGCCGCTGGGCCGGCGTGCCGTTCTATCTGCGCACCGGAAAACGCCTGGGCCGCAGGGTGACCGAGATCGCCCTGGTCTTCAAGCGTGCGCCGTTCCTGCCGTTCGACGCCACCATGACCGACGAGCTGGGCACCAACGCCATGGTCATCCGGGTGCAGCCCGACGAGGGGATCACGCTGCGGTTCGGCTCCAAGGTGCCGGGCACCGCGATGGAGGTCCGCGACGTCAACATGGACTTCTCCTACGGGTCGGCGTTCGCCGAGGAATCGCCCGAGGCCTACGAAGCGCTCATCCTCGACGTGCTGCTCGGCGAGCCCTCCCTGTTCCCGGTCAACGAGGAGGTCGAATTGGCCTGGGAAATCCTCGATCCCGTCCTCGACAACTGGGCGGCGCACGGCAAGCCCGACCCTTACGAGGCCGGCACCTGGGGCCCGGAATCGGCGTTCGAGATGCTGCGCCGCACGGGGCGCGAATGGCGGCGGCCGTGATTGTCGACCTGCCCGACACGACCACCACCGCGGTCAACAAGAAACTGAGCGAACTGCGCGAGAAGGCCGGCGCGGTCACCATGGGGCGGGTGCTGACGCTGCTCGTCGCGCCCGAAAGCGAGGACGTGCTGGAGGAATCGCTCAAGGCGGCCAACGACGCCAGCCACGAGCACCCGAGCCGGATCATCGTCACGATGCGGGGCGACCCGTACGCCGACAAACCGCGCCTGGACGCCCAGCTGCGCTCCGGCGGCGACGCCGGTGCCAGCGAGGTGGTGATCCTCAAGCTGTCCGGGCCGCTGGCCGGCCACGCCGCCAGCGTGGTCATCCCGTTCCTGCTGCCCGACATCCCCGTCGTGGCGTGGTGGCCCGACATCGCGCCGGAGCAGCCGGCGCAAGACCCGTTGGGCAAGTTGGCAATCCGGCGCATCACCGACGCCACCAACGGCATCGACCCGTTGTCGGCGATCAAGAGCCGGCTGCCCGGGTACAGCGCCGGCGACACCGACCTGTGCTGGGCGCGCATCACGTACTGGCGGGCGCTGCTGACCTCCGCGGTCGACCAGCCACCGCACGAACCGATCGAGTCGGCATTGGTTTCCGGCCTCAAGACCGAGCCCGCGCTCGACATCCTGGCGGGCTGGCTGGCCAGCCGCATCGACGGTCCGGTGCGCCGGGCCGTCGGCGACCTGAAGGTCGAGCTGTCACGCCAGAGCGAGACCATCACACTCAGTCGGCCCCAGGAGGGCAGGACCGCGACGCTGAGCCGCACGGCGCGCCCGGACGCGCTGGTTCCGTTGGCGCGCAGGGAAACCGGCGAGTGCCTGGCCGAGGACCTGCGCCGGCTGGACGCCGACGAGATCTACCGAACGGCGCTGGAGGGGATCAAGAAAGTGCAGTACGTATGAGTCCGATCGTCGAGGTTCTCAAAGACGGCGACGCCCTCGTCGAGGCCGCGGGCGAACGCCTGGTGAAGACCATTCAGGACGCCGCGGCGGCCCGGGGCCGGGCCCTGATCGTGCTGACCGGCGGCGGCAACGGCATCGGGCTGCTGCGCTACCTCGCCACCCGTCGCGAACAGATCGACTGGTCGAAGGTGCACCTGTTCTGGGGCGACGAACGCTACGTGCCCGAAGACGACGACGAGCGCAACGACAAGCAGGCGCGCGAGGCCCTGCTCGATCACGTCGACATCCCGTCGAGCCAAGTGCACACGATGCCGGCCAGCGACGGCGAATTCGGCGCGGACCTCGCGGCCGCGGCGCTGGCGTATGAGCAACTGCTGGCCGCCAACGCCGAACCCGGCGAGCCGGCGCCCAATTTCGACGTCCACCTGCTGGGAATGGGGCCGGAGGGCCACATCAACTCCCTCTTCCCGGACACCGCGGCCGTGCGCGAAACCAGCCGCATGGTGGTCGCCGTCGAGGACTCCCCCAAACCGCCGCCACAGCGAATCACGTTGACGCTGCCCGCGATCCGGCGTTCGCGCGAGGTGTGGCTGATGGTGTCCGGCGCGGGCAAGGCCGACGCGGCGGCCGCCGCCATCGGGGGCGCCTCGCCGGCGTCGGTGCCGGCCGGGCAGGCCGTCGGCCTCGAGACCACGCTCTGGCTGCTCGACCAAGAGGCCGCATCCAAGCTTCCCGGCTGAGGCGTCGGGGTAATAATTCAGTCATGGCAGACCGAACCGCGCGCGGGGGGCCCGAGCGAAGCCGGATCAAGACCCTCACCCAGGCCGCGCTGAACGCCGACAAGACCGTCGAACAGGTCGAGGACGTGCTCGACGGCCTGAGCACCACGATGCGGGAGCTCAACAGCTCGCTCACCAACCTCAACGCCACGGTCGAACGGATGGAGGCCGGGCTGGATCACCTCGACGGCACCCTCGCCAGCCTCGACGACCTGGCCAAGCGGCTGATCGTGCTGGTCGAACCGGTCGAGGCGATCGTCGCGCGGATCGACGACATGGTGAAGGTCGGCGAGACGATGATGTCGCCGCTGTCGGTCACCGAGCATGCCGTGCGCGGCGTGCTGGACCGGCTGCGCAACCGCTAGCCCTACATCTTGGTGGATCGGGCCATCACGAAGCTGTACAGGCCGTAGGTGATGATCCCCGCGCCGGCCGCGATCAGCAACGCGGCCCCGTAGGGCTGAGCCCCCAGGGTCTTCAGCGCCCCGTCGAGTCCGGTGGCCTTCTTCGGTTCCGAGCGGCAGGCGGCGACGACGACCAGCGCCCCGGTGCCGGCGATCACCACGCCCTTCGCCACGTAGCCGGCGGCGCCGAGGCGTCGCACCAGATCACCCGACCTGCCCTTGAGGTCGTCGACGAAATTGCGGCTGGCGCCCTTGTAGACGTGGTAGCCACCGACCACCACGATGAGCACGCCGCAGGCGATGAGGGCGAGCGTGCCGGCGGTGGTGTGCATCAGGCGCGCGCTGATGCTCGAATTCTGTTGATCGGCCGGCCTGCCCGCGCCCCGGGCGTAGCCGCACGCCGAGTAGGCGAACGCCAGGTAGACGGCCGCGAGTCCGAACGCCTTCACCCGCTCCCACAGCCCCGGCGATGCGCGCTCGGGTTCGCGGTCGCTCGACCGGCCGAGGGCCGTCTCGACGAGCCGCCACAGGCCCATCGCCAGCAGGGCGGCCGCGGCGACCCACAGCGCGAGCGGCCCGCCCGGTTTGGTCGCCAATGTCGCGAGGGCGCCGGTCTGGTCGGCAGTGCCGCCGTCACCGCACGCGACCCGGATGGCGAGATAGCCGACGATCAGGTGCAGCAGCCCGTTCACCACATAGCCGGCGCGGGCGATGCGCTCGAAGACGGTGTTCTGGGCCACTTGTGCCGGTTCCATGGCACGGGGATGCCCGTCAGCCGCTGTTGCGTAACGCGCTTGCCAGACCGTTCATCGTCAGCAGGATGCCGCGCTGCACCAACTCGTCGTCGTCGCCGGAACGGTAGCGGCGAAGCAACTCGACCTGCAGGTGGTTGAGCGGCTCCAGGTACGGGAACCGGTTGAACACCGAACGGGCCAGCGCCGGGTTGTCGGCGAGCAGGTCGTCCTGACCGGTGATGAGTTTGTGCATGGCGATGGTGCGCCGGTGCTCGTCGACAATCTTGTCGAACACCCTGTGCCGCAACGATTCGTCGGCCACCAGCTCGGCGTAGTGGGCCGCCAGGCCCAGGTCGCTCTTGGACAACACCTGCGCCATGTTGGAGAGCACGCTGCGGAAAAAGGGCCACCGCTCGTACAGCTCGTGCAGGATCGCGACCCGCTCGGTTTCGCTCTGGGGGCCCGCCGCGATCCACTGCTCGAACGCCGCGCCGGTGCCGTACCAGCCCGGCAGCATCACCCGCGACTGGCTCCACGCCAGCACCCACGGGATGGCGCGCAGGTCGGAGATGGATTCGGTGGGCTTGCGCGACGTCGGCCTGCTGCCGATGTTCAGCGACCCGATCTCGCTGACGGGCGTGGACGCCTTGAAGTACTCCACGAAACCCGGCGTCTCGTGCACCAATTCGGCGTAGGCGCGGTGCGCCAGCGCGGCCACCTTGTCGAGCACCGCGTAAGCCGGCTCCGCGGCGTCGCCCAACCCCTCCACGTCGAGCAGCGTCGACTCCACCGTGGCCGCCACCAGGCTCTCCAGGTTGCGCCGGGCCAGTTGCGGTTCGGCGTATTTGGCGGCGATCACCTCGCCCTGCTCGGTGAGGCGCAGCGAGCCGTTCACCGCCCCCGGCGGCTGCGCCAGGATCGCCTGGTAGCTGGGGCCGCCGCCGCGGCCCACGGTTCCGCCGCGACCGTGGAAGAGCCGCAACCGGATTCCGGTCTTGCGGGCCACCTCGACGAGGGTGAGCTCGGCCCGGTACACCGCCCAGTTCGCGGCCAGGTACCCACCGTCCTTGTTGGAGTCGGAATAGCCCAGCATCACCTCCTGGCATCCGCCGCGGGCATCCACCAGCGCGCGGTAGATGGGCAGGTCCAGCATCGCCTGCAGGATCGACGCCCCGTTGTGCAGGTCGTCGATCGTCTCGAACAGTGGCGAAATGCCCAGGGGGCAATAGGGTTCCGGGCCGGACGCGTCCAGCAGCCCGGCCTCCTTCAACAGGATCGCCGCCTCCAGGACGTCCGACACCGACTGGCACATCGAGATGATGTAATTGGGCACCGCCGCCGGGCCGTACAGTTCGACGGCGCGGGCGGCGGCCGCGACGACGGCCAGCTCGCCGCGGGCCAGCTCGGACAGTTGCGCGCGGTCGCCGACCAGCGGCCGGCGGGTGGCCAGCTCCCCCGCCAGCAGCTCGACCCGCTCGTCCTCGGCCAGCGAGCCGTAGTCCTGATGCACCCCGGCCCAGGCCAGCAGCTCGGCGACCACCTCCTCGTGCACGTCGGAGTTCTGCCGCATGTCCAGGCCGGATAGATGAAACCCGAAGACGTGCACGCTTTCTCGCAGCCGGGCCAGCCGATCGTCCGCCAAAAGGTCGGCGCCGTGCGTGCGCAGCGAGGCGTCGACGACGTCCAGGTCGGCGCGCAGTTCCGCCGGGACCGAGTACGGCCGCAGGCCCAGGTCGAGCTCGTGCTGCGGCCGGCGATCCAGGATCTCGGTGCCCGTCGCGGTGAGGCGGGCGCGGATCACCCGCGTCGCGCGCCGGTAGGGCTCGTCGGCGCGGGCGCTCTCGTTGCCGCCCTCGGCCAGCGCGGTCAATTCGGGGGTGACGGTGATCAGCCGGGCCGACATCGACAGCTCCTGCTCGAGCTCGGTCAGCTCGGCCAGGTAGTGGGCCAGCGCGGTGAACGCGGCGCTGCCGGTGGCCCGCCGCACCACGTCGGCGGTCACGTTCGGGTTGCCGTCGCGGTCACCGCCGATCCACGACCCGGGTTGCAGGATGGGCGCCGCAAGCAGGTCGGCGTCGGGCCAGCGGGCGCGCAGCGCCTCCCGGACCTCGGCGTTGACCTGCGGGATCACCTCGAACAGCGCGGCCGGGTAATACCGCAGCCCCACGTCGATCTCGTCGGTGATCTGCAGCCGGGACAGCCGGATCAGCGCGGTCTGCCACAGCGTCAGCACTTGGCGGCGCAACTCGAGCTCGATGCTGCGGCCGTGGTCGGTCTGGGTGTGCCCGGCGGCGCGCTGCCGCATCAATTCGGTGATGCGGTGCTGGGTGACGAACACGGTGCGCCGGCGGGTCTCGGTGGGGTGCGCGGTGATCACCGGGGACACCAGGGCGCCCCGCAGCGCGTCGGCCACCGTGGCCGAATCCAACTCCGCCCGATCGAGTTTCGCGTACGTCGCGGCCAGGCTGCTGTCCTGCGGCGGCTCGCCGGCGGCGACGTGGATGTCGCGGCGGCGTTCCCGGTGGATGTCCTCGGCGACGTTGGCCAGCAGCGCGAAGTGGCTGAACGCCCGGATGACCGGGATGGCCCGGTGGATGTCGATGCCATCGAACATCCTCGCCATGTCGGCCCGGTCGATCTCGGAGCGGCGCACCCGGAAGGACTCGACCCGCGCGCGTTCGACGAGCTCGAAGACCTCGTCGCCGTTCTGCTCGCGCACGGTGTCGCCGAGGATGGTGCCCAGCAGCCTGATGTCGGCGCGCATCGGCTCGGTCGCCTCGCGGCCGACCCGGGTGCGTTGGACGGCACCGATCGGTTCCAGCGCGATGTCGGAAGCCTCAGCCATGCGTCCCAGTATCGGTGGGGATCCGGTGGGCCGCCCGTCGAGCGGTCAGCGGTACTTGATCAGCAGTGCCATGCCGATGATGCACACCAGCCAGATGCCGACGATGAACACCGTCAGCCGGTCGAGGTTCTTCTCCACGACCGTCGACCCGGACAGGCTCGACTGCACGCCGCCGCCGAACAGCGTCGACAGGCCGCCACCCTTGGCGCGGTGCAGCAGCACCAGCAGCACCACCAGGATGCTCGTGACCACCAGGGTGATCTGCAGGGCCAATTGCATGAGGGGCAGCTTACCGGTTGCGGCTCCAGCGCCGATAACCGCCGCTCGGCGATCGCCCCTACTACCCCGCGACGCGCGCTCACGCGTGTCACCCGGCGCGATCAGTTCGACACGTGCACAATAGATCTGCGCATCGTGCACCACGCGCTGGGTCCTGTCCTGGGTGAGTCGGAGGTACGAGATGTCGCTCGTGATCGCGGTGCCGGAGATAGTCACGGCGACCGCCGCGGATTTGGGCAACGTCGGCACGACGATCCGCGCGGCCTATCTGGCCGCGGCGGCCCCGACCACGGGTGTGCTGCCGGCGGCCGAGGACGAGGTGTCGACGGCGATAGCGGCGCTGATGGGCAACCACGCCCAGCAATATCAGGCCCTCGGCGCCCAAGCCGCCCAGTTGCATGACCAGTTTGTGTGCAACCTCAACGCCGCCGCCGGCGCCTACGCGGCGGCCGAGGCCGCCAACGCCAACCCGCTGCAACAGCTGCTGGGCCTGGTGAACGCGCCCACCGAGGCGCTGCTCGGCCGCCCGTTGATCGGCAACGGCGCGGACGGGACGGCGGACGCGCCCAACGGCCAGGCCGGCGGGTTGCTGATCGGCAACGGCGGCAACGGCTACAGCTACACCAGCGGCGGCGCCGCGGCCGGGGGCAATGGTGGTGCCGCCGGGCTGATCGGCAACGGCGGGGCCGGCGGCAGTGGCTTCCGAGGTGGCTCCGGGGGCCACGGCGGCAACGGCGGGTGGCTGCAGGGCAACGGCGGGGCGGGTGGATCCGGCGGCGCAGGCGAAATCGACACGTTCGGCGGGCATGCGGGCGACGGCGGGGCCGGCGGGTCCGCCAGGCTGATCGGCGCAGGCGGGACCGGCGGTGTCGGCGGGACCGGCGGGTTCACCATCGACACCGCCTCCGCCGGCGCCACGGGGGGTCACGGCGGGTCCGGCGGTAACGGTGGGTGGCTCTTTGGCAACAGCGGCGCCGGCGGTCAAGGCGGGGTGGGCGGCGGCGGGAACCACGACGGCGGGACCGGCGGTCAGGGTGGAAACGCGGGCGCCGCCCACGGGCTTTATGGCATCGGAGCGGCCGGCGGCACCGGCGGGCTGGGCGGCGACGGGAACCACGCCGGCGGAGCCGGGGGGCACGGCGGCGCCGGCGGCTCCGGCGGGTTGGTGGGCCACGGCGGAGCCGGCGGGACCGGCGGGGTGGGCGGCGACGGCATCACTTCGTCCGGCGGCGCCGGCGGTAGCGGTGCGGCCGGTGGTCTCAACTCGGGTGGTGGCCGCAGCAACGCGGGCAACGGCGGCAACGGCGGATCCGGCGGTGCGGGCGGGGATGGTCTGAGCGGGACCGCGGGCAACGGCGGCAACGGTGGTGCGGCCGGTGCGGGCGGCGCGGGCGGTGCGGATGACGCAGATGCCGTACAGGGACTCGGCGGCACCGGTGGCAACGCCGGCAACGGCGGCGACGGCGGACAGGGCGGGTCCGGCGCCCCATCCGGAATCGGCGGTAACGGCGGCGACGGCGGCGACGGGGCCGCCGGCGGGGCCGGCGGCGCGGCAGCCGGGTACACCAGCGCCGGCGGCAACGGCGGCCTCGGTGGCAATGGCGGGGTGGGCGGTGACGGCGGCGCCGGCACCGCCACCGGCGGTTCCGGGGGCAACGGTGGCAACGCCGGTGCCGGCGGCGACGGCGGCGACTCCCTGGTCGGCAGCGACGGCTACACCAACATCGGCGGGGCCGGCGGCACCGGCGGCACCGGCGGCAACGCCGGCAACGGCGGGGCGTCCGGCACCGGTGTGGGTGGAAGCGCGGGCAACGGCGGGTCCGGTGGTGACGGCGGCGCCGGCGGCGACTCCGTCACCTACCTCAGCGGCGCCGGCGCGAACGGCGGCGGCGGCGGCAACGGCGGAACCGGCGGCGCCGGCGGCACGCAGGCGGGCGACGGCGGCAATGGCGGCCTCGGAGGCAACGGCGGTGCCGCCGGCGTCGCCCCGAATCTCACCGGCGCCCCCGGTACCGGTGGTAGCGGCGGGGCCGGCGGCAACGGCGGGGATGGCCTTAACGGCGGCGCCGGCACCGCGGCCGACGGCGGCAACGCGGGCAGCGGCGGCGATGGTGGTGCTGGCGGTGCCGGCGGGAGCGCCGGCGGCGCCGGCCATGCGATCAGCGGGAGCGGTGGGGCCGGCGGCCAGGGCGGAAACGGCGGTGACGGTGGCACCGGCGCCGCGGACACCGGTAGCGGTGCCGGCGCTGGCGGCAACGCGGGCAGCGGGGGCAACGGCGGCGCCGGCGGCGCCGGCGGCGACCCGACCGTCATCGACACCGTTGGTGGCAACGGCGGCCAGGGCGGCAACGCCGGCAATGGCGGCAACGGCGGTAACGGCGGCGCCATCGGCGGTTCTGGCGGTACCGCCGGCAACGGCGGCGACGGCGGTTCCGGCGGCACGGCCGGCGCCGGAGCCACTGGCGGCGACGGCGGCAACGGCGGCGACGGCGGTGACGGCGGCAACGGCGATTCGGGCGCGCCCGGCGGCCTCGCCGGCACCGGCGGCAACGCCGGGACCGGCACTGCACCCGGCGGCGTCGACGGCCAGGGCGGCAGCACCGGCACCGACGGCACCTGATGCCCGGTCGTCGCGGCTAGAACAGCTCCTTGGCGAGCAGCTCCAGCGTCGCGACCCGCGCCGGCGCCGTCGCGGGATCGGTACCCAGGTGGGCCGACGCGACCGGGTGCACCATCACCTCGTCGACGCCGAACCGGTCGGCCAACGCCCGCACCTGCTCGGCGGCCTCCTCCGGCGTGCCGAGGACGGCCCGCCGCAGGCCGCTCTCCACGATGCGCTGCTGTTCCGGCCCGAGCTGCGCCACTTCGGCCTCCTCGACCAACGGCACCGGCCCGAGCGGCTGCCCGGTGCGCAGCCGGGCCATCGTTTGCAGGTTGGGCAGCATCAAAGCCATTGCCTCGTCGCGGGTTTCGGCCACCGCGGCGTTGACCGTCAGGAACGTCACCGGCTCTTGTGTCAGCGCGCTCGGCTTGAACCGGGACCGGTAAACCGCGAGCGCCTCCTCGGTCCCCTGCCCCGAGAAGTGATGCGCGAAGACGTACGGCAGCCCCTTCGCCGCGGCCAGGTGCGCGGAGTACATCGACGAGCCCAGTAGCCACAGCCGCGGTTCGCTGGCCGCCGCCGGGGTGGCCTTGAGCCGGTAGTCCCCCGAGCGCAGCGGCACCACCACGCCGCGCGCGCTCATCAGCGCGGCCACGTCGTCGAGGTAGTCGGGGAAGCGCTCGATGTCCTCGTCGCCGCGGCTGCCGCGCAGCGCGTATGACGTCACCGGGTCCGAGCCGGGCGCGCGGCCGATGCCCAGGTCGATGCGGCCCGGTGCGGCGGCTTCCAGCAGCGCGAACTGCTCGGCGACCGCCAGCGGCGCGTGGTTGGGCAGCATCACGCCGCCCGAGCCGAGGCGGACCTGCGTGGTCTGCGCGGCCAGGTAGGCGATCAGCACCGGCGGGCTGGTCGCGCCCACGGACGGCATGTTGTGGTGTTCGGCGACCCAGTAGCGGGTGAAGCCCAGCCGGTCGGCGGTCTGGGCCAGCTGCACGGTGGCCGCCAGCGCGTCGCCGGTGGTCTGGTCGCTGCGCACCGGCACCAGGTCAAGGACGGAAAGTCGCACGATCGCGTCAACGCCGTTTTGCCTGCGAACGTTCCCGCGTTTGCGTGTGCATTCACGGCTTTCGGTGTGAATCCAGGGCGGGAATCCGGCGATTTTCCCGCCCAGGCTTAACACTCAAAGCCCAGGCTTCACACGCAAAGGCGGCTCAGTAGTCCTTCAGGGTGATCGAGTTGACGATGCGGTCGAACACTTCCTGCGGGATCGGCGCACCCCCGGGGATGTTGTCGATCACCAGCCACTGGTTGCGCTTGACGTAGTCGTGGAACTCGGCGTGATAGGTCGCGAAGCCCTTTTCGTAGTCGCCACCGGCCGCGGCCAGCTCGCCGGCCAGGACGTAGGCGCCCAGCAGCGCCACGCTGGTCCCCTGCCCCGACAGCGGCGAACAGCAATACCCGGCGTCGCCGACCAGCGCGACCCTGCCCTTCGACCACCGATCCATCTTGATCTGCGACATCTCGTCGAAGTAGAAGTCCGGCGCGCTGCGCATGTACTGCAGCAGTTGCGGGCGGACCCAGCCGTCGTCGGCCATCCGCCGTTCCAGCTCGGCGAACACGGCCTCGGTGTCGCGGTAGTCGATCCGCAGGTCGGCCTCCATGAAGCCCACCATGGCCCGGGCCTCGGTGTTGTTGCGGGCGCTGTAGACGCCCACCATGGTGTTGTCGCCGTAATGCCAGGTCTGCCAGTAGTCCAGGTCGAGGAAGTTCGGCACGGTGAAGATCGCCGCGTAGGTGCCCAGCCGCTCGACGAATTGCGCCTCCGGGCCGAACACCAGCCGGCGCACGTTGGAATGCAACCCGTCGGCGCCGATCACCAGGTCGAAGCTGCGCGCGGCCGCACGTTCGAAGGTCACCTTGACCGCGCTGCCGTCGTCCTCCAGCGCGGCGATGCTGTCGCCGAAGATATATTCGGTGTTGAGTTTAGTTGCGTCGTAAAGCAATTCGACCAGGTCGTCGCGCAGCAGCTCGATGTCGGGGTTGGCGATGATCCCGCCGGTGGGCGTCGACTCGGTGTCCTCCGACAGCTCGTTGCCGTCGCGGTCCACCACGGACGCACCGCGGATCCTCGTCCGCACGTGGTCGGCGGCCGCCCGCAGCATCATGCGTTCGAGCACCGTCAGCGCCGGGCCTCGTACGTCGACGGCCTGCCCGCCCGGCCTCAGCCCCGGATGCCTTTCCACCACCGTGACCGAATAGCCGTGGCGCGCAAGCCAATACGCCGCCGTTATGCCGGCCACGCTCGCGCCGGAAACCAGTATGTCGGTCACGTGATTCCTGCCAACCTCTTTGCTCCCACGAAGATGTCGTCCAGCATTACCGGAGTCAACCTACCGGTGAACATATTCTGCTGGCTGGGGTGGTAGCAGCCGAGCAATCGCACGCCCGATCCCAGTTCCGCGACGACGCCGTGCCCGAACCGCGGCTTGGGCACTACCGGCACCCCTGACACCAGCCGCAGCGCGATCTGCCAACCGAAACCGCCGAGGGCCACGATCACGCGGACGTGTTCGGACACCAGCCCCCACTCGGCCTGAAGCCACGGCCAGCAGGTGTCCCGCTCGGCCGGCGTCGGCGCGTTGGCCGGCGGCGCGCAGCGCACCGGAGCGGAAATCCGAATCCCGTTGGCGCGCAAGCCGTCAGCGGCGTCGACGCTCGTCGGCTGGTTCACCAGCCCGGCCCGGTGCAGCGCCGCGTACAGCTGGTCACCGGAGCGGTCGCCGGTGAACATCCGCCCGGTCCGGTTGGCGCCGTGCGCGGCGGGGGCCAGCCCGACGATCAGCAGCCAGGGCCGCTCCGATCCCCACCCGGGCACCGGCCGCCCCCAATAGGGCTGGTCGGCGAAGGCCCGACGCTTGGTGGCGGCGACCTCCTCGCGCCAGGTCACCAGCCGCGGACAGGCCCGGCACACGCTGATCACGGCGTCGAGCTCCGCGATGGAGCCGGCCTGGGCGCTCAAGGCGACCACGCGGGCGGCGTCGGCGGCCACCGGCGTCCGCGGGGTTGCCGGATCGCCAGGCCATCCGCTGCCGGGCACCACCGGCGACGCGAACGCCTGGCCGATGCGCGGATGGGCGAACACATGAACATCCTGCATGAGCGCGAAAAATCGGTCGCCGCAAACGGCGCATTGGCGCTACATTCAGCGCCGATATCCCATGAAAAGCAGCGGCCCAGCGGTTCTGATCCTGTTCGCCACCCTGGTGGCGACCGCGGGTACCGGCATCTCGATCGTCGCGTTCCCCTGGCTGGCATTGCAGCACCACGACAGCGCCAAGGACGCATCAGTGGTGGCCGCCGCCATGACGGTGCCGCTGGTGTTCGCCACACTGGTCGCCGGCACCGCGGTGGACTTCTTCGGGCGCCGCCGGGTGTCGCTCATCTCTGATTCGCTGTCCGGAACGGCGGTGGCCACCGTCCCGCTGATCGCCTGGTCGGCCGGCCCAGCCGCGCTCAACGTCGCGGTGCTGGCCATGTTGGCCTTCTTCGCGGCCGCCTTCGACCCGTCGGGGATGACGGCGCGTCAGTCGATGCTGCCGGAGGCCGCCGACCGCGCGGGCTGGTCGTTGGACCGCACCAACAGCGTCTACGAGGCGATCCAGAACCTGGGGTTCATCGTGGGCCCGGGCATCGGCGGGTTGATGATCGCCGCGGTCGGCGGCATCAAGACGATGTGGATCACCGCGGGCTTGTTCGGGCTGTCCATCCTCGCGGTCGGGGCGCTGCGGCTGCACGGCGCCGGCAAGCCACACCTCGCGACCCGGCCCGCCGGGTTGGTGTCCGGCGTCGCCGAGGGCGTGCGGTTCGTCTGGAACCTGCGGGTGCTGCGGGCGCTGGGGCTGATCGACCTGGTCGTCACCGCCCTGTACCTGCCGATGGAAAGCGTGCTGTTTCCCAAGTACTTCAGCGACCGGCACCAGCCCGCACAGCTGGGCTGGGCGTTGATGGCGCTGGCGGGCGGCGGCGTGGTGGGCGCGCTCGGTTACGCCGTGCTGTCGATACACATGCGGCGGCGCACGGCCGTGCTGACGGCGATGCTGACCTTCGGCGCGGCGACGGTGGGCATCGCGTTCCTGCCGCCGCTGCCGGTGATCCTGGTGCTGTGCGCGGTGACCGGCGTGGTCTACGGGCCGATCCAGCCGATCTACAACTACGTGATGCAGACCCGGGCCCCGCACCATCTGCGCGGCCGGGTGGTCGGGGTGATGGCGGGGCTGACCTACGCGGCCGGCCCGCTGGGCCTGCTGGTCGCGGGGCCGCTGACCGACGCGGCCGGGCTGAAGGTGACGTTCCTGGCGCTGGCGGTGCCCATCCTTGTGATCGGCCTGATCGCGTGCGGCCTGCCCTCGCTGCGCGAGCTGGACCGCGCGCCGGAAGTTACCGCGGATTCGTCGCGGTGACGCGTCACTCGCCGAGGATCTTGCGCTTTTGCTGCTCGAATTCCTCGTCGGTGAGCAGCCCGCGGTCCTTGAGCGCGGCCAGCCTCTCGAGCCGGTCGATCGGGTCCTGGCGGGCCTGCTGGGCGGGCTGGGCCTGCGCCGCCTGCGCCGCGCCGAGCGCCTGCCGTTGCATCTCGGCACCGCGCCGCATCATCTCGTCGCGGAATCCGGTGGGATCGGCGATGGCCTGGCGGATGACATCGCCCATCGGCATGCCCATGACCTGAGCGCCCGCCAGGTCGGGGCGGGCCGCGGTCACGGCGTCGATGGCCGTGTCGGCCGTGTCGGTCGGCCGATGGTCGATTTGCACGCGGCCGTGATCCTTGGGGTCGTAGAGCACCGCCAGCCTGGTGCCCGGGCGCGGCGCGCTCAGCTGGGGCAGCAGCGCGGCGACGTCGGCCTCGAACGGCGGTTCGCCGTCGGGCGTGACCCGTAGGCGCAGCTTCCAGCGAACCTCGGTGTTGCCAACCAGATTCGGGTTGCCGACGGTCACCGAGATCGCCGACTGCTCCGCGGCGAGGACGTCCGCGAAGGCGCGGACGCCGACTTTGCTGAGATCTCTGCGCCCGAACACCCTGCCCCTTCCAAGATCGGTCAACTGTACAGCGCCGCAGGGCCCGTAGGATCGGTTCGTGATTGCCGATGCCCTGGCCGAGCTGGTCGCCAAGCTGCCCGACGGGATGGTCGTCACCGACCCGACCATCACCGAGGGCTACCGCCAGGACCGCGCCTTCGACCCGTCGGCCGGCAAGCCGCTGGCGGTGGTGCGGCCGCGGCGCACCGAGGAGGTGCAGACGGTCCTGCGCTGGGCCACCGCCCACCGGGTGCCGGTGGTGACGCGGGGGGCCGGCAGCGGCCTGTCCGGCGGGGCCACCGCGCTGGACAACGGCATCGTGCTGTCGACCGAAAAGATGCGCGACATCACCGTTGACCCGGTCACGCGCACCGCGGTCTGCCAGCCGGGCCTGTTCAACGCCGAGGTGAAGAAGGCCGTCGCCGAGTACGGGCTGTGGTATCCGCCCGACCCGTCGTCGTACGAGATCTGCAGCATCGGCGGCAACATCGCCACCAACGCCGGCGGCCTGTGCTGCGTGAAGTACGGCGTCACCACCGACTACGTGCTGGGCATGCAGGTGGTGCTGGCCGACGGCACCGCGGTGCGGCTGGGCGGGCCGCGGCTGAAGGACGTCGCGGGGCTCTCGCTCACCAAGCTGTTCGTCGGCAGCGAGGGCACTTTGGGTGTGGTCACCGAGGTGACGCTGCGGCTGCTGCCCGCGCAGAACGTGTCCAGTGTCGTGGTCGCGACGTTCGCGTCGGTCGCCGCGGCCGTCGACGCGGTGCTGGGAGTCGTTGCGCGGCTTCGCCCTTCGATGCTGGAGTTCATGGACTCGGTGGCGATCAACGCCGTCGAGGACACCTTGCGCATGGACCTGGATCGCGGGGCGGCCGCGATGCTGGTGGCCGGTTCCGACGAGCGGGGACGTGCGTCCGGCGAGGACGCGGCGGTGATCGCCGACGTGTTCGCGGAAAACGGTGCCACGGAAGTGTTTTCGACCGACGACCCGGACGAGGGCGAGGCGTTCGTCGCAGCGCGCCGGTTCTGCATCCCCGCGGTGGAGGCCAAGGGATCGCTGCTGCTGGAGGACGTCGGGGTGCCGCTGCCGGCGCTGGGCGAGCTGGTCACCGGGATCGAGCGCATCGCGTCGGAACGCGATTTGATGATCTCGGTGATCGCGCACGCCGGCGACGGCAACACCCACCCGCTGATCGTCTACGACCCCGGCGACGCCGCGATGACCGAGCGCGCCCACCTCGCCTTCGGCGAGATCATGGACCTGGCCGTCGGATTGGGCGGCACGATCACCGGTGAGCACGGCGTCGGCCGGTTGAAGCGGCCGTGGCTGGACGGCTACCTCGGCCCCGAGGTGATGGAGCTGAACCAGCGCATCAAGCGCGCGCTGGACCCGCTCGGAATCCTGAACCCCGGCGCCGCGATCTAGAACGCGAAGCGGTTGAGCACGTCGTAATTACCCATCGGCGTGGCGTTGACCAGCCGCCACAGCCATCGCAGCGGCGCCGAGGGTATCCGTTGGTACAGCGCCCCGACCGGCGAGCGCTCGAGGAAGCGCAGCCGCGGGTTCCACCGCTCCAGTTCGCGGGCATCGCGGATGCCCCACTTGGTGATGCCCTTGGTGAGCAGCTTGGACAGCCGCGGCGCCATCGGCGACGCGGTGTCGAAGAGGAGCTCGCCACTCTCGAACCGATCCGTGAGGCGCCGCAGCAGCGTTCGCACCTGAGCCTCGGTGAGGTACATGAGCAGGCCCTCCGCGACGATCAGGGTGGGGCGGTCGGCGGGGATTTCGTCCAGCCAGACCGCGTCGGTCACCGACGAGCCGATCATCCGGTAGCCGTCAGCGTCGTCGTATAGCTTGCGCCGCAACGCGATTACGTCGGGTTGGTCGACGTCGAACCACCGCACGGTGTCCGGCGGGTGCAGCCGGAACGCCCGGGTGTCCATGCCGCACCCGAGGTGCAGCACGACGGCGTCCGGATGGCTTTGGAGAAAGGCCGCGCTCCAGTCGTCGAACTGTTTGGCACGCATGGTGACCAGGTACTGGTTGGACCTGGGCCACGAGGCGCGGCGCATGCGCGCCCAGTCGTAGTCGATGCGGTCCACCGCCTCGGCGGCCGCCTTGTCGTCGAGAATCGGTGCCGACGAACCGGTTTCGTACGCCCGCAGGTACAGCGTGCACAGGTTGGTCCATTCCACCGATCCCCACGCGACCTCGCTGAAGTCGACCTTGGTCATGACGGTCTTTTTCCCTCCCGATATTCGGTCCACATCCGCATCAGCTGGTCGCGGTAGTCGCGGGTGCAGAACTCGCAGAAGTCGCGGAAGTCCTCGACCCGCTCGCGCTGTTCGGCGCGGTCCTCCCCCAGCACCGACAGGGCGAATTCGGCGGGCTCGATGCCCAGGCGCATCAGCGACAGTTGCGTTTCCATCACGCTGGTGAACCCGCCCGGGGTGACCCGGTAGAGGTGTTGACGGTCGGCGCTGGGCAGCCGCTCCACCATGCCGCCCTCCAGCAGCTGGCGGGCGACGGTGCTGATCGAGGCCTTGCTCGCCGACAGGGCGCCGGCCAGCTGGGTCAACGACTGCGCGGGCGGATCGCAGATCAGCAGCCACCCGTAGACGCGGCCCATGGTTCGGGTGGCGCCGAGCAACTCGAAGAACAGGCCCAAGCGGTCGACGAATTCGGTTTCTTCCGGAGACATCGCTCCATCTTCTTCGTTCAGTACGGACTGAACGAACTATACAACAGTTGACATCCGCTCTGAGCTGCCTTAGAAATGAGACATGTCATCGGTGATGTCTCACAGCTTCCGGCTGGCCACCGCCGAGACGTGGCCCAATCCCTGGCCGATGTACCGCGCGCTGCGCGACCACGACCCGGTGCACCACGTCGTCCCCGAGGGCCGCCCCGACCGCGATTACTACGTGCTGTCCCGGCACGCCGACGTCTGGGCCGCCGCGCGCGACCACGAGACCTTCTCCTCCGCGCAGGGCCTGACGGTGGAGTACGGCGAGCTGGAAATCATTGGGCTGCAAGATAATCCGCCGTTCGTGATGCAGGATCCGCCGGTGCACACCGAGTTTCGCAAGCTGGTGTCCCGCGGTTTCACGCCGCGGCAGGTCGAGGCGGTGGAGCCCAAGGTGCGCGAGTTCGTCGTCGAGCGCATCGAGAAGATCCGCGCCGACGGCGGCGGCGACATCGTCACCGAGCTGTTCAAGCCGCTGCCCTCGATGGTCGTCGCGCACTATCTCGGCGTCCCCGAGGAAGACCGCGCGCAGTTCGACGGCTGGACGCAGGCGATCGTCGCGGCCAACACGTCCGAAGGCGGAATCGGCACGTCGCTGGACGCGGTCGGTTCGATGATGGCCTACTTCACCGCGCTGATCGAGCGTCGGAGGGCCGAACCCGAGGACGACACGATCTCGCACCTGGTGGCGGCCGGGGTCGGCGCCGACGGCGACATCACCGGGACGCTGGCGGTGCTGGCGTTCACGTTCACGATGGTCACCGGCGGCAACGACACCGTCACCGGAATGCTCGGCGGCTCAATGCCTTTGCTGCACGAGCGGCCGGACCAGCGGCGGCGGCTGGCCGACGACCCGGGGTTGATCCCCGACGCGGTCGAGGAGCTGCTGCGGCTGACGTCACCGGTGCAGGGCCTGGCGCGCACCACCACCCGCGACGTGACCCTTCAGGGCACGACCGTCCCGGCCGGCCGCAAGGTGTTGCTGCTCTACGGGTCGGCCAACCGCGACGAACGCCAGTACGGCCCGGACGCGGGCGAACTCGATGTGACACGGTGTCCGCGCAACATCCTGACCTTCAGCCACGGCGCCCACCACTGCCTGGGCGCGGCGGCGGCACGGATGCAATCGTGGGTTGCGCTGACCGAATTGTTGTCCCGCTGCCCGGATTTCGAGGTAGACGTGCCAGGCATCGTGTGGTCGGGCGGCAGCTATGTGCGCCGGCCGCTGTCGGTGCCGATCCGGGTGAACTCCCGATGACCGACTGGCTGGCCGACCGCCGCGGCGAGGCGGCCGTGGACAGGATACTCGACGCCGCCGAGGCGCTGTACACGCGCCGGGACCAGGCTTCCATCGGGATGAACGAGATCGCCAGGGCCGCAGGATGTTCCCGCGCGACGCTGTATCGGTACTTCGAGAACCGCGTGGCGCTGCGGAACGCGTACGTGCACCGCGAGGCGCGCCGGCTCGGCCGCGCCATCGCAGACGAGATCGGCGGCATCGACGACCCGCGCGAGCGGTTGGTCGCGAGCATGGTCGCCGCGCTGCGGATGGTGCGCCAAAGCCCCGCACTGTCAGCGTGGTTCGCCGCCAGCCGGCCGCCGATCGGCGGCGAGCTGGCGCAGTCGGAGGTGATCACGGCGCTGGCCGCCGCCTTCGTCGGATCGCTCGGTCCGGAGGACCCCGCCGTCGTGCAGCGCCGGGCGCGCTGGGTGGTGCGGGTGCTCACGTCGCTGCTGATGCACCCCGGCCGGGACGACGCCGACGAGCGCGCGATGATCGAGGAGTTCGTCGTCCCGATCGTGGCGCCCGTCGCCGCGCGGGGCTAGTTCGTCACTCCCGGCACACCGACCTCCCGGCCGGACCACCACCCGTTGTGTCCACCTCACAGCGACAACTAGCCCGCGCGGTGCCGCGTACCCGAATTGTCGCTGCGAGGTGGACAATTCGTGGCATCCTCCCACGCCGGTGCACATGTGGCAGTTGTGACGCGGGATCGTCAGCGCCTAACATGCCGACATCACAGGCTCGACAGGTCGGGAGTGCGCCATGGCAACCATTCATTTCATCTCGGGCCTGCCGCGTTCCGGCTCGACCTTGCTGGCCGCGTTGCTGCGGCAGAATCCGCGGTTCCAGGCCGGGATGTCGGGCCCGCTGGCCGGCCTGTTCGGTGCCCTGCTCGGCGAAATGAGCGCGCGCAACGAGTTTTCAGTGTTCATCGACGACGCCAAGCGCGAGCGCATCCTGCGCGGATTGTTCGACAACTTCTACTCCGACTGCACCGCCGAGGTCATCTTCGACACCAACCGCTTCTGGTGCGGCTGGATGCCGGCGGTTTCGCGGCTGTTCCCGCAGGCGAAAGTGATTGCCTGCGTGCGGGATCTGCCGTGGGTGGTGGACAGTATCGAGCGGCTGATCCAACGCAACGTTTTTTCGCCATCGTCGATCTTCAACTACAGCGCCGGCGGCACCGTCTACACCCGCGCCAAGAGCGTGGTCGCGCCCGACGGCATGGTCGGCGGTCCCTACGACGCCCTGAAGCAGGCCTGCTACGGCGCCCAGCGGGACCGCCTGATGTTGATGCAGTACGAAACCCTGACCACCGACCCGGCCAAGACGATGGACGCCATCTACGGATTTCTCGGTGAGCCGGCGTTCGATCACGACTTCGACCACGTCGACTACGACGTCACCGAGTTCGACGAACGCGCCGGCACGCCCGGCCTGCACACCGTGCGCGGCACGGTCAAGGCCGAACCCCGCGAGACCCTGCTGCCGCCCGACCTGTTCAACCGATTCCTGCGTGACGCGTTCTGGCGCGACCCGCAGCGGATTCCCGCCGGGTTGCGGGTCGTGTGACGCAATTGCAGTAGCGCTCCCGCAACGCGCCTGCGCTCGTCCGCCTCACTGTCGCTGGGAGGCGGGCAAAACGTCGGTCGCTCGGCGCCGATACGAATGGGGCGGATGTGCGCCGGCGAATCGCCGCGGGGCTACGCCGACGCGGCGTGCGGCCTTCGCTGCTCGCGCGCCGCGAACGCGGTAACGATCTCCCCGGCGCGCACCGCCACGTTGGACAGCAGCGAGGACGACAGGCCGTGCGTGTGCTCGACGGCGCCGTTGAGGTAGATGTCCCCCGGGGCACCGGCTTTGGGCACCAGTCGATAGTCCCGGGTGACGGCGGGGCGCCCGTGTGAGTCGAATTCGTACCGGCCGACCAGGTCGCCCAGGAAGGACCGGACGTCCAGCGGCGCGTAACCCGTCGCGTACACCACCGCGTCGCAGTCCAGCGTCGCCTGGGTGTGATCGATCAGATGGGATATCGTCAGCCGCACCTTGTCCGGATATTCCTGCGCGCCAACGACTTCGGAGGCGTTGTGCATGAACAGCCGCCGATCGCCGGCCACCAGCTCGGCGTACTCGCGCGAATAGAGATCGTCGATCAATTCCGGATCGACCGCCGAATAGTTGGTCGACCGATGGTAATCGAGCAGTCGCTGGCGCACCTGCGGGTCGGCGCGATAGAACTCGTCCATAGCTGACGGGTCGAAAATCCGGTTCGCGTACGGGTTGTCGTCGGCGCTGCTGTAGCCGTAGCGGGCGAAAATCGAGTGCACCTCGGCCTGCGGGAAGGTCTCGTGGAGGTGGGCGACCACCTCGGCCGCGCTCTGCCCCGCGCCAACCACGGCGAATCTCCTTGGGGTGAAGAGGCTCAGAGCGGCCAGATTACCGAGCAGCCGGTGGCTGTGCCACTGCCGGGGACTTTCGTCGACGCCCGGGGGCAGCTCGGGCTGCAGACCGGTCGCCAGCACCAGCGTTGCGGCGTGTATGACGCCGTCGGGTTCGGTGCGGACCACGAAACCCGGTTCGCCGGCGGAGATTTCGACGACGCGGTGGCCGTAGCGGACGTCGGTGGCGACGCGGGCCGCGGCCCACTGGAGATAGTCGTGAAACTCCATGCGGCTGGGAAACAGGGTGTGCCGGCCGATGAATTCCACCAGCCGGCCGCGCTCGCTGAGGTAGTTCAGAAACGTGAAGTCGCTCTTGTTGTTTCGCAGCGTCACCAGGTCCTTGAGGAACGGAACCTGCATGCGTGCGTGCGGCAGCAGCATCCCCAGGTGCCAACCGAACCGGGGCTGCTCCTCGACGAACACGGCGGGCGAGCCCTGCTCGGCGAGCGCGATCGCCAACGCGAGATTTGACGGCCCGAAGCCGACGCCCAGCAGGCTGGTCTTTTCAGGAATGGGCATAGGACCGCCCCAACCGTTCCAGATAACGTTCGCGCACCCCGGCCCTGTTGATCAGCACAACGAAATCGGCCATGTCGAAGTCCGGATCGTACGAGGGCTCTCCGCAGATCATACCGCCGATCCGCAGCGATCCCTGCACCATCGGCGGGATCCGCACGGGTCCCGGGTCGGGCAGCTCGGACAGGCTCAATCCGTTGACCGTGACGGGGTTTCGCGGAAAGACCCGGTATCGGTCGGGGGCGGCGTGCTTGCCCAGGGCCACATCGCGCACGCCGCGCGCCAGCGCGCCGCGGGGCCCGCCGTCCTCCATCCGGACCGACAGCGAGCCGATCCCCCACTGATAGCCGCTGATTTCCTGGTATCGAAGGATGCCCGCCCACAACAAACCCATGACCGCCCCGCTGCGGTGGTCGGGGTGCACGCTCACCCGGCCAAGCTCGACGAGCTCGGAGCGCAACTCGTTCAGGCCGCCGATGTCGAAGGTGGTGTCGGCGAAGAGCCCGCCGGCGGCCTTGGCGCCGTCGGGCGGCAGCAGCCGGTAGCACCCGACGATCTGCCCGTTCGTCTCGTCCCTGGCCAGCAGATGATCGCTGTAGGGATCGAACTGATCGACGTCGATCATCTCCCCCGTCCGGGGCCCGCGGATCGCCTGCGGCAGCGCCGCGCCCATTTCTTCGGCAAACGTCTGATAACGCAACCGCTGCGCGGCTTCGATGTTTGCCGGGTCGCTGGAGATAATGACGCTGTAACGGTTCTTATCCGTCGCCGGGATGATGATCGCATCGCCCAACATGGATCGGAACGTTACACGGACATGCCTTCAGCAAACGGCATTTCGGGCTCGCCGTGGCGGCGCGCGCCGACGGCGATCAAGATCGCGCTCGCGATCGCCGCGGCGGTGGCGGCGGCGGCGGCCGCGACGAGAGCGACCTGCATTCCGGCGGCGCTGGCCTGACGGGCCGCCCGCGCGATCGCCGGCAGCGCGGCACGGTATTCGGCGGGCAGGAAATCGAGCGCCCGCAGGCCCGCGCCCGCGGCCAACCGATCGACGAGGCGTTGCGCGGGCCCGGGGCCGGCGACGCCGAGGCGAGCCAGTTCGCCGGTGGCGCTGTCGGACCCGCGACGGCCGAACAGGGCGCCCAGGCCTGCGACACCGGCCAGGATGCCGACCTGGCGAACCGTGCTCACCGCCCCGGTCGCCATCCCGGCGTCCTCGACCGGCACGAATTGCAGTGCGATGTCGGACGTCAACGCGAACAGGCCGCCCAGGCCGAGCCCGGCCACGACGGAACCCGCGATGAAATGGGTCCATTGGGTGTCCGCGCCGACGCCGGTCATCAGCCACAGCCCCGCCGCGATCAGCGCCACCCCGGCCGGGATCGACGTCCACGCCGGAAAATATCGCGCGGCGATCATGGCCAGTGGGGCGCCCAGGACGCACGCGACGGTCAGCGGGAGCGCCCGCAGGCCGGCCTGAAATGGGCTGTATCCCAGCGTGTTCATGAAGTACAGCGCCAGGTAGTTGGTCGAGGCGATCAGCGTTCCGGCCGCCGCGAACGCCGCGAGGGACACCCCCGCGAAACCCGGGCGGCGCACCACCCGGAGGTCGAGCATCGGCGCGCGGGATCGCGACTCCCACCAAACGAATACCGCCAGGCCCGACACCGCGAACGCGCCCAGCGCCAGGATCACCCCGCTGGTCCAGCCGCGGTGGTTGCCCTCGATCAACACGTAGACTCCCGCGAACAGCGCGGCCGACAACACGGCCGTGCCGGCCAGGTCGAGCGGACGGTCTTGCGCGCCAACGGTTTCCGGGATGAACCGGACGGCGATCGCCAGGGCGACCACCCCGATCGGCACGTTGATCAAAAAGATCGATTCCCAGCCGAAGGCGCCGACCAGCGCCCCGCCGAGCAGGGGCCCGACGGCGGCGCCCGCGCCCATCACGGCGCCGTAGATCGCGATCGCGATGCCCCGGCCCCGCGGTGCGGGGAAGGCCGCGGCCACCATCGGCAGCGACACGCCCAGCAGCACCGCCCCGCCCGCGCCCTGCAGCGCCCGGCACACGTTCAGGACCTCGATGCTGCGGGCCAGCGCGCAGCCGGCCGAGGCCAGCGTGAACGCCGTCATCCCGGCCAGATACAGCCGTCGCCGCCCGAGCCGGTCACCCAGCGTCGCCGCGGTGAGCAGCAGTCCCGCCATCGGCAGCGCGTAGGCGTCGACCACCCACTGCAGGCCGCTGAGGTCGGCGTCCAGGGATGCCTGGATGTTGGCCAGCGCGGCCGAGACGATGGTCATGTCGAGGAGCAGCATGAACACCGCCAGACAGACCGCGAGCAGGGTCAGGCGGGGGTGACGAGCCGTCCCGCCGTCCCCGTCGTCGGCCACCTAGCCGTCCTTGACCCGGGTGAAGCGGTGCAACAGCCACGCCAGCGGAATCGTCACCGCCAGCGTCGCGACGAACAGATACAGCATCGAGCCGGTGTACACGTGCGCGCGGACGATGTAGACCATCGCGAATTCCATCGTGATGAGGTGGATCAGGAAGATCTCGTAGGAGATCTCGCCGAGCCACACCATCGGCCGGGCTGCCAGCAGCCGCGAATACGCACCCTGATCGCCCAAGGCCAGCGGCGCCACCGCGAGCGCGGCGATGACGGCGTAGAACACGGTCTTGCAGACGGCCTGGCTCAGCGTCGCCGGCGACGTCGTGGGCGCGCCGGCGATCGGCGTGGATGCGATGAAGTAACAGATGACCGCCAGCGGGATGGCCATGAACGCGTAGCAGCGCACCTTCATCGCCTGCAGCACCGCCAGCGCCATGCCGGCCAGGAACCAGGCCAGGTAGGTCGGCAGCCAGAGCCGGGCGCCGTCGGGGAACCAGTGGTCGGTGTGCACCAGGACCAACCAGCCCGGGCTGATCAGCGCCATCGCCGCCAGGGCGGCCAGCATCAGGCTCGGCTGCCAGCGCCGCCGGGCGATCAGCACCAGCAGCAGGTAGGCCAGCAGGGGCAGCACGAGGTAGAACGAGGCCTCCACCGCCAGGCTCCACATCTGGGTAAGGCCCTGGTGTAAGTACTTGCCCAGGTAGCCGTTGCAGTAGATCTGCGTCAGCGTCAGGTTGCGCACCAGCCCCAGCCACGTGTGCCCGGGGTTCGGGCCGGCCTCGCGGAAGTGGTAGAGCACGTAGGCGATCAGCACGGTGATGACGTAGGCGGGCATGATGCGCCGAACCCGGTGCCGCGCATAGCGACTCAGCGACGGCGGTGGCCCGCCGGTGGCGGCCGACTTCACCCACGGGCGAAACAGCAGGAAGCCGGACAGCACGAAGAAGATCGGCACGCCGATCTCCAGCCGGGAACCGACCAGTCCCCAATAGCCGTGCGTGTACTTGCCGGTGGTGTAGGCGGCGTGGGTGCCGACGACCGTCAGCGCGGCGACGGCGCGGATGCCGGTCAGCGACGCGACGCGGTCGACATGGGCGGTCTGTTCGAGCCCGCCCTGGGCGTCGCGTTCCTCGGAAAGGGTCACCGGCGTGATTTCGTCTTGCCTGGCGACCGGTCCGGCCGCAGGTCGATCAGCACGCCCGAGATGCGGGTCTGCTCCAGCTTCTTCAGCGTCGCCTTGGGCAGCTTGGCCGGCAGCTCGACGAGCGAGAAGTCCGGGCCGATGGCGATGTGGCCGAAGTCGCTGCGGTGCAGGCCGCCCTCGTTGGCGATGGCGCCGACGATCGCGCCCGGGCCGATCTTGTGCCGCTTGCCCACCGAGATCCGGTAGGTGGCGAAGTTCCGTGGCTGCCTGGGTCTTTCGTGTGATTTTTCGGGACGTTCCCGGCGTTCGCGCCGTTCCGGCGGCGGCTCGGGTGCCATCAGGAACGCCTCGCCGTCGCGGGACTGCACCGCCAGCGCCGCGGCGATGTCGGCCATCGGGACGTCGTGCTCGCGCTCGTAGTCCTGAATCAGCTTGCGGAACAGGTCGATTCCCGGCGCGGCGAGCGCGTCGGTGATGGAGTCGGCGAATTTCGCCACGCGCTGGGCGTTGACGTCCTCGACGGTGGGCAGCTCGGCCTCGGTGAGCGTCTGGCGGGTGGCCTTTTCGATCGCCTTGAGCAGGTGGCGTTCCCGCGGGGAGACGAACAGCACCGCGGTGCCGCTGCGCCCGGCCCTACCGGTGCGCCCGATGCGGTGCACGTAGGACTCGGTGTCGTGCGGGATGTCGTAGTTCAGCACGTGCGAGATGCGGTCGACGTCAAGGCCTCTGGCCGCGACGTCGGTGGCGACCAGGATGTCGAGGCTGCTGTTCTTCAGCGCGGCGATGGTCCGCTCCCGCTGCGCCTGCGGGATGTCGCCGTTGATGGCGGCGGCGGAAAACCCTCGGGCCCTTAGTTTTTCGGCGACCTCCTCGGTGGCCTGCTTGGTGCGGACGAAGACGATCATCGCCTCGAACGGCTCGACCTCGAGCAGGCGGGTGAGCGCGTCCATCTTGCGGGGGCCGGCGACCTGGATGTAGCGCTGCGAAATGTTCTGCGCGGTCGCGGTTTTCGACTTGGTGGTGATTTCCACCGGGTCGTGGAGGTATTTGGTGGTGAGCTTGCGGATCGCGGGCGGCATGGTCGCCGAGAACAGCGCGACCTGCTTGTATTCCGGTGTTTCGGACAGGATGCGTTCGACGTCCTCCGCGAAACCCATGGTGAGCATCTCGTCGGCCTCGTCGAGCACCAGGTAGTCGAGGTGGGACAGGTCCAGCGTGCCGCGCTCCAGGTGGTCGATGACGCGGCCGGGCGTGCCGACCACCACCTGCGCGCCGCGACGCAGCCCGGCCAGCTGCACGCCGTAGGACGAGCCGCCGTAGATCGGCAGCACGTGGATCTTGGGCAGGTGCGCGCCGTAGCGGCTGAACGCCTCGGCGACCTGCAGCGCCAGCTCCCGGGTGGGCGCCAGCACCAGCGCCTGCGTCGCGGTGCTCTTGGCGTCGATCTTGGACAGGATCGGGATCGCGAACGCCGCGGTCTTGCCGGTGCCGGTCTGCGCCAGCCCGACGACGTCGGATCCGGCCAGCAGCGGCGGGATCGTCGCCGCCTGGATGGCCGTCGGCGACTCGTAGCCGACGTCGGCGGTCGCCTTGAGGACCGCAGGGTGAATCTGCAGGTCGGCGAACGTGGGAGAGGCAGCCTCGGGCGGGCTGTCGGGGAGGGTCATCGTGTCAAGAGTCTAGTGGTGATCACGAGCTCGGCGGAGCTGAGCGCGGCGGGTGACCGACCTCCCTCGGTGCCAGCGCTACCGCTACGGGGAGCCTTGGCCGCCAGCGCCGCCAGAACCGCCGCTCGACCCAGTCGGATCCATGCCCGGGCTGCCGGGGCTGCCGCTACCACCGAGGGAGCCGGTGCCGCCGGCACCACCGGTCCCACCACCGCCGCCGTCAGCGGCGGTACCCGTGCCGCCCGTGCCACCGGTGCCGCCGGTGCCGCCGGTGGCCGTTGCGCTCGAACCGCCGGTGCCGCCGGTGCCGCCCGTGCCGCCATAGAAACCGGTGCCGCCGTCGCCGCCTTGGCCGCCTTGGGCGCCGCCGGTTCCCAGGGTGTCGGTGCCGCCTTGACCGCCGGCGCCGCCTGCGCCGCCACTGCCCGCGGCACCCGGCGAAGCCTGGCTGCCGGCTCCGCCTGTGCCGCCGGCACCACCGGTGCCGCCGCTACCGCCAGCGGCATTATCGGCGCCGGAGCCGCCTGCGCCGCCTTGGCCGCCAGTGCCGCCGTCCCCACCATTGGCCACGTTTGGGTATGCCGAGCCCCCGCCTGCGCCGCCTGTCCCGCCGGTTCCGCCGGACCCGCCAGTGGCGCCGCGGCGGGCCTCCCC
>NZ_LZKR01000005.1 GCF_001672915.1 Mycobacterium sp. 1245805.9 | reverse complement strand
GCAGGCCCGGCGCCGGCAGCGGCTGCGCCGCTTCACCGAGGCGCAGGTGCCGCAGTCGTGGTGGCGGCACGTGCCGATCGCGGTTGCGCTGCTGTCGCTGTTCCTGTTGACCGTCGCCCTGGCGACCCCCACGCACGACATGCGCATCCCGCGCAACCGCGCCTGCGTCGTGCTGATCATCGACATGTCGAACTCGATGCGCGCGACCGACGTCGAACCCAACCGGCTCAAGGCGGCCGAGCAGGCGGCCAGCCAGTTCGCCAGTCAGCTGACGCCGGGCATCAACCTGGGACTGGTCGGCTTCGCCGCCAACGCCTCGCTGCTGGTGTCGCCGACGACGAACCGCGCCGCGGTGAAGGCGGCGATCGATGGATTGAAGCCGGCGCCGAAAACCGCGACGGGGGAGGGCATCTTCACGGCGCTGCAGGCCATCGCCACGGTCGGCTCGGTGCTGGGCGGCGGCGAAGGGCCGCCACCGGCGCGGATCGTCCTGGAATCCGACGGCGCCGAAAACGTGCCGCTGGACCCCAACGCGCCCCAGGGGGCGTTCACCGCCGCGCGGGCCGCCAAGGCCGAGGAGGTGCAGATCTCGACGATCTC
>NZ_LZKR01000004.1 GCF_001672915.1 Mycobacterium sp. 1245805.9 | reverse complement strand
CTCGGCGAGCAGGACTTCGACGGCATGTCACGGCTCAGCGGCCTGATCACCCCGGAACTACGCGCCGCCATCGAGGCCCTGCTGGCCAAGCTGGCCGCCCCCGGCGCGGCCAACCCCGACGACGACACGCCTGTCATTGACGACACCCCCGATGAGGACGCGGTGCGCCGCGACACCCGCTCGACGGCCCAGCGCAACCACGACGCCTTCCTCGCCGCGCTGCGGGCCCTGTTCTCCTCCGGCAAGCTGGGCAGCCACAACGGGCTACCGGTGTCGATCGTGGCAACGACGACGCTCAAGGAGCTGGAGGCCGCCACCGGCAAGGCCCTCACCGGCGGCGGCACCCTGGTGCCCATGTCGGATGTGATCCGCTGGGCTGGCCACGCCCACCATTACCTCGCCATCTTCGATGACACCAAGCCGTTGGCGCTCTACCACACCAAGCGGCTGGCCTCACCCGCGCAACGCATCATGCTCTACGCCCGCGATCGCGGCTGCACCAAACCCGGCTGCGACGCCCCGGCCTATCACAGCCAGGTCCACCACATCCAAGGCTGGGCCACCACCTGGCGCACCGACATCGACGACCTCACCCTGGCCTGCGGGCCGGACAACCGGCTCGCCGAACAAGGCTGGACCACCCGCACCAACACCCACGGCGAGACCGAATGGATCCCCCCGCCCCACCTCGACCACGGACAACCCCGAACCAACTCCTTCCACCACCCCGAACGGATGCTCCGCGACACCGACCACGACCCGTAGCGGCTCTTGATCGTCTTCGGCGTCACACGGTAGCGTGGTGCTGCCAATTACGAAACTGTGCGTAGCGTAATTGGTGGCGCCCCGTCTATCGGAAGGAATCGGCTTGATGCGCAGCCGTTACGCCGGCCGTCCGTTCGCCACCTCGACGGCCGAAATCGCGGCCGCGCTCGAGGATGTCAGCATCCCGACGCTGCTGCTGTCGCTCGTCCACATCACCGGCGATCCTCGTTTCATCCGCGACTTCAAGCCCATGGGGATCTTCCTCAACGAGGTCCAGGGGTTCATGTCGGAGGAGGACAAGGCCCGGGCCCGCGCGGCGGCGCTGCCGGTGATCACCGACTACCGGGACCGCGGTTGCCCGGAGCCCGAGCCGCTGAGCCTCGAGCTCATTCGGGAGATGATGGACTGGGCCGCCTGTGAACACGTGAACGACGAGTACCTGCCGCTGATCCTGGAGGAGATGGACCTCGAGGGCGTCGACCCCCGCCGTCCCGCCGCCCTGCCCGCCGAATCCGCCGCCGAGCTCCCCGTCGTGGTGGTCGGGTGCGGCGAGTCCGGCATTCTGGCCGGAATCCGCCTGAAACAGGCCAACATCCCGTTCACCATCGTAGAAAAGAACGCCGGCCCGGGCGGAACATGGTGGGAGAACAGCTATCCCGGCGCCCGCGTCGACGTGGCAAACCATTTCTATTGCTACAGCTTCGAACCCAACAACGACTGGACTCACTTCTTCGCCGAGCAGCACGAGCTGCAGGACTATTTCACCGCGGTGATGAACAAGCACGACCTGGCCGAGCACATCCGGTGGAACACCGAGGTCCTCGCGGCCGAGTGGGACGACGGCGACGGCGTCTGGAGCGTCACAGTGCGCGGCGCCGACGGTGACACGAGCACGCTCACCGCGAGGGCCGTCATCACCGCCGTCGGCCAGCTGAACCGGCCCCATCTTCCCGAGTTCGAGGGGGCCGACACCTTCGAGGGACCGTCGTTTCACTCCGCCGCCTGGGACCACTCGGTCGACCTGACGGGCAAGCGCGTCGCGCTGATCGGGGCCGGCGCCAGCGGATTTCAAATCGCGCCCGCGATCGCCGACCAAGTCGAGAACCTGACGGTGTTCCAGCGGACGGCGCAATGGATGTTCCCGAACACCATGTATCACGACGAGGTCGGCGACGGCGTGCGCTGGGCGATGCGCCACCTGCCGTTCTACGGACGGTGGTATCGGTTTCTCGTGCTGTGGCCCGGCGCCGACAAGGGCCTGGACGCCGCGGAGGGCGATCCGAACTACGCCGATCAGGACTACGCCGTCAGCGACATCAACGCGGCCGCGCGAATGATGTTCTCGCAGTGGATCACCAGCCAGGTCGGCGATAGTCACGAGCTGCTGGACAAGGTGCTGCCCGACTACCCCGCCACGGGCAAGCGGACCCTGCAGGACAACGGCAGCTGGCTGCGGACGCTGCAACGGGACAACGTCGAGTTGGTGCGCACACCGATCCGGCAGATCACGGCGCACGGCGTCGTCACCGAGGACGGCGCGGCGTACGACGCGGACGTGATCGTCTACGCCACCGGATTCCGGCACACCGATGTGCTGTGGCCGCTGAAGGTGCGGGGGCGCAACGGGATTGAACTGCACGAAATGTGGGGGAGCCGCCCGTATGCCTACCTGGGCATCACGGTGCCGGGATTCCCGAACTTCTTCATCGTCTACGGACCCGGAACCCATCTCGCCCACGGGGGCAGCCTGATCTTCCAGTCGGAGCTGCAGATGCGCTACGTCGACCAGTGCCTCAGGCGGCTGGCCGAGCAGAAGCTGCACTCGATCGAGCCGAAGCCCGAAGCCGCCACCGCATGGCACGAACGGACACAGACGCAGATCAAGAAGATGGTCTGGTCGCACCCGGCGGTCAAACACTCGTACTTCAAGAACGCCGACGGCGAGATCCACACCGTGAGCCCGTGGCGACTCAACGAGTACTGGGCCGCGGTGCGCGAGCCCGATTGGTCACAATTTCTTGTGCGAGAAAAAGAGTGAGTGCGACAGGGAAAGTGAGCACACAACCATGCGCACGGTAGTCATCGACGGTCCCCGCAACATCCGGGTGGAGACCCGCCCCGATCCCGCGCTCCCGGGCCCAGACGGCGCCATCGTCGAGGTCACCGCCGCCGGCATCTGCGGATCCGATCTGCACTTCTACGAGGCCGATTTCCCGATGCCCGATCCGATTGCGCTCGGACACGAGGCCGTCGGCACCGTCGTGGAGGTCGGACCGGAGGTGCGCACGGTCAAGGCCGGCGACCAGGTCATGGTCTCCTCGGTGACCGGCTGCGGGCGCTGCCCCGGGTGCGCCACACGCGATCCGGTCATGTGCCACTCCGGGTTTCAGATCTTCGGCGGCGGTCTGCTCGGCGGTGCGCAAGCCGATCTACTCGCCGTGCCCGCCGCCGATTTTCAGCTGCTGCGGACGCCCGAGGGCATCAGCACCGAGCAGGCCCTGCTTTTGACCGACAACCTCGCCACCGGCTGGGCCGCCGCGCAGCGCGCCGACATCCCGTTCGGCGGCACCGTGGCCGTGATCGGCCTGGGCGCGGTGGGGTTGTGCTCGCTGCGCAGCGCGCTTTTCCAAGGCGCGGCAACGGTATTCGCCGTCGACCAGGTCGACGGCCGGCTCGATCGCGCCGCTCGGTGGGGGGCCACGCCGATCAAAGCGCCGGCGGTGGAAGCGATCCTGGCGGCGACGGGCGGTCGCGGCGCCGACGCGGTGATCGACGCCGTCGCCACGGACGCGTCCCTGACCGACGCGCTCAATGCGGTACGGGCGGGAGGCACCGTCTCGGTGGTGGGCGTGCACGATATGAATCCGTTTCCGCTCAACGCGCTGGGCTGCCTGATTCGCAGCATCACGCTTCGGATGACCACGGCGCCGGTCCAGCGGACCTGGCCGGAGCTGATCCCGCTGCTGCGGTCCGGCCGGCTCGACGTCGACGGAATCTTCACCACCACACTGCCGTTGGACGAGGCGGCCAAAGGCTACGCGACGGCCGAGGCGCGGTCGGGCGACGAGGTGAAGGTCCTGCTGACGCCTTGATCGCGGCTCACGCGGAGCGCGTCGCCGTGATGTATTGCGAGTGCATGAAAGCGTCGATCTTGACGTCGACCTCCGGCGGGGTCAGTCCGTAGCCGGCCTGCAGGTCCAGCGTGTTGCGGACCGGTTCGACGGCCCAGCCGTGCGCGACCAGCCAGTCCGACGGGTCAGACTTGGGTTCGTAGGTGAGGGCGGAGAAGTCGACGTCGCCGGACATGTTGACCCCGGGATGGTCGGCCTCCAGGGCGGCGAGCTGCTGGCGGTCCAGCCGCGATCCCAAGGCGCCGATGGCGATTCGGCTGCCGGGCGCGCTGAGCCCGCTGATGCGGGTGAAGAGCGCGTTCTGGGCCTCGTCGGTGAGGTAGGGCAGCACTCCCTCCACCGACCAGGCGCTGGGCGTCTCCGTGTCGAAGCCGGCCTCCTCCAGTCGGCGCGACCAGTCGGTGCGCAGGTCGGCGCCGACCTCGATCCTGCGGGCCTTGGGCATGGCACCCTGCTCGCCGAGGACGCGGGCCTTGAATTCCAGGACCTTCGGCAGATCGACCTCGAAAACCGTTGTGCCATCTGGCCATTCGAGGCGATACGCGCGCGAATCCAATCCGGCGGCCACGATCACCGCTTGCCGGATGCCCGCGTCTCCCGCGGAGGTGAAGAAGTCGTCGAAGAACCGGGTTTGCACGCCGTAGAGGCGGGGAAAGGCCGTCTCGTCCTCGGAGGTTCCCGGATTGGCGAGCACGCCCGCCAGATACGGGTCCTGCGAGGCGGCGATGAATGCCTTCGCGTAGTCGTCTCGGACCAGCGGCTGGCGGCTCACGGCGTGCAGCGCGCGCCATCCCGCCACCAGCAGCGCGGTGTAGCCCACGCCGCTGACGATGTCCCACTGGTCGTCGTCGGAACGAAGCGACCCAAACTCAGGCGTCGTGCTCATAGTTCAGTCATCCCTCCCGGCGGGGCCTCATTAAAGTTCCAACATCACGGTAACCGGGCCGTCGTTCACCAATTCGACGTGCATGTGCGCGCCGAACACACCGGTCTGCACCTCGGCGCCCAGCGCTTGCAACGCCTTCGCGAACGCCGTCACCAGCGGTTCGGCGACCTCGGCGGGCGCGGCCGCGTTCCACGACGGGCGCCGGCCCTTCGCGGTGTCGGCGTACAGGGTGAACTGGCTGACCACCAAGATCGGCGCATTGACATCGGCCGCGGACCGTTCGTCGGCGAGAATGCGCAGATACCAGAGCTTTTCGGCGAGCCGCCGCGCCTTGTCGGGACCGTCGTTGTGCGTGACACCGACGAACGCCAGCAGTCCCTGACCGTCCGGCCGGACGGCTCCCACGACTCGGCCGTCGACCGACACCGACGCCGACGACACCCGTTGCACGAGAACCCGCATGGCCCTCGATGCTGCCAGGCCGGCCCCGAAAAGGCCGAGTAGGCTCGTCACGTGTCCGTGCTCGTCGCGTTTTCGGTCACCCCGCTGGGCGTCGGGGAGGGCGTCGGCGAGATCGTTGCCGACGCGGTTCGCGTGGTTCGCGAGTCCGGCCTGCCCAACAAGACCGACTCCATGTTCACCGTGATCGAGGGCGACAGCTGGGGGGAAGTGATGGCCGTCGTGCAGCGCGCCGTCGAGGCGGTTGCGGCCCGCGCGCCCCGGGTCAGCACGGTGATCAAGGCGGACTGGCGGGCCGGCGCCCACGACGCGATGACGCAGAAGGTGGCCACCGTCGAGCGCTATCTGGCCGACGACTAAGCCTGCACCGCGTCCCGAAACGCCCGCTCGGCCGCGTCGCCGTGGACGGCGAAGATCACCTTCTGCAGCGAGCTCGCCCGGTGCTTGCGGACGGCGTCGACCATCAGCCGCGCCGCGTCCTCGAGCGGGAAGCCGCCGACGCCGGTGCCGAAGGCCACCAGGGCCAGGGATCGGCAGCCGAGTTCGTCGGCCTTGCGCAGCGTGGAATCGGTGGCGCGGGTGATGATGTCGGCGGAGGTCGGGCCGCCGAGTTCCATCGTCGCCGCGTGGATCACGTAGCGCGCCGGCATGTCGCCCGCGGTGGTTTCGACCGCTTCGCCGAGCCCGATCGGCGCCTTCTCGGTCGACTCCCGCTGCACCGCCGGCCCACCCGCGCGGGAGATGGCCGCGGCGACACCGCCGCCGTGCCGCAGTTGGGTGTTGGCCGCGTTGGTGATCGCGTCGACCTCGAGCTTGGTCACGTCGGCCTGCACTACCTCTAACTCGATCATCGGCTCATTGTCGCGCTGTTTTGGGATAGGTTGACGCGACGGGCGCGAAAGTCGGGGCCCACAGGAGGCAGTCATGGCCGATCAGGTCGGCGGGGCCGGGGGGGCGATGGCGGCGCTGGCGGGGCCCCCGGCGAGGGCGGCGCCGGTGGCGCACCCGGACCCGGTGGCCAGCCCGGGCAACCGGGGCAACCTGGCCAGCCCGGGCAACCGGGGCAGCCCGGCCAACCCGGCCAGCCCGGCGCACCTGGCGACTAGCGCCTGGTGGTCGCCTTCTCGCGGACCAACGCGTAGAGCCGCCACACGTCCGGCACGCCTTTGAGCTCATACTCACCGCGCGCTGCGAAGGCGCGCCCAGAACCGGCGACGATGTCGCGCAACGTCGAGGACACCAGCACCTCGCTCGGTCCGGCCAGCGCCGAAACGCGCGCACCGATGTGCACCGACAATCCGGCGATGTCGTTGCCACGAACCTCGATCTCACCCGCGTGAATGCCGACCCGCAGCTCGACGCCGAGCACACGCACCGCATCGACGATGGCGTCGGCAAAAGATATTGCGGCACTGGGACTCACAAACGTCGCGAGGAATCCGTCGCCGGCCCTGTTTCTTTCGGTCCCACCGAACCGCCTGATTTCCCGGCGGACCATGGTGTCGTGCCGGTCGAGCAGGTCTCGCCATCGTTGGTCGCCGAGTTCGGCGGCGCGCTGGGTACCGCCGACGATGTCGGTGAACACGATCGTGGTGAGCACGCGCTCGCTGTCGGAGCCGCCGCGAACACCGGTGATGAACTCCTCGATTTCCCCGAGCATCGGCCCGGCGTCACCGACCCAGTACAGCGAATCTTCGCCCGGCAGTGCGACATAGCGTGAGCCGGCGATGTGCTGCGCAAGGTAACGACCATTGTCCGCCGAGATGAATTGGACGCGATCCCGATGCAGGATAAGCGTTTTCGCGCCGATGCGGGGGAGTGTGTCGCGTACGTCGCTCTCGGTGACGACTTTGCTGACGGCGCGCGCCATGCTCGGCGACGCGGCGCGGTTGCCGGCGACGTCCCACCATGTCCGAAACGCGTCATCGCGGGCGACGCTCGGCGCGACGGACGCGAGCACGTCGAAGCCTTGCTCAACCGCATCCGTCTCCATTGCGACCGTCGTGTAGGGGTCGGTTGCGCTCGGCCTCGAACCGATCGGGTAGTCGGGTGCCCACGAGACACGCGCCGTGCCGTTGACGATCACCAGGCTGCGCACGCGGCCGGGGTAGTCGGCGGCAAGCACCAGCCCGCTCATCGCGTTGTAGCTCGTCGCGAGGACGGCCGCCTGCCCGCAGCCGACGGCATCCATCACCGCGATCGCGTCCTCGGCCCAGAACCTGGGACCGATCATCTCCAGCGACGGCACCCGCGACGACAGACCCATTCCGCGAAAATCGAAGCGGATCACGCGGCTGAACGACGCCAGACGCCGGTAGAAGCGGTACAGCGAGGGCTCGGCGTCGATGGAGTCGATCGGTATCGATGGTCCGGCGAGCAAGACCAGATCCACCGGGCCTTCCCCGAAGACCTGGTAGGCGATGTCGATATCACCGCATTTGGCGTAGCGAATCCGCGGTGCCGCAGACGTCCCGGCCACGGCCTCAGGCTAGTTCAGTCAACCGGCCGAAGACACGCCAGTAGGCTCATGCCGGTGAGCGCACGCGCAGGGATCGTCGTCACCGGAACCGAAGTCCTCACCGGGCGCGTCCAAGACGCGAACGGCCCCTGGATCGCCGACCGCCTGCTCGAACTGGGCGTCGAGCTGGCGCACATCACAATCTGCGGCGACCGGCCGGCCGACATCGAGGCTCAGCTGCGTTTCATGGCCGACCAGGGCGTGGACCTGATCGTCACCAGCGGCGGGCTCGGCCCGACGGCCGACGACATGACCGTCGAGGTGGTGGCGCGCTTCTGTGGCCGCGAGCTGGTCCTCGACGCCGAGGTCGAGGACAAGATCGCCGAGATCCTCAAGAAACTGATGGGCCGCAATCCGGCATTCCAATCCGCTCTTGACCCCGGCACTTTCGACTCCATCCGGGCCGCCAACCGCAAACAGGCGATGGTCCCCGAAGGTGCACAGGTGCTGGACCCGGTTGGCACGGCGCCGGGTGTGGTGGTGCCCGGCAAGCCCGCGGTCATTGTGCTTCCGGGACCACCGCGCGAGCTTCAGCCCATGTGGCACACGGCGATTGAGACGCCCGCCGCGCAGGAGGCGATCGCCGGCCGAACGACCTACCGGCAGGAGACGATCCGGATGTTCGGGCTGCCCGAGTCGGGGCTGGCCGAAACACTGCGCGACGCCGAGAAATCCGTGCCGGGTTTTGACCGCCTGGAGATCACCACCTGCTTGCGCCGCGGCGAGATCGAGATGGTCACGCGCTACGAGCCGGACGCCGCGGACGTCTATGCGCGCCTCACCGAGACGCTGCGCGAGCGGCACGGGCGGCAGATCTACTCCGAAGACGGCTCACGGGTGGACGACCTGGTGGCGCGGTTGCTGCAAGGCCGTTGGATAGCGACGGCGGAGTCCTGCACCGCGGGACTCTTGGCGGCGCGGCTGACCGATCGGGCCGGTTCCTCCGACTACGTAGCGGGAGGCGTGGTGTCGTACTCCAACGACGCGAAGGCGAACCTGCTCGGCGTCGACCCCGACCTGATCGAGAAGCACGGCGCGGTGTCCGAACCGGTGGCCGAGGCGATGGCACAGGGCGCGCTCAAGCGCTTCGGTGCCGACACCGCCGTCGCGATCACCGGGATCGCCGGCCCGGGCGGGGGAACACCGGAAAAGCCTGTCGGCACAGTCTGTTTCACCGTGATGCTCGCGGATGGCCGCACCGATACGAGGACGCTGCGGCTGCCCGGCAACCGCTCCGACGTGCGCGAGCGGTCGACGACGGTGGCGATGCACCTGCTGCTACGCCTGCTCGGCGGCGCCGAATAGGCTCACGTCATTTCGGATGGGATGAAGGCGGTTTCGGCGGTGCCGAAGCGAATCCCCGTGGCGTCCTTGCCGATTAGCGTGAGGAAGGCCACGGCGATCAGCACCGGCACGATCGTCGCGGCCAGCGCGAAAGGATAGCCGTGCGACTCGGCCAGGCGTTCCTGAATGGGCAGGTTGAACGCGGCCAGCAGGTTCCCCAGCTGGTAGGTCACGCCGGGGTACAGGCCGCGGATGGCGTCCGGGGACATCTCGGTGAGATGAGCGGGAATGACGCCCCACGCGCCCTGCACGCAGAGCTGCATCAGAAACGAGCCGAGGCAGAGCATCGCCGCGGTGTGCGAGTAGGCGAACAGCGGCACGATCGGCAGGCCCAACAACGCGCAGAAGATGATCGTGTAGCGGCGGCCGAACCGCTGCGACATGGTGCCGAAGAACAGGCCGCCGATGATGGCGCCGACGTTGTAGGCGATGACGATCCACTTGACGGTCACGCTGGACAGGCCCGCACCATGATTGCCCGTGGCACCCAGGAAGGTGGGGTAGACGTCCTGGGTGCCGTGGCTCATCCAGTTGAAGGCGGTCATCAGCAGCACCAGGTAGAAGAACCGGCGGATGATCGCCCCACTGCGCAGCACGTCGCGGATCCTGGTGCTGGTGAGGCGCATCCGGTCCTGCGCGGCCTCCCAGACCTCGGACTCCTCCACCCGGTATCGGATGATGAGGCTGATCAGTGCCGGGATGATGCTCAAGGCGAACAGCCAGCGCCATGACAGCCCGAGCCAGTTCATCACCAGCAGCGACGCGACGCTAGCCAGCAGATAGCCGAACGCGTAGCCCTCCTGCAGTAGCCCGGAAAAGAACCCGCGCCGCTCCACCGGAACCTTCTCCATGGCCAGCGCGGCCCCCAGCCCCCACTCGCCGCCCATGCCGATGCCGTACAGCAGTCGCAGGATCACCAGGACGGTGAAATTGGGCGCGAACGCGCACAGGAACCCGACCACCGAGTAGAACATCACGTCGACCATCAGCGGGAGCCGCCGCCCGACGCGGTCCGCCCACAGCCCGAACAGCAGCGCGCCGACCGGGCGCATGATCAGGGTCGCCGTCGTGACGAACGCGACCTCCGCCTTGCTGATGTGGAACGTCTTGGCGATGTCTGCGTAGACGAGCACGACGATGAAGTAGTCGAAGGCGTCCATCGTCCAGCCCAGCAGCGCCGCGACGAACGAATTCCGCTGATCGGCCGTCAACTTCTGTCGAGAAGGTTGTGTGGTCACCTGAGCATCGTTGCAGTACCGGGCGGCGATGCGCGAGAGTAAGTTCCGGATACATGCGAATCATCGACGCCGATGGACACGTCGCCGAGAACTCCTCGCTGGCGATCGAAGCGATCAAACGCTGGCCCGACCACGTCAGGCCCAGCACGGACGGGCGGCTGCGGTTGGTGTTCGAGGGCCGCAATTACCCGGAGGACGAGGGCCCGGGCGCGGGTTGCCCGCCCGAACACGGGATCAGCAAGGCACCCGACATCAATTGCCGCACACCCGAGGGCGTGCTGGGCGACGCCGATCGCGATCACATCGACACGATGGTGCTGTATCCGAGCATGGGGCTGTGCGCGCCCAGCCTCGAGGATCCGGAATTCGCCGCGGGATTCTCGCGGCTCTACAACCAGTGGATCGCAGATTACTGCGCGTCCTCGAAAGGCCGGTTGCTCGGCGTCGCCGTCACCCCGATCGAACACGGCCAGGCCGCCATCGACGTCATGACCGAAGCCAAGGAGCTCGGGCTGGTGGCGACGCTCGTGCCGCCGGCGCTCAAGACCCGCAACCTCGACCACCCCGACCTCGATCCGTTCTATGCCGCCGCCGTCGAGCTTCAGATGCCGCTCGGCGTTCACGGCGCTCCGGGCATTCACCTGCCGAAGATCGGTGTGGACCGCTTCACCAATTACATTCAGGTGCACTGCATCAGCTTTCCCTTCGACCAGATGACGGCGATGACCGCGATGGTCTCCGGCGGCGTCTTCGAGCGGCATCCGCAGTTGCGGGTCGCCTTCCTCGAGGCGGGCGCGGGGTGGGTCCCGTTCTTCATCGATCGCCTGCATGAGCATTACGAGAAGCGGGGGGATTGGGTCGAGCGCGGCTGGCGCCGCGATCCGCACGAGTACCTGGCCGCCGGCAACATCTTCGTGACCTGCGAGCCGGAGGAACCGATCCTGCCCGGCGTGATCGACGTGCTCGGCGCCGACTTCATCATGTTCGCCAGCGACTACCCGCACTGGGACGGCGAATGGCCGGAGAGCACCAAGCACCTGCGCACCCGCGCCGACATCAGCGAGGAGGCGCGCGAAAAGATCGGCGGGCTCAACGCGCAGCGGTTCTACAACCTGAACTAAACCGCCCCCGGGGTGGCAGGATCTCCCGCATGGGACCATTCCTGCTTCGCGCCGCGCTGACCGGTATCGCAATGTGGATCGTCACCCTGTTCATGCACGGAATGAGATTCGTCGGCGGCAGCACCACTTTGCAGACGGTCGGCATCATCTTCGTCGTCGCGGTGATCTTCGGTCTGGTCAACGCGTTCATCAAGCCCGTCGTTCAGCTCCTGTCGATCCCGCTGTACATCCTGACCCTCGGGCTCTTCCATATCGTGATCAACGCGTTGATGTTGTGGATCACCGCGTGGATTACCGCGCACACCACCCACTGGGGGCTGCAGATAGACCATTTCTGGTGGACGGCGATCTGGGCCGCCATCCTGCTGTCGATCGTGAGCTGGGTGCTGTCCCTGGTGATTCGCGACGTCACGCGCGCCTGAGGTTCAGCGGGCCCGCCAGCGCGGCGGCCGCTTCTCGGCGAACGCGCGCGGCCCTTCCTTGGCGTCCTCGGTCTCGAAAACCCGGTCGCTGTGCCGTGTTTCGTTGTCGTAAGCCGAATGGAGGTCGAGCGCCAAGCCTTCGACGGCCGATTGCTTCGTCGCGAAGACCGCCAGCGGCGCGTTGGCAGCGATGCGCTCGGCGAAGTCGTAGGCGGTGTCCATCAGTTGGTCCGCCCGGACCACCCGGTTGAGCAGTCCCATTTCCAGGGCGCGCTCCGCGTCCACCATGTCGGCCGTCAGCAGCAGCTCCATCGCCAGCGGGTAGGGCATCTGCCGCGGCAGCCGAACGGTGGTCCCGCCCCCGGCGAACAGACCGCGCTTGGGCTCCATCACCGCGAAGCGCGCCTCGGGGACGGCGACGCGAATGTCGGTGGAGGTCAGCATCTCGAACCCACCCGCGACGCACGTCCCGTTCACGGCCGCGACGATCGGCTTGTACACCGGGAACCGATGCAGGACCGCGTGGATGGCGTCGTCCTTGTTCCACCCGTCGGGCCGGGGCAGGTCACCGGTGAGTTCGGGGATGAATTTCTTCAGGTCGGCGCCCGTGCAGAAGTCCCGGCCGACGCCGGTGACCACCGCGACCCAGGCCGCTTCGTCGTCGCGGAACGCCGCCCACGCGCGGGCCAAGTCACGAAAGTGCGCCATATCCAACGAGTTTCGCGTCTCGGGACGGTTGATCGTGATGGTGGCGACGTGGTCGTCCAGCCGGTAGTCGATGCTCACCGCGCAACTCCGTCGACCAGACGCACCACGTCGCGGGCGCAACCCCACGACAGGGTCACGCCGTTGCCGCCGTGGCCGTAGTTGTGGATGCACAGCGCTTTTCCCGAAGCCCGCCCGAGCGGTTCGACTTCCACTCGCACCGACGGCCGGTGCGGACGGAGCGCGGTAATCGTCTCGATCACTTCGGCGTCACCGAGGCGTGGCTCGATCCGGCGGCACCGTTGCAGGATGCGGTCGGTCACGTCAGGGTCCGCGGTGGTGTCCCAGCGGTCGGCGATGCTGATGCCGCCGCACACCACCCGCTGCGGGTGCGGGAAGAAGCAGGTCCACTCGGGCGCCTCGTTCAGCTCGATAAACAGTTGCCGCAGACCGGGATTGGCCAGGACGACGTGCTGGCCGAACAGGGGCCGCACGGTGTCGTCGCCGGTCAGCGTTTTCGCGCCGAGCCCGGCGCAGTTGACGACGATCGGCGCCGCGTCGGCGGCCTCGGCCAACGACCCGACCGGGCGCGCCTCGATTTCACAGCCGGCCGCGGCCAGGCGCCGGGTCAGGTAGTCGAGGTATTGCGGCATGTCGATCATCGGCATGGTGGCGCGGAAGCCGGCGCCGAAGCCCGCCGGGACGTCGGCCGGGTCGGCCGGCCGCAGGTCCGGGATGAGCTTGGCCGCCGGCGAGGCCGCCTCGGCGCCGATGAATTCCCCGACGGCCAGCGCCGGTGCCATGCGAACGCCGGTGCGGGGATCGTCGGCCAGTTCGCGGAACACCCGCAGGGAGTGCTCGCTCCAACCCAGGGTCGCCGCGGCGCGTTCGGCGGGTCGCGGGGGAGCCCACACCGCGCCGGCCACCGCCGAGGTGGTCTGTCGCGGCATCGCGGCCGCCCACACCCGCACCGGCCAGCCCGCTTCGGCCAGGCAGATGGCCGACGTCAAGCCGCTGACGCCGGCGCCGACGACGACGATCCGCTGCGGGTCACCCGCATCACTTGCCAATGGCCGCGAGCTTCCGTCAGGAATGGGGGGGTTGCTGGCCGTTCTGGCCGCCGAGCAGCCCGTTGAGGATGCCGAGAGTGCCCTGCACACCGGCGGGCGGTGCGCTGGGAGGCACCGCGGCGTCGGGGGTCAGCTGCCAGGGCTGGCAACCCGTCGTCTTGAACGACTTGTCGCCCGGGTCGATCTGCACGACCTGCGGCTTCTTGCTCATGGCGTTGTCGACGAGGTTGCCGTCGGGGTTGCTCGTCCGCTTCCAGTAGCAGGTGCCGTTGCCGACGGGCCCGGCCGAGCTGTAGATGCCCGGCGCGATGTCGCTCCCCACCGCGTAGGTGCCGTCGTGGTCGATCGTCGTCTTCGGCCCCGGCCCCGGCGCCGGCGGCGGTGTCGGCTCCGGATCGGCGCCGGCGACCCCCGCCGATGCCGCCCAGCCCGCAAGCAGCAGCCCGGCGGCAACGAATCGCGCCGAGACGGGCGCTCTCGCCTTTAACCTCATGGAACGACAGCGTACCCGCCTTGGGCGACGGCCTATTTCATATCGATGATGCACCGGGCCCGGGCGGGCCGGCCCTGAAGTAGGACAGTTCATCGCCGAGCGCGCCGGACGTGCTGTTGGCGCCCACGCCGCCAGTCCCGACGCCCACCGGTTTCACCGGGGTATTGACCGGGATGTTAGCCGTGGTCGTCGCCACTGCGACCCATTCCACCGGCGCCGGGGTAGGTAGCGGCAATGAGTGGGTCTCCATCAGCAGAGGGTGGGAGTGGCCCATGCGGGGCGGTTCGTCCGGAACGGGATCGGCTGGGCCGCCCTCCTGCTTGGCCATGGCGTCCGCCGTCACGCAGCTGGGGCACCGGCCCCAGTAGATGACCTCGGCCCCGTCCAGGTCGAAGCCGTTGGTGTCCGAAACGGACAAGCAGGGTGCCGCGCCGACGGCGCAGTCGACGTCCGCGATCGCCCCGCAGGTCCGGCAGACCATGTGGTGGTGGTTGTCGCCGACGCGGGTCTCGTAGCGGGCGACCGAGCCCGGCGGTTGGAACCGCCGCAACAGCCGCACGGCGGTCAGCGCGTGCAGGATGTCGTACACGGCCTGCCGCGACACGTCCGGCAGACAGGAACGCACGGCTCCAATGATCGTTTCCGTGTCGGCGTGCGGATTCAGGTTCACCGAATGGAGCACCGCAATCCGCGGGCGGGTCACCCGCAGATCGGCCGAACGAAGCCGCTCGGCGTAACGCGCCACGGACGGAACTTGTACCAGGCGAATATCTTTTCTCGAATTGATCAATATCCTGACCCCTTCCCTCGGGCCTGGAGAACCCGTGGCGTCCGCCGCACGATGAGAACGGAAATTCACGGCGGAGCCCACGGTAGGGCGCAGTTTCCCGAAATAGTCGGTTTTCGCACAAATCGCGTCACCCTTTTTTAGGCAAGCGTCTAACGGTCTAACCAAACATTCGGTCCGCCGGATAAAAGGCTTCCAGTCGAACGAGATCCGTTTGCCACGCGGACGGACGGTTTGTTCTGTGTCTCGTTTCAGTGGCCAATGTGACAAGCTCCCGCCAGCCCGCGCAGGGCATTACGTCAGGCGGCGCACCTTCCCCGCGTAGCCCAACGCATGCTCGTACACCTCGAGGTTGTCGCGAGAAATCCGCGCGTGCACGGGGCGTTCCAGAAAGAAGCGCAGCACCGGGTTATAGGCGTGGTAGGTCTCGTGGAAGGTCAGCACGGTGGTGCCGTCGGGCTGCTCCTCGAGTTCGTGATAGCCCTCGGCGCGCGACCACAGCGGCGCACCGACCGCCACATAGCGCGACAGTTTGTTGATCTCGGCCTCGGTCACGCTCTCCCAGGACCGCCCCTTGCCGCCGGACAGCAGATACCTGGGCACCGGGAAGATGCAGGTGCGCACCAAGCCCTCGCCGGCCTCGTTGCCTTCGTTGAGGATCTCCATGCTGCCGGTGGGCCAGGTGAGGACCCGCGGTCGCGGCGCGTCGGGCGGCGCCGGCGGGTGAAGCACCCGCCACACCTTTTTCGGCGGCGCGTCGACGTGAAATCGCACGGTGTAGGACTGCATCAGCTGGCTCCCCAGTTATCCCAATAAGTGATCGTCTCCGCCGGCGGGCGCGACGCCGGCCGGAAGTCGGTGCCGACGGTGTAGGCGACCGGGAACAGCGCGGCCTGGGTGGCCGTGGGCGGGATGCCGAGCAACTCGGCCACCTCTTGCTCCTTGGCCAGGTGCATCGTCGTCCACACCGATCCCAGCCCGCGGGACCGCAGGGCCAGCAAAAAGCTCCAGCCGGCCGGGATGATCGACGCCCAGGCCGACGCGGCGGTGAGCAGATTCGAGTTGTCGATGCGGGTGTCCAGGCAGGGGATGACGTGCACGGGCACCCGGGCCAGCGTGTCGGTCAGGGCCAGCGCACCGGCGTAGACCCGCTGGGTCTGGGGATCGGACGCCTCCTTGGCCGCGTACGCGAGGTACTCGGCGCCGACGCTGCGGTAGATGTCGCCGATCGCGGCCCGCTTGTCGGCGTCGGTGATCACCAGCCATCGCCAGTCCTGCGCGTTGCTCGCGGTAGGGGCCTGCATGGCGAGGCGGATGCACTCGAGGATCACGTCGCGACCGACGGGCCGGTTCAGGTCGAGGCGCCTGCGCACCGCGCGTGTGGTGGTCAGCAGTTCATCGACCGAGGCGAGGTCCATTGGGTCCTTCCCGACGGGGTCAGAGGTCGATGGCGCAGGACTGGTCGACACCCAGGACGGTCAGCGAACGGCCCAGGCCGAGGAACACCGCCACGCACAGCGTGAGATCGAGGATCTCCTCGTCGGAGAACGACTCGCGCAGCCGAGCGAAGAACGCGTCGCCCATCGACGCGTGGTCGGTGGCGAAGCGTTCCGCGTACTCGATGGCCAGCCGCTGGCGCGGGGTGTAGCCCGGGTAGCTGGCGTAGGCGGCGACATTGTCGTACAGCTCGGGGGCGATGCCGGCGTCCAGGACCGACTGGGCGCGGAAGTCAGAGCAGGCGACGCAGTCGTTGATCTGGGCGATGCGCATACGGGCCAGCTCCCGCTCCTCGGCCGGCAGCATGCTCTGCTGGTACGCGCCCCTGATCATCCGCTCGACCATGGAGCCGAGCTGGGGTCGTAGCGACCAGATCATGGCGGCTTCGCCGCCGGGGCCATCCGGAACATTGACTCGGGCCATCCGTGAACTCCTGCCCGGGGAACATCGTTACCTAGTGGAGCAAACCAGATTCTCAACTCGGCTGTCTAGGTCGGCGCCCGCATGCGGTCGTGCAAAGGCATACCCGGCGCCGCCCCGAAAATTTGGTTGGCTACGGTCCGTTGATTGAGGGCGCTCATCGGGCGGGCGTCCCGAATCTGGAGGTCTGTGCGTGCTGTTCATGCACGAGGTGCACAAGGTCCGCGGCCGCAGCGAGGATGACTTCGAGGCCGCATTTCGAACAGGCTGGATGCCCATGCTCGCCGCCGGGAACGACGCGCGATTGCTGTGGTACACGAACCAGGCGCATGGCAGTGGACCCGCCTACACGGTGGTCACCATGACCGCCGTTCGCGACGGAGCGGCCTGGGAGCGGCTGACCCAGCGAGTCCAGAAGGGCGACCTGCAGGAGTGGATGCGCCACCTCGACGAGCTGCGCCACGAGGTCGACGCCAAGCTGCTGGTGCCGCTGCCGTGGTCGCCGCTGCAGGACGTCCGCCTCGAGGAGGTGCCGGTCGACGGGCGAGAGCACGAGATGAGCCTCTACATGGAAGACACCATGTGGCCGTACGAGGACAAGTTCGAGGAGTACATCGTCAGATGCGGCGAGGTCTACGCCAAGGGCCTCGACCAACCGTCATCCATGCTGAGCATGCACGCCGCCTTCCAGCCCGCCCTCGGCAGCCACGTGCGGCGCGAGGTGATCCTGATGCAGCGCATCAGTAGGCCGGAGGCGTTGCTCGAGCTGCTCCGCACCCACATTCCCGCCGAATACCGCGCCCCCGGGACCTGGATGTACGACGCGCTGGACCTGCGCGATCAGTGGACCAGCCGGCTGCTGCGCACCTCCACCTGGTCGCCGCTGTATTAGGGACCGCGGATGAAGATCGGGACGATACACGAGGCCGCCGCGACCGGCGATCCCGCCCGGGCTGCCCTGATCATCGACGGGCGCACCATCGGCTACGGCGAACTGGCGACGACGGTTCGGCGCTGCGCGGCCACCCTGGCCGACCGTGGCGTGGCGGCCGGCCAGCGGGTCGCGGTTGTCGACAACGGCAGCCTGATGTCGATCGCGACCTTGCTCGCCGCGGCGCGCCTCGGCGCCGCGGCCGCGCTGATGAATCCCGCGCTGACGCCGCCGGAGCTGCAGGGACTGCTGAAAAACGCCGGCTGCGCCGACGTCGCCGTCGCGGGGGAGCAGTACGTGCAGCGGGTGCGCGACGCGGGTGCAGCGACCGTCCTGACCGTCGCCGACCTCGCGGATGACGCGGCCGAGCCCGGACCGCCCCCCGACGACGGGGAAGCCCTGGTGCTGTTCACCAGCGGCACGACCGGACTTCCCAAGGCCGTCGGCATCTCCGCCCGGCAGCTCAGCGCCCGGATCAAGGGAATGGCCGCGCCGTTCCGGCCGGACGCCCCGCCCGCGGTGGGCATGATGTGTGTCCCCTTCTTTCATGTCGGCGGCGCGCTGGGCACGCTCGGCAGCTTGTACTCGGGCAGCACGTCGGTGGTGCAGCCGCGCTTCGACGCCGGCGAATGGCTGCGGCTGGTGGCGGAGCACCGGGTCACGGCCACCTTCCTGGTACCGACGATGCTGCAGCGCATCCTCGATCACCCCGACTTTGCGACCAGCGACCTGTCGTCCTTGGTCGCCATCGCGTACGGGGCCGCCGCCGCGCCAATTGCCTTGGTGCGCAGGGCAATGGCCGCGCTTCCACACGTCGCCTTCGCCAACGTGTTCGGACAGACCGAGACGCTCGGGGCGTACACGACGCTGCTGCCTCAAGACCACCGGGATGCGGCCCGGGCCGGTTCGGTCGGCCGGCCGCTGCCCGGCGTCGACGTGCGCGTGGTGGACCCCGTCACCGGCGACGACGTCGCGCCGGGAACGGTCGGCGAGCTGTGGGTGAACACCACCCAGAACGTCACCGAGGGGTGGCTGCACACCGGTGATCTCGCCCGCCGGGACGCCGACGGCTACATCTTCCCGTGCGGCCGGCTGAGTGACACGATCAACCGTGGGGGAGAGAAGTTCGGGCCGGTCGAAGTCGAGGAGGCATTGCGTTCCCATCCGGCGGTGAGCGACGTCGCGGTCGCCGGCGTCGCCGACGAGGAGCTCGGCCAGCGCGTCGGGGCGGCCGTAGTTGCTTGCGCCCCAGTGACACTCGAGCAGCTGCGGTCGCACTGCCGCGAGCTGATCGCCTACTTCAAGCTGCCCGAGCGGCTGACGATCGTCGACAGCATCCCGTACAACGCGACCGGCAAGGTCAGCCGCCGTCAGATCGCCGCGCTCATCGCGGATAGTGCCTGAAGTCAGGGAGTGCCAGTGCTGTTTCTTCACGAGACCCACAGGGTGGTCGGCTCTCGGCAGGAGGAATTCGAAGCGGCCTACCGCGACGGCTGGATGCCCATGCTGGCCGAGGGGGACGATGCCCGGCTGCTCTGGTACACCAACCACGCCCACGGCTCCGGGGTGTCCTACAACGTCGTCACCATCACCGCGATCAGCGACGGTGCGGCGTGGGAGAGCCTGGTCCACCGTGCCCAGACCGGCGACCTTCGGCCATGGATGCGCGAGCTGGACAACCTGCGCCACGAGGTGACCGGCAAGCTGCTGCTGCCCGTGTCCTGGTCACCGCTGCAGACGGTCGACCTGGCGACGGTGCCCACCGATGGGGCCACTCATGCGCTGAGCCTGTTCATGGAGGACACCGGCTGGCCATCCGCCCCGCTCGACGACTACATCCGCATGTGGGACGAGATCTACTACCGGGTGCTTTCCAAGGCCCCGCGGCCGATGCGGATCCTGGACATCCAGGCGTGCTTCCAGGTCGCGCATGGGAGCTATCGCCGGCGAGAAGCCATGCTGTGGCAGAAGATTGAAGACGCCAACAACTATGCGGCGCTGGTGCACCTGCTGACCACCGAGACTCCGCCAGAGCACCGTGCGCCGGGCAGCTACATGTACGAGGCCTTGAAGTACCGCGACCAGTGGGAGAGCCGACTGCTGCGCACGTCGAACTGGTCACCCCTGTACTGAATTTGGCGCGGGCGCACCGCCTCCTTCGCGAAACCTATCGTCACGCGCCCGATCACCGCCGCAGGCTGACGGATTCCAGGAAAGGCTGGGCGACGGCGAGAAAGCCGCCGGGATCCGACGAGAAGACGACGTGCCCGGTGTCGAGGATCTCCAGCCGGGAACCGGCGATGGCGTCGTGGGTCGCGCGTCCCGCCCGCAACGGTATGGCGATGTCCTTCTTGCCCCACACGATCAGCGTGGGCACGGTCAGCTCGCCGGCGCGACCGCGCAGGTCGTGCTCGGGCGTGGCGAAGCTGCGCCACAGCGCCGCGCCGGTGCGGACGCCCTCGGGTGTTTTCGCCACCGCGGTCGCGCGCTCGACGATCCGCCGATCGTCGTCGGTGCGGGGCTTCATGTAGCCGCGGACGAAAAGCGGGGCGGCCCGCCGGAACAGCGCAGGCGTGCCGAGCGCCCGGCAGAAGCCCCGGACCACCGGGTTCAACGGCACGAAACCGCCCGTGTTGACCAGGATCAGGCCCCCGACGCACTCGGGCCGATTGATCGCCAGCCGCGCGGCCGCAAACCCGCCGACCGAGTTGCCGATCAGCACTGCGCCCGATACGCCGAGGCCGTCGACGACGTCCTCCAGCACGTCGGCGAAGAGCGGCGCGCTGGCCGACATGGGGGACTCGACCGGATCGGATTCGCCGTGCCCGGGCCAGTCCACCGCGATGGTGCGGTAGCTCCGGGCAAGCGTCTCGACGATCGGGTCGAAGTCGTGCCGGTCATGCAGCGAGGCATGAAGCAGCAAAACGGTTGGGCCACTACCGGATTCGTGGTATGCGACGCGGCCCGCCCGGGTTTGAACAGTCGCCATGGAAGTTCCTCTCAGAATTTTGACCGACTGGTCGGTCATGGCTTACGCTACAACGACAGGACCGCCCTGACAAGAAGGGACCAGCGATGCCAGCCCCGCCGCCCGAAGCGCCGTTTGCCGACAAGATGGCCTACTACCGAACGCAACACACCTCGAAAGGGGTTCGGGCCACGCATCTCGTCGGCACGCCGATCATCGCGGCCGGCCTACCCCTGATCTTCGCCAAGCCGAGGATCGGCGCCGCGATGTTCGTCGGCGGATGGGCCCTCCAGATCGTCGGGCACCGGGTCTTCGAGAAGAACCTGCCCTCGACCCACAAGGGGTGGATCACCTATCAACTCACCGGCGTGATCCACGTCTGCGAGCAGTACGGCGAGATGCTGGCCCGTCGCAGTCAGCGCAGGGTGGCCGCGCGATGAGATCGCCTGAGCCGGGCCGCAATGCGCTGCTGGACGCCGGGCAGCGGCTGCTGGGGTCCGCCGACCTGGCCCGGATCTCCGTGAACGCTATCGTCGCCGAGGCCGGCATGGCGAAGGGCAGCTTCTATCAGCATTGGCCCAGCCGATCGGAATACGTGCGGGCACTTCACGACCGGTTCCACGACGACCTGCAGGACTCGATCGCCGCGGCCGGCGCCGACCTGCCGCCCGGCCGTGAGCGGCTCGAGGCGGGGATGAACGCCTACCTCGACGGCTGCCTGGCCGAGCCGGCCACCAAGGCGTTGCTGGTGCAGTCGCGCACCGAGGCCGGGCTGAGCGATTTGGTGGCCGCCCGCAACGAAAGCGCGGCCGCGCAGATTGTGCCCGACCTGGTCGCGCTCGGATGGACGCCCCCGGAACCGGTCGCGGTGCTGCTCGTCGCGGCCGTTGCGGAGATCGCCCTGATCGAGCTCGACGCCGGCAAGCGCGACAAACGGTTGCGTCGCGGGTTGCTTCGGCTCGCCACCCGGACGCCGGCGGACTAGGTGGGCTTGCAGGCGGGTTGCAGGGGCAGGACCGGGCCGCCGGATTGCAGCGACAGCAGATGCAGATAGGTCGCGAGCGAATGTTCGCATGGCACTGAGTATTTGACCAATGCCTTGGGCGGCAGTGGCACCAGCCGAACCGGGTTCAGCCAAAACCGGGTGAGCACGTGCTCGTACTCGACGGGTGGAGGTAACGCCGGGACGATGTCCAGGCGGTTTGCGATGCGATAGGAGTTCTTGACCACCTGGTCGTAGGTGCGGGCGAACAGCGAATCCCCGGTGCGCGGACTGCTGTAGGTGTAGACGGCCGGGGCGCTGAACCCCGTGTTCGCCGCCAGGTCGAGGGCCAACAGCGTCGCCAGGGCTCCTCCGAGGCTGTGACCGCAGATCGCCACGGCGCCAACGGCTTGCGGGAACGTAAGCTCCGCGAGTCCTTTGACGACGGTAGGCGAATCCGGTCGGGTTCCGGTCCGCAAGGACTCGTACATCTCGGTGAAGCCGTCTTCCGTGTGGCCGGCCCCGGCCAGGAAAGGGCATGGCACCAAACCGAATTCGGCGTCGTGGATCCATTCCAGCCACCCTTCGGTGCCGCGGATCGCGATCACGACGTCGCCGCTCTTGTCCTCCTGGCAGATCAGCCCGATGGAGACCTCGTTCTCGGCGCGGCCGGGATTCATGTCGGTCGCCAGATCGTTGGCGTAGATCGTCGTGACGACGGTGTAGGCGACGCCGCCGGCGCTCAGGGCCTGCCCGGCCTTGTTCGTCAGATCGCCCGGCGGTGTCGCGGCGGTCGCATTGACGAGCTGGCCGAATTGTATTGCCCGCGTTACGTCTAACGTCGGCTGTGCCGGCATGGCGCCACCGCTGGGGTCATCAGCCTTCGAAGGTTCCGGTGAATTGCGCCTGGGCCGCCGCCGCCTTCGTGATCGCCTGCGCCGCCGGCGCCCCGGCCAGTCCCGCGGGGAGCTGGTAGGTGGCGGGAAGCTGATAAAGGGTGAACCGGTAGTGGTGCACCCCGGTGCCCGCGGGCGGGCAGGGCCCGCTGTAGCCGGCCTGCCCGGCCGAGTTCGGCAGGCTGCTCGCTCCGGCCGGGGTCTGGCCGTCCGCGGTGCTCCCGGGACCGGGTGGGATGCCGACGACGATCCAGTGCACGTAGGGACCGCGCGGCGCGTCGGTGTCGTCGACGACGAGTGCACCGCCCAACGGCGCCGACCACGTCAACGGTGGCGCGACGTTGGCTCCCTTGCAGGTGTACTGCGCCGGGATCGACGCGCCGTCGGCGAATGCCGGGCTGCCGATGGTGAGCGGACCGTCGCCAGGCGCCTGCGCGACGGTCCGGCCGAGGGTCGTCACCTTGGGTGTCTGCGGGGCGGTCGAATGGCTGCCCCCCTGGCCGCCGCAGCCGGCCAGCGCGACGAGGAGCGCCAGCCCGGCGGTGACCGGCGCGAAGCGGTGAAGCGATTCCATACAGGACAGTGTCGCTCGCCGACGGCCAGTCGGGAAGGACTCGTCCGGAACCTACTTGCCGCCCTTGACTTGAAGCACGCGCTTGCGCAGGCCGTCGGTCGCGGTTTCCATCAGGCCCTTGGCCCCCCTCTTGACCAGGAATCCCGGGACCGGGGCGGAAAGGTCCACGGTCAGATCGAAACGCACCCGGGTGGAGTCGCCGTCGGGCGTCAGGGTGTAGCGGCCCTCCTGTGCGCGCTGCTGTTTGGAGCTCTCCAGCGTCCAGCCCACGCCGTCGTCGTACGCGGAGTAGTCGAGCACCTGCTCGTCGCTGACACCCACGATCTTCACCGTCTGCCGCGATCTGCTCGGATGGCCCTCCTCGTCGCGTTCGAGGATTTCGACCTTCTTGTGAAACGAGGACCACTCGGTCAACGACTCGAGGTCGAACAGCACGTCCATGATTTCGTCCGGCGTCGCGTCGATGACGACTTCGCGGGAATCGGAGATAGCCATAACGGATTAGATAGCCATTGTCGCGGCGCCAAAACTCAGGGCACCAGCACGACCTTGCCGATGTTCTCCCGGGCCGCCAGGATCCGGTGCGCTTCCGGCGCCTGGGCGAACGGGACCGCCGCATGCACGACGGGCGCGATCGTGCCGTCGTCGAGCGCCTTGGCCAGAGGCGTGATCCAGGGCTCGAGCGTGCCGCGGTCGTCCCACAGCCGCAGCATGTTGATCCCGATCACGGCCTTCGACTCCGAGAGCTGGTCGAGCAGGTTGAAACCGCGCAGCATCGCCAGGGCATGCGGCGCGGCCGCGCGCAGTGAGCGCTTCTCGCCGTGTTGCATGTTCGAAATGCCATAGCCCACAAGCCTTCCGCCCGGGCGGAGCAGCGCGTAGGACCGCCGCAGCGACGTGCCGCCGAGCGCGTCGAGCACCAGATCGTAGGGCTCCAGGCCCTTCCACCAGCCGTCGCGGCGGTAGTCGATGGCCCGGTCGACGCCGAGCTCGGCCAGCTTCGGGTGCTTCGCGGGCGACGCGGTGCCGTGCACCACGGCCCCGGCGGCCTTCGCGAATTGGACGGCGGCGATGCCCACCCCGCCGGCCGCCGCGTGCACCAGCACGCGCTCGCCGGCGCGCAGGGATCCGTAACCATGCAGCGCCGCCCAGGCGGTCGCGTAGTTCACCGGGACGGCGGCGCCCTGTTCGAAGCTCACCGCGGCGGGCAGCGTGACGGTGTCGTTCGCCGCCACGTTGACCACCTCGGCGTAGCCGCCAAATCGCGTGCCCGCCAATACCCGCTCGCCCACGCGGCCGGGGTCGACGCCGTCGCCGACGGCCTCGACCGTCCCGGCGACCTCGTAGCCGACCACCGCCGGGAGCTTCGGCGCATCGGGATACAGGCCGACGCGGGCCAGGTGGTCGGCGAAGTTGACGCCGGCCGCCCGCACCGCGACCCGCAACTGCCCGGGGCCCGGTGGCGGCGGGTCCGGTCGCTCCTGGACCCGCAGGACCGACGGGTCGCCGTGCTTGGTGATGACGACTGCGCGCATCGTGTGATGGTCGCACACGCCGCCGAGCGCCTCAGGCCCGCGCGACGGTCCCGGCGAGGCGGGGGAGAACGACGTCGCGCCAGCCGGGTCCCATGCGCTCGAAGGCCTCGACCATCCTGGTGTCGTCCAGGTCAAATCCGCTGTGCTCCAAGAACACCCGAGTGCCGCCGCCTTCCGGCTCGAGGCGCCAGGTCAGCGTCCAGGCCGCGGTGAACGTGTAGACGAAGCGGTGCGGGGGATCGACCTCGAGCACCTTGCAGGGCTGCTTGCCGTAGCCCGGCATGTCCAGGGTGAACTGATGGCCGACCACCGCGGCCACCTCACCCTCGGCCCACCACAGTCGCATCAGCTCCGGTTCGGTCAGCAGCCGCCACACCTTCGCCGGCGGCGCCGCGACGAATTGGTCCACGCGGATCGTTGCGGGCGTCTCGCTCATTCCAGCTCCTCTGCCGCCTCGGCGAGCCCGGCCAGCCGGGCGCGCCAGAACTTCTCGAACGGATGCAGCCACTCACCGAGCTCCGCCAGCGGTTCGGCGGTCAGCCGGTAGATGCGCCGGCGGCCCTGCGGCTCGTCGGCCACCAGCCCGGCGTCACGCAGCACCTTGAGGTGCTCGGCGATGGCCGGGCGGCTGAGCTCGAACCGGTCGCTGAGTTCGCCCGCGGACAGAGGGCGCCCGGCGAGGATCGCCAGCAGTTCCCGGCGCACCGGGTTGGCCAGGGCGAGAAAGACGCGGTCGGCGGCCACCCGCGCAATATATGTCGGAAAATTCCGACATGTCAACTTTTTCCGACGCGTTGTGCTGGCGGACGGCGCTACCGTCTGCCTTGTGCATTTCGCGTGGGAGGAGCTGACCGCCGGCGTGCATCGCTGCCGGCTTCCCTTCTGCGACGTCACGGTCGGCCTGATCGTCGGCCGGACCGGAGCGCTGCTCGTCGACACCGGGACCACGCTCGCCGAAGCGGCCGCGATCGACGACGACGTCCGCGAGATCGCGGGACGCTCGGTTACCCATGTTGTGTTGACACACAAGCATTTCGATCACGTCCTGGGTTCATCGGTGTTCGCCGATGCCGACATGTACTGCGCACCCGAGGTCGTCGAGTGCCTATCGACGGCGACCGACGAGCTTCGCGCCGACGCGCTGAGCAACGGCGCCGATACGGCCGAGATCGACCGCGCGATCGCCGCCCTGCGCCCTCCGCAGCACGGGATCTATGACGCTGTCATCGACCTCGGGGACCGGACCGCGACGATCGCCCACCCGGGCCACGGTCACACCACGTCGGATCTGGTCGTCTCGGCGTCCGGTGCCGGCCGGGTCGTGGTGTTCACCGGTGATCTCGTCGAGGAATCCGCCGACCCCGCGATCGACGCCGATTCCGACGTGGCGGCGTGGCCGGCAACCCTTGACCGGGTGCTCGAGATCGGTGGGCCCCAAGCCGTCTACGTGCCCGGCCACGGGAAGGCTGTCGGCGCCGGGTTCATCCGCCGCCAGCGGGATTGGTTGAGCGCCCAGAGCAGGCGGCGATGAGGGCGTCCGGATCGGTCACGCTGACCCACAAGGAACGCAGCGTCACCGACCTGATCCACACTTTCGCCTGCACCGGGGGCTCGATCGTCAACGCAACCAGCCCCTTGCCCGAGCCGTTGACCAACCAGCGACCCCCGGAATAGTGCACGCCCCAACTGAACACGCGCTCGGTGGCCGGTTCGGCCTTGGTGATCGACGCCAATGGGATGTCGGCTTCGAACGCCCAGCCCATCTTGACGTGCAGCACGCCGGCGTCCAACCGGATGTCGCTCTGGCTGGGGCCCAACCCGACCGCAACCGCGAGGGGAAGATACCAACGCTCGAAGCGCAAGCTCGTCTGCACGGTGGGGAGATTACCGATCGCCGATGCGCTTTGCTGGGTGTTGGCGCGGATCGGGACTATTGACCCCTGATTGAACCACCATGTCCGGGGATAAACTCACCGTCAGCGGAGTCTGCTGAAGAGGAGCGTAACCCCATGGCTATCATCGAAACGGACACCGAGGTCCGCACGCCGTTCGAGCAGGACGTCGAGGCTACGCAGCGATACTTCGAGAGTTCGCGCTTTGCCCGGATCACCCGCCTGTACACGGCCCGCCAGGTCGCCGAGCAGCGCGGGACGATCCCGACCGACTACACCGTGGCGCGGGAAGCGGCGGCGGCGTTCTACGACCGGCTGCGCGAACTCTTCGCGGCGAAGAAGAGCATCACGACGTTCGGCCCGTATTCGCCCGGCCAGGCGGTCAGCATGAAGCGGATGGGCATCGAGGGGATCTACCTCGGCGGATGGGCGACGTCGGCCAAGGGTTCCACGACCGAGGACCCCGGACCCGACCTCGCCAGCTACCCGTTGAGCCAGGTGCCCGACGACGCGGCCGTGCTGGTGCGCGCGCTCCTCACCGCCGACCGCAACCAGCAGTACATGCGTCGGAACATGAGCGAACAGCAGCGCGCGACGGCGCCGGAGTACGACTACCGGCCGTTCATCATCGCCGACGCGGACACCGGGCACGGCGGTGACCCGCACGTGCGCAACCTGATTCGACGCTTCGTGGAGGTCGGCGTGCCCGGCTACCACATCGAGGACCAGCGCCCGGGCACCAAGAAGTGCGGCCATCAGGGCGGCAAGGTTCTGGTGCCGTCGGACGAACAGATCAAGCGGCTCAACGCGGCCCGCTTCCAGCTCGACGTGATGCGGGTGCCCGGCATCATTGTCGCGCGCACCGACGCCGAGGCGGCCAACCTGATCGACAGCCGCGCCGACGAGCGCGACCAGCCGTTCCTGCTCGGCGCCACCAACCTGAAGATTCCGTCCTACAAGGCCTGCTTCCTGGCGCTGGTTCGGCGCTTCTACGAGCTGGGAGTCAAGGAGCTCAACGGCCATCTCCTCTACGCCATGTCCGACGCCGAGTACGCCAACGCCACCGGATGGCTTGAGCGCCAAGGCATTCAGGGCGTGATCTCCGACGCCGTCAACACTTGGCGGGAGAACGGCAAGGAATCGATCGACGACCTCTTCGACCAGGTCGAGTCGCGGTTCGTCGCCGCCTGGGAGGACGACGCCGGGCTGATGACCTACGCCGAGGCCGTGGCCGAGGTCCTCGCGTTCGGGGAGAGCGAGGAGGAGGAGCCCAAGGGCATGCGCCCCGAGGAGTGGCGCCAGTTCGCCGAGCACGCGTCGCTCTACGAGGCCAAGGAGAAGGCCAGGGAATTGGGCGTCGACTCGCCGTGGGACTGCGAGCTGGCGAAGACGCCGGAGGGCTACTACCAGATCCGCGGCGGCATTCCGTACGCGATCGCCAAGTCGCTCGCGGCGGCGCCGTTCGCCGACATCCTCTGGATGGAAACCAAGACCGCGGATCTCGCCGACGCACGGCAGTTCGCCGAGGCCATCCACGCCAAGTTCCCCGAACAGATGCTGGCCTACAACCTCTCGCCGTCGTTCAACTGGGACACCACGGGCATGACCGACGAGGAGATGAAGCGTTTCCCCGAAGAGCTCGGCAAGATGGGCTTCGTCTTCAACTTCATCACCTACGGCGGACACCAGATCGACGGCGTCGCCGCCGAGGAGTTCGCCACCGCCCTGCGACAGGACGGCATGCTGGCGCTGGCCCGCTTGCAGCGCAAGATGCGCCTCGTCGAGTCGCCGTACCGCACACCGCAAACCCTGGTGGGCGGCCCGCGCAGCGACGCCGCGCTGGCCGCGTCCTCGGGACGCACCGCGACCACCAAGGCGATGGGCAAGGGCTCGACCCAGCACCAGCACCTCGTGCAGACCGAAGTGCCGAAGAAGCTGCTCGAGGAATGGCTGGCGTTGTGGAGCGAGCACTACCACCTCGGGGAAAAGCTCCGGGTGCAGCTGCGGCCCCGCCGCGCCGGCTCGGACGTGCTCGTGCTGGGGATCCACGGCAACGGCGACGAGCAGCTCGCCAACGTGGTCTTCGATCCCATCAAGGACCGCCACGGCCGCAGCATCCTCACGGTGCGCGATCAGAACACGTTCGCCGAAAAGCTGCGGCAAAAGCGCCTGATGACCCTGATCCACCTCTGGCTGGTGCACCGCTTCAAGGCCGACGCGGTCTATTACGTGACGCCCACCGAGGACAACCTGTATCAGACCTCGAAGATGAAGTCGCACGGCATCTTCAGCGAGGTCAACCAGGAGGTGGGCGAGATCATCGTCGCCGAGGTCAACCACCCGCGCATCGAGGAGCTGCTAACGCCCGACCGCGTGGCGCTGCGCAGGCTGATCACCAAGGAAGACTAGGCCGCATCGCGGCGAGCGACGTCGCGAACTATTTGCTGACCTTGCCGCGGCTATCGCCGGGCTCATTTCGTCGCGCGCTTTTTCCGACGCGTGCGGCGCCACGCCTGCGCGGCGGGCTGCCCCTAGATCCGTGCCCCGGCGACCTGGGGAGAGTGTTGTACGCCATGAAAACTCTCCCTTGTAGCAATAGTTGCGCATGTGTATGGTTAGCCGCAGTGAGTGACCCTGCGAGGAGAGGACGGACCGATGAAGGCACAGGTTAAGAAGGCAATCGCGGTGTTCGGCGGCGCGGCCGTCCTCGCTGCGACAATCGGATTCGGCGGCGTTAGCCCGGTGGCCACGGCGGCGACGCCGACGCCGCACCCGTCGCCCAGCGCGACCGCGGCCCACCCGGACGCGGCCGCTCCCGTGGGCGGCAGCGGCGTGCACATCGCCACGCTCACCGCGTGCGTTTCCGGCCTCGACTGCTGAACCGACCAAGATCCCCAACTCGTTTGTGCACCCGCATGCCCGGGTACGGACAAGTGGTCCGCATCTACAGCGGCGCGAGTGGAGAGTGGGGGTTCGGCGATGAGATCTGGAGCTAGGAATGCCGTCGCGCTGTTCGGCGGCGCGGCAATGCTCGTGTTGGCAGTCGGATGCGGCGGCGGCAGTAAGGGGCCGAGCAGCAGCAGCACGACGCCATCGACCACCACTACTACTACGACCAGCGTGGCGCCCGCGCCGTCCACGGAGCCGGGTGGCCCGACGGGCGGCGGCGGTCCCGGCGGCGGGGGCGGCACCGTCCCCGGCGGCCCGACCGGTGGCGGCGGCCCGGGCGGCGGCGGTGGCAGCATTCCCGGCGGCACCGGCGGCGGCGGCGGTCCCGGCGGGGGGAGCGGCGGCATCCCCGGCGTCGGTGGCGGCGGCGGGGGACCGGGCGGCGGCGGCGGTTGCATCGGCAACATCTGCGGCGGCGGCTAACACACCGCCACGGCAAGGACTTGCTCCCAAGCCGGTGGGGTCATGTGAATCTGGCCCCGCCGGCTGAGCAATATCTGGGGTCCGCCCTTTTGCCCTAACCAACGGCGGCTTGCGTTATGGTTCGGTCAACTCGACCGCAAGGGGATCCCCATGGCCAAGCTCAGGTTTGGATATTTCATCGCCCCGTTCCACCGGGCCGGCACCAACCCGACGCTGGCCCTGCAGCGCGATCTCGAGTTCGTCGAACACCTCGACGCGGTCGGCTTCGACGAAGCCTGGATCGGCGAACATCATTCGGCGGGCAGCGAGATCATCAGCTCGCCGGAAGTCTTCATCGCCGCGGCCGCCGAACGCGCCAAGCGCATTCGCTTTGGCACCGGGGTCATTTCGCTGGCCTATCACAACCCGCTCTGGGTCGCCGACAGGTTGATGCTGCTCGATCACCTCACGCACGGGCGCATCATCGGCGGGATGGGACCCGGCTCCTTGCCGACGGATTCGGCGATGATCGGGCTCAACCCCACCGACACGCGCGAGCTGCTGGAAACCAACCTCGACATCGTCGTGCGGCTGTTGGCGGGCGAGACGGTCAGCGCGAAAACCGCCACGCACCAGCTCTTCGACGCCAAATTGCAGCTGGCCCCGTACTCGGACGGCGGCATCCCGCTGGCGGTCGCCGCGGTCGCCTCGCCGCCCGGCGCGCGGCTGGCCGGCAAGCACGGCATCGGGCTGTTGTCCATCGGGGCGACGCTTATCGTCGAGGGCTTCGACGCGCTGTCCTATCACTGGGGCATCGTCGAGGAACGCGCCGCCGCCTTCGGCACGCAGGTCGACCGCAAGGACTGGAGCCTGGTCGGGCCGATGCACATCGCCGAGACCGACGAGCAGGCCCGCGCCGACGTGAAATTCGGCATCGAGTCGTGGTTCAACTACTTCCAGAAGGTTGCGGCCTTCCCCCAGATGACGATGCCCGGGGAGCAGCTCGACGAGATGATCGACATCATCAACGAGAGCGGGGCCGGGGTGATCGGCACGCCCGAGCGGGCGCGGGCCCAGGTCCAGCGGCTCTGGGACCAATCCGGCGGCTTCGGCTGCTTCCTGCAGATGGGCCACGAGTGGGCCAATCCCGCCGCCACCAAGCGGTCCGCCGAACTGTTCGCCGCAGAGGTGATCCCGCACTTCCAGGGTCAGGCGCAACCGACGCTGGACGCCGCCGCTCGCGCCGGGCAGGTTCGCGAGGGCCTCGCGCAGTCGCAGTTGCAGGCCGTCGAGCACATGACCAAAAAGTACGAAAGCGAAAAGGGCAGCTAGGGGTTTTCCGTGGTCACCGGGTTGGGGGTGGCCGGGTTCGTTACCCCCGGAAGCTGCCCGGGCCAGGGCGGCAACGCGGTATTCGGTTCAGACGTCGGCGCCACTTCTACTGGAACGCATTTTTTCGGGTGAAGCGCGTTTTTCCAGGCCCCGGGCGGGTTCGGGGCGGCCGACAGCGAGCCGTCCGGGCAGCGGAACGAGCACGAACCCTCCAGCACCCCCAGCGGGGTGATGACCGAGGCGCTGAAGATGAGGATGTTGACGCCGCCGACACCCTGCACGGCACCGCCGCCGTACTCGCAGTGCCAGTGACTACCGTTCTCCTCCACTGGGAAATCGCACCAGTAGTGGTAGGCCCCCATCTCCATGCCCGACCCGCCCACACCCGGGTAGTCGCACAATCCGGGGCCGGGGACGTTTCCGCCGATATCCGCCTGCGCCACAGGAACGCTCAGGCCTAGCCACGCCGCGGCCGCTATACCGAAAATAACGAATCTTTTCATTCGTTCACCTCTTCGAAGCGACCGAAGTGCAGGGCAAACCCAAACACGACGCCCTTAATATTTGGCCGTCCGAGTCTCGTTTTAAACCTTTTCGATGTCGAAATATGTCTCATATGCGGGCAATAGCCCCTTCCCAGCCTGCGGCTAGCGACGGGGCGGATACCTGAAGGATGACAACCACAGCCCCTGATCGGCGCCGGCGACTGCGAATGGTGCGGCTGGGTTTGGCCGGGGTCGCGACCCTGGCGATGATCGCGCTATTCGATGCCGCGCGCCCCGACGCCCCGCATGCCGCGCCCGGCTCCGTGCGCCTGACCGACGCGGCCCGATCGGCGCCCGCCGCCGGTCCCTTCGGGGGACTCGCGGCCGATGACGACGATTGGGCTCAGCAGCAGGCCCAGCTGCAGGAACAGCTTGCGCTGCAGCAGATGCAACAGTCCATGCAGCAGGCCGAACAACAAAACGAAGCGGCCCAGCAGCAGTTCTTACAGGACATGCAGCAGGCGCAGACCACCGAGCAACAGGCCAATGACCCCTAAGCGTCTCGAAAGACCTTGCCCGCCAAGGTAATCGCTACCGTCCGCCGTGTGCCTCGCGTTCGGCCGCCTTCACCAGCCGGCCCGAAAAAAACCGGACGGCGCCGCCGAGCGCCGCCCGCATCACCGGACCCGTCCCGGGGACTCCCTCGACGAACGCGCCGGTCCAGCGAATGTCGGTGCCGCCCGCCGGATTCGGCGTGAATATCACCTCGCCGGAGTAGTCCTTGGCGGGGCTCGGCGGCCCGACCAGCTTGTAGGCGTGGCGGTGATCCTGCTCGTAGGCGACGGTTTCCTCCTGCACGAGCAAGGGCCACAAGCCCACCTTGCGGATGGCCCCGATGCCGCCCGGCGCCGGATCGCCCTGGCGCGCCCAACTCGACTGAAGGACGATCGGCTTGGCCCACTTCGACCAGTTGGCGCCGTCGGTCACCAGCCGGAACAAGGTGGCCGCAGGCGCGCTGCTGGTCCGGTTGATCTCGAACGAGAACATACGACCCGACATCCCGACTCCCTGAAGATCGCTGAGTGACCTCGATGGCACTGCCGCGTACCCTACCTCCACCACCCCTTAGCGTCGTTTCTCTGCGGGGCCTCGCGCCGAGCGCGATCATTCACGGTATGGGTCGGCGGTTCGCGTGTCTGGCGGTCTTGCTGCTGGTCGGCGCCTGCGCCGGCGCTCGCGGTCCCGCACCCACCACCACGCCATCGACCGATCACGCCGACGCGGCCGCCCGCAGCCAGAGCGTGCTGGACGACGCGATCAAGGCCGGCGCGCCGGGATGTTCGGCCGCTGTCGGCGTCAAGGGCAAGGTGGTGTGGACGGGCGCCCGCGGTGTCGCCGACATGTCGGGCGGCAAGGCCATCACCGCGCAAACGGTGTTCGACATCGCCTCGGTATCCAAGCAGTTCACCGCCACCGGGCTCCTGCTGCTCGTCGCCGAAGGCAAGCTGGCGCTCAACGACCCACTGTCGCGATACCTACCCGAGTTGCCGACGTGGGCCGGCACCGTCACCGTCGCGCAGCTGATGCACCAGACCAGCGGGATCCCGGAGTACGTCGGGCTTCTCGAGGCCCAGGGATACCAGCTCGCCGACCGCACCACCGAGGACCAGGCCCTGCAGGCCGTGGCCGGCGTGCCCAAGCTGGAGTTTGCGCCCGGCTCCCAATTCGAGTACTCGAACTCCAACTACCTGCTGCTCGGCGAGATCGTCCGCCGGGTCGCGCGGGAACCGTTGCCGCAGTTCTTCACCGAACGCATCTTCGGTCCGCTCGGGCTGGCCATCGTCCTGGACCCCGCCGGTCCGATTCCCGACAAAGCCGTCCCGTACGAGAACAGCAGCACGGGATACCGGGCGATCGAATCGCGTTGGGAGCAGGTCGGTGACGGCGGAATTCAAACCACGCCAAGCCAATTGGTCGGATGGGCCGACAATTACCGAACCGGCCGGGTGGGCGGTCCCGCGCTCCTGGATGCACAACTGGCCGGCGCGGTGCCGACCGAACCGGGCGGCGCCGATCGGTACGGGGCCGGGATCTATTTGATGGCCAACGGCACGCTCGATCACGACGGCGCATGGGGCGGGTTCGTCACGGCCTTCCGCGTGAGCAAGGACCGAAACACGTCCCTGGCCATCAGCTGCAATACCGACAAGCAGGACCCCGAAGCGCTGGCCGACTCGCTGGCCAAACTGTGGATGTAGCCGCCGGTCAGTTCTTTTCGGCCAGCCCGGTGACCGTGCGGCCGTCCTCGAGTTCGACCATCGTCGCCGCGGCTGGCGCGGGCAGGCCCGCCATCAGGCGCCCCAGCCCGGCTTCCGAGACCCGGAACAGCTCGGCACCCGACGGCGCTCCGGGTCCGGCGTTGGCGGTGACACGTCCGACGTGACGGGCGCCCAGCAGTTCGAGTTGCCGGCGCACGGGTTCCAACCCGAATAGCGCTACCTCGCAGCCACTTTCGACCAGAAGCGGAGGTACAGCCCCGCCGAGGCGCGCGGCGATGTCGACGCCGATCTGGTCGTGGAACGCGGGCACGACGATCATCACGCCGAACGGGGCACCGGTGGCCGTCGGAACCCCGGGAACGGCGACCGCGGCCATGTCGAGCAGGTTGCAGAAATTGGTGTAGGTGCCCATGCGCCGGTTGATCGACAACGGCTCGGCCTCGACATCGGCCAACGCGGGGTGTTCGGTCGTGGTCGGGAGCAGCAGCGCATCGAAACCGGCGAGCAGGGCCGCGGCGGCGACCCGCGCGCGGGCAAGCGCGTCCAGGTCCGCGGCGAATGCGGCGCCGGTGATCTGGCGTCCCGCGGTGATGATCGCCGCCACGTGGGGGTCCGCACCCGCGGGCGCGGTGTCGAGGAATTCGCCGACCGCGGCGTATCGTTCGGCGACGAACGCGCCGTCATAGAGCAGCAGGGCCGCCTCCAGCAGTACGGAGACGTCGACCGGTTCGATGCTCAGTCCCGCGTCGGACGCGCGAACCACGCTGCGCTCGAACGCGTCTCGGTAGGCAACGCTGAGCGCGGTGAGGTTCGCGGCTTGCGGGACCGCCACGCGCGGGGTGCCGGGTGCGGCCAGGCGGACGTCGGCCGGCCAGGTGCGGCTGCGGGCGTCGCGGGAATCGGGCCCGGCCATCACCCGTGCCGCGGTGGTTGCGAGGGCGAGGTCCGCCGCGAGCACCGAGACGGCGTCGAAGCTCGGGCAGGCGGGGACGACCCCATGGGTCGGCACGATGCCGAGCGTGGGTTTGATGCCGACGATCCCGTTCAGCGCGGCCGGGACCCGGACGGAACCCGCGGTGTCGGTGCCGATGCCGATGTCGGCGATGCCCAGCGCGACCGCCACGGCGGACCCGGAACTGGAGCCGCCGGCGACCAGGTGCGGATCGCGCGAATTGCGTACGGCGCCATAGGGACTGCGGGTGCCGACCAAACCGGTGCCGAATTGGTCGAGGTTCGTCTTGCCGAGCACGACGGCCCCGGCGCCGCGGAGCCGCTCCACGGCGGCCGCGGTTGCCGCCGGCAGGTAGGCGAATCCGGGGCAGCCGGCGGTGGTCGGCAGGCCCGCCACGTCGATGTTGTCCTTGACGGCGACCACCCGTCCCGCCAAGGGCAGGCTCTCTCCCGCGGCGAGCCGTTGCTCGACCGCGCCGGCGTCGGCGAGCACGTCGTCCCGCGCGCGCAGCGTGATCCAGATTTCGGGCCGGTCGGCTTCGGCGACGCGCCGATACGCCTCGTCGACGCGTGCCGTGGGGGAGCCGGGCGCGTCAGATGACATACGGCGCAATGAGGACCATGGCGCTGGCGACCGCGAAACCGATCAGGAAGGCGATCACCGTAAAACCCATCACCTGGCGGACATTGAGCTTCGCGATGGCGAGCACGGGCAGCAGCCAGAACGGCTGGATCATGTTCGCGACCCCCTCGCCGACCGCGACCGACATCGAGGTCAGCCCGAGGTATGCCGGCGAGTGCTGCCCGATGGCCAGCGCCGAGTCGACGGCGATCGGTCCCTGCACCGCCCAGTGGCCCCCGCCGGAGGGCACGAACAGGGAGATGATGACCGACCCGACGAACGTCAGGAAGGGCAGCGTGTACTGATCGGCGCCCCGCACCAGCGCCTCGGCCAGCACCGTCTGCAGTGCTTTGCCCGATCCGGTGGGCAGATAACCCAACAGACCGACGATCCCGCCGTACAGCGGATACTGCAGCAGCAGCGGGCCGGACACCTTCGCCGCCCCCGAAAACGCCCGGATGAAGCGAATCGGCGTCCGGTGCAGCAGGGCGCTGGTGATGGTGAACAGCATGATCATCGAGGAGATGTTCAGCGCGAAGCCGCTCAGCACGAAGTACGTGATGCCCGCGACGAAGACAATGACGTTGAGAATCCACAGGTTTTCCAACCACTCGGCAAACGTCCGCTTGCCGTCGGGCGCGGGTGGCTCCGGCTCCTCGTCGAAGACCGCGGGATCGGGCTCGAGGCCATGTCTGGGCTCCATGCGCCAGATCGCGACGGCGAGCAGGGCGACGACGGCGATCACCGCGATCCAGTTGTAGGGCTGGAAAACCGTCAGCGTCAACGGCACGGTGATCCCGGCGATCTTGTGGATCACGTTGATCGGGCTCGTCGTGTCGGTGTTGGCCAGCGCGATCGACGACGACAGGCCCTGCGTCCAGACGATGTAGCCCATGAACCCGGTCGCGATCAGGTAGCCGAAATGCGCCCCGCGCAGGCGCTTTGCCACCTGCCGCGCGACCAGAGCGCCCGCCACCAAACCGAGCCCCCAGTTCAGCAGGGAGAAGACGGTGCTGACCCCGAAACACAGCAGGGCGCCCTGGACCTGGTTCTTCGGCTTGCTCGCGAGCCGCACGATGGCGCGCTTGAGGGCGGGCGCCTCGGCCAGCGTGTAACCCGTCACCAGCACGAGCACCATCTGGAACGCGAAGGTGAAGATGTTCTGCGGTCCCCATACCCCGCCGTACCACGCCTTGAGAATGCCGGAGGCCGACGCGCCCCGGACCAGCAGCGCCACCAGCGCGACGACGATGAGGGTGAGGATGACCGCGAACAGGTAGGGGTCGGGCATGAGGCGTTCGACGTAGCGGACGCACACCTCGGTGAGCCGCTGGATGAAGCCGCGTCGTTCCACCCGTCGAGGCTGTGTTGTCGTCATCTGTCGGCCCTATCTCCCCGTTTCCGAAATCCCCGCCCAAGGCAACCCCAGTTTTGTTGCGGCCGGGTGAACTAAGGCACGCCCGGCCGCGATGACAACCGAGGTTGCCAGAAGCCGACGCCCCGCGGCGCGCCACCCGCGGAAATTGGGGTCCGGCTTTGCGATGAGTTTCCGCGACGGGAACTGTCTATACCTGTAGTTCGACCGCTACACCATCGACGCCCCCGCACACCCCCGTGCGGGGGCTTTTCGCTTGAGAGGGGCTTGTCATGGGTTTGGCAGAGGACACGGCACAGGACACAGTCGCGGACAAATCGGTCTTGGTGACCGGTGCCAACCGCGGCATCGGTCGGGCCTTCGTGAAGGAAGCCCTGCGCAGGGGAGCCAGCCGGGTCTACGCGGGTTCGCGAGACGGTTCCGCATTTCCCGACGAGCGGGTGGTCCCGGTGGCGCTCGACGTCACCGACGCGGCGCAAATCCGCGCGGCCGCCGCGACGGTGGAATCGCTTGACGTGCTGATCAACAACGCCGGCATCGCGCTCTACGACGACCTGAGCGATCCCGCCGTGCTCGAACGCCACCTCGCCGTGAACCTGTTCGGCACCCATGCGGTGACGCAGGCGTTCCTGCCGGCGCTCATTCGTTCCGGGGGAGCGGTGATCAACAACCTGTCGGTCAACGCGTTGGCGCCGCTGCCGATCATCCCGGCCTACTCGGTCTCCAAGGCGGCCGCGCTCAACCTCACCCAGTCGCTGCGCGCCGTCCTGGCGCCGCAGGGCGTGCGGGTTTTCGCGGTTTTCACCGGTCCCGTGGACACCGACATGAGCCGCGATCTCGACATCCCGAAGGCCACCCCGCAGTCGGTGGCGGCGGCCGTCTTCGACGCGCTGCAGCGAGGCGAGCAGGACGTCTTCCCCGACCCGATCTCGCGCTCCATCGCCGCGGGCTGGGACAGCACCCCGGCCAAGGAGCTGGAACGCCAGTACGCCCAGCTGCTTGCGACGGCAACGCCCGCATAACACCATCACCAGGAGGACAAGATGAACAACCTATCCGGCCACACCGCACTCATCGTGGGCGCCAGCCGGGGCCTGGGCCGCGGCATCGCGACGGCCGCGGCCGAAGCCGGCGCCTCCGTCGTCGCGGTGTCCCGCACCGCCACGACGTTTCCCGACCCCACCGACGGCGCCGGCAGCATCGAAGCGGTCGTCGCCGACGCGGCCGACGCATCGGCGCCGGGCACCCTGCTGGATCGGTACGACCCAGAGATTTTGGTGCTGGTGGCCGGGGCAAGCCCGTTGCCTCGCCCGCTTCAACACCACACCTGGGAGACGTTCTCGGCCAACTGGAACACCGACGTGCGCATCGCCTTTCATTGGCTGCGCGAGGCCCTGCTCAAACCGCTGCGCCCCGGCAGCCGGGTGGTGGTTTTCAGCAGCGGCGCCGCCCTGGCCGGATCACCGCTCAGCGGCGGGTACGCCGGCGCCAAAGCCACCCAACGGTTCATCACCGGCTACGCCCAGGACGAAGCGAACCGCGCGGGTCTGGACATCAGCTTCACCGCCCTGCTGCCCCGCATCACGCCGCTGACCGAGCTCGGCCGCCCCGCCGTGCGGGCGTACGCGGCCCGCGAGGGCCGATCGGAGGAGGAATACGTCAAGCAGCTCGGCGAACTGGTCGACCCGCGGGTCGCCGGCGCGGCCGTCGTCGAGCTGGTGCAGTCCGACACCGAGGCCGTCGCCGCGGGCTACCTGCTGACCGGCGCCGGCCTGCAGAAGATCGCCTGAAAGACCCTCCACCGCAACCGAAAGGCTGGACATGGACATGCAAACGCCCCCGATCGTGTCGGCGCAGGAATGGGACGCCGCGCGCCAGCGGCTGCTCGTCAAGGAGAAGGAGCTCGTCCGGGCGCGCGACGCGCTGGCCGCCCAGCGCCGCCGGATGCCGTGGCTGGAAGTGGACAAGCGCTACCAGTTCGACGGGCCCGACGGCAGGGTGAGCCTGCTGGACATGTTCGCTGGCCGGCGTCAGCTGATCGTCTACCGGGCGTTCTTGGAGCCGGGGGTGGACGGCTGGCCCGACCACGCCTGCCGCGGCTGCTCCATGATCGCCGATCACATCGGCAACCTGGCGCATCTCAACGCCCGCAGCACCACCCTGGTGTTCGCCTCCCGCGCAGGCCAGGCCGACATCGAGCGGGTGAAGGCCCGGATGGGGTGGCAGATGCCGTGGTACACCATCACCGACGAGTTCGACCGCGACTTCGGGGTCGACGAGTGGCACGGCACCAACGCGTTCATCCGCGACGGCGAACGGGTGTTCCGCACGTACTTCATCAACAACCGCGGCGACGAGGCGCTGGGCACCACCTGGAGCTACCTCGACATGACCGCCCTTGGGCGGCAAGAGGATTGGGAGGACTCGCCGGAAGGGTACCCGCAGGGCCCCGCGTATGCGTGGTGGAACTGGCACGACGCGTACGGCGATCAGCCCGCGCAATGGTGGGAGGACCCCGAGCCGGGCGAGCAGAATCCCAGCGATCCCCGGCCGTCGCGCAGCGGGTCGTGAAAGGCTTCGGGCCATGCCGGACGCCAGCGCCGACGATTTCGCGCAAGTCGCCGAACAGTACCGACCCGAGTTGCGGGCGTACTGCTATCGCATGCTCGGATCGGTCGACGAATGCGAGGATCTGGTGCAGGACACCTACCTGCGCGCGTGGCAGGCCTACGAGAAGTTCGAGGGCCGCTCCTCGGTGCGGTTGTGGCTCTACAAGATTGCGACGAACACGTACCTGAACGCGTTGCCGGCGCACAAGCGGCGTCCGCTGCCCTCCGGGCTGAGCGCCCCGGCCGACAGCGCGACGGCCGCGCTGGCCCCGGCGCAATCCGAGATCCCGTGGTTGCAACCCGCGCCCGACAGCCTGCTGTACGGCGCCACCGACGATCCCGCGGTGGTGGTGTCGTTGCGCAGCAGCGTCCGTTTGGCGTTCGTCGCTGCGCTGCAACATTTGTCGTCGTTGCAGCGCGCGGTCCTGGTGCTGCGCGACGTGTTGGGTTGGCAGGCCGGCGAAGTCGCCGAGATATTGGAGACGTCCACGCCGGCGGTGAACAGCGCGTTGCAGCGCGCCCGGGCGCGACTGGCCGAGGCCGGCCCGCTGCTCGACGAGCTTGGCGAACCCGCCGAACCGGAGCTGCGCGGCGTGCTCGACCGCTACATGGCCGCCTTCGAACACGCCGACGTCGACCTGCTGGCGGAGCTTCTGCGGGCCGACGTGGAGCTCGAAATGCCGCCCATCCCAACGTGGTTCACGGGCCGGGAGGCGGTGCGCGGATTCATCGCGCGGGTGGTGCTGCATACGCCGGATCAATGGCGGCTCGCCTACACCCGCGCCAACGGCGCCCCGGCGTTCGCCATGTACCGGCGGGCGGCGGACGGTTCTTTCCAGGCTCACGGCCTGGACGTGCTGTCGCTGGCCGGCGGTCGCATCTCACGGATCGTTGCCTTCAACGACGCCACGCTGGTCGCCAAGTTCGGGTTGCCCGAGACGTTCGCGGGGTGAGGGCCCGGACCGTGTCCGACACCGATGAACTCCCCGTTCTGGCCGAGGCGACCCGATACCTGTTCGGCAACCTTCTCTTGGTTCGCGAGGCCGACCTGTCGGCGCCGACGCCCTGCCCGGACTGGGACCTGCGCCGGCTGCTGTGGCACGTGCGCAGCTCCCTGGCGGATGTCGCCGACGTGCTGTTGGCGGGTGACCCGGACCGCGGGTCCGAACGGGTGCCGGCCGAGGGCGATCCGTCCGATCCCGTCGCCGCGTTGCGGGTCGCGATCATCGACTTGCTGCTCGTGTCGAACACGGCACCCGCGGCCGGCCTGTGGTGTGAAATCTACGGCCGCGCGCTTCCCTCCAAAACCGTTGTCTACGTTGGGGCGATCGAGATGGTGCTGCACGCGTGGGATATCGCGCAGGCCTGCCGAACCGATCGCCCCATTCCGTCGGATGTCGCCTCGGCGCTGTTGTGCGTTTCGCCACCCCTAGCCCAGGCCGGGCGGGCCGGAGGGGTGTTCGCCGCGCCGCTGGCGTCGCCCGCCACCGCCACGCCAAGCGAGCAGCTACTCGCCCTGTTCGGCCGTCGAGCGAGCCGCCGGTAGGCGCCGAACAGGTTCGCCGCGCCGCCGCGCGGGTGCCCGCCCGGGCCCGACCCGGCACCCCGGGGCTGCGCCGTCGGGCCCCTAGACTGCGCTTATGGATTGCGGTACCCGCCACGACGCCGCGGCTCCAAAAGGCCTGCTGTTGATCGAGGACTGCCTGGACGCCGACGGCGGCGTCGCGCTGCCGCCGGGCACCACGCTGATCTCCCTCATCGATCGCAACATCGCCAACGTCGGTGACGCCGTCGCGTATCGCTACCTGGACTACGCGCGCTCCGAAGGCCAAACCTTCGAAGTGACGTGGAGCCAACTGGGTGTCCGGTTGCAGGCGATCGCCGCGGAGGTGCAGAAGTTCGCCGCCGAGGGCGATCGGGTAGCGGTCCTGGCCCCGCAGGGCATCGACTACGTCGCCGGGTTCTACGCCGCGATCAAGGCGGGCGCCATCGCGGTCCCGCTGTTCGCGCCCGAGCTGCCGGGCCACGCCGAGCGGCTGCAGACCGCGCTTCGCGACTCCGAACCCGCCGCGGTCCTCACGACGGCGGCGGCCAAAGCGGCGGTCGAGGGCTTCCTGGAGAGCCTGCCGGACCTGCGCAAGCCGCACCTGATCGTCATCGATGCCGTGCCGGACTCGGCGGGGGAGCGGTTCGTCCCCGTCGAGCTGGACATCGACCGCGTCTCGCACCTGCAGTACACCTCGGGGTCGACCCGGCCACCGGTCGGCGTGGAGATCACCCACCGCGCGGTCGGCACCAACCTCGTGCAGATGATCCTCTCGATCGACCTGCTGGACCGGAACACCCACGGCGTCAGCTGGTTACCGCTCTACCACGACATGGGCCTGTCGATGATCGGCTTTCCCGCGGTGTACGGCGGGCACTCGACCCTGATGGCGCCCACCGCATTTGTCCGCAGGCCGCTGCGCTGGATCCACGCCCTGTCCGCCGGGTCGAAGCAGGGCCGGGTGGTGACCGCCGCACCCAACTTCGCCTACGAGTGGACGGCGCAGCGCGGCCTGCCCGCGCCCGGTGACGACGTCGACCTGCGCAACGTGGTGATGATCATCGGTTCCGAACCGGTCAGCATCGACGCGATCCGCACGTTCAACAACGCCTTCGCCCCGTATGGGTTGCCGCGCACCGCCTTCAAGCCCTCCTATGGCATCGCGGAGGCGACCCTGCTCATCGCGACCATCGATGCCGACGCCGAGGCATCCGTCGCGTATCTCGACCGCGAACAATTGAGCGCCGGTCACGCGGTACGCGTCGACGCGGACGCCCCCACCGCCGTGGCGCAGGTGTCCTGCGGCCGGATCGCCCGCAGCCTGTGGGCGGTGATCGTCGACCCCGACAGCGGATCCGAGCTGCCCGACGGTTCGGTCGGCGAGGTCTGGCTGCAGGGCGACAACGTCGGTCGCGGCTACTGGGGGCTGCCCGAGCAAACCCAGCTCGCCTTCGGCGCCAAGCTGCAGTCGCGCCTGGCCGAGGGCAGCCACGCCGAGGGCTCGGCGGCCGAGCGAACCTGGTTGCGGACCGGGGATCTCGCCGTCTACCTCGACGGCGAGATCTACGTGACGGGGCGTATCGCGGACCTGATCACCATCGCGGGGCGCAACCACTACCCGCAAGACATCGAGGCCACCGTCGCGGAAGCCTCGCCGATGGTGCGCCGCGGATACGTCGCCGCGTTCGCCGTCCCCGCGAACGGCGAAGAACGCCTCGTGGTGATCGCCGAACGCGCCGCCGGCACCAGCCGCGACGATCCGCGGCCAGCGATCGAGGCGATCGAGAGCGCGGTGTCGCGGCGGCACGGTGTGGCGGTCTGGAACGTGCGCTTCCTGCCGGCCGGCGCCATCCCGCGCACCACCAGCGGAAAACTGGCCCGACGGGCCTGCCGCGCCGAATACCTCAGCGGCACATTGGGCGTCCGTTAGATGGCATCCTGGCGGTGTGGGTTTGCTGATCCGCCTGGCGGAGCTGCTGATCGTGATCCTGCCGCTGACGGGCATGGTCATCGCGGCGGTGCGGGCGTTCGGCGCCAATAAGCGCCGCACCGAACAGCGCCACGAAGTCGATCGACCGGCCGAAGCCGCGGGCCCGCCGCCCGACCGCAGCGTGAACAACCAAGCGGCCCAATGGCGTTCGCTGCGCCGCGTCATCGAGGAGCACGGCCGCACCGACGCCCGCTGGCTCGAGTACGAACTCGACGTGGCCAAGCTTCTCGACTTCCCGCTGATGACCGACATGCGGGACCCGCTCACGGTCGGCTTTCACAAAGCCAAGCTGCGGGCGGACTTCCTGCGCCCGGTCAAGGCCGAGGACCTGCTCGACGACCGGGAGGCGGCGACGTTGTATCAAACCGCGGTCGAGGACTACGTGACCGCGTTCAACGTCGCCGAGGCCGAGGCGATGCGCAAACGCCGCAGCGACTTCTCGCGGGAGGCCCAACAGCGGATCGCGCGTGCCCAGAGCCTGTTGCGGGTGGCGTCGGATCCCGCCGCGGCGCCGCAGGAACGCCAGCGGGCCTTCGACCTGGCCCGCAAAGAACTCGACGGCCTGCTCGTGTTGCCGTCCACGACCCAGGCCAGCATCGAGCGCGGGATCTCCGGTCAGCTGGAGGGATAGGCCGCAAACGCCACCCATGCCACCTACCCATGCAACGATGTGCGAATGGCCGCCGTACCCGACCTGCCGGACGCGCAATCAGGCCTGGTGGGGTTCCCCGTCAGCCCGCCCCCGCTCGCCGGCCCAGTCACGTTCGAGCAGCGCTGGGACGACCTGACCTTCGTCCATTGGCCGGTGCGGCCCGAGAGCGTCGAACGTTTCTACCCGCCCGGCACCCGGCCGGACGTGTTCGCCGACGGGATGACCTACGTGGGGCTGATCCCATTCGTGTTGACCGCCACCAAAGTCGGCACCACGTTTCCCGTGCCGTATTTCGGCGGCTTCGCGGAAACCAACGTTCGGTTGTATTCGATCGACGACGCCGGCCGGCACGGCGTGCTGTTCCGGTCGCTGGAAACGTCCCGGCTGGCCGTCGTGCCCGTGATCCGGATGACCCTCGGCGTGCCCTACGTCTGGTCACGAATGCGGGTGACGCTGCGAGGTGAGCACATCGCGTACGACAGCGTGCGCCGCTGGCCTCAGCGAGGCCTGCGCAGCCGGCTGACCGTCGCCGTCGGGGACGCGGTCGAGCCGACGCCGGTGGAGATCTGGCTTACCGCCCGCTGGGGGGCGCACACCCGCAAGGCCGGGCGGACCTGGTGGGTGCCGAACGAACACGAGCCGTGGCCGTTTCGCCGCGCTGAGATCGTCGAGCTGAGCGACGACCTGCTCGGCGCGAGCGGGGTGCGCCCGGCCGGCGAGCGCCTGCGCCCGCTCTTTTCGCCCTGTGTGGTGACCCGGTTCGGCCGCCCGTTCGTCGTCGGCTGAGCCGGCTGTCAGGGGCAGCAGTAGCCGCCGTCGATCACGACGTCCGAACCGGTCATGTAGCTGGACGCATCGCTGGCCAGGTACAGGTAGAGGCCGGCGAGTTCTTCCGGCCGGCCCAACCGGCCCATCGGTATCTTCGGTTCCCACTCCGCGTGGTACTGCGCGAGCGGCTCGACGAGCTCGGTGAGGATGTAGCCCGGGCTGACACTGTTGACCCGAATGTTGTGCGGCGCGAACTCGACGGCCATGGCCTTGGTCAGGTGAATGACCGCCGCCTTGGAGGCGCAGTAGTGGCCGACCCGCTGCGGGATGTTGATGATGTGGCCCGACATCGACGCGGTGGTGATGATGACCCCGCCCTGCCCCTGCCGCACCATCGCCCGGGCGGCCGCCTGGGCGGTGAGGAAGACGCCGGTGACGTTGGTGTCCTGGATGCGCTGAAATTCTTCCGGCGGCATCGTGAGCATCGGGGTGTCCGTGACGATTCCGGCGTTGCAGACCGCAATGTCGAGGCCGCCCAACTCCGCGGTCGCCCGGTCCAGCATGGCGTCGACCTGCTCGGGTTGCGTCACGTCGCATTTGATGGGCACCACCCGGCCACCGCCCGCGGTGAGCTCCTGCGCGACGCCGTCCAAGACCTCGGAATGCCTTGCCGCGATTGCCACTTCGGCGCCGGCTTGAACGTAGGCCAGCGCCACCTCCTTGCCGATGCCGCTGGACCCCCCGGTCACCAGAGCCCTCTTGCCGCGCAAGTCAAACAGGTCCAGCACACTCATCGCAGATCCCCATTCAAAGCGTCGCCTTCAACAAAAACACGTTCTAGTGTGTCCGACATGGGCAAATTCACCAGGGCAGAAATCGAGCAAGCCGTCGAAAACTACACCAAAGTCGCCGAGGGGTGCAGCGCCTCGGGCGACTGGCGACCCTTCGCCGACCTCTTCACCGAGGACGTCGTCTACACCGAGCATCACTACGGCGTCTTTCACGGCCGGGAGGCGGTGCGCGACTGGATCGTCGCGGTGATGGCCCCCTTCCCGCACATGCGTTTTCCCAGCGACTGGACCGCCTACGACGACGACAACGATGCCGTGGTGATCATGATCAAGAACCTGCTCGACCATCCGACCGACCCCAACGGCGAACCCTTCTGGTTCCCCAACTGGACGCGGCTCGTCTACGCCGGCGACGGCCTGTTCTCCAGCGAGGAGGACATCTACAACCCGAACCGCGACGCCCCCGGCGTGGTGGGGGCGTGGCTGCAGGCCGGCGGCCAGCTGGCCTCCACGGAGTTCCTGCAGCCCAACGGTTAGCGCTGACGGCGCCTGGTCACCACAATTGCAGTGTGCAATAATTGCAGTTGTCTACTCTAGTGCGCACGGCGAAGGTGGCCAATCATGAGGATCGTCAAGAACATTCAGCCACCAACGGGACTGACCCGGTTCCTTTTCCGGGTTCCGATCCACCTTTATCGGCTCAGGCTCGGGTGGCTGTTCGGCAGCCGCCTGCTGCTGCTCAACCACACCGGCCGCGTCTCCGGCAAGCCCCGCCAGACCGTCCTCGAGGTCGCCGAGCGCGACGGCGACACCTATGTCGTCGCCTCGGGGTGGGGACCCGGCGCCGCGTGGTACCGCAACATCCTGCGCAACCCCGACGTCAGCATCCAGGTGGGGACGCGAACGATACCCGTCACCGCCACTCCGCTCGACAAGGACGAAGGGGCACAAGTCTTCCTCCGGTACGCGTCGCGGCACCGCGCGGCGGCCAAGTTCGTGCTGCCGCGCGTGCTGGGATTCTCCGTCGACGGATCGGACGCCGACTTCCGCGCCGTCGGCGAGAACCTGCCGTTCGTCCGGTTCGTCCCGCGGGCGCTACCCACCTGAAGGTGGCTGGGCCGCAACGAATTTTAGAGCTTCATCGAGAAGCGGCGGCCAGATTTCTGATCGGCCGGAGCCGATGGCGGCCCATTCGCGAAAGCGCCGTCCCGACGGCGCAAACGGCTCAGCGTCACCGGATTGGATGAGTTCGTTCACCCTCGCTGCGGGCAGCTTCACGAGGAGGGCGGCGGTGCGGCGGTCGAAAGAAGCGAAGAATCGACCGCTGGATCGCAGGCAGGGTAGGCCCATCATGGTCGACCGCGTGACGGTCGCGGCGGTCAACAGCGGTTCGGCGACCGCCCAGAAGTTGGCCTCGGCCGACGCGTCCCTCATCGGTCTGGCGCCTCGCGACTTGGCACCCGGCGGTCGGCCCATGGATCGGCGCCGACGTCTTGACCCTCGGCGCGGCGGCGAAGCCGGTCGAGGTAGTGAGCCCAACCGCCGTCATGGGCGTCTGCGGCGCGACCCTCGAGACCACGGTGCACCAGCTTGACAAGCGTGGTGCCATCGAGCTGCCCGACGATGTCAATCTCGACGGTGGTCGAACCGGGCGGAATCCCGACGTCGGCCCGCTCCCACCCGTAAGTGAAGACGATGCGGCGCGGCGGGTCGAGTTCCAGATAGCGGCCACTCACCGTGTCGCCGTGGGGATGCGTCCAGCGGACGACGCCTCCAGGCGTGGCGTCCAGCAGCGCATCCTCGGCCATCCATCGGCCGAATTGCACCGGGTCGGTGAACAATTCGAAGACACGCTGGGCGCTGGCCCGCACCACCAGCTGCTGGACCACCAACTTCATGGCGATTCGCTTTCCGCGGCGGCACGCAGCCGTTCCAGCGGTGCGGCCCAGAACTCGTCCAGCAGCGCTGCCACCTCGGCTACCCGGGCGACGTCGGCACGATACAGCCGTCGGGTCGCATCGACACGCACGTCGATCAACCCCGCGTCTCGTAAGACCTTAAGGTGTTGGCTCGCAGCCGATTTCGAGAGACCCGCGGCCTCGGCGAGCGCGGAAGCAGGTCGCTCTTGATCCCACACCAACCGCAGCATCGTCCGCCGGCCCGGATGGGCCAGCGCCCTGATGGCAGCCTCAACGGCCGGCTCGCTCATACTGAGCGGCCCATCGCGGCCAGCAGCCGATCCTGCGCCGACGCGCCCTCGCCCAGCAGCACCTCCGGGCCGATGATGCCGGCTTCCCGCCCGAGTCTTGGCATTTCGGGCAGGAACATCGCGGAGCACGCCGCCACCAAGTCCGCATCGAGCCGCTCGTCCTGGCCCGTCGCGCGGGCCAGGTCCCAGGTGTGGATCAGGACATCCATGAACGTTCCGGCAACCGCGTCGGCCACCGACCAGTCGAAGCCGAGCGGTGAGACGCACACGCGCTCCAACGCTCCCGGTGATTCCAGGGCGGTCAGCACCCGGTCCACACATGTTCGGTACGTGATGCCGGGAGGGCGGTCCGACAGGGCTCCCTCCGGCCCCGTCGCCGCCGCGAGCAGATAATCGGCCCCGCCCACCAGGTGATCGATCAGTTGCCGCACCGACCACTCTGAACACGGGGTCGGCCACTCCAGTTGGTCGTGCGTGACCGCCTCCACGACCGCGACGGCCCGATCCGTCGCAGCGCGGTACAGCGACACGGGAGCGCGCAGATCGTTGTTTAGCATTTCCTAAATTTAGGAGTTGCTAAACAAAGCTGTCAAGTGTTGATAGGCCTGCCTAGCCGGACGGGACCGAAGCGGCGGGCGTGGGCCGCCTCCGCCGCCGTGAGCGCACCGCGGCCAGCGCCTGCTCCCACGCCAGCATCGTGGTGGCCTTCAGGTTGGCCGGCTTGGCGCTGTCCTTCGACAGCAGCGCCGTGGCGGCGGCTTTGGTGGTCGCCGACGCCTTCGACATGTGACCGGAGTCGAACGGGGGTTGCGGGTCGTATTCGATGGCGAGCTGGATCGCCTTCGCGCGGCCTTCGCCGCCGATCTGGCCGGCCAGCCAGAACGCGAGGTCGAGCCCGGCGGACACGCCCGCGCTGGTGACGACGTCACCCTCGTGCACCACCCGCTCGTCGGCGATGGGGATGGCCCCGAATCCCTTCAGCAGCGGAATGGCCAGCCAGTGCGACGTCGCGCGCCGTCCCTCGAGCAGTCCCGCGGCCGCGAGGATCACCGATCCCGAACACACCGACGTCGTCCAGCTCGCGGTCCGGTGCGCCCGGCGCAGCCACTCCAGCAGCGCCTCGTCGCGCGCGTGCACCGGGGTCGACGGGCCGCCGGGCACCAAAATTATGTCGGGGGAAGGGGTTTCGGCCAGCGAGTGGGTGGCGCCGATGACCAGCACGCCGGAGTCGGCGGTGATCGGCCCGGATTCGTGCCACACGAACCGCACCTCGGCGTCGGGCAGGTTGCGCAGCACCTCGTACGGGCCGATCATGTCCAGCGCGGTGAATCCGGGGTACGCGACTATTGCGATCTGCGTCATCGCACTTTTCCTTTCTTAATTAGGCGAAAGCCTTGCGGTACTGGTCGGGCGAGATGCCGACGCGCCGAATGAAGTTGCGCCGCATGGTTTCCGCGGTGCCGAAGCCGCACCGGGCGGCGATCGCGACGACGGTGTCGTCGGTCTCCTCCAACTGGCGGCGCGCCGCCTCGGTACGAATGCGCTCGACGTACTGCCCGGGCGCCTCACCGACCTCGTCGGTGAACACCCTGGTGAAATGGCGCGGGCTCATCGCCGCGCGGCGGGCCAACTCGCCGATGCTGTGCTGGCCGCCCGGTTCGGCCTCGATGGCCTCCTGCACCTGGCGGACCGAGGTGCGCCTGGCGCGCGGCATCCACACCGGCGCCGCGAACTGTGTCTGCCCGCCGGGGCGGCGCAGGTACAGGACGAGCCAGCGGGCGACCGTCTGGGCGACCTCAGTGCCGTGGTCGTCCTCGACCAGCGAGAGCGCGAGGTCGATGCCGGCGGTGACGCCGGCGGCCGTCCACACCGTGTCCGAGCTGCGGACGAAGATCGGGTCGGGATCGACGTCGACGGCGGGGAACTCGCGGGCCAACCGCCCGGCGAACGCCCAGTGCGTGGTGACCCGGCGGCCGTCCAGCAGGCCCGCTTCGGCGGCGAGGAACGCGCCGGTGCAGACGGTCACCACGCGGCGGGCGTTTCCGGTCACCCGTTTGATCCAGCCCACCAGGTCGGGATCGGACCGCGCCGCGTCGACACCGCCACCGCCGGGCAGGACCACCGTGTCGATCGGTTCGCTCGGGTCGGGCAGCCGTGTGGTGAGGAAGGAAAGGCCGGTGGCGGTGGTGACCGGCTGGCCGTCCACCGACGCCATGGCGACGTCGTATCCGCCGTCGGTCAGCTGCGACGCCCCGGTGAACACGTCGTGGGGCCCCACGACGTCGAGCGCCTGAACGCCCGGAAAGCCGACGATCACCACCCTGCGAGCCATGGCTTCAGTCTCGGCCAGACTGACCCATGGCGTCTACGACCAGCACCCCACGAATTAGGACATGCGGACCTGACCTGAGGCGGTCGCACCGGCCTTGGCAGACTGTGCGCATGGCACAGATAACCTTGCGTGGAAACCCGATCAACACCGTCGGCGAGCTGCCGGCCGTCGGATCTTCGGCCCCGGCCTTCAATTTGACCGGCACGGACTTGGGCGCGATCAGCAACGACCAGTACAGCGGTAAGCCCGTGGTGCTGAACATCTTTCCGTCCATCGACACCCCGGTGTGCGCGACGAGCGTGAGGACCTTCAACGAGCGCGCCGCCTCGACCGGCGCCTCGGTGCTGTGCGTGTCGAACGATCTGCCGTTCGCGCAGGCGCGGTTCTGCGGCGCGGAGGGCATCGAGAACGTCAAGACGGGCTCGGCGTTCCGGGACAACTTCGGCAAGGACTACGGCGTCAGCATCGTCGACGGCCCGATGGCCGGCCTGCTCGCGCGCGCGGTGGTCGTGATCGGCGCCGACGGCAACGTCGCATACACCGAGCTGGTTCCGGAGATCGCGCAGGAGCCCGACTACGACGCGGCGCTGGCCGCGGTCGGCTGACGCCGACTGTTTGCGACGCGATACGACCCGCCGCCCTGAGCTGTCGTATCGCCGTCGTTGCGTGTTAGCCTGCGAAGGCGATGACGAGACTCAGCGACCACACCCGGTTGGCGGCGGCCCTGCTCGTACCCACGATCGCGCTGACGGCGTGTCACGCGAAGTCGACCGTCAAACCCGACGGCGCGGCGCAGTCGGTCGTCGACGTCGTCTCCAGCCAGACGGGCTTTCACCCGACCGACGTGCACTGCCCGTCTGGCGTGGAGGCCAAGGTCGGCCAGGAGTTCGACTGTCACTTCACCGGCCCGGAGGGCAAGGAGTACACCGCGCACATGCGCATCACCAAGGTCGACGGCGAGCGGGTCGAGTTCGACGTCAGAAGCCGTCCGTCGTAACCGGTCCCAGTCGATCGGCCGTGGCGGCCAGGATCTGCCGGCATCCGGTCCACATCCGCTCGATGATGTCGGCGGCCGGCGCGATGTCCTCGATGCGCCCGGCCACCTGGCCGGTGTTGGCAACGCTGGCGTCCATGTCGCCATCGAAGTAGAGCCGCTGCACGCGTTGCAGCGCCGCCCCGCCTTCGCCGAAAGACGTTGAGGAGTCGATCTTTTCGGCGGCGGCGGTGCGGATCACCCGCATCATCCGTTTGCCGTCCAGGGGGAGCAGCACGGTCGCGGTGTCGTCGGCGCGCACGACCGCCTGCTTGAGGTTGACGTGCACCGGCGACTCCGCCGAGGCCATCAGCCGGGTGCCCATCTGCACGCCGTCGGCGCCGAGAACCATTGCGGCGGCCATGGAGCGGGCGTCGCAGATCCCGCCCGCGGCCACGATGGGCACGTCGACGTGGGCCGCGACCAGAGGCAGCAGCACCATGGTCGAGGCGCCGAACCGGTTCTTGAACCCGCCTCCCTCGACGCCCTCGACCACCAGCCCGTCCACGCCGGCATCGACGGCCTTCCGGGCGGCGGCCAGCGTGCCCACCACGTGGAACACGGTGATGCCCGCGTCGTGCAGCCGAGCCGCGAAGAGCGCCGGGTCGCCCGCAGATGTGGTGACGAACCGGATGTCGTTGGCGGCCAGGAGATCCACGACGGCCGGATCGCGGTTGAACAGCAGCGCGATGTTGGCGCCCACCGACCGGTCGGTGAGCTCGCGGACCCGCTGAACGTCGGCGCGGCCCTGGTCGGAGGTGGTCTCGATGATGCCCAGCGCGCCGGCGTTGGAGACCGCCGCGGCCAGCTGCGCCCCGGCGATGTAGGTCATCGGCGCCTGGATGATCGGGACGTCGATCCTCGCGAGTTCGCAGACCCGATTGGGCGCGGGGGTGCCCATCAGCCGCGCGGGTCGATCAGGTCGCGGAAACCGGCCGCGGGATAGATCGAGGCACCGAGGGCGCCGACGCGGCCGGCGAGGCCCCTGTCCGACGTCACCACCCGTATCTCCTCCGGCCTAGTGTCCGCGCGCACCAGCCGGACGATCTGGTCGTCGGCCGAGTTCGCCGCCGCCTTCGGCGCATGGGCAACCACGACCACCGACGAGGTGATGGCCGTCGCCGGCGGTCGCTCGAACACCACGGTCACGTCCTCTCCTTGGGCCGCTGCCCATCGGTCGAGCCTTTCCACCAGCGCGACCATGGCCGCGCCGCGGTCCTTCCACCAACCGTCGGGGCGGCTCCCGATCACGTTCATGCCGTCGACGATCCACCGCACAAAGACACGGTAGGGCACCGCGTTGAGCGTGAGTCCTGGGCGTTCAGTGTGCACTCAGGGCGGCGACACGCCGACGCGAGCCGCCGTGGATACCCGCGAAAAGCCGTCAGCGCACACTAATTCCTGACTGTCCGCCCGGAAACGCGCAGCAATGGTATTAACTACGGTCACCGGTATCAGTTTTCTCCAACCGATGATGGGAAACGACAATGACGTCGATAGCCGACACCGACGATCGGGTGGTCGCACTCGCCCGCGGCATGCGCGATCTCGTGCGGGCCGAAGCCGCCGAGTCCGAACGCGCGCGCACACTCACCCCGGCGATCGTCGACGAGATGTGGGCCAGCGGGCTGATGTCCTCGTTCAACCCCGTCGAGGCCGGCGGGGTCGAACCATCGTTCGCCGCGATGATCGAAACCTGGATCGAAATGGGTTGGCAGGACGGGTCGTTCGGGTGGATCGGTATCGCCAACCTGCCCTCGTCGTTCGCCGCCGCGGCGTATCTGCCCGACGACGGCTTCGCCGAGGTGTTCACGGCCAACGACAACCGCGTCACCCTGGGCGGCCAGTTCTTCCCCAACGGGCAGGGCACCGCGGTCGACGGCGGCTACACCGTGAGCGGGTCGTGGAACTTCGGCTCGGGCATCGGCCACTCGCAGTACATCGCGGCAGGGTTTTTTCCGATGGACAACGGCGAGATGCGTTGGGTCAGCGAAGGCTTCCCGGAGATGCGCGTCGCCGTCATCCCACGCGACCAGATCAGCTTCAACGACGGCTGGTACGTGCAGGGGCTCAAGGGAACCGGCTCGTATGACTACAGCGCGCAGGACGTGTTCGTGCCCGACAGCCGCACCTTCGAGCTGTTCGTCCGGCAGCCGTACCGGGGCACGTCGCCGGCCACGCGCATGGGCCTGATGCCGGTCACTGCCGCGGGTCACGCCTCGTGGGCGCTGGGGGTTTCGAAAAGCATGCTCGACGACGTCCAGGAGCTGGCCGCCACGAAGTTCCGGATGAGCGACATGGCGGCGCTGGCCAGCCGCCCGACGTTCCAGAAGGGGCTGGCGCACCACCGGGCGGCCTGGCGCGCCGCGCGCCTGCTGGTGCTCGACGCGTTCACCATCGCCGAGGCCGCGGTCGCCGCGGGCGAGGAGCTGACGCCGGCCCTGCGGGCCGACATGCGGGTGGCCGCCGTCTATGCGACGGACACGGCCCGGGCCTGCGCCGAGTGGGCGCACCTGGTGGCGGGCACCAGCTCGATCCGGGAGGGCAGCCGGCTGGAGCGCGCCTTCCGCGACATCTACACCGGCACCCAGCACGCCTTCATCAGCGAGAAGGTGGCCATCGACGTGGCGCAGATCTGGCTGGGCATCATCGACGACCAGCCGGGGCTGTAGCAGCCCCACCTCTTAGCGCGGCGCCGTGCGCCCCCTGAGCACAAAGCGCAAAAGCACTTAATCGTCGCTTATTTCGACTATCGCCCACAACGGCGACAGCGGCTCCGTCCCTCCGTAAATTCGGTTTCAGCAAACAACCGAATAAGCCGCGCAGGCGCACCACAGAAGCCCAATTCGGGCTGGCGAGAAGGCAATTCGCGAGGCGCGCGCGGCATCACAAAGGGACGGGGAAAATGGTCACACTGGGCAACATCAACGGATGGCAGCCGGGCGAAGGCTCGGTTATCACCTGGACGGCTTCGGCCGCGGCGCGGGCCGCGGCCCGCAACGCCCGGCGCAGCGACCTCGCACCGACCTACCAGCGGAGCCGTCACCTCCGCGCGGCATTCGACGCCAAGAAGGCCGGCGCTCAGTTGCCCCGCCTGATGGTGGTGGCGTGGGACATGCCGGGCGTCTGCGACATCGCGGCGATGACCGCAACGATCAACGCGCACGTCCGTCGTCACGACGCCTACCACGACTGGTTCGAATTCGACGGCGGCGTCATCGTCCGCCGGACGATCGACGACCCCGACGTCATCGGCCTGGTGCCGGCCGACTTCGGGCACATGGACAGCGAACAAATACGCGCACACGCCCTGACGACCACACCGGAAACGCTCGAATGGGATTGCTTCACGTTCGGCATCGTCCAGCACGCCGACTATTTCACGTTCTACGCCAGCATCGACCACCTGCACATGGACGGCATGTCCGCCGGCCTGATCTTCTTCGACATCAACCTGATGTACGAGCAGCTGTCCGAGGGCGGCGCCGAAACCGCGGACGGCCCAGTCCTTCCGGGGATCGCGAGCTACCGCAGCTACGCCGCGCGGCAGCACGAGCAGGTGGCGGCCCTGACCGCGTCCTCCCCGGGGATCCGGGACTGGATCGAGTTCGCGCGCGACACGCGCGGCGACTGGCCGAGCTTTCCGCTCCAGGTCGGCGACACCGAGGCCGGTGACAAGGCCGGCAACAAGGGCACCTTCCTGACGGTCGACCTGCTGGACGCCGACGCAACTGACGCCTTCGAGATCGCCTGCCACGCGGCCGACGCCCGATTCAGCGGGGGAGTGCTGGCCTGCGCGGCCCTGGCCGAGCACGAGTTCACCGGCACCGAGACCTACCACGGTTTCACGGCATACGACACGCGGACGCCGGGCGTCGACTCGATGACCGTCGGCTGGTTCGCCAACCTGGTTCCGGTCACCGTGCCGATCGGCGCCACCACGTTTGCCGAGGCGGCCCGGGCGGCCCAGAAGTCCTACGACGACGCCAAGCACCTCGCGGCTGTGCCCGTGGAGCGGGCGCTGGCGCTCGCCGCACCGGAAGGCATCGCGCCCCCCACGGCCCGGGCAATGATGGTGTCTTTCATGGACTTTCGCAAGATACCCGCCGCCACACTGTTCGAGCAGGCCAACTTCGGCACCTACGCCGACAACCTGTCGCACGGCGGAATCAACTTGTGGATCAACCGTCAGAACGACAAGACCACGGCGACGATCTCCTTCCCGGACAACGCGACGGCCCGCAAGTCGGTGCACCGCTACCTCGCGGCATTGACTCAGGCGTTCGCGTACGCCGTCAACACCACCTCGGACTGGGTGAACGTCGTTGCGGAACACGCGAATTCGCAACACGGCATCCCGGTCATCAGCCTCTAGACCGTAACGACGAAAGGACCCAGCGAAATGAACAACCTACTCGATCTGTTCGACCAGACCGTCTTCCGCTTCGAGGAGGCGACCAACGTCACCAGCGTGGGCCAGTGCGTCTGGGTGTACAACCGCGCCATCGACCTCGACGGCCTGCGCCGGTTCCACCGCCACCTGCAGCGGGGACGGTTTTCGCGCCGCATCGAGCGCTCGCCCCTGCCGTTCGGCCGGCACCGCTGGGTGTCGCCCAGCCACGAGTCCGAGCTCGAGATCGTCGCGACGCCCCGGCCACGCGAGGAGTTCGACGCCTGGCTGCGCGAGCAGGCCGCCACGCGGCTGGACGCCGAGCGCGGGCCCGGCTGGCACCTGGCGGTGCTCCCGTTCACCGACGGCGGCGCCGGCGTGAGCCTGGTCGGCCTGCACAGCCTGGCCGACGGCATGGCGGGCTGCCTCGCGGTGGTGGAAGCGGCATGCGGTTACGACAGCGCCATCGACTGGCCCGCCGAGGGGTCGCGCCGGCGGTGGCAGGCCCTGCGCGAGGACGCCCGCCAGGCCGCGCGCGACCTTCCCAGCGTCGGGCGCGCCATGGTCGCGGCGGCCGCCGCCGCCCGAGCCGCGCGGCGCAACCGCGTTGGCGCCGCACCCGCCGCCCCACCGCCCATGCCGCTGGCCGTGGACGGGCCCGTGACCATCCCGACGGCGACGATCTTCATCGACGCCGACGAGTGGGACGCCCGCGCGGAGGCGCTCGGTGGGACCAGCAACGCGCTGCTCGCGGGCGTCGCCGCCCGCCTCGCCGAGCGGGTGGGACGCGTCGGCACGGACGGTTCGGTCACCTTGTCGATACCCGTGAGCGAGCGCACCGCGGACGACACCCGCGCCAACGCCGTCGCCAACGTCGACGTCACGGTCGACCCGGCGCCCGCGGCAACGGACCTGCGCCAGATCCGCGCGGCCACCAAGCAGGCGTTGATCCAGCGGCACGAGGCGCCCGACGAGCGGGAGGCGCTGCTGCCCCTCGTTCCGCTGCTGCCCAAACGGCTCGCCAAGCGATGCGTCGGGGTCGCCACCGGCAACGCGACCGGTGTCGTCTCGTCCAACATCGGCGCCGCCCCCGCGGCGGTGAACCGGCCGGACGGCACCGACGCCGACTTCGTCTGGGTGACGTCGCTTTACCCGGGCATGACCAAGGCCACGCTGGATCGCATCGGCGGGGTGCTGGCCTTGCTGTCGGCGCGGGTGAACGGGCACGTGTTCGTATCGGTGCAGGCGTATCAGCCGGGGCGGTCCAACTCGACGGGCATTCTGCGCCAAGCCCTTTCGAGCGTCCTGGACGAATTCTCGCTCGACCCCGTCGACGATTGGTCGCGTCCCCTCGCGGCCCAAGCGACAAGGATTTGAAGACCATGAACAACACACTGGACCTGTTCGACCAGACCTTCGCCAGCCTGGACCGTGCGACCGGTGTTCTCGGCCTGCTGCAGTGCGTTTGGGTGTACGACCGGGAGATCGACCTCGACGGCCTGCGGCGATTTCATCGAAACCTGCTGCGGGGACGGCTATCGCGGCGCGTCGAACGATCGGCGCTGCCGTTCGGCCGCGACCGGTGGGTCTCGACCAGCGGCCGGTCCCGGCTGGAGATCGTCACGACGCCGAGGCCGCGCCACGAGTTCGACGGCTGGCTGCGCGAGCAAGCGGCCACGCCGCTGGATGTCGAGCGCGGACCCGAATGGCACCTGGCGGTGCTGCCGTTCACCGACGGCGGCGCGGGCGTCAGCCTGGTCATCCCGCACGCCCTCACCGACGGCATCGGCCTGTGCGATGCGTTGGCGGACGCGGCTTCCGGCCGACCCGATCCGGTCAGCTGGCCCGCCGCGGCGTCGCGCCGGCGCTGGCGCTCGCTGCGCGAGGACGCCCGCCAGGCCGCGCGCGACATCCCGGAAATCGGCCGGGCCCTGGCCAGCGCGGCGCGTCAGGCGCGGGCCGGTGTCGCCACGGCCGGGCCGTCCACGCCACCGCCCGCCGCCCCAAGCCAATCCATCACGCTCCCAACGGAAACGGTGTTCGTCGACGCCGACGAGTGGGACGCCCGCGCGGCGGCGCTCGGCGGGACCAGCAACACCCTGCTCGCGGGGTTGGCCGCACGACTCGCCCACCGCGCGGGACGGGTCACCCCCGACGGCCGGGTCACCCTGGCGATACCCGTCAACGAGCGCACCCTCGGTGACACCCGCGCCAACGCCGTCGCCGACGCCGACGTCACCGTCGACCCCGCGCCCGCGGCGACCGACCTGCGCGACATCCGCGCCTCGACCAAGCAGGCGCTGATCCGGCTGCAGGACACCCCCGACCGGCGGCGCGAATTGCTGCCCCTCGTTCCGTTGATGCCGCAGTGGTTGATCAGGCGCCTCGTCGGTGTGGCCGCCGGCAGCCCCACCGCCGTCGTCGCGTCCAACCTCGGCGACCTCAACCCGGGCGTCTGCCGCCCGGACGGCACCGACGCCGACCACTTCGCCATCAGGGCTCCCCACCCCGACACGACCACCGCCGTCATGGACCGGTTCGGCGGCATGCTGTCGCTGGCCTCGGGCCGGGCGAACGGCCAGGTTTTCGTCTCGGTCGTCGCGTATCAGCCGGGCCGCCCCGACTCGAATGAGGTTCTGCGGAGCGACCTTTCGGGCGCGCTGCGTGACTTCTCACTCGACGCCACGTTGGGCTTCGCGACCCATTGCGTCGAGACTGCGCTCAGCGCGCCTCAACGCGGGTCCACCACGCTCTGAGCGCAGACTCGACGCCACCACCGCCGCGACGCGCGAGCACAACGCGCAAAACCGTGGAATCGCGGCTAATTCCGACTATCGCTGACAAGCGAGACGCGGCTGCCCACGGCGCCATAAGTTCCGTGTAACCGAGGCGAAAGTCGTTCGCGGCCAGACTATGAGGGGTTTCACCATGACCAAAGAGTCCGCTACGTCCAAGGCAGGCACCGGCGCGTTTGGGGCGCTGGGCCGCGTCGTCGTGCGCGCGCCCTGGCTCATGATCGCCGCCTGGGCCGCCGTGGTGGCCGTGCTGGCAGTGGCTTTCCCCCCGCTGACGAAGGTGGTCGAAGGCCAGACCGTACAACCGCTGCCGCCCAAGGCGATGGCCGCGGCCGAGCAGATGGCCAAGGACTTCGGGGAATCCGCCCAGAACGTCCTGATCGTCGTGCTCACCGACAATCGGGGTCTGCAGCCGGCTGACGAGGATGCCTACCGCAGGCTGGCCACCACATTGCGTGACGACACCCGCGATGTGACCGGCGTGCAGGACGTCGCGACCACGCCCGCCCTGCGCCCGCTGATGGTCAGCGCGGACAACAAGGCGTTCTATCTCGCGGTGATGCTGCGCGCGCCCGCCGGGTCTCCCGAGTCCTCGCAGGCGTACCAACGGATCACGGACACCGTCAAGCACTCCACCGCGGGCACCCCGCTGACCGCGGACGTGACCGGCCAGGCCGCCATGGTCGGCGACATGTCGCTGGTCACGGCCCGCGACTTGCACATCACCGAGATCGTCACCGCGTTGTTCGTGCTGATCATCCTGCTGGTGATCTACCGGCGGCCCGTGACCGTGTTGCTGCCGTTGATCACCATCGGGGTTTCGGTGGCGTCGGCTCAGGGCGTGGTGTCCGCGCTGGCTCAGGTCGGGCTCGGCATCTCCGCGTTGACGATCGGGCTGATGACGGCCATGATCTTCGGCGCCGGCACCGACTACGCCGTCTTCCTGATCAGCCGTTACCACGAGTACATCCGCTCCGGCGTCGACTCCGACCGGGCCGTGCAAAAGGCGCTGAGTTCCATCGGGGAGGTGATCGCCGGGTCGGCGGCCACCGTGGCCGTCACCTTCCTCGGCATGGTCTTCACCCGCCTGCCCGCGTTCACGAGTATCGGCCCGGCGCTTGCCGTTTCGATTGCGATCGCGTTCCTTGCCGCGATCACGCTGTTGCCCGCGATCCTGGTGCTGGCCGGTCGGCGCGGTTGGGTGGCGCCGCGACCGCCGCTGACCGGGCGCCTGTGGCAGCGTTCCGCCGTCCACCTGGTCCGCCGGCCCAAAACGCATCTGCTGGTGAGCCTTTCGGTGTTGGTCGCGCTGGCCGGCTGCGCGGCCTTCCTCCGACCCACCTTCAACGACCGCCTGCAGCTGCCGCGGTCGGCGCCGAGCAATGTCGGCTTCTCCGCGATGGAGAACCACTTTTCGACGAGCGCCCTGCTGCCGCAATACATCTACGTCCGCTCACCACAGGACCTGCGGACGTCGCGTGCCCTGGCCGACCTGGATCAGATGGCGCAACGCGTGTCGCAGCTGCCCAACATCGCCGCGGTGCGGGGCATCACGCGGCCCGACGGCCAGCCGCTCGATCAGGCCAAGCTCAGCTCCCAGGCCGGGGCGGTCGGTTCCAAGCTCGAGGACGCCTCGACGCAGATCACCGACCGCGCCGGCGACCTCGACGCGCTGACCCGCGGCGGCGATCAGCTGGCGGCAAGCCTCGCCGAAATTCGCGAAAAACTCCGCGGCGCCGCAGGGCCTATCACCCAGCTCACCGCGACGCTGAGCCAGGCCCAGCAGCAGCTCGGCGCGGCGGCCAACCTCCTGGACAACGTGCGCGGTCTCGCGACCGGGCCGGTCTCGACGCTGGCCAACGTCGCCGCCGCCGCGGGTTTCGCCGCGCCGGCTGCGGCACCGGGCGTGCAGGCGGCGGTGCAGAGCATGACGACGCTGTTGGCCACGGCCTCCAACAGCCTGCGGGCGGCCGGCGGCAGCACCGCGGGCATGGCGCAGAAGATCGCCGGCCTGCAGGCGGCCGCCGACCGGCTGGCCGACGGCAGCCGGCGGCTGGCCGACGGGGTGCGGGCGCTCGTCGACCAGACCAAGCGGATGGGCACCGGGATGAACCAGGCGGCCGACCTGCTGCTCTCGATGAAGCGCGACGCCACAGGGCAATCCATGGCGGGCATGTACATCCCGCCGCAGGTGCTGAGCTCGAACGACTTCAAGAACGCCGCCAAGCTGTTCATCTCGCCCGACGGGCACTCGGCGCGCTACCTGGTCGAAACGAAGTTCGACCCGTTCAGCACGGCCGCGATGGATCAGGTCGCGTCGATCCTCGACACGGCGCGCGGCGCCCAGCCCAACACCTCACTCGCGGACGCGTCGATATCCATGGTCGGGACGACCGCGATGTACAGCGCGATTCGCGGCTACTACGACCACGACGTTCGGCTGATCGTGGCCATGACGCTGCTCATCGTCTTCGTGATCCTCATCCTGCTGCTGCGCGCGATCGTGGCCCCGCTGTATCTCATTGCGTCCGTGGTGATCTCGTTCTTGTCGGCGGTGGGCGTGGGAGTGGTCTTCTTCCAGTTCGTGCTGCACCAGCCGATCTACTGGAACGTGCAGGCGACGGCGTTCATCGTGTTGGTCGCGGTCGGGGCGGACTATAACCTGTTGCTGATCACGCGGATTCGTGAGGAGTCCCGCACGGGCGTGCGCTCGGGCATCGTCCGCGCGGTGCGTTCGACGGGTGGCGTCATCACCTCGGCCGGCATCATCTTCGCCGCGTCGATGTCCGGCCTGCTGTTCGGCAGCCTCTCGACGATGGTGCAGACCGGATTCATCATCGGCATGGGCATTTTGATCGACACGTTCGTGGTTCGCACCGTCACGGTGCCGGCCCTGGCGGCGTTGGTGGGGAAGGCCAATTGGTGGCCGCACCCCGCGCCGAGACTGCGCACAGGTCGCGGTTGGTCGGGGAAATCACGCGCTGAGCGCAGTCTCGGCGAGACGCCTCATCGGCGCATTGGCCGCTTGTCCTTGGCCGCGAACTCCTGCTCGGGCCGTCCCGTCGTGCCGTAGCGCAACCCGACGGAGACGTCACCGGTGCTGGCCAGCCCCGCCAGATACCGCTGGGCGGTCGCCCGCGATATCCCGATCGCGGCGGACACCTCGGCGGCCGACATGGGTTTCTCCGAGGTGCGCAAGGCTTGCAGCACAAGCTGTTTGGTGGAGGACGCCGCGATGGTGGGCGGCGCCGCGGGAGCGACCCGGGGGCGCAACGCGTCCAGGGCCGCGTCCACGTCGCCGGAGCCGAGGTTGGGGCTCGTCAGAATCTTGCGGTAGCGCGCGTAGCCGGCCAACCGCGCGGCCAGCTCGGTCGTCGCGAACGGCTTGACGAGGTAGCTCAGCGCGCCGGCCGACATGGCGGCGCGGACGGTGTCCGCCTCGGTGGCCGCCGTCAATACCATGCTGTCCCCGCGCAATTCGCGGACGAAGTCGATCCCGGAACCATCGGGCAGGTACACGTCCACCAGAGCGAGGTCGACGGCGGGGGCCTCCCGCGCGGACCCGAGGGTGTTCACTGTGGCGCTCACCGTGAAGCCGGGCAGCGTGTTGACCACCTCGGCGTGCAGGTTGGCGACGCGGAAGTCGTCGTCCACCACGAGTACGGTCAGGTCTGCGTCGCCCATTGCTCCTCCTCAACCATCACGCCCGGCAAGCGGGCAATGAATTCCGCACCGCGCAGCGAAAGTTCCGGGTTGCCGGGGCTGGCCAGCCACAGGTCGCCACCGAGGGCGCGGCTGATCTGCCGCGACAACGCCAGCCCGATGCCCCGCCCGCCCGGTATGCCGGAATCCGGCTTGGTCGACGTGCCCTCGGTGAAAAGGTGCTCGACGAACTCGGGCGCGACGCCGTCACCGCTGTCGGCCACCGTGATGTGCAGCGTCGTACCCTCTTGCAGCAGTTCGACTTCCACCTGTTTGGTGGCGTTGTCGCTCGTGCGGGCCGCGTCGATGGCGTTGTCGAGCAGGTTGCCGACGACGGTGGTGACGTCGACCGGCAGCACGAGCCGGCCGGCCACCCAAGTGTTTTCACCGATCGTCAGCGTCACGCCGGCTTCCCGGGCGGCGGCGCCCTTGGCCGCCAGGAACGCCTGCAGGTAGGCGTCGCGAATCGCGTCGATGCCGGGCAGCGCGGATCCCAGTGGGCCCGACCCGAGGAGCTCTTCCAGGTATTGCAGCCCCTCCTCGACGTGACCGCCGTGCAACAGCCCGGTCAGCAGGTGCAGGCGGTTGGCGAACTCGTGGCGCTGGGCGCGCAACACCGTGCTCATCACCTGCACCGCGTCGAGCTGGCGGGTCAGCGACTCGACGTCGGTTCGGTCCCGCACCACCAAAACGGTTCCCAGCGGCCGTCCTTCGCGCGACACCGGCCGAGCCGAGACCACGACGATGCGTTCGCCGACGGTCGCCAGCGTCGGGGTCGGGTCGGCCGCTTTGAACACGTCGAGCACGCGCGGGGTCAACCCAATCTCCTCGATGGGCCGGCCCGTTTCGTTGCCGATCTCGAGCAGCCGGCACGCCTCGTCGTTGACGAAGGTGGTCTTGCCGGCCGTGTCGGTCGCCAGCACGCCCTCACCGATGCCCTGCAGCACCGCGGCCTGGCTGCGGATCAGTTCGGTGATCTCGGCTGGCCGCAAACCCAGTGTCAGCCCTCGCCATCGGCGGGCCAGTACCACCGAGCCGGCGACCGCGATCAGCAGCAGGGCACCGCCCATCGCGCCCAGCACGACCAGGTTCTTCGAAAACTGCTCATCGAAGGCCTTGGTGGACAGGCCGACGATGACCACCCCCAGCACCCGATCGGAACCTGGCTCGAACACCGGCACTTTCGCGACGATCGCGCGCCCGAGCACGGTGTCGTCATGCGATGTCGTCTCATGTCCGGCCAGCGGTGCGGCGATGTCGCCTTGGACATGCAGGCCCAGCCTGTCGCGTTGGGGATCCGCGACCCTGATGCCGCTTGCGTTGGCGATGACCACGAACGCCACATGGGTGCGTAGCTGAACGCGGGTTGCTACGCCCTGGATCGGACCCGTGGCAAGTTCGCCGACCAGTTCCGGGCTCGGGGTCAGCGGGGCCAAGGAGGGATCGTCGTAGCGGGCGATGTTGGTGACCACCGTGGGGGATGAGGCGACCACACGGGCGATATCCGTGGCGTGGACGTGGTATTGACTGTCCAGGCGCGCGCGGTTGAAAACGGCGAACAACGCGAAGGCGACGATCAGTGTCAGCGTCACGACGACGAGCTGCAGCAGCATCACCTGCGTGGCGAGTCGCAAGTCGACGCGGCCCCTGGCGGCCATGCAACGGACCCTACCGCGCGGGTGAGCACAATGCGCGAAAGTCGGTGATCGTCTGCGCCCCGTGGCGCTCACCTACTATCAGCGCATGCGCGGATCCAAGATCCTGATCACCGGCCCGACCGGTCAACTGGCCACTCCCATCGCCCTGGCGCTGGCGCCCGACAACGAGGTGTGGGGCGTCGCCCGCTTCACCAACCCCGCGGCGCGGGAAGGCCTCGAGAAGGCCGGTGTCCGGTGCGAGACGGTCGATCTGGCGGCCGGGGACTTCACCGGTCTCCCAAGCGATTTCGACTACGTCCTCAACCTGGCGGTGGCCAAGAGCGGGGACTGGGACACCGACCTCGGGGCCAACGCCGAGTCGGTCGGCCTGCTGATGGCCCACTGCCGCGGGGCGAAGGCCTTCCTGCACTGCTCCTCGGCCGCCGTGTACGACCCGCCCGGCGACGAACCCCGCACCGAGCGGGCCGCCCTGGGCGACAACCACAAGTTTCTGTTCCCCACTTACTCGATTTCCAAGGTCGCGGGGGAGGTCGTCGCCCGGTCGATGGCGCGCATCCTCGACGTGCCCACCGTCATCGCCCGCCTCAACGTCCCGTACGGGAACAACGGCGGCTGGCCGTACTACCACATGGAGATGATGCTGGCCGGCATCCCGATTCCGGTCCCGCCCGGCGGACCGGCCCAATACAACCCGATCCACGAGGACGACATCATCGCGACGCTGCCGAAGCTGCTCGACGCGGCCTCCGTCCCGGCGACCACCGTCAACTGGTGCGGCGATCAAACCGTCAGCCTGCAGGAGTGGTGTGGCTACCTCGGCTCGCTCGTCGGCAAGGAGCCCGTCTTCAAAGAAGACGCGCACGCGCTGCGCGGCAACCCCACCGACCTGACCCGCATGCACGAGCTCATCGGCGGCACGACCGTCGACTGGCAGGACGGGATGCGCCGCCTGGCGGCGAAGTTCCACCCGGAGCTGGTCGAGGCCTAGGCCCCTAGTAACGCGCATCGTCTCCTGTGGTGTGCGATCTGCCCATGCGCGCAGGAGCGGAAAGCGGCCTGCGCTGAGATCGCCGAGCGTCAGAGTGGTGACGCCGTTCGCGCCGCACCGTCCGTCTCGCTGGACTTAGCGACCTCGGGCATGTGAGGTGCCTGCCCACCCTGCTCCACGCGCGGTACGGCGACAGCATTGTGGCTGTTGCCGCGCAGAGCAATTTTGCAGAGCCCCGGAATATCTTGTCAGCGACCAGATTTCGGCCAGCGTCCACCGGCGGCCCTGGTCAGGGTTTTGGCGGTCTGCAGGATCGCCTCGATGTAGTTGTCGAGGTCGCCGGCCGGCAACGCGTCGGCCATGACGTGCAGTGCTACTAGATAGCGAGGCTGTTGGTCGGGCCCGAACACCGGCGCCATCACGTAGCTGACGGGTCTGCGGCGCCGGTCGGCGAGTTCAGCAGTGCTGTAGATCCCTATTCCTGTGACGGCGCCAACCTGTAGGCGACGCAGCACATCGCTGGGGGCGTGTTCGTCCGCGGACGTCAGTAGATCGCGAATCTGCTCCACCATCGAGCGAACGTCCTGCTTGATGTTGTAGACCGCATAGCCGCGCTCTTTGACGCCCGCCAGCGTGTCCCGTTGCGCCTCGATCTCCTCAGCCGTCATGGGATCGGGCGCGCTGAACAGCCACTCGTTTACCCGCTTGGGCGAGCTCCAAGCCATCGGGACCGTCCCATACGGTGGGTAGAGCGGCAGGCGGTGGCCGATCCGCGTGACGAACTCCTCAACCCGGCCGGCAGTGAGGATGACCTCGAGGTCGTTGTCGTTAATTTGCGTCAAGGTGCTGCCTCCGCCGGTGAGGGCCGAAAGGCGTGACAACTCGGGATCGGCTGCACCCAGTAAGGGGTAGCGGACGCGTAGCGCCCCAACGAGTTTGAGCGGACCCGATCCGAGGCGATACCCCTTGTCGGGGAGTCGCTCAACATAGCCGGCGTCGTCCATCGTGGCGAGGATCGCCGCGGTGGTCGAAGTGCTGAGTCCTACCGCGCGGGCGACCTCTGACAGCGATAGGCCACCAATCGGCGCTTTGGTAAGCGCCTCGAGCACCGCCAAAGCTCTTGACGTCGGTGGCGATTGGGTTTTACGCTCTTCCGACATCCCGGAATCATATTCCGAATATTCGCAAACGTCAAGGAGATTAATGATGCTTGACCAAATCGCCCGTAATACGGACGTCGGCAGCCTGGAAGCATGGGGGAGGCAGCGATGGGACTTCGACGAGTTTCATACGTCTGAACTGCCCCGGCGACTCGCCGAAGGCGTCAGTGAGCAAGTCGCGTGGGACGTCGCGGATGCGCCACCGATCGCGGTCAAAATGCCCGATGGTCGCGCATACAGTTACGTTTGCGATGAGGGAACCGTGCGAGTCGAGCATGGTGTTCGCGACGATGCACACGCTGTCATCGAGCTCCAGGAGCGCGCATGGCAAGACTATGTCCACGAGTTCCGCAATGTCTCATCGCTCCTGCTCGCAGGCTCCGTTCGGTTTGAACGAGGCGGGTTCGACGAGTGGGATACGTGGGCGCCGGCAATTCGGTGTATCTACTCGGGACGACCGATTTACGACCCGTCGATGTCTTTCACGGATCGCAACGGCGATCCTCTGGATTTGCACCAGTCGTTCTCACTCGATGACGACCATGAGGATCTGTCTCACTTCCTGCAGACCGCCGGTTATCTGGTGGTGCGCGGGGCGATGGCCCACCGTCACGAGGAGATCGCGAACGAGATCGACAAGCTCACCAACGATGCAACAGAGGGAAACATCTTCTCCTGGTGGGTCGACAACAAGGCGACCGGCGGTCGGTTCCCTTACCGCCTGCTCTACATGTCGGAGTACTCCGAGCTAATTCGCTCCCTATTCGACGACGATCCAACAATCGCCGCCCTGGCGGCGCTGGCCAAACGCGACTTGGTGCCGTTGCATGACCGCGGGCAGGGCGCACTGACCGTCCTCAAACCGTTCGGTGTTGGCGCGTCGCTCGGCGACAGCATTGCCGCGAACCTCGGCTGGCACCGGGACTGCGACCTGGGTGGCTGCCCCATCATGTGCCCGTCGATCAACATCGGAATCCATCTCGACGCCGCGGGACCTACCGGCTCGCAACTATGGGCGCTGGCCGGATCCAATGGCAAGGTCACCCACGCGCCGGGCGGGCTCCAGACGGACGACCCGAACGCCATCCCGATGAACACCCAACCTGGCGACGTCACCATCCACTATTCGTGCACAACACACGCGGGTCCGCCGCCGGTCGGTGAAGGCAGGCGCCGGACGGTCTACCTTCCCTTCTACGGGCGTGACACGCTCAAACTGCTCGGGCGATTTGAGGCCTTCGAACAGGTTCTGCCCGGTTACGGCACCGGCACGACACCGAGCATGGACCAGATGGTCGAGCAGGCCAAGGCCTAACCCATCCAGACGCCTAGGCCGCAATCACAGGTGGGCCAAGAGCCGTTCGGCGAAGGTCCCAGGATGCTCCCGGTGCATGAAATGCCCGCCGGGGACCTCCTCGACGACGTACTCGTTCTCGAACATGCGCGCGGCGCCGCGGTAGTCGGACGGCTCGGCGATCGGGTCGTCCAGCCCCGCGAAGACAACCGTCGGCACCTTGATCTTCGCCTTCAGTGATGCGCTGGGGACGGGGGAGAGCTTGCGGTAGTAGCCGAACGCCGCGTTCAGGCTCGCCGGGTTGGCGAAACTGGCTCGGACGGCGTCGAACTCGTGAGGATCCGGATTCCAGGTCGGCGACCAGCGCCGGCAAATGGCGGGCAGCGCGGCAAAGTCGTTGCGCGCGAACCGTTTCGGCGCGCCGGGCAACTTGTACGCCGCGAAGTGGCGCACGCCCCAGAGCTTTTTCAGCGTCGGCTTGAGCGCCGCCGGATGCGGAATGCCCACGACGAAAAGCTTTTTGACCCGATCCGGCCCGAGGGCGGCCGCACCGTAGGCGGCCGAGGCGCCCCAGTCGTGCCCGATGACGACGGCCTCGCGGGCGCCGAGCGCTTCGATCAGCGCGAGCGGATCGCGCGCCAATGTTTCCTGGTCGGCGTCGCGGGCGGGGATCGCGCTGGGGTGGTAGCCGCGCATATAGGGGCTGACCGCGCGGTAGCCCTGGGCGGCCAGGCGCGGGCGCAGATCGTCCCAGGTGTGCGGGGTGTCCGGGAACCCGTGCAGCAGGAGGACGAGCGGTCCGGAGCCGTCCTCCAGATAGGCGAATCTCAGCCCGTTGGCCTCGACGAACTGGATCTCATCGGCCATGGCCTGGGACACTACGCGCTTTGCGCAGCGTCATGGGCCCGCCGGCGCAACGGGTTTGACGATGCGGGCCGCCGCCTCGACGGCCGCCGCGCGCCGGCTGGCGATCACCCGCTTGTCCGTGGTGGCGGCCGCGGGGTCGGGCCAGTGCGCCCAGGCCAGGGCGATCGAAAAGAGCAGCACCAGCAGCTGCTGCGGTTCCCAGGAAGGGTCGACGTGGCCGTCGGCCTGCGCCTGCTCCAGGGCGGCGATGGCACGCTCGGGCGGGCGCTCCTCGTCGAACTCCGGAATGTCCAGCGGAAAACCTTCCAACCGCGCCCACGTGATCATTCGGTGGTGCTCGGGCCGGTCCTGCGTCAGGTCGAAGATGCCGCCGACGAACTCGGGCACCGCGTCGGGGTGCAGCTCCACGGCGCGGAAGAACTCCGCGCCGTCGGTGGCGACGACATCGCGGAACAGGGTCTCCTTGTCACCGAAATGCGCGTACAGCCGTTCCTTGCTCGCGTTGGCGGCGCGCGCGATCCGGTCGATGCGCGCCCCGGCCAAGCCGTACTGGGCGAACTCCGCGCGGGCGGCGGCGAGTATCTCGCCGCGGAGCTCTGTCTTCGATCTCACAGGAACATCATAAGCAGACGAACTGGTTCGTTTGTTATGGTGGGTTCGAGAACGGGCTGACGACATGAACAGGAGAGCCGTGATGGTTACGACAAACACGCTGGACCAGGCGATCGCGACGATGCCCAGGGGTGGCCCCGACGCGTCGTGGCTGGATCGTCGATTCGAGACCGATGCGCTCGAATACCTCGACCGCGACGACGTGGCCGACGAGGTCAAGCAGAAGGTCATCGGCATGCTCGACCGGATTGGCACGCTGACCAAGCAGCACGAGCAGTACGCGCGCACGGCGCTGAGCGTCGTCGCCGACATCCCCAATCCACGGATCCTGGAGCTCGGCGCGGGCCACGGAAAGCTCTCGGCGCAGATCCTCAAGCTGCACCCGACCGCCACCGTGACCGTCAGCGACCTCGACGCGACCTCGGTGGCCAATATCGCGGCGGGCGAGCTGGGGGACCACCCGCGGGCGCGCACCCAGGTGGTCGACGCGACCGCGATCGACGCCGCCGACAACAGCTACGACCTGGTGGTGTTCGCGATGGCGTTTCACCACCTTCCGCCGGCGGTAGCGTGCCGCGCCATCGCCGAGGCCACCCGAGTGGCCAAGCGGTTCCTCGTCATCGACATCAAACGACAGAACCCGTTGGCCACGTTGCTGTTTCCGGTCTTCGCGCTGCCCCTGAATCTCGTCCTGGTCCCATGGTCGTCGATTCAGCCCGGGCTGCACGACGGGTTCATCAGCGCGCTGCGTGCCTACAGCCCGTCGGCGATGCAGGCACTCGGCCGCGCCGCCGATCCGGAGATGAGCATCGAGCTGCTGCCCAGCCCGACCCGGTTCGGTCCGCCGTCGCTCACCGTCGTGTTCTCCCGCCCGGGTGCAAACCGTGGCTGACGACACCGACCTGGCCGGCATCACGGAGCCGAGCGCACGGGTGCGGACATTGCGACGAGCCCTCGACGAGGTGAGCGACCGGCTGCGCCCCGTTGTCGATCTTTCTCGGCCCTACGTCGATGGCGTCGAACGCCTGCCCGCGGACGGGCGATTCCTGTTGGTGGGCAACCACACTCAGTTCGGCTCCGAGGTCTTCTTGATCTCCGACGCCGTGCGCCGCACCATCGGGACCCGGGTCCGACCACTGGCCGAACGGGGTTTCGGGCGCATGCGTGGGCTGCCCGGCGACCTGATCGCGGCGTACGGCGCCGTCGTCGGCGCACCGGAGACCGCGCGCGAACTGATGCGAAACGACGAGACCATCCTCGTGTTCCCCGGCGGCGGCCGCGAGATCGCCAAGTTCAAGGGCGAGGAGTACCGGCTGCGCTGGCAGGGACGCGCGGGGTTCGCAAGGCTGTCGATAGAGAACGGCTACCCGATCGTGCCGGCCGGTCTCGTCGGCGGCGACGACGTCTATCGCAGCTTGACCACGCGCGACAGCGCGTACGGACGGTTCAGTGAGGCGTTGGGCCGCAGGCTGAATGGGCGCGCGGACATGGCGATGCCGTTGATGCGGGGGATCGGGCCAACGTTGATTCCCCGGCCGCAGCGCATGTATCTCCGGTTCGGGTCGCCGATCGATACGAGCAGGCCGCTGGGCGTCACAGCCCAGGAGTGGGTGGACGTCGTCAAGGACCAAACGCAACGGGCGCTGGAGAACATCTTGGGTGACCTGCGGCGGCTGCGCGACGGCGACCCGTACCGCGGGCTCAACCCGCTGGCGTGGCACCGGGCGACGATGCCGTAAGCCTCCGGCCGATCGTGGCAATATCGCGTGGGTGACCGGTAGCCCCGCCGAGCAGCGACTGCGCGACCTCGCGCTGCTGCGTCGCGTCCGCGACCGCATCGACCGTGACTACGCGCAGCCGCTGGACGTCGAGGCGCTCGCCCGCGCGGTGCACATGTCGGCCGGGCACCTGAGCCGCGAATTCCGGCGGGCCTACGGCGAATCGCCGTACTCGTACCTGATGACGCGGCGCATCGAGCGCGCGATGGCGTTGCTGCGCTGCGGTGACCTCAGCGTCACCGAGGTCTGCTTCGCGGTCGGCTGCTCGTCGCTGGGCACCTTCAGCACCCGCTTCACCGAGCTCGTCGGCATGCCGCCCAGCGTGTTTCGCCGCCAGGCGGGCGACGCGACGGCCGGGATAGCGCCGTGCGTCGCGAAGCAAGTCACCAGACCGATCAGGAATCGAGAAGCGTCGGCCGCCGGGCCGCACCTAGCCTGACGCCATGGACATCACGATTCACTCGAGCATGCTTCCGCACGACGAGCCGGAAGCCTCCCTGGCCTTCTACCGGGACACCCTCGGCTTCGAGGTTCGCCTCGACGTCGGGCAGGGCAAGATGCGCTGGATCACGGTCGGCCCGCCGAACCAGCCCGACACGTCCATCGTGCTGAGCCCGCCAGCCGCCAACCCTGGCATCACCGACGACGAGCGACGCACCATCGCCGAGATGATGGCCAAGGGGACCTACGCCATGCTCATGCTGGCCACCAAGGACCTCGACGGCGCGTTCGAGCGGCTGCAGGCTGCCGACGCCGAAATCGTCCAGGAGCCAACCGAGCAGCCGTACGGGCTGCGCGACTGCGCCGTGCGCGATCCCGCGGGGAACCTGATCCGCATCCAGCAGATCCGCTGAACGCCCACAACGGGAAAAGTCCCGAACCCGCTTGGGGTTCGGGACTTTCGACCGCAGCGTGCGAGGTTCATGACCCCCTGGAGTAGCGGGTGAGGAACCCGTAGGCCGCCACGCCCGCGACGGAGCCGACGACGGCCAGCAGCAGCATCTGGAAAACCAGCGAGCCGAACATCCAATCGAAGGTCAGCGCGAGGTACAGCGTCCAGAGCAGGCGGAACAGGCTCAGCACGGCGACCACGCCGGCGCTGATGCCGAAGTACAGGCTGCGCTGACGGTCGACGCGGTTGATCTGCTCTTCGATGCTGGCGGGGACAAGCTTCATTTGTGTGACTTCCTTTCAGGTGGCGCCGCCGGGTTGGCGTCGTCGTTGGGACAAGTACAAAGGGCGGGATTCGCTACCGATCCCAAGAACGCCGGGGCGTCAGGAGGCGGGCGCGGGCTCGGCGGTGTCGCCGACGGGGTTGTTCATCTCGGCCTGGAAGCGGCGATACGTCTCGGCGCGCCCGGGTCGGCGCCGCACGACCAGCCAGCCGGCGGCGAGCACCAGGAACCACAGCGGAAACCACGCCAACGCGATCGCGGTCTCGCGTTCAGTGCACAGCGTCCAGATCACGAACGCGAAAAAGCCCAGGATCGCCCAGCACATCGCCACACCGACGGGCATCTTGTAGGACGAGTCGGCATGCCGCTGGGGGTGCCGGCGCCGGTAGACGAGGTAGCTGACGACGATCGCCGCCCACACGAACATGAACAACAGCGAGGCGACGGTGGTCACCAATGTGAACGCGCCCATGACCGAACCGCCGACGTAGAGCAGCGGGATAGAGGTCAACAGCAGCGCCGCGGTGAGAAAGAGGGCGACCGACGGCACGCCGCGGCGGTTCAGCCGACGGAAGGGCGACGGAGCGCTTCCGTTGTCGGACAGGCCGAACAGCATGCGGCCCGTGGAAAAGACGCCGGAGTTGGCCGACGAGGCGGCCGCCGTGGTCACCACGAAATTGACGATCGACGCCGCCGCGCCGAGCCCCGCCAACGCGAACATCGTCACGAACGGGGATTGGCCGCCGGCGAAGTGTCGCCACGGGACGACGGTCAAGATCGCGAGCAGCGCACCGATGTAGAAGATCGCCACCCGAAGGGGGACCGCGTTGATGGCGCGGGGAAGGGTGCGGCGCGGATCCGCCGTTTCGGCCGCCGCGGCGCCGACGAGTTCCACCCCCACGAACGCGAAGAACGCGATCTGGAACCCGCCGACCACGCCCATGAACCCCGTCGCGAAGAATCCGCCGTCGTTCCACAGGTTCTCGACCGTTGCCCGATTGCCTTGCGGCGAAACGAAACCCGTCGCCACGAGCACGACGCCAACGACGATCAGGCAGACGATCGCCGCGACCTTGATCAGGGCGAACCAGAACTCCATCTCCCCGAAATTGCGCACGCTGGACAAGTTCAAGGCGAGGATCACGCAACCGGTGACCAGCGGCGGCAGCCACAGGGGCACGTCGGGCCACCAGAACCTCGAATAGCCGGCGATCGCAACGATCTCGGCGATGCCCGTGACGATCCAGGCGAACCAGTACGACCAGCCGACGAAAAAGCCCGCCGCGGGCCCCAATAGGTCGGCGGCGAAGTCGACGAACGACTTGTAATTCAGGTTCGACAACAGCAGTTCGCCCATCGCGCGCAGCACGAAGAACACAAAAAACCCTATGATCGCGTACACCAGCAGCACCGCGGGGCCGGCGAGCGAGATCGTTTTTCCGCTCCCCATGAAAAGCCCGGTGCCGATCGCCCCGCCGATCGCGATCAACTGGATGTGACGGTTGGCGAGACCCCGGCGCAGTTGCGGGGTGGCGGATGTCATGGCGAAGACATTAGAGGCCAGAGCGGCGGCCCGCGACAGTTGTAAATTGCCCGGCTTACGCCAAAAAGGCGCCTGACGAGGTGATTACGTCCCCGGCAGCAACATCGCCTTTGTCGAGCGATTTGAAAAGCAATCCGACGTTGTCACCGGTCGTCGCGGTGTCGATCTTCTTGCGAAAAGCCTCGATCGCGTCCACCCGGACCGTCGGCCCGCCGTTGATCTTCACCTGGTCGCCGACGCGCAGCTGCCCGTACTCCACGCGGCCGGTGGCCACCGCCCCGCGACCGCGGATCACGAACACGTCCTGGACCGTCATGCGAAACATGTGGCTAGTCCGACAGCTTCACGACGAGCTTGCCGACGTTCTTGCCATCGAAGAGCATGTTGATCGCCGTCGGCAGCTGCTCGAAGCCCTCGACGACCGTTTCCAGCGGGGTGAGCTTGCCGCCGGCGATCAGGCCGCCGATCTCGGTGGCCGCCTCCGCCGCGCGACCCAGATGGTCGAGGACGATGAAGCCCTGCAGCGTCGCGCGCTGGATGAGCAGGTTGGCGAACGCGCGCGGGCCCGGCGGCGGATCGGCCGCGTTGTATCCGGAGATCAGGCCGCAAAGCGCAACGCGGGCACCGATGTTGACGCGCGCGAAGACGGCGTCCATGATGTCGCCGCCGACGTTCTCGAAGTCGACGTCGATGCCGTTGGGGGTCGCCGCGACGAGCTGGGCGGCCCAGTCATCGGCGCGGTGGTCGACCGCGGCGTCGAAGCCGAGCTGGTCGGTGAGCAGCGCGCACTTCTCGGGGCCGCCGGCGATGCCGACGACGCGTGCGCCGTCGGCCTTGGCCAGCTGCCCGGCGATCGACCCGACCGCGCCCGCCGCGGCCGAGACCACGACCGTCTCGCCTTGCTTGGGCTTGCCGATGTCGCGGATGCCGATCCATGCCGTCAGCCCGGTCGTGCCCAGCGCGCCCAGGTAGGCGCTCGGCGAAATGCCCTCGGCAACGTCGACCGGCATCACGAGCGCGGAATCCGACAGGACCGCATACTCCTGCCAGCCGAGGAGACCTTGCACGGTCTGCCCGACCGGGAAACGCGCACTCTTCGACGCGACGACCTTGCCCAGGCCGCCCGCGCGCATGACCTCGCCGATGCCCACCGGCGGCAGGTAGGTCGGGGTGTCGTTGATCCACATCCGGTTTGTCGGGTCGAGCGATATCCAGTTGACGCGCACCAGCGCCTCGCCGTCGGCGAGCTCGGGCACGGCCTCCTCGCTCAACTCGAAGGTGTTGGGGCCGATACGCCCGCTGGGGCGCTCGCGGAGCAGAAAACGGCGATTTCGATCGGGCATAAGCGCACCGTACTGGACCGCCGCCGCGACAACTACGCTTCCATAAATGAGGTTTTGCACGGTGAACGTAGCGTCGCGAATTGCCCTGATCCCTATCGCTCTAACGGCTTGCTTGTCGCTGCCCGTGGCGGCCGCCGACCCGCCAGCCACCCAGCAGATCACCGTTATGGCCGGCGGGCCCGGCGGCCAACCGATCAATGGTTATAAGGAGACGCCGCCGGAGGGCAACGTCGTCACCGTCGAGTGCTCGGAACCCTCGCCTTCGGCCGTGGCCGACAACGTCTACTCGTGCTCGCCCAGCGCGGCCGGCGCGGGCACCTGCTGGCCGTCGACCCCCGGTTCGCTGTTGTGCGTGGACAACCCGTGGGACAAGCGCATGCATCGGGTGAACTACACCGGTTCGCTGCCCCCGGTGCAGCCGACCGCCACGCCCGATCCCTTCGCGCTGACCCTCGACGACGGCACCCATTGCCTGCTGCGTAACGGCGGCGCTTGGGGCGTGCGCGCCGACGGCTACGAGGGCGCCTACAGCTGCAGCGGCACCGTCGCGCACCTCGCGGTGCTATGGCTTCCCAGCCAAGGCGCCGGCAGTTGCATCGACCGCTCGTCCGCGGCCTGGACGGTCAAGGTCGGTCAGCTCGGCACACCCGACTCCGCCCTTCCGCCGCCGCAGACCCGCGCGGTGACCGAGGCGTGGTTTGCCGGGGGCAAGGCCGGTCAGTAGCGCGCTGGGCCAGCTGCCTCGTTGACGCCGGACGGGTTATTCGTCAGATACCTGTCGGTCGGCACAGGCAAGAATGGACTGCATGGCCGATCCGTTGCGCCTGTGTGTCGGCGAGTTCTATGACTCGGGTGTCCAAGGCTGGCCAGGCAGTGAGCTGGTCTTGACCACCGATGGGTGCGTTCTTCTCACCGACTACATAGCTCCAACACGGGAACAGATCAATGAGTTCGCAACGACCGACGCGAATTTCGCGTGGGTCGATGCGCGCCACAACGGGATCTTGTGCTACAGATTCGGGGGCTGGCGCTGGAAGATGATTCCGTTCAACCCGCATCGGGATACTCCGCTGACAAAGTTCCTGGAGTGCCCGCGGTCGCGCCGGGCCATCACCTTTCCGTCGCTGTCGGATTAGCCGACTGCGAGGCTCCGGTTTTGGCTGTGCGGGTGGTCACGTGGCCTCAATTTTTCGTCAGTGCCGTCGCCGCGACCGTGCGGAGGTTGGCTGCGCAACCATTCGACCCCAGGGAAACGGTCGATGAGTCCAACTTTCTCTACGTGTTCGTCGGCCCCGAACTGCTCGCGGAGCGGGCTGCAGTCCAATTGTTGTCGCCCCCGTCGGAATAGCCACGCAGACCGTGACCAGGGGAGCTGTCACCTTACTTCGCCTGCATCGAGGGGTGATGGCGGTTCATACCGTTGGAGTTCGGTGCGAATCGTGGCGATAATCTCCCGTACGTCGGCTTCTTCTTCATGAGTCAAGCGAAACCGTCCTTCATCAAGGATCAATGCATAGATGATTTCAAGCTGACCCCACTGTCGGAGCAACGAATTAGTCCAGGATGGATCCGCGACTTCTTCGAGAGATCGGATTATCGACTTCAGGTCACGGTCCACCCGTTCAAGTCCAACGAATCCGCCGCTGTAATCCTTCAGCGAGTCAAGCGCGAGTTGCCGAAGATAGGCAATCCGGCCGATTGAAGCCTCATTGTTCGTCAAGGTCACAGTCCGGTGCTCAGACGGCAACGGTCGCGACATCGGTTCCGACGGTTAGCCAACGCTCCCGGACCGCGCGGACTTCACTGTTCGGAACCGATAGCAATAGGCCGAATGCTGCTGGCGGATCGGCTTCGTCACGGTAGTAGTCCCGATAGAATGGTATTTTCTTAGCAAACCAAGAAAAAACTTCCGGCTGGCCAGTAAGAAGCAAGTGCGCGTTATTTATTTCGGTCAGGTAGCCGGAAGCAGGTGGTTTGCCCTCGGCTGCATTAATCATGTTGTCCAAGTCACGCATGAAATCATTAAATGCATTCATATTCCGCCCGAACCATGGCGGGAAATGCCACACCGTGGCGAACGCGTCGAAAAGAGCATCGAGCGTTTCGATATGCGCGCCGTCGACTGTTCGAAGCTCGACTCCGGCCGGAGGCAGCAACGGCGACGGCATCGCAGCGTGCACACCAACGCATGCCCCGTGGGCCGCGGCGCCTAAGACGAATTCGTCCAAATTCGCTTCAGTCCCAGTAGATCGAAGAAGACAAGAACAATCCCCAGATGAATCGTGCACCGTAAGGCTCTCCATTCCATGAGAATTCGTACTCTTCGTATGCAGGAAGAAATTCATCGAACAGGGGTTGCTTGTCGCGGAGCGCTATGGGGCCAAACTGCTCAGCGAATTCGCTGATGTCCACGCTCCAAGTGGGCAGCTCGGTCGGAGAACCGACCTCCGGCCGACTGGCTGTCGCGTGCAAGTATCCGGCCGACTCGAGTAATCCCGCTTTACCAACCATGGCATGAAAGCTGAATCCAGGCCAAAACACGCTGTCGTACTTCAGTGACACGGAACCCGATTCTGTAATGCCCAGCAACTTTTGCATCTGCTCAAAACGGGAAGCTTCGTCGCGAAGGGCTTCGGCTATTCGGTCATGTAGGATTTCCGCGTCACCCAAGGAGAGCCCGTGTTCAGCAAGTTTTGCTTCTAGCTGAGTCATCTTATTCGCCATTGACATTCTGAGCTTCATCGTCAACAGAATGTAGGCTTCGAAATCTCTTATGGCCGTACGTGAGGGTATATTCATGCTAACCCCTTATCTGCCGATGTACGGCAAGAATTGATGAAGGTCGCCCACGAACACTGTCACCGTTCCATCAGGATGTACCACCATTGCTTTCCCATAGCCCAAGTCCGCCGGTAATACCACCTTGGTTCCGTCGGGCACGTTAACAATTCCCCCGGTTTCACCGAACGCGGCTTTCGCGGCGATGTCGGTTGCCTCCACAGCCTGGTCCTGATTGAGATGGAGGCCAGAGATCCGGTCCGCCAGTGTATCTAACCTGGTTCCTCTGGGAAGAACGGAGATCTCCTTACCAATTTCCCGTGCCTGGTCGACGAGACTCGGAGTTGAAGGCCCACCAGGTTGTTGGGAACCGGGCGCATGTGGTTGCTCTGGCGCAGGCTGTGTCCAGGACGGTATATCCGCGCGTGCCGCGTCCTTGCCGGGCGTATATTCCGCATTCGACGATTTCAGTTGGTTCTCGAGCTGCGCCTTCCACGCATTGTAGGTCCACGCTTCTTGGTTGTAGGCGTTCACCGCTTCCAAATTGGTCGGATCGGGCGGCCGAGAATTGTGCTCCAATATGTCTTTTATTAATTGCTGGTATGCCCTCTGCGCTGCCTCCACCGACTTCGGGACCGGCGGGCTAGCCCAGGAGGGAGGAGACGGTGGGCGTAGAGGCGGGTTGCCCGGCGACGGCGGGGGAGGCGGCGGTGGTATCGGCGGTTGCGGAGCGAGCGGCGGTGGGATGGACGGCGCTTGCGGCGCTTGGCCCGGTCCGGTGCCGAGCATCTGGGCGCCGGGACCACTCGGCCCGTTGCCATCGGGCGCCGGCCCCTGGGGGCCACTTTGCGGTGCAGGTGGCGGGGGCGCCGGCGGTGGAGAGGTGAGTGGTTGTGGCGGTGGCGGTGGGATGTTCTTCGTGTGCGCGGTGTCGCCGAGATCCAACTGGGGTCGTTGCGACGGTGTCGAGGCAACGGTGGGCCGTGGTGGTTCGGGGTGGACGTAGGCCATCGGCTGAGCGTCCGTCGATGTCGCACTCGTTGTCGTCAGAGCACCGGCGTTGAGCATGCCGGGGCTCGCACCGCTGGCCTGCTTGGCCGTCGGCGGGGTGAAACCGTCGCCCTTGGGCCGGACGTAGCTGGTCAATCCGGCACCCGGATAGCCGCTGGCCACACCACCCGGCCCCGGCGCCGATCCTGTTGGCGGACTTAGCGTTTCGGCCCGCGCGGTCATTGCCTGCTGAACAGGGGAAGAGGCTACGCCCTGACTACCGGGGGTAGCGGTTGGCGCGGGAAGCCCCCCGGCCTGCGACTGCTGGGCGAACATGCCCGCCGGGGCCTGTGGGGCCGCGGCGACCGGTTGGGCGGCAGTTTGCGTGGCCGCCAACGGAGCCACCGCCTGGGCCGCGGCCGCTGCCGGGGTCATCGCCGCTTGGACGGCCTGCTCGCTGGCCTGCATCGTCACCCCTGCGGCGGCCATCGCCGCGTTCTCAGCCAACGCCGCGGCGGCAACGGCCGGCGCCGCCGCCGACGCTCCAGCCACGGCCGGCGGAAACGGAACCATGATCGCCGCAGTACTCGCGCGCAGCGCCGCCCCGTAGGCCGCGCCCGCGGCGGCATTGCGCGGCCACATCTGCCCGTAATACTCGAGGTTCAACGCCGTGATCCGCGGGGTCAACGCGCCCAATACGGTTGGGTTAATGTGTTGGGCAGTAGCCTCTTCCATCCGATTGGCCAGCGCTTGCTCAGCGGTCACCATCGACGCGAGCGCGGTCTGGTGAGCGCTGGCCGCCGCCGCCACGTGCGGCACCTTCTCCAAGAGTGCCGCGGCGAGGAGTTGATGCTGGGTGTCCAGCGCGGTCTGGGTGGTCGCCGAGGCGGTCGCACCGGCTCCCTGCCAACTGGCGCCATAGGTTGCCGCGCCGGCCGTGGCCGAGGCCGCCATGACTGTCTGCAGATTCGCCGCTTCGGCGCTCAAGGTCTCCCCGTAGGCCAACGTGGGCGCCGGGCCAGACCCCGACGCCAACGCCGTGTAGTTGGCCTCCGGGCTAAACGTCGGCCACGGGTGCGACACCAGATTCCCTTGGCCGCTAAAGTGTCATGGCCGCCGCGCGCGTCGCCTCGCTGGCCACGGTGGTCGCCTCCGCCAACGACTGGGCGTCGGAGAACAACACCCGCTGGGCCGCATGCTCACCCGCGGCCGCCACGTACGCGGCACCCACCGCGGCCAGCGCCGCGGCGAACGCCATCGAATCGGCGTCGGTGCCCATCGGCATGACTCCCAACAGCGTCGGCGAGCCCGCGGTCGCACTAGCGCCAGTCTGCGCAGCCAGCTCTGCCTGGATCGAAGCCGCGGCCCCCACCGCAGCCGGCTCCATTGCGAATACCATCGCCCATCACCTCCCTGAACACCCCGCGGGCGATTATCAGCCAGCTTAACCAGCGCAGGCCACCCGTCGCAGTTCACCAAAACCCCACACCGACCCGTCAGACCCGCCAACTACTGTCAGCCCCATGCACTCGATCACCCACGTTTCGGACACGGCGCGCTGGACGGCGCTGCATCGGGCCACCGAATCGGCCCGTCCCGACGCGCTTTTCAGCGACCCGCTCGCCGAGCGCCTCGCCGGTGAACACGGCCGCGCGATCGTCGCCAACGTCCCCCGGTCGACGCGCAACGGGTGGTGGCTCGTCGCGCGCACCAAGATCATCGACGACGCCATCGCCGAAGCGATCGCGGGCGGCTGCGACCGGGTGCTGAACCTGGCCGCCGGTCTGGACACGCGGCCGTACCGGTTGGAGCTTCCGGCGGAGTTCACCTGGGTGGAGGCGGACCTGCCGAAGCTGCTGGAGGAAAAGACGCAGGTGCTCGCGGATCAGACTCCGCGGTGCCGGTTGACCCGCGTCGCCGTCGACCTGGCCGACCCGCAGGCCCGCGACGCCTTCCTCGACGACGCGCTGGACGGCGCGACCAAAGCGCTGGTGTTGACCGAGGGCCTGTTGATGTATCTGGAAGACAGCGACGTCGTCTCGCTTTCGGCGGCGATCAGGCGACCCGAGGTGGCCTGGTGGATGCTCGACTTCGCCGGCCCCGGCCTCAAACGGCTGATGAACAAGAAGATGGCCGGCATGCTGCAAAACGCGCCGTTCAAGTTCGCGCCCGAGAACGGCTTGGCCTATTTCGAAGACCTCGGCTGGCGCACGGTGCAGGTGCAAGCGCTGTATCTGGCGGCCCATCGGTTCCGTCGGTTACCGCTGTTCATGCGCCCGCTCACGTGGTTGCCCCAGCCTGACCCACGTCGTCCCGGCGGCAGGGCCTGGAGCGCGACGGCGCTGCTCACCCAGTGAGCTACCAGACGCGGATCCAGTCGACGAGCATGTCCGCGGGATAGGTTCCCGGGCCCGGGTCGCCGCCGCCCGAACCGGCGACCGCAAGGTTGAACACCGGGTAGACGACGTAGCCGGGGTTGTTGAACGGCCAGTCCGGAAGCGAGCTGGCGGGTACATCGAAGTAGGGCTGGGCGCCGTCGGTGTAGTCCTTCCAGAAGCGGATGCCGGTCGCGTCCCACTGGGTGCGCCAGGTGTGCCAGGCGCTGTCCATCGCGATGTTGTGGGTCTTCCACTCGCCGCCGTTCGCCTTCGCGTGCACGGTGGTGGCCGAGGGCCAGTTGCCGTTGCCGTACCACTCCATGACGTCGATCTCGCCCTGATCGTCATTACCCAGCCAGTAGGCGGGCCAGGCGCCGGCGGTCAGGCAATTGAGCTTGATCCGGGCCTCCCACGTGTGCCCGACGCCGCCCCGCCACAGGCTTTGCACCTTGCCGCTGAAGTAGGTGGGCCCGTCCTTGGCCGCGCGCAGCACCAGGTTGGAGTTGCCGTCGAGAAACACGTTCTTGCGATCGTCGCGGTACTGCCCGATGTGCTCGGGCAGCTCCCAGTAGGTCGGGTCCTTGATCGTCTCGCGGGCCTTGGCCACCGCCCACTTGGACGGGTCGGGGGCCGAGCCGGCCGGCCCGTCGAATTCGTCCTGGAAGATGTAGGTCTGGCCGCTGGGTGTGTCTGGTCGACTCGGGAAGGCGCAGGCCTCGGGGAGCGGCAGCGCGGCCGCCAGCACGCCGATCCCGGCCGTCAGCATCATCCGGCGACGGTCCATCTCTGGCATAAGCAAGGCACCCTAGCAGCCGGTCGTGCCCTAGGTCGAAACGGAAATTCTGTCGGTGGCCGTCGCTAGCGTGTGGATCGCCGCTGGCGCAAACGGACGGCGGCGGGGCAGTGGGTGCGGAATGACGCCGAAATTCATGGCTAATTCTCAACTTGGCACGTGGTTTCGTCACAGGATCCGCAGGGCATCCTGGATTACGAACCGATAAACACTGTTCATGCTTTTGCGGATTGCTCGGGAGGAGTTGGAATCATGGCGGACGCAGCCGGGGCGACGGTCATTTTCCTTCAATCCCATCCCGCATGGGCCGCGGCCCGGCGGCGGGACCGGGAACGTCACGACGCGATGCGTCGCCATCCCTCCTTCCTTGCCCGACGGCGCGCCGCCGCAGCGGGTGGCCCGGTCACCCGCGACTTCAAGGTGTACTCGAGCACCGACACCCCGGCCTGAAATCCGCCGCCTTTATACCGCGGAATGCGCGACAATTCATTAATCCCAATTCCGTTGTAATGCAATCCATTAACATCGGATGCGCGACGGTCGGTGCAGCGGCATAATTCTTCGCGTGGCCCAGACGCGCAGGACAAAGGCGCTCGCAAACCCCTCCCAGCCCCATGGCGCACTCCTGCACGAATTGGAGCGCTACATCGAGGCCCACAACCCCGGCGTGACCGACGTCAACGTCGTCAGCGCGACGGACACCGGTCAGGCGGACACCAGCCACAAGCCGGTACGGCACTGGTATCAGGTCACGTACGAAGCCTGAATCGCGAGCTCAGAGCTTGCCCGCGACGAAATCGGCGGCCTGGTTGGCCATGCCCGCGTCGATGTAGGCGCTGGCGAGGTGTTGAGGCCAGTTCTCTTTCCAGGTGTTCGGGTCGGCCGGGTTGCAGACGGGGTCGGCGCCGTGGCACAGCTCGATGGTTCGGTCGTTGTAGAGCGGGTTGAAGTTCGTGATCGGACCCGCCCATGCGCTTCCATTGCCGAACAGCGCGACGGCGGCGATGTGCTGATCGGTGCCGTCCGGAAGGGGGCTGTCGAAACCGAACGCGTTGAACGGCACCGCGAGCACCACGTCGGTCACCGCCGCGCCGAGCGAGTAGCCGCCCAGCACCAGTCGGGTGTCCGGGCAACTGCTGACCATGGACTGGATGTGATGGCTCATGTCGTTGGCCCCGATGTCGATCTGCGTGTCGGCGGGGTAATTGACGGCGTAGACGCCGATGTTCTTCGAAACCTTGGATCGCAGCGCACTGATGAACGCGCTGCCGAGCGCGCCGGTGCCGGGCGACTCGTATCGTCCGCGGGCGAAGACGACCTGCACGGGGGGACAGCTCGCGGCGGCGGCCTCGGGCGTCCCCGCCGGCACCACCGCGGGCGTCAAAGTCAACGCCGCCGCGACAGCAACGGCGGCCATCCCGATTTCAAGCAACCTGCGAACAGCCAAAGCACGCACAGCACGATGGTAGAGCGAGCGCGTCGGTTGGGCAGCGGTCGGATAGGTTCGCCTCATGAGCCACGCCGACGCCGAGTCACCCGAGCGCCTGTTTGCGCTTGCAGAGCAGGTGCAGGGCTTCATGCCGCCCGACGAGGGACGCGCGCTCTACGACGCGGCGCTGCGGTACCTCGACGGCGGCATCGGCGTCGAGGTCGGCACCTACTGCGGCAAATCGACCCTGTTGCTCGGCGCGGCGGCCGAACAGACCAACAGCGTGCTCTACACCGTCGACCATCACCACGGCTCGGAAGAACACCAACCCGGGTGGGAGTACCACGACGCCTCGATGGTCGATGACGTGACGGGTCTGTTCGACACGCTGCCGACGTTCCGCCGCACGCTGGACGCCGCGGGGCTCGACGACCACGTCGTCGCCGTCGTGGGCAAGTCGCCGGTGGTGGCCCGCGGGTGGCGGGCACCGCTACGGTTGCTGTTCATCGACGGCGGCCACTCCGAGAAGGCCGCCAACGAGGACTTCGAGGGGTGGGCGAAGTGGGTGGACGCCGGCGGGGCGCTGATCATCCACGACGTTTTCCCCGACCCGCGCGACGGCGGCCGCCCGCCCTACTACATCTATCGCCGCGCGCTGGATTCCGGTCAGTTCCGGGAGGTTTCGGCCACCGGGTCGCTGCGGGTGCTCGAACGCACCGGCGGGGGACCGGGTGACCCGATTACCGGCCGGGACCGCTGACCACGCACTCGCAGTCGAAGTCGGTCTGCAGCCCCATGGGCAGCCCTTCGCCGCGGAAGATGCCGCTGCCTTTGGTGGTGTCCGACAGCGCGTCGGCCGCCAGGATCATCGCCGCGCCTGTCCAGGTGGTGCGCTCCTCGGGCCACCGCTTGCCGTCGGCGAAAACCAAACCGGTCCAATAGGATCCGTCCTCTTCGCGCAGGTGCTGCATCGCGGCGAACTGCCGGTGCGCGGCGGAGCGGTGACCGATGGCGTCGAGGGCCATCACCAGTTCGCAGGTTTCGGCGCCGGTCACCCAGGGCCGATCGTCGACGCAGCGGATCCCGAGGCCGCCCACCACGAAGTCGTCCCAGCGTTGCCTGATCCGCCGGGCCGCCGCGGGGCCCCGCAGGGCACCGCCCAGGATCGGGTAGTACCAGTCCATCGAGTAGCGGTCCTTTTCGGTGAACGCCTCCGGATGCACGGCGATCGCGTGGCCCAGCCGCCCGAGTGCCAGCTCCCATTCCGGCTGGGGATCCCCGACCAGCACAGCCAGCGCCAGCGCGCAGCGGATGCTGTGGAACACGCTGGCGCAACCGGTCAGCAGCGCTTCCGGGACGGGCCCGGCTTCGCTTCGCGCCCAGGCGATTTCGCCGTAGCCGAACTGCAAATCGATGACGAAGTCGATCGCCTTGTGCACCACCGGCCACATCTCGGCGGCGAAGGACCTGTCGCCGGTGATCAGCACGTGATGCCAGACGCCGGTGGCGATGTATGCGCAGAAGTTGCTGTCGCTGTTGGCGTCTTCGACGACGCCCGCGCGGGTTTGGATGGGCCAGGAGCCGTCGGCCCGCTGCGTGCGGCGGCTCCACTCGAACGCGGCCCGCGCCGGCTCCAGCAGTCCGGCCGCGGTGAGCGCCATCGCGCATTCCACGTGGTCCCACGGGTCGGTGTGGCCACCCGCGAACCAGGGGATGGCGCCCGACGATTCCTGGTCCGCCGCTATCGACTTCGCGGTCTGCCGACACTGGTCCGGGGTGAGGACACCCGGAATCGCCGGCGCGCTAACTCGACGCAACTGAATATCCCGGGGCGGCTTCGCTTTCCGCGGCGGGCGGCGCGGCGTAGTACTTCGCGAAATACAGGACAACGCTCTTTCCGACGAGCGGGTTGAGCAGTGACTCGGCCAGCTGCGTCACCCTGGGCCGGCGCATCAGGTCCCACACCAGGAGCTTGTGGTAGGCGGTGACGGCGGGGTTCTCCGAATTCGACACGCCCACCGCGCATTTCAGCCACCAGAACGGCGAGTGCAAGGCGTGCGCGTGATGGGCGTGGATCAATTCGATTCCGCCGCCCGCGATCTTGCCGCGCAACTCGTCGGCCCGGTAGATGCGCACATGCCCACCCTCGTTGGCGTGGTATTCGTCGGAAAGCAGCCAGCAGATCCGCTCGGGAAGCCAGCGCGGGACGCTGACCGCCAGTGTCCCACCGACTTTGAGGACCCTGATCAGTTCGGCGATGGCGGCGTCGTCCTGCGGGACGTGCTCGAGGATCTCCGAGGCGATGACGCAGTCGAACGTCTCGTCGGCGTACGGCAGGCTCAGCGCGTCACCGAGCACCACCTCCGCCGAGGCCGCCTCGGGCGCCTCCCCGGTCTCGGCCATCGCCTTCAGGATGGTGTCGACGGAACGCAGTTCGTCCGGATCGCGGTCGAAGGCGACGACGTCGGCGCCGCGCCGATAGGCCTCGAAGGCGTGCCGGCCGGCGCCGCATCCCACGTCGATCACCTTGGTGGACGGTCCGATACCGAGCCGGTCGAAATCTATTGTCAGCATCGCGCGATCGCCCGCTCGTAGACCTGCACGGTCTGGGCGGCCACCGCTTCCCAGCTGAACACGTTGATCGCGCGTTCCCTGCCTGCCTTGCCCATGGTGCGGCGCTTTTCCGGCGAGTCGAGCAGCTCGCCGAGCGCGCCGGTCAGGGCGTCGACGTCGGCCGGCGGCACCAGCTCGGCGCAGGCGCCGTCGGTCCCCAGGACCTCGGGCAGCGCGCCCACCCGGCTGGCCACGATCGGCGTCCCGCTCGCCATGGCTTCCACCGCGGGCAGCGAAAACCCTTCGTAGAGAGACGGAATGCAGGCGACCTCGGCCGACGCGAACAGGGCGGCGAGCGCTTCGTCGGACAACCCGCTGGTGATGTGGACGATGTCCGAGATCCCCAGTTCCGCAATCAGTTTGTGGGTGGGACCGTTGGGTTCCACCTTGGCGACGAGCCGCAATTCGACGTCGCGGCGCGTGCGCAGCCGGGCGACCGCGTGCAACAGCGTCCGCACACCCTTCAGCGGGGTGTCGGCGCTGGCGATCGCGATGATGCGGCCGGGTTGGCGGGGGCCCGATGCCGGCCGGAACAGCTCGGTGTTCACGCCCAGCGGCACGACGTGCAGTTGCTCGCGGGCGACGCCGAAGTCGGCGACGATGTCCGCGGCCGACGACGACGAGACCGTCAACAGGTCGGGGATCCGGCGGGCCACCTGCTCCTGCATCTTGGAGAACCCGTACCAGCGGTGCACCAGCGGTTTGCGCCACCAGCGCGCGGCCGCCACGTCGAGCACGCGGTCGCGGGTGATGGGGTGATGCACCGTGGCCACCACCGGCAGCCCCGCGTCGGCGATCGCCAGCAGCCCGGTGCCCAGGCTCTGGTTGTCGTGCACCAGGTCGAAGTCGTCGGCGCGCTCGGCCAGCAGTCGGGCCACGCGCATGGTGAAGGTCCGCGGTTCGGGGAATCCCGCCGTCCACACGGTCAGCAGCTCGAGCAGGTCGATCGAGTCCCGGATCTCGCTGGGGCGCGGCACCCGGAACGGGTCGGGCTCACGGTAGAGGTCCAGGCTGGGCACCTTGGTCAACCGCACCCGCGGATCGAGCAGCTCGGGATAGGGCTGGCCGGAGAACACCTCGACGTCGTGGCCGAGTTCGACCAGGCCGCGGCTGAGATGGCGCACGTAGACGCCCTGTCCGCCGCAATGGTCCTTACTGCGATAGGACAGCAGGGCAATTCGCATACTCAACTCTTATCCGCCGAGGAAAAATCGCGGGCGGGCGGCCCCCAATCCATCGCGATCAACGGACTCCCGAGCGCCGTGACAGCAAACTGGACATGTGTCCAGACTATAGTTCGCCGACCTAATTGATGCAATCGAAGGCGGAACACAGCGTTCAGTGTGCCCTCAGGGCTTCGCCGGTTGCGACGCAGCCGCCGCTAGCTGCAGGGATATTGCCCGTTGAGCACGCAGTTCACCGGCGGCGAGTAGGTGCCGCTCAGCACGCCCCGCATGCCACCCGTGGCCGAACCAAGGGGCGGAATGACGCGATTCCAGTTCGCGGGGGTGATGACGAAGTGCGTGCCGTACTGGGTGAAGGAGCTGTTCCACGTGTGGGAGATGCCTTCTCCCGCCGGCAAGTCGAATTCGATCTTCCAATCGCTCAGGGGCGCCGCGCTCGCGTTGGTGACGGTGAAGTTGGCGATGAAACCGGTCTGCCACGTGTGTTCCACCGACAACGTCGCAGCGGCCGCGGCCGCGTGAGTCGCGGGGGCGGCGGCGAGTCCGAGGGCGGCAACCGTCACCGCCGACACGGTCACGTGAAGCGCTGCGCGCCAGCGCTTCACGTAATTGGTCAGTCGGTCCATGGTGGCCAACACTAACGACGAGCAGGCGATATCGGCCCGCGCATCGCAGGTAGCTGCACGACCTTTGCGCAATCGAAACCGTCGCGAAATCGGCGGAGACCGCCGCCCCGCGGGGCGAGCCCGCTTTGTTACCATCGCGCCGTGCACGACGGATGGCGATCGGTCTCACGACGCGACGCCCTCAAATATGCGTTCGCGCCGGCCATGCTGGGCCTGGCCGCGCCGCTCGCGCAGCAACGGGCATCGGCCGCCGACCTGCAACTGATCGATTTCGCCGAGAAAAGGATCGCGCCCGCCGAGATCAAGGCGGCGGGCTACGGCGGGGTGGTGAACTACGTGTCGGCGTCGCGGCCGGGCGCCAACTTCGAGGCCAAGCCCATCACGCGCGAGTACGCGGACGCGCTGCGCGCCGCCGGCCTGCAGATCGTCAGCAACTTCCAGTACGGCAAACCCGGCTGGCCCGACCCGTCGGATTACACCCGCGGATACGACGGCGGGGTGGCCGACGCGCACACCGCCCTGCAACTGCACAACGCGGCGGGCGGGACGGCGTCGGCCCCGATCTTCTTCAGCGTCGACGACAACATCGACGAGAACACCTGGAACGGCCCTGCGGTGCAATGGTTTCGGGGCATCAACTCGGCGCTGGGCGTGGGCCGCACCGGCATCTACGGGCACGCCCGGGCGTGCGGCTGGGCGATCCGCGACGGCGTCATCGGGAACTCGACGACCCCCGGCCACCGCTGGGCGTGGCAGACCAGGTCATGGTCGAACGGGGAGCGCGAACCGGCGGCGGTGCTGTATCAGACCGTGGTCAACAGCCCGTCGAATCCGAGCCCGCTGCTGGGCGGGATCAACGTGGACATCGACGACGTCCTCGCGGCCGACTACGGCCAATGGGATCTTCCGCGCTGATTTGGCCCTACATCCCCAGGTGAACCGACCTGTCACCGTTCGTCTGGGGGGTCGCCGACGGGGTCGTCGACGCGATGAAGTCCTCCAGGATGTCCGCCACCGCCGATGGCGCCTCGACATGCGGAAAGTGCCCGATTCCCTCCAGCACCTCCAGGCGACTGCCCTCCAGCGCATCGTGGGCAGCGTAGGCGTGGGCCACGGGAATGATCCGGTCCTGGTCGCCCCAGATAAGCACGACGGGCATCCCAGCAGTGAGGTGGATCTTGTTCAAAGCGCTGACCGCCTGACCGCGGTAGTCCACCACTGAGCGCAACGTCCGCAAAAAGGCCTGGCGGGTCCGTCGATCGGACAGCGAGGAGTAGGCGTGCCACATCTGACCGGCTCGCGGCGACTGAATCCCGGCCGAGGTCAGCCACGAACCCAGCTTGTTCCCGAGGTTCAGCACCGGCTGCGGGGCGACGACGGGCAAGACGAACTCGGCGCCCGGTGCGGACAGGATCCGCAGCACGGGGCTGAGGTCGGGCCCGAGGCCGCCGCTGCCGATAAGGGCGAGCCGCTCGCAATGCTCCCGGTGCTGGTGGGCGAACTGCATCGCGATGCCGCCGCCGAGGGACTGCCCGATCACCGTTGCCCGGTCCACCCCGAGCTCGTCGAGCAGGTCGCGCAGGAAGACGGCGAAGGCTCCCAGCGAGTAGTCGCCACGCGGTTTCGCGGACATGCCGTGGCCGAGCAGGTCCGGCGCGATGACGCGGTATTTCTTTGACAGCTGCGGAATGATCGCATGCCACGTCGCGGAGCTGCCGGCCATCCCGTGGATCAGCAACACGGCGGGGCCGTCGCCGGCATCCCGGTAGGCGATCCGGTCTCCGTGAAGTTCGAGATACTTCAATTCGCTCATGTCAGCGTTTACCCAGCTTCGGTAGTCGGACGCGTCGACTATTGGCCATGGTACGTAACTTACGCCTTCGTAGGTTACCGGTGGGTAATAGTGTGGCTGGCCTCACGGTGGGCTCGAAATGCCCGGCGCCCCGCGAGTCGGTGGCTCACGGGGCGCCGGTGCGTATCGACTGCTACTTCAGGTCGAACCGGTCGGCGTTCATGACCTTCACCCAGGCCGCGACGAAGTCCTCGACGAACTTCCCCTGGTTGTCGTCCTGGGCGTAGACCTCGGACAGCGCGCGCAGCACCGAGTTCGACCCGAACACCAGGTCGTTGGCCGTGGCCGTCCACTTCTGCTGGCCGGTGGCGCGATCCACCACCTCGTAGACGTTCTCCGCCGTCTCGGACGCCTTCCACGCGTTGTCCATGTCGAGCAGGTTGACGAAGAAGTCGTTGGTCAGCGTGCCCGGCTTGTCGGTGAACACGCCGTGCTTGCTGCCGCCGTGGTTCGCGCCGAGCGCACGCAGCCCACCGACCAGCACCGTCATTTCGGGCCCGGTCACACCCAGCAGGTAGGCCCGCTCCACCAGCAGCTGCTCCAGCGGTGCCTTCTCGCCGGCGCGGATGTAGTTGCGGAACCCGTCGGCCCGCGGTTCGAGCACCGCGAACGACTCCACGTCGGTGCTCTCCTGCGAGGCGTCGGTGCGCCCGGGCGCGAAGTGCACCGTGATCTCGTAGCCGGCGTCCTTGGCCGCCTTCTCCACCGCCGCCGAGCCGGCCAGCACGATCAGGTCAGCCAGCGAGATCTTCTTGCCACCCGAAGCCGACGCGTTGAAGTCCTGCTGGATCTTCTCCAGCACGGGCAGCACCTTGTCCAGCTCGGAGGGCTCGTTGACCTCCCAGTTGCGCTGCGGCTCCAAGCGCAGCCTCGCCCCGTTGGCGCCGCCCCGCTTGTCGGTGTTGCGGTAGCTCGACGCCGCCGACCAGGCCGTCTTGACCAGTTGTGGCACCGACAGGCCGGAGTCGAGCACCTTGCTCTTCAGCGCAGCGACGTCCTTGTCGTCGACCAGCTCGTGGTCGACGGCCGGAACCGGGTCCTGCCACAGCTGCGGCTCGGCCACCCACGGCCCGAGGTAGCGGCTGATCGGCCCCATGTCGCGATGCAGCAGCTTGTACCAGGCCTTGGCGAACGCGTCGGCCAGCTCCTCGGGATGGTCGAGCCAGCGACGGGTGATGTCGCGGTAGATCGGGGACTCCCGCATCGAGATGTCGGTCACCAGCATCGTCGGGGCACGGCCCGGCCCGCCGAACGGATCCGGGATGGTGCCGGCGCCGGCCCCGTCCTTGGCGACGAACTGCCAGGCGTCGCCGGGGCTCTTGGTCAGCTCCCACTCGTAGCCGTACAGCGTCTCCAGGAAGGTGTTGTCCCACTTGGTCGGGGTGGGCGTCCAGACGACCTCCAGGCCGCTGGTGATGGCGTCCTTGCCCACGCCGGTGCCGTACGAGCTCTTCCAGCCCAGCCCCTGCTGCTCGATCGGGGCGGCCTCCGGCTCGGGGCCCACCAGGTCGCCGCTGCCGGCGCCGTGGGTCTTGCCGAAGCTGTGCCCGCCGACGATCAGCGCGGCGGTCTCCTCGTCGTTCATCGCCATCCGGCCGAACGTCTCGCGGATGTCGATCGCCGCGGCGATCGGGTCCGGCTTGCCTTCGGGGCCTTCGGGATTCACGTAGATCAGGCCCATGGTGGTGGCGCCGTAGGGCTGCGCGAGGCTCCGCTCGCCCGAGTACCGTTTGTCGGTGCCCAGCCAGGTGTCCTCTTCACCCCAGAGGATCTCTTCGGGCTCCCACACGTCCTCGCGGCCGAAGGCGAAGCCGAAGGTCTTGAATCCCATCGACTCCAGGGCGCAGTTGCCGGCGAAGATGATCAGGTCCGCCCAGGAGATCTTGTTGCCGTACTTCTTCTTGACCGGCCACAGCAGCCGGCGGGCCTTGTCCAGGCTGACGTTGTCCGGCCAGCTGTTGAGCGGGGCGAAGCGCTGCATGCCCTGGCCGCCGCCGCCGCGGCCGTCGAAGATGCGGTAGGTGCCGGCGGCGTGCCAGCTCATCCGGATGAACAGGCCGCCGTAGTGGCCGTAGTCGGCGGGCCACCAGTCCTGCGAGGTCGTCATCACCGAGATGACGTCCGCCTTAAGCGCGTCGACGTCGAGCTTGGCGAATTCCGCGGCGTAGTCGAAGTCGTCGCCGAGCGGATTGGACTGGGGGGAGTGCGGGTGCAGCGTCGACACGTCGATCTGGTCGGGCCACCAGTCCCGGTTCGTCAGCGGCGCGTGCGATTTCGGTTTGGGGGAAGGGATTGCCGGGTTTTCGCTCTCGCTGTTGCTCGTCGTCTTGCTGTCGTCGTGGGGTGGGCGGCTGTCAGATGTTGACACAGCATTCCTTTCCGGTGGTTGTAATGCGGGCTGCGATCACGGGAGTGATCAGGACTCTGCCGTCGAGCAGTCGGGGCACATGCCCCAGTAGATGACCTCGGCCTCATCGAGGACGAAGCCATCCAGAACGTTGTTGTCGTCCGACGGGGTCAAGCAGGGCGCCTCGCCGACCGCGCAGTCGACGTCGTTGATGACCCCGCAGGAGCGGCACACGACGTGGTGGTGGTTGTCGCCGACGCGGGATTCGTAACGGGCGACCAGGCCCAACGGCTGGATCCGCCGGACCAGGCCGGCGGCGGTCAGGGCGTTGAGCACGTCGTACACGGCCTGGCGCGAAACGTCGGGCAAATCCCCCCGCACCGCGGTGAAGATCGTGTCGGTGTCGGCATGGGGGTGGGCGTGCACCGCCTCCAGCACGGCGACCCGCGGGCGGGTCACACGCAGGTCGGCCATGCGCAGCCGGTCCGCGTAACTCGCCGATGAGGACACGTGGTCCATATCACTCTCTTATTTGGAATCAGTCAAGACTTTCTCGGGGGAGAGCCGCGGAATAGGTGGTGAACCGTGCCCATCCGGTCGGTGCGTCGGCCCGAATGACGTTGCGCCAGAGCGCGACTCCGTGGCCTTTAGGAAGCCGGCTTCAGGGCGCTGCCGTTGCGCCACTGGTCCCAGCTCAGCGTCCAGTCCCCGTTCTGGGCCAGCGTCAGCGGCGGCCCTCCGCTGTTGCGGACCTCCACGACGTCGCCGGGCACCGAGAAGTCGTAGAACCACTTCGCGTTGTCGGCGTTGAGGTTCAGGCAGCCGTGCGAAGTGTCCCGGTGGCCCTGGGCCCACACCGTCGCGTCGAGCTCGTGCAGGTAGATGCCGTCGGTGCTGATCTTGGTCGCGTAATTGATGGTCTCGCGGTAGCCGAGGCGCGAGTTCTTGGGCAGGCCGAACGTCGAGGAGTCCATCACGACGGGGTTGCCCTTGTCGATCACGGTGTAGATGCCCGGCGGGGTCCACAGCGAGATGGTGCGCCCGCCGACGTCCTCGGTGCCGCCCATTCCCATGCTGGTGGGCATGGTGCGCACCAGCTTGCCGTTGTCGAAGACGCTGACCTGTTTGGTGGCGTCGTCGGCGATGGATATGTGCGCGTCGCCGATCCGGAACGACACCCGCGTGTCGTCTTGTCCGAACAGCCCGTCGCCCAAGGCAATTCCGTAGATCTTGGCTTCGGCGGTGACGGTCGTTCCGGGGGCGTAGTAGTGCTCGGGTCGCCAGTGGGCGTTTTGGCTGTCGACCCAGAACCATGAGCCCTGCACCGGCGGGTTGGTGGTCACGCTCAGCCGTCGCTCGGCGGCGGCCCGGTCGGCGATCTGCTCGTCGAAGTGGGCGACGACCACCATTCCGACTCCGTAGGTGCCGCCGTCGTGCAGCGCGGCCTCCGAGGTGGTGGTGAACGACACCTTGGTCTGGTTGGACGGCCGCAGCGTGGAGAACGACGAGACCTGTGTTGCCGCAACGCCGTTGGGCCCGCGGGCGGTGACGGTCAGCGTGTAGGTGCGCCCGTATCCGAGCGGGACGGTGGGCTTCCAGGCGGTGTTGTCCGGGGTGGTGATGCCCTCGATCGGTTTGCCGCTCTCGTTGACCATGCGGACGTCCGTCAGCGTCCCCGCGTCGACCTTCACCATGACCGGCGCGACGGGGTCGACGTCGTGCGAATTGGGTCCGGGCGTGATCGTGATCTGAGCCCCGCCAGGCTCTTTCGCGCCGACGCCATGGCACGTGCCGTGCGGGCACCGGACCGACGTCGCCAGCTGGATCGCGCCCACCACCCCGGCCACGAGCAACACCGCGAACAGGAGCGGGCGCAGCCATCCAACTGCCGGGCGAGGGGCGATCATGTGCATCAAATAGCCCGGGGCGTACGCCCTGAAACGTGGCGCACGCCGCGCCGTCCGCGGGGAGGATCATGGGGTCATGGCCGACGACGACCTCGACAGTCTGTACTGGACCGAGCCGGAGGCTTTCACCGCCCAGCGCAACAGACTGGCCGACGAGGCGAAAGACCGCGGAGACGCCGCGACCGCCAAACGAATCTCCGCGGCGCGCAAACCCACGACCGCGGCCTGGATCGTCAACCGGGTCGCGCTCGGGCACAAGGACACCAAGAAACGCCTCGCCGACCTGGGTGACCGACTGCGCGACGCGCACGCCGCGATGGACGGCGAACGCATCCGGGCATTGTCCGCCGAACAACACAAGCTGATCGAGGGGCTCGCTCGCGCAGCGTTCGAAGCTGCCGACGTCAAGCGGCCGTCGGCGTCGGTGCGCGAAGACGTAACGGCCACCCTGCAAGCCGCGATCGCCGACCCCGACGTCAGGGAGCGACTCGGCCGACTGGCCAAGCCCGAGCGATGGTCGGGCTTCGGCGGGTTCGGCGACGCGGCGCCCGCCCGGCCGGCGAAGCGTTCGCAGACGGCCGCGGAGCGGCGCAGGGAAAAGCTGAACGCGGCCGTCACCGAGGCCGAGCAAGCCCAGGCCGCCGCCGACGACGCCCTGTCGAAGCGGCAAGCCGAACGCGACGCGGCCCGGCAGCGCCGCGACGAGGCGACCGCGGCCCTGCGCAAGGCCGAGCGCGAATTCGCCAGGGCCGAAACCGACTACGACAAGGCGAAGCAGGCGAGCCGCGCGGCCGCCGAATCGGTCAAAGAGGCGAAGGCGCAGCTCAAGAGGGCGTGACCGCGATTCGGCGGCTGGCGCGCAGTTTCCGTCGACGCTGCGGGGGTATCAGCCCAGCCGTGACTTCTTTATGGCTGGCCGACCGCGCCGAACCGACCTGGACCGCAAGCCGGCTTGACGACGGCCCCCGTTCCGCCGACGTCATCGTCGTCGGCGCCGGGATCACCGGGCTGATGACCGCCGTCCTGCTGGCCCGCGCCGGCAAGGACGTGTTGGTGGTCGAGGCCCGCACGGTCGGTTCCTGCGCGACGGGAAACACCACGGCGAAGATCAGCCTGCTGCAGGGCAGCCAGCTGTCCAAGCTGCTGCCCAGGCACGGCCTGGACGTGGCCCGTGCCTACCTCGACGGCAACCGCGAGGGCCAGGAGTGGGTGCTGCAGCATTGCGAGTCGAACGGCATCGCCGTGCAGCGCGAGGACGCCTACACCTACGCCCAGTCCGCGCGGGGCGTCTTGTCCGCGCGCGCCGAGCTGGCGGCCTGCCAGGCGGTGGGCCTGGGGGCGGTGTGGGACGACGACGCCGACGTGCCGTTTCCGTACCACGGCGGCGTGCGGCTGCCCGAGCAGGCCCAGTTCGACCCGATGCCGTTCCTCGACTCGCTGGTCACGGAGTTGCTCGGCCGCGGAGGGCGACTCGTCGAGCACACCCGGGTCCGGCGCGTGTCCTGGCGCGGCAAGGGGGTGCGGGTGCACGTCAACGACGCCGCGGCCCAGGACGTCGAACTGCAAGCCGGGCAGCTGGTGCTCGCCACCGGAATCCCGATCCTGGATCGCGGCGGTTATTTCGCGCGGGTGAAACCAAGCCGGTCCTACTGCCTCGCGTTCAAGGTCCCGGGCAACATCACCCGGCCGATGATGATCTCCACCGACTCGCCGACGCGTTCGGTCCGCTATGCGCCCGTCGCGGACGGGGAGAGGCTGATCGTCGGCGGGGCCGGCCACACGGTGGGCCGCAAGAAGAGCCCGTCGAAATCCCTGCAGGAGCTCTCGTCGTGGGCGCGCAAGCACTACCCGGGATCCGTGCAGACCCACTTCTGGTCGGCGCAGGACTACACGCCCATCGACTACCTGCCGTATGTGGGTCCGATCCTGCCGAACAACGAAACCATCTTCGTCGCAACGGGTTTCAACAAATGGGGCATGACCAACGGCGCCGCGGCGGCGCTGGCGCTGTCCAGCCGCATCCTGGGCGGGCGGATGGACTGGGCCGGCGCGTTCGCCAGTTGGAGCCCGCATGAGCTGTCGGGCCTGCTGACGGCCCTGCAGGCCAACCTCGAGGTGGGCTTCGACCTGGCGAAGGGCTGGATCACCCCGGCGATCCGCACCGGCCGCCGCAGGCCCGTCAACGGCGAGGGCGGCGTGGTGAGCGGCCCGCCGTGGCACCTGGAGGCCCGCTGCCGCGTAGACGGCACCGAGCATCGCGTCTCGCCCGTGTGCCCGCACCTGGGCGGGATCGTCAACTGGAACGACGCCGACGAGGCATGGGAATGCCCCCTGCACGGGTCGCGCTTCGCCCCGGACGGCACCCTGCTGGAAGGCCCGGCGACCAGGGACCTGACGCGCAGCGCGCCGAACGTGTACTCGGCTTAGGTCTTCAGGGGCCTTCAGCGGCCCTCAGGCCGTCTTCTGATAGACGAGCCAGCGCAACTCGATCGGGGACTGCTCGCGCGGGATGTCGAACACGTCGAGGCCGCTGGCCCAGCTCTCGAACCAGCCGGTCGGGGGCCAGGCGCCTTCGGGCAGGTGGGCCTTCTCGTAGTCGTAGGCCGAATCGTCGGCGACGAGCTCGAAGGGCAGCCCGGCCGCCGCGTTCGCCACCTCGTCGCGGGTGAAGATCATGGTGTTGCACTGCTGCCCGAGTTCGATGGCGGCTCTGTCGGGGGTATAGCCGGGCCGCGGCAAGAACGTGTTGAACACCAGTCGCCCGCCCGGGGCCACCACGTCGGCGGCGAGGTCGAACACGCCGCGCAACTCGTGGGGGGTCCGGAAGTCGGGCACCACCTCGGAGAGGACCATCAGCTGGTACTCATCGTGGACACCCTCCATGGCGGTGAAGACGTCGGTCTGCATGACCCGCACGCCGAGCGATTCGCGTTCCACGTCCGCGCGCATCAGCTCTGCGAACTTCGGGGCCATCTCGACCGCGTCCACTGGGTAACCGCGCCGGGCCAGGGCCACCGCGTTGCGCCCGGTTCCTGCGCCGACGTCCAGCACCCGACAGCTCGCGGGGTCGACCGCCTCGCAGGCCAGCGCCAGCACACGCGCGTCCGGTTCGGCGCCGAACAGGGGCGCGGGGCGGGTCTCGACCCAGTTGTCGTAGTCGGCCTCGACCGTGCGCCATTCGGCGTTGACGCGGTAGTTCAGGCCCGTTCCGAAGGGGACCTGAAACGAGATGACGATTTCGGAACGCTGGGAGGCCTTGAAGGCCTTCGTCAGCTCGGTCTCCAGCACCTTGTTGAGCTGACGAGCCTGTTCGGGCGTGTACGGCACCCCCAGCGTCGCGCACAGGTTGGCGCACAACTGCGAGTACTCGTCGATCATGCCGGGGACCGCGGGCACCGAAATCTGACCCTCGGCCATCGATCGCCGGTACACCCGGCTGACCATCGCTTCGCGCAGCCTCGGCGTGTCGAACGGTTTGGGCTGCGGCGCGTCCACGAGACTCTTCTACACGACCCGATCCGTGGTCGCACAGGGGCCGCCGTCCTACACCACCCGTTAACACTGCCGTTTGGCGGGGTATTAGCCACGTTCACGCGCCGGACATGTACTACTGAGGGAAGTGCGATCCTTTGCCGGCCCGGTTCCGGCCGCGCCGCCCAACTAGTCGTCACCGAAGCCGTCAGCGCCCTGGCGGCGCTTGAGTCGATCGGAGGGAACGACATGGACTTCGCCGCACTACCGCCCGAGATCAACTCCGCCCGGATGTACACCGGTCCCGGCTCGGGGCCGTTGCTGGCCGCCGCGGCGGCCTGGGACGGGCTGGCCGCCGCCCTGCACGCGGCGGCGAGCTCCTACCAATCGGAGGTGGCCGCGCTGACCGCCGGCCCCTGGCTGGGCCCGACGTCGGGGTTGATGGCCGCCGCGGCCGCCCCCTACCTGGCGTGGACGAGGACCTCCGCCACGCAGGCCGAGCAGGCCGCCAACCAGGCCAAAGCCGCGGCCGGCGCCTACGAGACGGCCTTCGCGGAGACGATTCCGCCGCCGGTGGTCGCGGCCAACCGCAGCCTGCTGCTCACGCTGGTGGCGACCAACATCTTCGGGCAGAACACCCCCGCGATCGCGACCACCGAGGCGCAGTACGCCGAGATGTGGGCCCAGGACGCCGCCGCGATGTACGGGTACGCCGCCGCGTCGGCGTCGGCGACGCCGCTGACGCCGTTCGCGCCGCCGCCGCGAAACACCAATTCCGCCGGGCCGGCCGCGCAGGCAGCGGCGGTGGCCCAAGCCACCGGCACCTCCGCGGGACAGGCGCAGAGCGCGGTGTCGAGTGCACCGCAGGCGATCGCCGCGGTGCCCGCCGCGCTGACCAGCCTCGCGGCCACCCCGGCCCAGGCCGGGCCGCTCGACCTGCTGGCCGTGCTGGCGAACCTGAGCGGCGTTTTCATCGACCCCGAGTTGAGCGCGGCGGGCCTTGCCGCCGACACCACGCTCGGCACGACGGCCCTTCCCTACGACGTCGCCGGCTACTACGTCGGTGTCCACACCGACGACATCGTCAGCGGCTGGGCGGGCATACAGACCTGGCCGGGCTCCGCCCCGACCCCGCCCACTCCGTTCCCGGTGATCACCAACCTGGCCGGCGGGTCGGCGGCCACAGCCGGCCTCGCCGAAGCCAAAACCATTGGGGCCCTGTCCGTTCCGCCCGCCTGGGCGGCCGAGACGACGATGATACGACCGCTGGCGGTCGCATTGCCCGCGACAACCATGGGCGCCGCCGCCGAGGCCTCCTCCGGGAGCATGGGCAGCCTGTTCAGCCAGATGGCCCTGGCGAGCATGGCCGGGCGCGCGATGGCCGGCACCGGTGGCGGGAGCAGCGCACCAGCCCGCCGGGAGCGGATCGGGGCGCCGACGACAACCGACAAGAAGGCCCCTCCGGAGGCCCCGGCCGGGGGCCCGGTCACGAGCGTCGCCGCCGAGCTTCGTGAGCTGGCCTCGCTGCGCGACGCGGGAATCCTGACCGACGAGGAATTCACCGAACAGAAGAAGAAACTGCTGTCTCAGATTCCGTAGCAAATCGTGGGCCACGGCAACAGTTGCCTTTTGACAGCGAATGAAGCTATGCACCGGTTGGTTACGCGGCGTATTCGGCGGCGTTGCATTCTCGCCAACTCACGATGCGCTTCCAGTAGGCGTCCAACGGGGCCAGCGTTCGACCGTCGTCACAGGCCACCTGGCCGCAAGTTTCGAAGTTTTTAGTGTTCATGCCGGGCCGGGCGACCATATACTGACGGCACCTGAACGCCGACAAGAAAAGAAGGGCACGAAATGTCTGCACCTCGCTGGCTGGCCAAACTGACAATTCCTGTGATGGTTGGCGCTGCCCTGACAGCAAGCACCGCGATTGCATCGGCCGACTCGACGGACGACGCATACCTGGCAAAGTTGAAAACCCTCGGATTCTCGTGGCCGTCGTCGAGCGACTCCGACATGATCGCGATGGGGCACGCCGTCTGCGCCGACCGGATGGCCGGCAAGACGCCCGACGCGATCGCCTCCGACTTGCACTCCAGCATGAGCGCGAAGGGCTTCTCGTTCGCGGACATGACCGGCTGGGTCAGCGCCGCGGAATCGACCTACTGCCCGGGTTAGTCGACACCCGGCCACCGCGACCGCACTACTGTCGTCCCTGACGGTGAACGACGGGTCTTTCGCGGGGGATAGGTGCACATGCGGGTCGAGAGTTTGCGCCGCTACCCGGTGAAGTCGATGCTCGGCGAAACGGTGGACTCCCTGTTCGTCGACGAAGGCGGCCACGAGGGCGACCGGCGGCTGGCGCTCGTCGACACCCAAACCGGCCACGTGGCCAGCGCCAAACATGCGCGGCTCTGGCGCGGGCTGCTGAAATGCACCGCCCACGCCGACACCGGTCGGGTCACGATCAGGCTGCCCGACGGCACCGACGTCACGGACGACGATCCCGGCGTCGACGACGTGCTCTCTCAGCTGCTGGGGCGCACTGTGCGACTGGTCCGGCAGCGACCGCAGGGCGCGACGCTGGAGCGCCCGGACCCCGAGCAACTGCTCGAGCTCGGGTTGGACGCCGAGGTCGGCGGCCGCATCCTCAAGATCGCTCAGGCGACGCCGGGTGACTCGTTCACCGACGAGGCCCCGCTGCACGCGATCACCACGGCCACCCTCGAGCACATCGAGGTGGAGGCGCTGCGCTACCGGCCCAACCTGGTGATCGCCACACCGCCGGGCCATCCTCCGTATGCCGAAAATGACTGGGCGGGAAGGGAAATCGTGGTGGGGGAGGCGCGGCTGCGCGCCCTGACGGCCACGTCTCGGTGCGTGGTGCCGACGCTCGAGCACGGTGCGTTACCGCGCGCGCCGCACGCGCTTCGCACTCCCGCGGCCGAGAACCGTTGGGACACGGGCGGTCACGGACCGCAGCCGTGCGCGGGGGCCTACCTGGAGGTGGTGGAGCAGGGCGTCATTCGGGTCGGCGACCCCGTCACCATCGGCCCGTAGTCAGCCGGCCCCAACCATTTTCATGACGAGCAGCACCGCCACCGCGAGGAACGCGACGGAGAACACGCAGACGGCGATCACCGTGAGCGTGGCGCCGGGAGTGAATCGCCGGCGATCGGGTGGTTGAGCCTCGGCCACACCCGAGGTCTGCGGCGCCGCCGGCGGCGGCGCGCCGGGCGTGACGCCCCCACCCCCCTCGAGGTCGGGGGTTTGTGCCGGGTCGGGATCGGGAGGTTGCGCGGTCATAGCTGGTGCTGCGATACCCGCCCGCACGGCGCCCAAACGCGCCAATCAGGCTGAGCGCCACTTGATGCCGCACCCGATCGACGGGCGCTGATCGGCGTCGACGGGCCGCCCGGCGAGCACCGCGTCGACCGCCGCGCGGACGTCGGCGGCCGTCACCGGCTTGTCGTTTCCCGGGCGGGAGTCGTCGAGCTGTCCGCGGTAGACGAGGCGGCGCTCGCCGTCGAAGACGAAGGTGTCGGGCGTGCACGCCGCCGAGAAGGCGCGGGCGACGTCCTGGCTCTCGTCGTACAGGTAGGGAAACGTCCAGCCGTGGGCACGGGCCTCGGCGACCATCTGCTCGGGCCCGTCCTGCGGGTAGGTGACGACGTCGTTGCTCGAGATGCCGACCATCGCGACGCCCTTGTCCGCGAGGTCACGGCCCAGCGCGGCGAGCCCCGCCGCGACGTGCTTGACGTACGGGCAGTGGTTGCAGATGAAAGTGACGACAAGCGCGGGGCCCGAGAGGTCGTCGAGGCTGACCGTGGCGCCGGTGGCCGGCTCGGGTAGCGAGAACGGCGGCGCGGGGGTGCCGAGGGCGAGCATGGTGGACTCGATTGCCATGCCAGCCAGATTAGTCGGGCGTCACAGCTTGGAACCCAGCCCGGCGATCAAATTGATGGTGACCGCAAGGACAACGGCGCCAAGCAGATAGGACAGCATCGCCTGGCGCAACACCGTCGCCCGGATGGACGACAGCCCGATTTCGGTGTCCGACACCTGATAGGTCATGCCGACCGTGAATGCCAGGTACGCGAAGTCGCGGAACCGGGGCGGCTCCGGGTCGTGAAAGTTGATCCCGCCCGGTTCGTCCGAGTAGTAGAGCCGCGCGTAGTGCACGGTGAACAACGTGTGCACCGCGAACCAGGACGCCGAGACCGCCAGGATGCCCAGCAGGGCAGCGACGACGGCCGCGGCGCCGGAGCGCGACCCGGCGGCAACCACATAGGCCACCCCGACCAGGCTGGCGAGGCTTGCCGATACGACGACGGTGTCGGCGATCCAGCGGGTGGGGTCCTCGCGGGTGACGTATTCGCGGGTTTGATCGGCGTCCATTCCGCCCAGCAGGAGCCACGTCCACACCACGTACACGCCGGCGGTGACGACCCAGCCGACGAGCGCGAATCGCCAGCCGATGATGTTGCCCACCGCGAATGCGACGGCGGCGCCGAGCACCACGGCGATCAGGATCCGAACCGCTACGAGGGATTTCACAATCCGTTGGCTCGGAGGCAGTTAGCCGTTCTGCGCCCGGGCGGGCGCCTGACCGATCTTGTTGGCCGCGAACGAAGCGGCCTGGTTGACCATCCCGGAGTCGATGTAGGACATGTGCGACAAGATGTTGCCGCCCGGGGAGCAGATCGGGTCGTCGGGGGCGCACAGGCTGATGGTCCGGCCGACGAACACCGGGCTGATCGTCGGAAGCGGCTGACCGCCCCACAACATGCTGGAGAACCCGCTGGTGGGCTCGCCGAACAGGGCGACGGCGGCCACCTTATCGGCCACCGGGCCCGGCAGCGTCTGGCTGGCGAGGTCGATCACGGTCGAGCCCTGGGAGTACCCGCCGAGCACCATTTTCGTGTTGGGGCAGCTGGCGGCGACGTCCTGGATGTGCGCACTCGCGTCGTTGGAACCGGCCGTCGCGCTGTTGTGGTAGTCGTCGTTCGCCGGGTAATTGACGGCGTAGGCGCTGACGGATCGACCCGCGAGCTGTGCGGTAAGCGAGTCGACGAACGCCTGCCCCATGTTGCCGAGGCCGGGCTCCTGGTGGGTGCCACGAGCGAAGACCACCGCGACGTCGGTGCAGGGATCGGCGGACGCGGCCGGGATGGCGATCGGCGCGCTCAGCGCCGCCCACGCCGTCACGGCCGAGACTCCAACGATGCGGGCAAGCCTGGGTGAATTCATTTCCAAATGCTGACACATCCGCGACGACGGCGGCGCATGCGGTGCCTCAAAGCCCGTCGCCGCGCGCGAGCCGATCGGCCCGCCAACAGCGCGCCTGCATGGGGATCTCGACGGTGTCGATGCCGGGGAACCGCGCCTGAAGGGACGCCCGCGCTTGGGTCAGCCGCCGGGCGCGGTCGTCGGGGGAGGCGACGAGGTACCTGCTGTAGGTGCCCAGCATCGCGACCGCATCGTCGATCGTCATGGTTCGCGTGAATCGGAACGTCTCGCGGGCGAAGTTGCGGAAGGTCGTCGGCAGCGGGAGGACGACGTCCAGGCGCCGGCGCGCCCGGTCGGCCGCTTCGGCGCCGGAGGCCTCGTCGCCGGGCAGCCGGTCGAGGTCGCTCACCCAGTCCACCCCCCGGTCCCGGCTCGTCCAGATCAGGCCGAGCCGCCCGCCGTCGCGCAGCACCCGGCCGATCTCCGGCACGGCGCGCTCGGGGTCCATCCAGTGCCACGCGGACGAGACGAAGACGGCGTCCGCGGAGGCGTCGGGCAGCGGAATCGACTCGCCACTGCCCTCGACGACGCGCACGCCGGGCGACCGGGCCGCGAGGACCGCCCGCATGCGCGCGTCGGGTTCGACGGCGACGACCTGCGCCGCCTTACCCAGCAACGTCCGGGTGAACAGCCCGGTGCCCGCGCCGACGTCGACGGCCACCCCGCAGCCGGGCGGGACCAGCCAGTTCACCGCCTCCGGCGGGGGTTGCGGTCGCAGCCCGTCGTAGTTTTCGGCAATCGACCCGAAGGACATCGCGCGTTGTTGGCGATCGGCCACAGCGGCCACGGTAGTCGCGGTCGGCGGCCACGGCCGTGGGCGCGGAAACGTTTGGTAAATACCGAGAATTTTGGCCCGGTTTTCCCTAGAGTCTGGCGTACCGGTTTGTGGCGTGAGGGGCCCGTCCCCGGTGAAAACGCGTGGTCGTGGGGCAGAGGGAAGGACACCCGGGGGATGAGTTTTCTGACGTCACCGCCAGAGATTATTTCTTCTCTGCTCCATGCCGGCGCCGGCCCGGCTCCGATGCTGGCGGCTTCCGCGGCGTGGGACGGGCTTGCCGCCGAACTCGGTTCCGCGGCGCAGTCGTTCTCCTCGATCACCTCGGGGTTGGCGGCCGACGCCTGGCAGGGGCCCGCCTCGGCGGCGATGCTGTCGACGGCGGCGCAGTACTCGGCGTCGCTGAGCGCGGCGGCGGTGCACGCGCAGACAGCCGCCACACAAGCCCAGGTGGTGGCCAGTGAATTCGAATCCGCCGTGGCCGCCACGGTGCATCCCGTGCTGGTTGCCGCGAACCGGAATCAGCTGGTGCAGCTGGTGTTCTCGAACCTGTTCGGGCAGAACGCGCCCGCGATCGCGGCCACGGAAGCTGCATACGAGGAGATGTGGGCCACCGACGTGTCCGCGATGGTCGGCTACCACGGCGGGGTTTCGGCGGCCGCGGCCCAACTCTCGTCCTGGGCGTCCGCGGTGCAGGCGCTGCCGGCGCAGGCGTCCGCCGCAGTTTCCGGCACCCTCAACCCAGCGGCCGCCGCACCGGCGGCGCTTGGCTCGCTGGCCCCCGCGGCCAGCGATCCCATTGCGGGCCTGGTCGGGCGCGCCGAAACCTACGCCGCCAACATCATCAATTTCCCCACCGACATCTTGTTCGGGCGTCAAATCATCCCGACCGGGCCGCAGTCCCTCGGCACCAGCGCGACGGTAAGCGGCGGCGGCACCACGGCCACAGCCCCGCTGACCGTGTTCGCCGGGACGGAGCCGCTGGTGAACGCCTCCGTGGGCGCCGGATCGCCCGTGCCGTTGCTGGTGGACACCGGCTCGGCCGGCCTCGTCATCCCCTTCACAAAGGTCGGCGGGCTGTTGGGCGTCCTCCAGCTCGGCATTCCCATCGGAGGCGGCATCGGGGGTTACAGCGGGGGACTGGATTACATCTACCTCACCTACAACGCCCCGGTAAATTTCGGCGGCGGCCTGATCACTGCAAACACGCCCGTCAATGTCGAATTCCTGGCCTTCCCGGTGACGATCCAGTCCGCGATGACCAACGGCCTGACGTTCCAGTCGTTCTTCGCCTCCGACGGTGCCTCCGGCGTTCTGGGGGTCGGGCCCAATGCGGGCGGCCCCGGTCCCAGCATTCCGCTACAGGCGCTGCCGGGGACCTTGAATCACGGGCTGCTGATCAACCAGGACACAACCAATCCCTATCTGCAGTTCGGTGACCAGCCGACAATCGCTGGCCATGCTCCGTTGACGACGCTCCCACAAATGCCGATCACCAACCTGGAGGTGAAGGTCGGTAACGGGCCCATGCAAACCGTCGCGTCGATCGTCGACTCTGGTGGCGTTGAGGGAACCCTGCCGACGAGCCTTGGCGCCCACCCCGGCGACGTCATTCAGGTCTTCGACGCCAGTAATAACCTGCTCTACTCATACACCTACAACGGGGACTACTTCCCGACGCCGATCTCGAGCGGGTTGATGAATACCGGCAACCTGCTTTTCCAGGAGCACCCGGTCTACATCAACTACGGCAACGGCACCGCCGTCGTATACCAGTGACCTGAGGCGAAATCCGAGATCTCGCATAGCCGAATAGGCGGTTCGTTGGCGGGAAGAACGATTTTCAACTCGTCGGCCGCGGCAGGTCATAACCTTTGCTTTACCAATCGTGGTGGGGGCGGAGGGGAAGGACGCGCGGGATGAGTTTCTTGGTGCTGCCACCGGAAATCAATTCGACGCTGATCTGCACGGGTGCCGGCCCGTCACCGATGCTGGCCGCGGCCGCGGCCTGGGACAGGTTGGCCGCCGAATTAGGCTCTGCGGCACAGTCGTTTTCGTCGGTCATCTCGGGGATGGCCGCCGCGACCTGGCAGGGGCCGGCGGCAACGGTGATGCTTTCCACCGCGGCCAAGTACGCCGGGACGCTGAGCGCGGCGGCGGCCCAAGCGGAATCGGCTGCGGCGCAGGCCCAGACGGTCGCGAACGCGTTCGAGTCCGCCGTCGCCGCCACGGTCCATCCCGCGGTCGTCAGCGCCAACCGTAACGAGCTCGTGCAGCTGGTCGTCTCAAACCTATTCGGGCAGAACGCACCCGCGATCGCGGCGGCCGAAGCCGAATACGAGCAGATGTGGGCCGCCGACGTGGCCGCGATGGTCGCTTACCACGGCGGCGTCTCCGCGGCGGCGGCACAGTTGACGTCGTGGTCGTCGGCCGTGGCCGCGAGTCCCGTTGGCGCGGTGCTCAATTCGCTCACCTCGGCAATCGGCAGCAGTCCGGCCGCCGCGGTGTTCGGCCAGGCGCGGCAGGCTGTCATCGACGCGGTCAACGGACCCGCCGAACTATTGGTGGGCCATCCCCTGATCGGCAATGTCGCCGCCAGCGTCACCACCAACGCCACGACCAGCCAGCCCGGCACCGTCCCGCTAACGATGGTCAACTCCGTCGAGCCGGTGGTGAACGTCGCCGTGGGCGGCGGGGGATTTGGGCCCGTATTGGTCGACACCGGGTCCACGGGTCTCGTTGTGCCGCTTCGCAATGTCGGCGGAATATTCGGCCTGCTGAGCCTCGGATTGCCCGTCGGATTTGGCACCGGCGGCTACAGCGGGGGATTGAATTACCTCTACGCCACTTTCGACGCGCCGGTGAATTTCGGGAACGGGCTCGTCACCGCGCGGACCCCCGTGAACGTCGAGCTCTTCTCGTGGCCGTCGTCCCTGCAGGCCGCGATGACCCACGGCTGGGGGTGGCGGTCGTATTTCGCGGCCGACGGGGTGACGGGCGTCCTGGGGGTTGGGCCGAATGCCGGCGGCCCGGGGCCCAGCATCCCCACCCAGGCATTGCCGGCACCGTACAACCAGGGCCTGCTGATCAACGAGGTCGGAGCCAACCCGTATCTGCAGTTCGGTGCGCCTCCGAACAGCATGGTCCCCATCGCCACGTTGAACGGATCACCCGTCACCACCCTCGGGATAAGCACCGGACCGCTGGGCTTCTTCGGACCGCAATACACGGTCAACGCGGTGATCGATTCCGGCGGCGTGCAGGGCACCATCCCCACGGGCCTCAACGCGGCGCCCGGCACGGCCGTATATGTCTGGGCGCCCAACGGCCATTTGCTCTACTCGTATGTATATGACGGGACGTACTTCCCGACACCGTCGCCGTACATCATGAACACCGGGGCGCTGCCCTTCCTCGAACACCCCGTGTACATCTCGTATAGCCCGGGTGGCGTCGGGACGACGATCTTCTATCAGTGAGTCGCGCCCCCTCGCCCGGCGAGGTTCGCCCCGCTTGAATGCTGGGTATGCACCCGGCCATGGGGTGGGTGGCGCTGCACGCAGTGGCGATCGTGTCGGCGTTGCTCGCCGCATTCTGGGCCGCGGTCGGCATCGTCGTTCGGCAACGGGTCGCACGAGGCGTCCCGGACGACAAGGCCATGTCGCCCACGATGGCCACCACCCTGGTCCGCGAACCGCTGTGGTGGGCGGGCACTCTCGCCGCGGTCGCCGGTTATGTCTTCCAGGCGTTGGCGCTGGCCCACGGATCCCTGCTGTTGGTCCAACCGCTGTTGGTGTCGTCGTTGCTGTTCGCGCTGCCGATGAGCGCGAGGCTGTGCCAGCAGCGCATCAGTTGGGCCGACTGGGGCTGGGCGACGCTGTTGACCGCCGCCCTGGCCGTGTTCGTGCTCGTCGGCCAGCCCCGCGAGGGTCACAACCGGGCCCCGGTGCCCGCGTGGACGATTGCCCTGATGTTGACCGTGCCGCTGGTGATCGTGTGCGTCGCCGCGGCCCGCCGCGCCGCCGGCCGCCCCCGCGCCATGCTGCTGGCGGTCCCGGTGGCGGTCCTGCTGGGCATGATCGCCGTCCTGACCAAGATCTGCACGCACCGCTTCGCCGTGGCCGGGTGGCAGGGGCTGCTGACCGTTCCCGCTCTTTATGTGCTGGTCGGGCTGGCGGTGGCGCTCACCGTGGTGCAACAGGCGGCGTTTCACGCCGGCGCGTTGCAGGCGTCCGTTCCGATCATGTTGGTCGGCGAACCGATCGTCGCGGTGGTGCTCGGTGTCGTCGTGCTCGGGGAGCACCTGGCGGTGCGGGGGTCGGGGGCGCTGGTTCTCACCGTCGCGGTGGCGGCGATGGCGGCGGCCGCGATCGCGCTGGGCCGCGACGAAGCCGCCGGAGCCAGTTTGCCGGCCCAACGCCAACCGCCGCTCGAGCCGATGACTGCCGCCCGTGCGCGAATCGGGGATAGCGCATAGCGTCGGCCTCGCGTGTCGCTACCGTTGACGTACCCCGAGTCGGAGCGGACGGGAGGCACACTGTGAAACGGCTGCTTGTCCTCGGCGCGATCCTGGCCGCCCTCGCCGGGGCGCCGACTCCACCGGCGTCCGCGTCGCCCATGACGCGGCCCGAGGCCCCGAGCATTCCCACCGGCGCGCAGCCACAACTGGCGTCGGACCCTGCGCAAGTGGCCGACGACCTCATCGCCGACGAGCACGCGCTGCGTGACGCGTCTACGGGGGAGGCCGCGCTGGTCGCTGCGGCGCACCGCGAGCAGGCGGCGTATCGCGCCATCGGGCGCCACCCCGAATGGGACGCGACCATCCGACCGCGGATCCCGGCGTCACTACTCGACGTCTACGACCGCAACGTCGACGCGCGCCGCCAGCTCACCGCGATGACGGCCGTCCGGGACACGCTGCCCGCGTGGAGCATCGAGCCACCGGCCCCCGCCGACGAACTGCTGGGCTACTACCACCAGGCGGAGGCGGAATCCGGCGTCGGCTGGAACTACCTCGCGGCCATCAACCTCGTCGAAACCCGACTCGGCAGCATCCACGGGGTGAGCACCGCCGGCGCGCAGGGGCCCATGCAGTTCCTGCCCGGGACGTTTGCCGGCTACGGGCAGGGCGGCGACATCAACTCGCCGCACGACAGCATCATGGCGGCGGGACGCTACCTGGCCGCCAACGGTTTTGCCGGCGACCGCGATCACGCGATCTACCGCTACAACCACGCGAACGAATACGTGCGCGCGGTCGATCAATACGCGGCCCTCATCGGGTCCGATCCCGCAACTTTTGCGGCCTACTACCGGTGGGACGTCTACTGCAACACCACCGCCGGCGACGTGCTGCTGCCCATCGGCTACGCCGCGTCGTCGCCGATCCCCGCCGCGGAGTACGTGGCGAGCCACCCGCAGTGATGGGGATCTGCGCGCGGATTTGGTAGCCGAAATCTTGTCGTACCCGGCTGCGATCATGGGGCTATGTCTTCGACCGCATCTGTTGGCGCTTGGGTGAATACGCCTAAGCGGATTGACGTGCTGTTTGAGGAGATGGAGGAGTTGTGCGGTCAGCGCAATGCGATTGATGGGCGCATTGTGGAGATCGTCGCCGAGATCGATCGTGACGGGTTGTGGGGTAATACCGGGGCGCGGTCGATACCGGCGTTGGTGGCCTGGAAGACCGGCTGCTCGCCGGCCAACGCGCAGACGATCGCCACGGTGGCGGGCCGGGCGCAGGAGTTTCCACGGTGCACCCGGGCCTTACGGCAGGGGCAGTTGTCGCTGGATCAGGTCGGGGTGATCGCCGCCCGCGCGGGTGAGGGCTCGGATGAGCATTACGCGCAGTTGGCCGCGGTGGCCACGGTCACTCAGCTGCGCACCGCGATCAAGCTCGAACCGCGCCCCGAACCCGACCCGAGGCCCGAGCAGGCCTCGATCACCAAGACCTCCGATGAGCAGTTCGCCTGTTGGCGGATCAAACTTGCGCACCCCGAGGCGGCAAAGTTCGACGCGGCGCTGGCGTCGCATCGAGACGCGCTGATCGCGCAGTGGAAGCGCGACCGCGGCGACGGCCAAGCCCCGTCCGAGGCGGCGCCGCCGCTGCCCGACACTATGGATGCGTTTATGCGGCTGGTGGAGGCCGGCTGGGACGCCGAGGCCACCCGCCGCCCGCACGGGCAGCACACCACCGTGGTCGTCCACCTCGACGTGGCCGCGCGCGCCGCCGCGCTGCATTTGGGTCCGCTGCTGTCCGACGCCGAACGCCAATACCTGACCTGCGATGCCACCTGTGAGGTGTGGTTCGAACGCGACGGCGTGCCCCTCGGCGCCGGCCGAGCGACCCGCACCGTCAACCGCCGGCTACGCCGCGCGCTCGAGCACCGCGACCGCACGTGCGTGGTGCCCGGCTGCGGTGCCACCCGCGGTCTGCACGCCCATCACATCCGGCACTGGGAAGACGGCGGACCCACCGAGCTGGCCAACCTGGTACTGGTCTGCCCCTATCACCACCGCGAACACCACCGCGGCGAGCTCACCATCACCGGGACCGCCCACGATCTGAGCGTCACCGACGACGACGGCCACCCACTGAACCCGGCATCACTCGCACGCCCACCCACTGGCCCGCCGCCCGCCGTCCCGCCCTTCCGCGGACCCCTCGGCGAACGCGCCGACTGGTGGTGGTACACCCCCTTCCAACCGCAACCCCCACCGACCAACAACTAGGCCGGTTCCGTATCCGAGCTGAAACAAGTTGTCGCATAGAGGATTTCGATTGCGCTCGCTGCTATCGGATTTTGCTCAACGCTGGTCTAGAGCGCGTGGCGCAGATCTGGATCCCGGCGCTGCGGAGTCCTGTTCTGCTTGGCGGTGTACAAATTCGCGTCGGCGACCGCCCACAGCACGGCGACGTTGGCGCTCGCTCCGATGGCCGATGCGGTCCCGACGCTCGTTCCCGGGGTCTGCAGCCGAACGGCGGCGACGAACCGCTCGGCTGCGGTCGGGCCCGCGCCCGGGCGCTCGGCGATGCACAGGGCGAACTCGTCGCCGCCGAGCCGGGCCAGAATGGCGTTGGCGGGAGCCAGTTTTCGCCAGGCGGTCGCGCGGCCGATCAGGTGCTCGTCGCCGGCGACATGCCCGTCGGTGTCGTTGATCCGTTTGAAGTTGTCGATGTCCAGCGCGATGACGGTGATGAGGGTGGAAGTCGAACGGGATCGCGCCAGCAGGTCGGCGGTGGCGATTTCCCAACCGGCGCGGTTGAGCGACCCCGTGAGCGGATCCGTGCACGCCGCGTCGACCAGGCTCCGTGTCACCAGGCCGAACGACTCCGCGGCACCGACAATCGCGATCACGAAGATGAAGTAATCGATGTCCAGGTTGGCCGTGCGCGAGACCGCCAGGGCGACAACGCACGCCAGGGCGAGCAGGCCGACCAGGAGCGCGCCGCGTCGCGGCGAGTAGAACGCGCGCAGGTACATCGCCAGAAACATTGGAGCGATCAGGCAGACGAATTCGGCGATGATCGCGATATGGAAGGCCATCACGATCGGTGTGGCGGCGATCGCCACGGCCGTTGCGGGCCCGGTTTTGTCGGGACGGACCGCCAGCCAGGCCAGCGCGGCGATGCCGAGAACGGTCGCCACGATGCCCCCGACCGGATGCCCCCGGGGCAGGTCGGGGTGAAGCACAATCACTGTGCTGAACACCACGCCGTAGGCGTACAGGAATGTCGTGGTGCCCAAATAGATCCGCAGCAGCCGGACCTGGTGTTTGCCGTAGAAACCGCTTCCGGAGTCGGCGCGCAGCCGCAGCTTGTATCGGCGGGTGTGGCCGAGGGGGCCTGCCAGGCGTAGACCCATCCCGTCACTCTCTGGTCAGATGCGCTGATGCGGACGCGCGGCCAATATTATTTCACCGCCATTTTGGCTGCCCGCAACTGCCATTCGTCTGAACCGTAGTTCAGATCTCGGAAGACGTTGGCGGTTTATCGAGAACCCCCGTCGGACGCAAAAGAAGGGGACGGGTTTTCGTCCGTCCCACTTCAACATATTACGCACCCGGGGGCTTGCGGCAAGACCGGGGTCATGCCGCAAAATCGCTGGTCGAAGCCGGAACGGACTGAATTGGGGGTGGCGAGAATGCATGCCGTGGTGATTGCCGGGGGCGGCCCGACGGGGCTGATGCTGGCGGGCGAGTTGGCGCTGGCGGGGGTCGACGTTGCGATTGTCGAGCGACGCGCCGGCCAGGAGTTGATTGGTGCGCGGGCGGGCGGATTGCATGCGCGCACCATCGAGGTCCTCGATCAGCGCGGAATCGCGGATCGGTTCCTTGCCGAGGGCCAGGTGGCACAGGTCGCCGGGTTTTCCCAGATTCGGTTGGACATCAGCGACTTTCCCACCCGGCATCCCTACGGGCTCGCGCTGTGGCAGATCCACATCGAGCGCATCCTGGCCGGCTGGGTCGACGAACTGAACGTGCCGACCTATCGCGGACGCGAGGTGACCGGCGTCGCCCAGGACGACACCGGCGTCGACGTCGTGCTGTCGGACGGCCGCTTCCTGCGCGCGGAATATGTCGTCGGATGCGACGGCGGACGCAGTTCGGTGCGCAAATCGGCGGGCATCGACTTCCCCGGGTGGGACCCCACGATGAGCTACCTCCTCGCCGAGGTCGACATGGCCGGCGCGGCCGGCGAAGCGCCGGAATGGGGCATCCGCCACGACGCGCTCGGCGTCCATTCGCTCAGCATGGTGGAGGACGGGGGGCCGATGCGGGTCATGGTGACCGAGCGGCAGGTCGGGCCCGCCGACGAACCCACCCTGCGCGATCTCAGCGAGGCACTGATCGCCGTTTACGGAACGGATTACGGGATCCACAGTCCCGCATGGATTTCCAGGTTCACCGACGCGGCGCGGCAGGCGGCCGCCTACCGCGACGGGCGGGTCCTGCTGGCCGGCGACGCGGCGCACGTGCACCACCCGATCGGGGGGCAGGGCCTCAACACCGGCATGCAGGACGCGGTGAACCTGGGCTGGAAGCTGGCGCAGGTGGCCAACGGAACGGCCCCGGAAAGCCTGCTGGATACCTACCACGCCGAGCGGCACCCGGTCGGCGCGCGCGTGCTGCGCAACGCCATGGCCCAAATGGCGCTGCTCCGCCCGGACGACCGCACCAAGGCCTTGCGGGAGGTCACTTCGGACCTGCTCGGCATGGCCGAGCCACGGCAGCGATTCGCCGCGATGATGTCGGGTCTCGACATCCACTACGACCTGGGCGAAGGCCACCCGCTGCTCGGGCGTCGAATGCCCGATCTCGACCTGGTCACCGCCGACGGCACGGTGCGGGTATTCGCCCTGCTGCACGACGCGCGGCCGGTGCTGCTCAACCTCGGCGAGCCCGGCGTCGTCGACATCGTCGGCTGGGGCGATCGCGTCACGTTGGTTGACGGGAAATACGTTGGGGCGTGGGAGCTTCCGGATCTCGGCGCCGTGGACGCTCCGGACGCCGTGTTGATCCGGCCCGACGGACACGTCGCGTGGGTGGGGGAGCGACCCCTCGCCGACGCCCTGACGGCCTGGTTCGGTCCGCCCGCGGCGGCCTAGGGCGTCAGTCCGGCGGCTCGTCCTGCGGGCCGGGCCCTGCAGCGTCACGTTCGCGGTCGCTCGGCTTGCCGGGGACGCCCTCGGCCTCCCGCTCGTTGGCCACCTTCTCGTCGAGCTCGTCGACGATGTTTTCCAGCTCCTCGGCGTGGCTCAGCTGGTCTCGGTCGGGTCCGGTCATACCGCTCTCCATACCCCACCGCGCGATCGGTAACCGCTCAGATCGACCCCAACATGGGGCTGCACACACGGCGCGGCGATGGAAGGATCGCAAGGGTGGCCGACAAGAAACCGCAAACGATCTCTTACCCGGCGCCGGAGAAACGCCCGCGACGCCACGACACTGAACGGCTGGATCCCCACGTCATCGTCCTGTTCGGCGCGACCGGGGATCTCGCCAAGCGCAAGCTGATCCCGGGCCTGGCCTATTTGGATCAGTCCGAACTAGCCCCCGACATCCAAATCGTCGCGACGTCGCTGGAAGACATGAGCGACGACGAGTTCCGTGATCTGGCCAAGAACGCGATTGACTCCTTCGGCACGCACAAGCTGACGGACGAGCAGTGGGCCAACTTCGCCAAGATCGTCACCTATGTCCCGCAGGGCGCCGGGCCCGGGGCGCTCGCCACCGCGGTCGCCGAGGCCGAAGCCAACCTGGGACCAAACGTTCGGCGGCTGCATTACCTTTCGGTTCCGCCGAAGGCGGCGCGCGACGTCATCACCATGCTGCGCGACGCGGAGCTCGTCGACCGTTCCCGGGTGGTCATGGAAAAGCCGTTCGGCACGGACCTGGCCAGCGCGGTCGCACTGAACGACTTCGTGCACGAAACGTTCGAGGAATCACAGATTTTCCGCATCGACCACTTCCTGGGGAAGGAGGCCGCCCAGAACATCCTGGCGTTCCGCTTCGCCAACGGTCTGTTCGAGCCAATCTGGAACCGCAACTTCATCGACCACATCCAGATCGACATTCCCGAGGCGCTAGGGCTGGATCAGCGGGCCAACTTCTACGAGGAAACCGGCGCCTACAAGGACATGGTGGTGACCCACCTCTTCCAGGTGATGGCGTTCGTGGTGATGGAGCCGCCGACAGCGCTCGAACCCTTTGCCATCAGCGAGGAAAAGAACAAGGTGTTCCGCTCGATGCTGCCGGTCAAGCCGTCCAACGTGGTGCGCGGCCAGTACAGCGGCTATCGCGACGAGAAGGGAGTGGCGAAGGACTCCGACACCGAGACCTTCATCGCGCTCAAGGTCGGCATCGACAACTGGCGCTGGGCCGGCGTGCCGATCTATCTGCGCACCGGCAAGAAGATGGCCGAGGGCATCCGCATCATCTCGATCGCCTTCAAAGAGGCTCCGCGAACGATGTTTCCGCCCGGATCGGGGGTCGGCACCCAAGGTCCGGACCACCTCACCTTCGACCTCGCCGACAACTCGAAGGTCTCACTGTCCTTCTACGGCAAGCGGCCGGGCCCCGGCATGAAGCTGGACAAGTTGTCCATGCAGTTCTCCTCGCAGGAGATCGACACCGTCGTCGACGTGCTGGAGGCCTACGAGCGGCTGATCCTCGACGCGATGCGCGGCGACCACACGCTGTTCAACACCGCCGAGGGCATCGAGTCGTTGTGGGAGCGTTCGCAGGGGCTGCTCGACGACCCGCCGCCGGCCAAGATCTACCAGCCCGGCACGTGGGGTCCCAACGCCATTCACCAATTGATCGCGCCCAACGCCTGGCGGTTGCCGTTCGAGCGGGAGTGGCGCGAAAAGAAGACTTAACCCGGGGCGTCCGGCCGCGGCGGCTGAGCGAGCCAGTCGTGCAGCTTCGCGTAGATGTCGGCGTGGTTGAGCAGATCGAAGTGGTGCAGGCCGGTGAGCGTCAGGCCGTGGTCCGGGTCGAACGGAATCCGCCGCGACTTGCCCACACCGGACGCGCTCTGGGGGCGCACCAGGCGATCGCCGAGCACCGCGCCGACCGCGCCCGGGCCCGCGCTGGTCGCCACGAAGTGGTAGACGGCGTGGGGCAGGAACGGCACCTCGTTGCACCGGTCCCGCAGGAACTCGTCGGGGTCGCACTCGCTCCAGTCCTCGTCGAGCAGCGCGCCGTAGCGCAGATCCTTGGTGCCGGAGCTGCGGGCGTTGAGAAACGAAGACAGGGCCCGGGTTTCGGGCAGCCGGGCCAGCGCCCACGACGCGGCGTTGACGCCCTTCTCCAGGTCGGCGCCCAGGTGCGGGGAGCCGAGGCAGACGACGTGACGAACGGCGTGGGGCCAGGCGTGCTCATGCTGGGTTCCGTAGTGGCAGGCGCTGCGGATCACCAGGCCGCCCATCGAATGACCGATCAGGACGATGTCCTCGACCGGCACCGGCCACAGCGCCCGCAGCTGCTCCAGCAGGGCGGCGAGCGACTTTCCGTTGTCGGAGATGTGCAGGCCGGTGTTGTATCGCAGGTAAACCGGGGTGAATCCCAGGTCGTCGCGCAGCCGCGAGCCGTAGGACTTCACCTCCTCGCCGTCGCGCGGGCGTCGCCACCATGACATTTCGGTCATGCACCAGCCGTGGACGAAGACCGCGATCCGGCCGGTTGCCCCCGGGAACGCCGCCGCGATGTCGGGGGCGGTCATCGCGACCGCCTTGCCGCGATGGCGCACCTGCATGGTCAGCGCGAAGCCGTTTTCGCGCTTGGTCAGCTCGTCGCCGTAGATGCCGTTGAGCGCGGCGATGACCCCGGCGACCCTGGGATTGGCTTCGACGGTCTCGTCCTCGTCGCTGCCGCGCGTCTCGGCCGCCAGTTCACCGGCGGCGCGCAGGGCGCCCCGGATCGCCCGGTCGACGGCGTAATACGTCGCCGCGGCGGTCGTGTTGTGGACCACCTCTACGGGTTTGGACACCGGTCCCACGGCGCCGAAGACGCGCCGCGCGATGCCGCTGTGCGTGTCGCGCACGAGCGTGGTCAAGACGCGGGTGCCCTCACCGGCGAGGTCGGCGAGTGACCGGATTTCGTGACCCTGCATGAGTTGCTCCTCCCGTTTCCCATTCCGGGGATTTCCCACTGTGGGCGACGCTTATGCCGAAGGCCCTACTGTCGTGTCATGCCACCGACGCTGCGCCCGCGCCGATCCGCCCTCTACCTGCCCGGCAACAACCCTCGTGCCCTGGAGAAGGGCCGCACCCTGCCGGCCGACGTGCTCATTTTCGACCTCGAGGACGCCGTCGGGCCCGACGCCAAGGCCGACTCGCGCTCACGGGTGTGCGACGCGGTCTCGTCTGGGACCTACCGACCCCGCGAGATCGTGGTGCGCATCAACGGCCTGGGCACCGACTGGCACGACGACGACCTGGCGGCCGTCGCCGCTTCGGGCGCCGACGGCGTGCTCGTGCCGAAGGTCGAGACCGGCGAGCAGGTCCGGACGTTGACCGGCGCGCTCGACGAGCTCGGCGCGCCGGAGCCGCTGCGGCTGTGGGTCATGATCGAAACGCCCCGGGCCATCTTGCGAGCCGAAGAGGTCGCCTCGGCCAGCGATCGCTTGGCGGCGTTAGTGGTCGGCACCAACGATCTGGTGAACGATCTGCACGGATTGCACTTGCCCGGTCGCGCGCCGGTGCTAACGGCGTTGTCGCTGGCCGTGTTGGGGGCGAGGGCGGCCGGGAAGGTCGTCCTGGACGGCGTCTTCAACGACATCACCGACGAGGGCGGCTTCCGGGCCGAGGCCCGGCAGGGCCGGGAGATGGGTTTCGACGGCAAGACCCTCATCCACCCGTCCCAGATCGGACCGGCGAACGACGTGTTCGGTCCGTCGGACAAGGAGCTGGCCGATGCCCGCAAAATCGTCTCCGCCTATGAAGAGGCCCAGGCCGCCGGGAACAGCGTCATCACGGTCGACGGCCGGATGATCGAGAGCCTGCACGTGCGCGACGCCCAGCGCATCCTCGCCCTCGGCGAGCTGATCGCCGAAATGGAATCGGCATAACACGATTCGGCGTTCAAACCGTGTCGAAGCGAAATTGCCGGTAGGGTGCCTGCAGCAAATAGATCTTCCGGCGAAGGAGTGTCTGGTGCGGCTAAACGGAACTGCGCTCGCGGGAATGGTCGCCATCGCGGTCATCACCGCGGGCTGCTCGAACAGCAATACTCAATCAGCTCCGGCGTCGAGTGAGGCGTCGGCATCGAGCTCGCCGACGGCGGCCTCATCGCAACCGACGACGGCACCCACGTCCTCCGCGCCGGCCGCGCCGCTCGATCAATCGACCTGCCTGGACATCTCGTTCGCCAAGGACAACTTGATGGTGGCGTCGAAACCGGAAACCGCCCGCAAGTACGCCGACACGCTGGAGAAGTACGCTCCGCCCGACCCGGTGAAGGCCGCGATCGAGCACTTCGTCACCACCTTGGGTGCGCAACCCACCGACCCCGACCTGAACTCCAACAGGGACCTGATCACCGGTTGGATCAAGCAGATCTGCCCGAATGTGAACCCGTAGGCCGCCCTGTGCCTGCGGCTAGGCCGTGCTGTTTCGCTCGATCCACTGGGTGAGCGCGTCCTCGAGCGCGGCCGAGACACGCACACCGGCGCCCTCGGCGGCCTGCTCGAACCGCTCGACCAATTCCGTCGGGACCTGCGCGTCCACCCTGCGATGCGTCGGCTTCGGCTTCGGCGGCTGCTCGGGCGCGGCGGTGGCCGCGTGCCGCGCCGCGGTCGCGTCCATGGTCTCGCGCAGCGCCGGAATCGCTTCGAGCAGGCGGCCCAGGTCGTCGCGCTCGATGCGCAGCACCTCGGCCGGCCCGGTCGTCGTGACGGTGGCGGAACGCAGTTTCCCACGGCGCAGCGCCGATTCACCGATCACTTCGCCCGGCCCCACCACGGCAACGCGGTCCTGGCCGACGTATACGCCGGCCTCGCCGGTCAGCAGGATGTAGCAGGCGTCCGACGGGGTCTGCTCGTGAATGAGCGGCAGTGGCGCGGACGTGGAGGTGTGATGCGCGGCCGAGACAATGCGCTGCAAATCATTATCGGAAAGCTTGTCGAATGTGGCGAATTCCCGTAGCCGGCGGACGTCTTTTTCCTCATGTCCCTGCTCATCCACTTTCATAGCGAGCTCCTAATCTGCGATATGACCGGACATCGAGGAGCCTAACTCCGATTTGCAGCAACGCCGGAAACGAATTTCGGCTGCAAAACCAACGTCAGATGGGCTTACTTCGAACGGCGTCCAACGCAGCTCGGGCGGCGGCATGGGTCTGCGCGGCATACCCACCGCCGAACAACGCGACATGCGCCAGCAGTGGGTACAGCTGGTGCAGCCCGATCCTGTTGCGCCAGCCCGGCTTTAGCGATCGCACGCGCTGGTAACCGGCGAGGACCGCGTCGTAGTGCGGGCAGCCGAACAGCGCGAGCATCGCCAGGTCGGTCTCGCGGTGACCGGCGTGCGCGGCCGGATCGATCAGCACCACCCCGTCGGGCGTCCACATCACGTTGCCGCTCCACAAGTCGCCGTGCAGCCGGGCCGGCCCGTCGTCGTCATCAGAGTCGTAGTCGCCGGCGCGGCAACGCGCCACGACGGAGTCGATCGCCGCGCGGACCGAAGCATCGAGGCACGCGGCGGCCATCTCGGCCATCGGGACCAGCCGCTCGTCGGCGTAGAACTCGCCCCAGCGTGAATGCCCCCGCAGCGACATCGGCAGCGGCCGGGACAACGGGCCGAAGAACCCGGGTCCGTCCCAGTCGTCGGGCCCGGTGCCGAACGCGGCCGCGCCGGCGTCGTGGGTGACGGCAAGTCGGCCGCCGAATTCGTACGCCGCTTCGGGGCTGGGGGTCACCGAATCCAGTCGCCGCAGCGTGAGGTGGTCGGCGCCGACGGCGACAACCGTCGCGCACAGCACGCCGCCCGGGACGGCCGAAAGCCATCGCAGGCCCGCGGCTTCCCACGCGAAGTAGCCGGCGGGTGCGCCCCGGTGGCGCTTGACGAACTCGGTCACCCGGTAACCGCTGACGCGTCCATCGGGCTCCAACTGTAGACCTCGCGGCTAGGCCCTCTCGCTCCCGCGCGAACCGGTAGGTTAAACCCGGATCCCGAACGAACCGAAAGGGAGAGACTGTGCCCGAAACCGCGGCCATGGCCGAGGCCGACCGCGCGTGGATGATCGACACGCTGCTCGCGTTGCTGCAGACCCCGAGTCCCGCGGGGCGCACGGATGCGGTGATGCAGCTGATCGGCGACATCTTCGACGATTTCGGCGTGCCGTTTACCCTCACGCGCCGCGGCGCGTTGACCGCCGAACTGCCGGGGGAATCCGCGACCATCGACCGGGCGCTGGCCGTTCACGCCGACACCATCGGCTGCATGGTGCGCAGCCTCAAAGACAACGGGCGCCTCGAGTTGATTCCGGTCGGCACCTTTTCGGCCCGGTTCGCCACGGGTGCCCGCGTGCGAATTTTCAGCGACGACCCCGACGAGTTCATCACCGGAACGGTCTTGCCGCTCAAGGCCAGTGGACACAGCTTCGGCGACGAGATCGACACCCAGCCCACCGATTGGAAGCACGTCGAGGTCCGCGTCGACCGCAAGGTCTCCTCGCGGGAGGACCTCGTCAGGCTGGGCGTGAACGTCGGTGACTTCGTCGCGTTGATCGCCAGCCCCGAGCTCACCGCCGACGGCTTCATCGTTTCCCGTCACCTCGACGGCAAGGCCGGCGTCGCGATCGCGCTCACGCTGGCCAAGCACTTTTCGGAAAACAAGATCGTGCTGCCGCACCGCACCACGATCATGGTCACCATCACCGAGGAGGTCGGCCACGGGGCGAGCCACGGCCTGCCCGCCGACGTCGCGGAGCTGGTCTCGGTGGACAACGCGGTGTGCGCGCCCGGCCAGCACTCCATCGAGGATGGCGTCACGATCCCGATGGCCGACATGCACGGCCCGTTCGACTACCACCTGACGCGGAAGCTGTGCCGGCTCGCCGACGAGCAAAAGATTCCCTTCGTGCGGGACGTGTTTCGCTATTACCGTTCGGACGCCGCCGCGGCGATCGAAGCGGGCGCGGGCACCAGGGCCGCGCTGGTCGGCTTCGGGCTCGACGGCAGCCACGGCTGGGAGCGCACCCACATCGACTCGCTGGAGGCGGCCTACAACCTGCTGCACTGCTGGTTGCGGACCCCGTTGACCTTCGCCAAGTGGGACGCCAAGCCGTCGGGTCCGCTGCGTGACTTCCCGTCCTCCAAGCAGCCCGCGCCGAGCGAGCAGTGGGTGCCGCTGTCGCGCGGTGAGCACGCCGAACCCGGCGATGCGTCGCCGGGCGCGCACTGGCCGCCCTCGGAGGGGCCCCAGGCCTGAGGCGCGCGGGTCTTTACCCAACCCGATCGAGGGGATAGCGTGTTTGGCTTGGCATTAAATCAACCAGTTTATTTAGGCCGTGACTCATCGACGAGTTAGGAAAACACCATGCCCCAGGCCGTCGCCACAAATGCGAACGAAAAGCTCGTGCTCGACTTCCTGCATGCGGCTTACGGCGAGCGCATGGACGTCGAAGCGATGACCGCGTTGATGGCGGAGGACTTCGTCTGGCAGCTGCACGTGCCCCTCTCGCCGGTGGTCGTGGGGCGCGACGCGGCGCGCGCCGAGCTCGAAAAACACAGCAGCCTCTCGACCGGAATGATCGAGGGGAGCGAGATTCGCACGGTCGTGTCGAACGCGGACACCGTGGTGGTCGAACGGGTCGACGTGAATGCGATGAACGGTGTCGCGGTCACGTTCAACGTCACCGCCCTCTTCGAGGTCCGCGACGGCACGATCACGCACTGGCGGGAGTATTGGGACACCAGCCACGTCGCTCAGCAGCTTGGCATCGACCCGGCGCACATGTTCGACCCGCTCGCCGGCTAAGAAGCTCGAACTAGGAAGCGTGTGCGTCCGGGGTGCGTACGTGCTCGGGGCGGAAGCCGCGTCCGACGATGATCGGCGGGATGAACTGCAGGGGACCGCGACCGATGAAGCGGGGAATCTTGATCGGGGAAAGGTCGCCGGTCAAATTGGGTTCGACCGCCCGGTCCTGGATGAAGACCTGACCGGCCTGGATGATTCGGGTGGGTAGCTCGCGGCGGCGCTGAACCTTGGCGAGATCAGCATCGGTCAACCGGTTTTCGCGAAGTGGGGCGCACAGAATATTCGCCGCGGCGACCGCGCCGGCGACGGCGAGGTTGATGCCGACCCCTCCGGCCGGAGACATGGCGTGCGCGGCGTCGCCGATGCAGAGCAAGCCGGTGCGCCACCAGGTCTCGAGCCGGTCCACCCGCACGTCGAGATGGCTGGTGTCGTCCCAGGAATGCAGGTCGTCGACGTGTTCGCGCAGCCGCGGTTGGGCGGCGACCAGGCGCTCTTTGAACGCCTCCAGCGAACCGTCGCGCGGGTCGGTTCCCTTGGGCATGAGGTGGGCGACCTGCCAGTAGTCCCCCCGGTAGATCATGGCCATCAGCAGGCCCTTACGGGCGACTCCGAAAAGCTCTTGTGGATCGCCGGGACGCCATTTCAGCCGGAACCACAACACGTCCATCGGCGAGTGCGCGGCGGCGAGGTTCAGACCGGCGGCCTCCCGCACGGCGGACTTGCGTCCGTCCGCGCCGACAACCAGCTCGGCACGCACCTCCAGTTCCGGCGTGCGCACCCCGACGACCCGGTCGCCGTCGAAGATCAGCTCTTTGACCTCGGCGTTGCGGATCAAGGTGAATTCCGGGTAGGCACTTGCCTTTTCGGCAAGGAAGTCGAGGAAGTCCCACTGCGGCATCAGCGCGATGTAGGGCTGGTTGAAACCCAACCGTTTCAGCGCGCTGAAGTTGCCGAAGGTGCGAAGCGTCCCGTCGGCGTCGAAGGCGACGCGGGTGATCTTGGTGTGCGGCAGGCGCAGGAACTCGTCGACGAACCCCAGCTCGTCCATGATCCGAAGGGTGGTGGGGTGCACGGTGTCGCCGCGGAAGTCGCGCAAGAAGTCGTTGTGTTTCTCCAGCACGACGACCTGGACGCCGGCGCGGGCGAGCAGAAGAGCGTGAACGAGTCCGGCGGGACCGCCGCCGGCTACACAGACCTGGGTTCGCAGAGCGGTCATGAGAGGTGACCCTACCCGGGCACGGTCTGGGCCAGCTCGTCGCTTCTCTAAGAACGGCGCGTTCCTAATGGACTCCCATGTCGCGGTCGGCCCAGAGTCGGGCGGTTCGGAATTGCGCTGAATAACCTTGTGACCGAACGTGTTTGGGCGGCTTTCCCCGGACCGAACCATGGCACAGCTTCGCGCTTGATCTAAACGTTATCTAAGAATGCTCTTACGATTTCCTTAATCTTGCGGTAGCGTCGGCGGCAGCGGTTCGTCGAGCTATCGGGGAGGCGATGTGAAGCGATTCGATGTCGTGGTGGTGGGTGCGCGCTGCGCCGGTTCACCGCTGGCGACGATGCTCGCGCGAAGGGGCCTGAGCGTCTGCCTGGTCGACCGTGCCCAGTTCCCGTCGGAGACGCCGTCGACTCACATAATCCAGTCCTGCGGCGTGCAGGTGCTGCAGCAGCTCGGCGTGCTCGACGACGTCTTGGCGGCCGGTGCCGTCCCGCTCGACCGGATGACGATGGTGATCGACGACGACGTTCGGATCGAGGCGAAGGTCGATCCCGCGCTCAGGGCCCCGCGCGGCGTATGCGTCCGGCGGGTGACGCTGGATGGGTTGCTGGTCGAGGCGGCGGCCGCGGCGACCGCCGACGTCCGCGCGGGCCTGCGCGTCACGAACCTCGTCACCGAAGACGGCCGCGTCACTGGGGTAGACACTGTTGCCGGCCCCATCAAAGGGCAGTTGGTGGTCGGCGCCGACGGCCGCCACTCGACGGTCGCCGCGCTGGCCGGTGCCCGCGAATATCACGTCGCCGAGCCCGGAAAGATGTTTGCCTGGGCCTATTTCGAGCATGTGCGTGAGCCGGAAGGGCACGCGCGGCTTGGACGCCGCGGTGACCTGGGCTTCCTCGCCAGCCCAACCGACGGTGATCTCTACATGGCCGCGATCGGGATCGATATGGCGAAGCAAGCCGAGTTCCACGCGAATCGTGACGCCAACTTCGCGGCCGGTCTGCGGGCCTGGCCGGAACTCGCCGACGTGATCGGCGACGGGCGGCGCGTCGGCCCGATCCGGGTAGTGACCAAGTGGCACGGGTACTTCCGAGAGTCCGCCGGCCCCGGCTGGGTCCTCGTCGGCGATGCCGGCCATTTCAAGGATCCATCGCCGGGGCAGGGCATCGGCGATGCGTTCCGCCAGGCCCGTCGGCTGGCCGATTCGATCGAGGCCGGGCTGGGCGACACGACTCCCGACGAGGCAATGCAGCGCTGGTGGCGGTGGCGCGACGACGATGCGTATGAAATGCACTGGATGGCAAGCGACTTCGGCACACCGGGTGCGTCGACGCCGTTCAATACCCGCTTGATGAAGGATATCGCCGGCGATCCCAAAGCCACCCAGACGCTGCTCCGCGTGCTTAACCATGAGGTCCGCCCGTCACAGCTTTTCACGACGCGCCGAGTCGCCCGGGCCGCCGCGCGCGCATTGCGGGATAGGCCGGACCGGCTGATCGCAACGGTCAAGGAGATCGTCAACGCCGGGACGCGGAACGCGCGCCGTACTCGGCAGGCGCGGATCGCCCCGTGGGATATGGAAAGCCCTAAGCCTCAGTCGGCGATCGAAAATCCTGCCCTTGCCACCAGCCGACGGCGGCACTGATCCGTTCCGGGGGAGCGCCGGCGTCGGCGCAGGTTTCCGCGACCGCCTCGGCCGAATCGGCGGCAAACACCCCGAATGCGTAGTCGTCCGCGGGAACGGCCACGGCCATCAGCAATCGGACCTGTCCACCGCGGGCCGACGTCGCCGCGGCGCAGTCGTTGAGGCGTTGAGCGGTTTCGCCGATCCAGTGCCCGGGCGCGCGGGGGCCGTACCACTCGACCAGAAATGACTCTGCTCCTGCGCCGACGCTCGCCACCTCGGCCACGCTATAGATAGTGGCGGCCGCTTACATCAGGGGTTTACCTACTCATATCCGATTCAGATTTTCGCGATTGCAGTGCTTGGTAGAGCTCCGCGCGCGAGCGGATGTTGAGCTTGCGGTAGACGCGACTGAGGTTGACCTCCACCGTCTTGGGACTCACGAACAGCGCGACCGCGATGTCGCGGTTGATCATCCCCGAGGCGGCCAGCTCGGCGACACGCTCTTCGGTCGCGGTCAACCCCTGCTCGCGCCGCCTGCCCGAGACCCCGCGCGCCAATTCCGCCTCGGCGCGCTCCGCCCACACCGTGGCACCGAGCTGCTGGAAAGTTTGCAGGGCGTCGCGCAGGGTCGAAGTCGCATCGGCGCGCCGCTGGCGGCGTTGCAGCTGACCCAGCAACAGCTGCGTGCGGGCGCGCTCGAACGGCATCGCCAGGCGTTCGTGCTCGGTGATGGCGAGCTCGGCGGTTGTCACCGCGGCGGCGATATCGCCGCGTCCCGCCTGCAGCAACGCGCGGCAGCGCATACCGACGGCCAGCGTCCATGCGCGATCGAGCCGACGGCCATTGCGCTCGAAGGCTTCGACCAACGGCTCGGCCTCATCGAAGCGGCCAAGGCCGATCATCGCCTCGACGGCCTCGGGAACGAAAGACGACGAGATGATTTCACTCGCATCCGGGAACATCCGCACCATCGGCAGCAGCGGCTCGAGCGCGCTGAGGGCCGCTTGATAGTCGCCACATGACACCTCGACAAATCCGGCCAGCGTGGTGGGCCACTCGGCCAAACGCGTTGAGCCGCAGCGCTGGCCGGCCGCGATCGCCTCGCCCAGATCGCGCCGGGCGTCGTGGAGGCGGCCGGCATAGGCGGCAACCGCGGCCCGAACGGTCAGCGCGATGAACAATGGGAAGTCGCCGCCGAGCTGTGTTGCCACTTCCATCGTCGCGTCAGCGGTACCGGCCGCGCTGTCGAGTCTGCCGAGCCAGATCTCAACGAGAACAAGATGAAATCCGACGAAGGTCAGCTCGCCTTCCTCGCCGAGAACGAGGCACTGCTGGCCCAGCTCCACCAACTCCTTACGCGCCTGCTCGAGTTCACCGGTCCAAGCGCGCAGTAGCGTCAGCTGCACGTGGGGCCGAAATGGCAACGGAATGCGGGAGCTTGCCTCTTCCAGCTCGACAGCGCGACGCAACGCGGACTGGTCGAAGCCTTGACCCGCCATGAAGTCCATCATCGCCCGCATCCCGAGGGCGGGGCTCAGCAGAGCCCCGGCGCCAATGCGCTCGGCGTCGGCGAGGGCATGCTGAACCCGCTCATAAGCCTGCGCGGGTCGCCCGGCGTTGAGGAGGGCGAACGACAAGCTGATCGAGATGCGTACCCGTAAGCCCGTGTCAGCGTCGCAGTCTCGCAACGCGGCCTCGAGTAATTCCGCCGCCTCGGGAAAGCTGTCGCCGTAGAGGCGCACCAACCCCAGCTGATGTAGGGCCTCGGCACGGATCGGCCCAGCGGGAAGCGTGGCTACGACCCCGTCGAGGATCTGCCGCGCGCGCCCCGGATCTCCCGCATCGAAATAGTGCGTCGCACAACGAATCTTGCGCCGCGGGTCGTCGGCCCCGAGACCTAAGGCAAGTTCGAGCAGTTCGGCGGCGGCCGCCGGTGCCCCCCTGTCGCGCGCGATAACGGCGGCCGCGTCGAGGGCAGCCACGGTTTCCGCATCTCCAGACGTGTCGGCCAGGGCGAGGTGGCGGGCGCGCAGCTCGGGCTCGGTGACGAGTTCGGCCAGGCGCCGGTGCATTTCGCGGCGACGCCGAGCCGGCGCGGCGCTGTAAACTCCGTGCGCCAGGATCGGGTGGGTAAAGCGGAGCCGGTGTCCCTCGATAACGATTACGGCTTGGGTCTCGGCCTCACCGAGCGACTGCACCACCTGATCCGGCGTCGAGTCAGTGGCGCGGGCCACCACCGGTACCGTCGGATCCGGCAGGCTCGCGATAGCCAGCAACACATCTGGGGCGCCGACCCGACCAATCCTCGACTGGACCAACTCATTGAGGCTGCCCGGCAAACTCAAGTCGGAAGCACGCCCGCCCGAGCCCAGTCCCCGCGCCAGCTCCAAGGCGAAAAACGGGTTCCCCCCGGCGATCTCATGAATTCGCAGCAACGCAGGACGCGCGACCGAACGACCCAACCGAAGCACCAAAACCTGATGCAGCTCACCAACCGTCAACGGCCGCAGCCGAATTCGCAGCGTCGCGTCCGGGCGGGGCACCTCTAGGCGCGCCGCAGACCCCTGGTCACGCGTCGTACACACGACCGCCGCCCCGGCCGGCAGCCGCCGCGTCGCATAGGCCACCACATTCGCGCTCGAGGTATCCACCCACTGCAAATCATCGATCGCGATCACCACCGGGCTTTCGGCGGCCAGGCGGCCGATGACAGTCACAAACGCCGCCGCCACCGCGCGAGGATCAATGTTGTGCGCCTCGACCCGGTGCCGCAACACCGCGCCGTCCAACGCCCGCTGCTGCGGAATCGGCAAATCCGCCCAAACCGAGTCATCGACATCGCCGAGCAAATCGGCCAACACCGTGTACGCCAGCACCGACTCGGCCGCAGCCGCCCGACACCTCAATACCCGAAACCCACGCTTCCGGGCCCGCTCAACCACGTCCAACCACAACGTCGTCTTGCCGATACCCGGCTCACCCTCGATAACCAGGCCACACGCCTGACGCGACACACAATCAAGAAATTCGACAACGACTCGTTCTTCAGCCCGCCGACCGACGACCTGCTCCGCCATATCGAATCCCCACGCCCGCGCGCCCCGTCATCGTACGCACCACTGTCCCTTAGACAGGCTAAGACAGCGCGCGCCGTTTGGCGCAGGATCTAGGTTCCTCGCGGCTGTGTGGACTCTGTCGTCAGGACATCGCCGCCGGCGCGGGGGAGCGGTGGTGTCGAGCTTGGTTGCCGCCGCATCTCTTGGCCTCGTACATGGCGGCGTCAGCCTCGCCGACCAGCCGGCGCAGCGCTTGTTCCACGTCGTCGCAGCCCACGCTGCGCAACGGCAGGGTGGCGGTCCCCACGCTGGCCGTTACCGAGGCGGGAATTGCCGCCACCGCATTGCACAACTTATGGCCCCATCCCTGCGGCCGTTGGGTCGCGACGACGTCTGCGATCAAAAATTCTTCTCCGCCGACGCGGCCGACGACCGCGCTCTCTTGGCACGCGGCGGTAAGCGCGCGGGCGGCCGCAACGAGCGCCTCGTCGCCGGCCGCATGTCCTCTGCTGTCGTTGACCGCTTTGAAATGATCGAGGTCGACCATGGCCACCGCCAGGAACATGTGGTCGTGGCCGGCCAGCATCCGGCCGATGATGGCGCGGTCGCAGGCCCGCCGGTTCAGCAGACCGGTGAGCGGGTCGCGGTCGGCGCGCAACAGATCCACACCCAACGTCCGGATGACGATATGGATTGCGAAGGGGACGACCACGTTGAGTTCGAGCACCAGAAAGTAGCCGGTGAAGGCCAGCGTCGTCTCACCGGCAGCGACCAGGCGGGCCACCTCGACACCGCCCGCCGCGCCGGCCAGCAAGAAATTGACGACCATATATCGCGCGGTGTGGAAAAAGGCGAGGTAGCCGCCGGACACGGCCAGGGCCGAGCATGCCATCAGCGCGACGATCGGTTGGGTTTGCGTCAGGCAGCCGATCACGATGCTCGCGCTGCCGGTCATTGCAAAGAAGATCGATTGACGGCGTGTGGGCCAACGGGTCAACCAGACCATTGCCATGATTAGCCCGATCACTCCGGCCAGCACCGACGCCGCCAGCGAAAGGCTCGGGTAAAACGGGGTCACTCCCCACAGGGCGTTTGCGGGCCACAACGCCAGCGAGGCCGACACCCCTGCCATGGTGCGGCGGGTGGTGGTGCCCAGCCCGTGAGCCTGCAGGTAGCCGGTCAGCCAGTCGAAGTGGTCAGGCCGTCGCCACGACGCCGCCAACCAACTCATTGCGAGCCTTCCGATTGGAAAATTCACCGACCCAACGTCGCTGAAGCCAGGCTTGGATTTCTACCAAAGTAAACCGGATTGCGCGAATTTGGGGGCCAATTCGGAAGTGCGGTTCTGAGGGGAATGGGCACGCAAAAACACGTGGTCTAAGCGAAAACCGCGAAATTCGATCCCGTCGTCTTCATTCGGTGTCCGCACATGAAAATGGGTTTGTTCAAAGCGGTTTGGCGTACCCGAGGGCTGCGGGACCGTTCGTCAACGCGCGACCGCCTGGTCCAGGCTCGCTAGCGACGCGGCGAGGTAGTCCTCGGCGAAGATCGGCATTTCGCCGACCCGCTCGCGGAAGTCCTGCGGCGTACCGCTCCAGTCGTAGGTGAGGGTGACGTCGGTGCCATCCCCGTTCGGCGCCAGGTCGTAGCGCCAGAACCAGCCGCCGGGATTGTGGTTGCCCGCCTCGTCGAGCTGGCCCGGTATCCACCCGATCGCGCGGTCCTTGTCGAACACGTTCACCAGGTTGTGGACGACGTAGTGGCCGCCGGCCTGGGTGAGGAACATGTTCATCGCGAACATCTGTCCCTCGGCGGTGATCGGTCCGGTGTCCACCGCGTCGCGGACCCAGTCGGTGGGCTCGGTGCTGCAGTGGCGGGCGGGGTCGGCGAGGACGGCGAAAATCTGTTCCGGCCTCGCGGCGATGGTGCGGGTGACGACGTAGCGTTCGGCGATCGTGGTCATGCGTTGTCCTTGGGTCCATAGGCCGCGGCGATGTCGGGGGAGTCGAGCCAACCCGAGTATGTCGGCCGGGAGGGCCAGCCCGGGGGCGAATCGAGCCATTCCTCCTGACGGCCCCACGGCAGGATGTCGATCAGCCCGAACGAATGGCTGAGCTGCTCGGTGCCCCGCCCGTTCGTATGCCAGGTGCGGTAGACGGTGTCGCCGTCGCGCAGGAACACGTTGACCCCGAAGCCGCCCCCGGGCGGGGCATCCATGTCGGCGCCGAACGAGCTCTCCGACGACGAGTACCACTCCATCCGGTTACCGACCTTGCGCTTGTAGGCGAGCGCCTCGTCGATCGGTCCGTTGGTGACGATGACGAAGCGGGCGTCGTAGTTGTCGAGGAACTCCAGCCGGGTGAATTGCGACGTGAAGCCCGTGCATCCACCGCACTGCCACTCAGCGCCGTCGGACCACATGTGGTGGTACACGATGAGCTGCGACCGGCCGTCGAACACATCGGCCAGGCGGACGGGCCCTTCGGCCCCGATCAGGGTGTAGTCCGGCAATTCGACCATGGGCAGCCGGCGCCGCTGGGCGGCGATCGCATCCAGCTCCCGGGTAGCGGCCTTCTCGCGCTTGCGCAGGTCGTCGAGCGCGGCGCGCCAGGTCTGCTGGTCGACGATCGGCGGTAGAGCCGTGTTGTTCGAGGGCATCGGATCCAGACCTCTTTCGTTAGCGCTGTCGATTACTCCGTTCTCTTAGGTATGACTGGTGGCGCGCCCGGAACTCATCGCTGGCGATCGGTGCTAGGCCCTCACCGCGGTGATCGTCGCTATCGCGTCGATCACCGCATCGGGCTGATCAAGGGCGACAAACGTTTTTGCGTCGGGCACCTCGATCAGCTTCGCGTTTTTGAACAACCCGGCCAGCCGCCGGCCCAGGCCCGGGGTGAAGCAGCGGTCGCGTTGGCCCCACACCAGCGTGACGGGCTTGGTGAACCCGGGGAGGCGGGTGGCCACGTCGGTGAGATCGAAGGGGGCCACCCGACGCAGCAACGCCGCCAGGTCGCGGCGGATGCGGGCGTCCCTGAGGCAGGGCTGTACCCAGTCCGAGGTGAGGTCCGGACCGGCCTTGCTGACGAGCAGGCCGAACCCGAAGAGCGACTGGCGCACCGCGCGGAACCTCAGCGGTTGGGCTAGCGCCTTGATTGAGGCGGGGCCGCGAAGCACCGCGAACGCAACGTCGAAGGGGAAGGGCGGGCACTTGTCGAAGGCGTCGCAGTTGGTGAGCACCAGGCGGCCGATCCGGTCCGGGTGAGCATCGACGACCAGTTGGCATATCCCACCTCCGGTGTCGCTGCCAACCAGTGTCACGTCGGAGAGGTCGAGGGCGACGAGCGCGTCGTTGACCATCTCCGCGACGCCGGGCAGCGACAGCGCGGTGGCGTCATTGACGGGGATGGTGTGCGAACCCAGCGGCCACGTCGGCACGATGCAGCGGAAACCCCGACGCGCCAAGCCGTCGGCGACGTCGCGCCACAGTTGACCGTCGACAAGGATGCCGTGGACAAACAGCACCGGCGGGTGCGGCGAATCCTGCGGTCCGAATTCCTGGTATTCGATGGTGGCCTGGCGAAGTGCAAGCTGTGGCATGTCGGTTGTCCCTCCTTGCGCGTTTGGTACCGACCTCATATGTCATCGCACTTCACGGCCGCTGCCAGGTCGACGCAAGGGACTGCCAACTACTGCCAATGGCGGGTCACGGCTCCAGGTTCAGCAGCCCCGCGCCGGTCGTCATCTCCAGAGGCACCGACACGTGGTCGTGCGCGATGAACCAGCGGCCATCGAGCTTGCGGAAGCACGTCGTCGCGCGGACCCAGAAGCCGGGGGTGGTCGGTCCGCTCTTCAACGTGCCGCTGAGCCGATTCAGGCTGTAAGCAAATGCCACGTCGTCGCTCACGGTGATGGTGAGGTCGCGAATCTCGTAACCGAGCGGGTGCTCGTATGCCGCGAAGACGCGCTCCCAGTTCCGCCGTTTTGCTTCCGCGCCCACGTGTCGCAGAGGGGGTTCGAGGTCGAACGACACGACGTCGGGGGCGTAGATCGACATCACGGCTTCGAGATCCGCGGCGCGAATCGCGCCGGTCAGCTCGTCGGTTCGCCGGCGAATGTCGGCTTCGTCGTCCGAGTGTTCAGTAGCAACGTTCACAGGATTCACGGTAGCCGGGCCGGGCGGGCCTTGACCTCGATGACCGGGCTCGGTTCGATTGATGCATATGCCGACTGGGGGAGGCTCGAAATGAAGACGTGGATTACCCGTGCGGTGTCCGCCGCGGCCGTGGCGTTGGGGTCGATGGCGGCCGTGACGATCGCGATGCCGGCGGTGAGCCGGGCCGACTGCGCGAACGGCGAGTGGTGGGACGCGAAGGCCAACATCTGTCGACCGCTCGGGGCGCCGATCCCGCTGCAATGCGACGCGGGACAGTGGTGGGATCCGACGGCCGACACGTGCCGACCGCTGGGCGTCGGACCGCAACCCCTGGCGTGCGATGCCGGCCAGTGGTGGGATCCGACGGCCAATGTGTGCCGCCCGCTCGGTGTCGGTCCGCAGCCGCTGGCATGCGACAACGGTTGGTGGTGGGATCCGACCGCCAATGCGTGCCGTCCGCCGCTCGTGCCGCCGCCCGGCTGATCCGCCCTTCGGGTTGGCGGTTCTTGGCAGTGTCGTGCGTCGAGATGGCAGCAACCCGGTCGGCATCGTGGGGGAGTGAACAAGCGCTCCGCCGCTGAAGAGTTCGTTTTCAAGTTCGCCGATTTCTGGCACGACCCGTCACCGCAGCGGCTGCCGGAACTTCTGCACCCCGACGTGGTTCTCGTGCAACCTCTCGTGGGTCGGATGATCGGGATCGAGGCCGCGCAAGCGGAGTTCCGACGTATCTGGTGCTGCCTTCCAGACTTACGCGGTGGCGTCGACCGATGGTGCGGAGACGACGACCTCTTGTTCATCGAGTTCCGGCTGCACGCCCCGATTGGGGGCCGAATCATCGAGTGGCCCAACGTGAACCGGCTGGTGCTGCACGATGGCAGGGCGATCGAACGCGTCACCTATTTCGATCCTCTCGCGATCCTGCCCACGCTCCTTCGGCACCCGTCCATATGGTGGCGATGGTTGCGCGCGCGAGCAGGCAAGTCGTGACACGGCGGCCTGTTGGTCGACCCTCGGAGGGCGGCGCCTACGTCTTACATTTTGTATTACACTCGATTCCGTGGCTGACACGATCACCTTTCGCCCGGACGAGGATGCGTCGCGCGCGCTTGCCGTCTTGACCAGGGATGGCACACCGGTGTCTGCGGCTGTGCGGGCAGCGCTCATCGAGACCGCGCGCCGAAAGGCTGCGGCGGCCGTGCGCGCCGAGGCCGAAGAGCTGGCCGCAGACGAGGCGGACCGTGCCGAGGCAATGCAGGTGCTGCGCGACATGGAGACACTGCGTGCGTGGTGAGGTTTTCCGGCTTCATGCTCCTCGGCGGGGACGCGGACACGAGCAGGCCGGCCCGCGATACGCCGTCGTAGTCCAATCCGACCAGCTGCCGTTGTCGACATGGCTAGTGGCGCCCACATCCACATCAGCTCGGGCCGCGAGCTTTCGACCTGAAGTCGAGATTGACGGCCAAGCGACGCGGGTGCTGGCAGAACAAACCGCGGCGGCGGATCCGGGTCGCCTCGGCATGAGCGTGGGTTTTCTCAGCCTCAATGAGATGCGACGCGTCGATGCCGCGTTGCGGATTGTGCTCGACCTCTAACACCACTAACCGCGGTTACTGAACCTGTTGGGCTACAACGCAATGCCAGATTTGGCCGTTCGCTCCCGGGATATTGCGAGACAATTACAACCATGGCGGAGTCGATGAGGGTGTCCGTCGTCGTCAAGGTCAAGCCCGGCAGCCGAAAGGGGCCCCTCGTCGAGGTCGGTCCTGACGGTGAGTTGACAATCTATGTCCGGGAGCTGGCGGTGGATGGCAAGGCCAACGACGCCGTTGCCCGGTTGCTGGCGGCGCACCTTCAGTTGCCAAGAAGCCGAGTCGAGTTGGTATCCGGAACGACGGCACGGACCAAACGTTTTCGCGTGAGCGGTTGAGCATTGCGTACAGCATCGAGAACTACAAATGGGCTGGTGCGAATTAACGCACCAGCCCACTGTCAGGTTTGTGAGTTTCCTAGACGGCTGTGACTCCTACTGCCTGAGGACCTTTCGCTCCTTGCCCGACCTCGAACTGAACCCGCTGGTTCTCTTCGAGGGTGCGGTAGCCGCTGCCCTGGATCTCGGAGTAGTGGACGAAGAGGTCCTTGTCACCTTCGTCAGGGGTGATGAAGCCGAAGCCCTTGTCCCCGTTGAACCATTTCACAGTTCCCTGTGCCATTTACTTACTTCTCTCATTCAAATGTGGATGTACCAAAAACATCCAAGCGATCAGGCTAGCATGCGCGGGCGCGGTTGTTGAAAATGATTCAGGCGGTGGAAAAATCGGCGCTCAGCTCGAGGCGCTGAGGATCTTGATTGCGAAGACGAGCGTGTCGCCCGGCCGGATGCCCGCGCTGGGCTGACCGTTCGGGTATCCATCCGCGGAGGTCATTGCGACCGCGACGGTCGACCCGACCTTTTGTCCCGCGATGGCCTTCTGGAAGCCCGGCACGACTCCGCCGAGTGGGAAGTCGACCGCGCCGCCCCGTTCGTAGCTGCTGTCGAACACGGAGCCGTCGCGTCCGTTGACGCCCATGTAGCAGACGGAGACTTTGGCCGTGGCCGGGACCACCGGTCCGTCTCCGGCGTGCAGCGTCTGCACCTGGGTCTGGGTCACGCTGAACGGCGTCGTCACGTTCACCCGCGGAGCCGTCGTATCCGTGGATCCGGTGACCGCGACGCTGCCGGTGGTTCCGGTCAGCGTCCACTCGGGCGTTCCGCCGCTTGGCGGTGCGGCAGTCGGGCACGCGCCGGCCGCGGTTGCCGCGCCGGGTGCGGCCAGGGGGAGGACGAACGCTGCCACACAAGCCGCGAGCGTGATGGAGGATGACTTCACGGCCGTCACGCTACAGTCGCTTATTGCGTCCCTTACCGGTGGCCCACCCCGGGTTTCTTCAGGCGAAGTGGGATCAGGACGCTTGCGGGGAAAGGCACTCGTCGGGTTCGGATTCGCACAACGGCGTGACTCCGCGGAATCGATACCGGTGGGCGGCCACCCACCGATAGACCGCCTCCTGCACTGAACGGATTCCTGGCACACGGTAGATGCGTAGCGGCAATTGCGTTCCCAGAGCGGTCGATAGCGCCGCGTTCATCGCCTCCGCGCCGGCGAACACCGCGCCAGACGAATCCAGCCACCAACTCGTTTCGGGCACGCGTTCGGTCGCTACTCCCAGCCGCTCGGAGACTCCGGGCTTCTGCATCGGCTCCGTTCGCAGCCGCCCAGTCCTGTTGAGCCGGAGGAGAACGTTGCGCGCACGCGTGCACACCCCGCACTTTCCGTCGAAAATCAGAACGCCATCCATACTTTCGAGTGTGCCCCTCTGGCGTTTGAAGCGCGATGTACCGACGGTCACTGGCGATTCTTATCGACGCACAGTAAGCTCATAGCAAGTAGTGAACGTTTCCGTCTACAATATCCAGAACGAAGGCGCCATGTACACCGCACCATCGCCTTTTGACGACCCAACCGCGCCGATCGACGTTCAAACCTTGCGGGCGTGGTGGGACCGCCAGCGGCGGGAGAGGCAGGTCGTGGAGCGACGGAAGCCAGCGCAGGCGACGTTCATTCGTCAGCGATAGCCGCGATGGGGGAGTCGGCCAGTTCCTTTGCAACCGCATCGAACGCGCGCAACGTGTCCAGCATGTGCGGCTCGTGCGAGTGCGGCTGGGTGGATAGCTTGGCGGCAACCATCTCTGCGGCGCGGTTGACGTAGATCATCTGACCGCACATGCCCAGGCACAGCGCGACGTTGCCGTCGGGGTAGGGGAGCCACACTTGGTTGCGGTACATCCCGCCGGGCAGCTCGGTGTCATCGGGGCTGGCGGCGAATGCCTCCCGCGAGTCGGGGCCGCCGTCGAGGGTGTCGGCGATCCACGCCGCCGGCACCACTTGCTTTCCGGTCGACGAGGCGCCGTCGTGCAGGAGTAGCGACCCGAACCGGATCATGTCAGTGAGGCAGGCGCTGATGCCGCCGTCGAAAAAGCCGGTTCCGGTCGAGTCGACGCCGATGGTGGCGTCGTGTTGGGCGCCGATCCGGCTCCACAGCAGGTCGGACATCAGCTCCGGCATCCGCTGGGTGCCGGCGACTTCGCAGATCCAGCCCAGGACGTCGGTTTCGCACGAGCGATATTCGAAGGGCCCGCCGTGGGCCGACTTCTGCCGCAGGGTCAGCAGGAACTCCTGCAACGTGGCGGGTGCGTCCGGCCGAGTCCTGGGTGCCCATCCCATCGCCTGGTCGAGTAAGTGGATCTCCGCGGCCGGGTCGCCGTAGTTTTCGGAGAAGGCGATGCCGGACCTCATGTCCAGCAGGTGGCGCACCGTCGCGCCGGCGTAGCCGCAATTCGCCAGGGCGGGAACGAATTTCGTGACCGGCGAATCAAGGTCGATCGCGCCGGCGCCATGCAGCGCGCCGACGACGGTTGCCACCAGCGACTTGCTCACCGAAAACAGCAGGTGCCGGGTGGAGGCGGTCATGCCGCCGAGGTATTCCTCGGCCGCCATCGACCCGCGATAGGCGACGGCCCAGCCGTCGGTCGCCGTGGCGGCCATCACGGCGCCGACGGTGGTGGCCGTCCCGTTGGTGTTGGTCACCGCGATCTCGTCCAGGGGAGCGGGGGCTTCGGGCAGCGTGGCGATCGGCCCGGTCCCGCGGGAGATCGGCGCCGTCGGCACGAAATCTTCGACGTGTTGGAACGACCAATGCGAGTAGGGCGGCGCGAGCCAGTTGTCCAGTGAGATGCCCGGCGGGCGGCTCACGCGCGTGCGACGAGCCGCGAGACGATCGGCGCGGCCGGCGTCAGGGGCGTCGAGACGAACTTCGCCTTCATGCCCTTGACCCAGCGCTGGCAGCGATCGCTGAGCTGATAGTCGTCCGTCTGCAGGTGCGAACGAGTGACCAGGACGCCAAGTTGAGCGCCCTCGGAACGCAAGTCGCCAGGCGCGGCGACCCGCATGTAAAAGGCCTCGGAGCCGTCCAGCAGGGTGGCCCAGTCGTTGGCGGTCCGCGAAAAGGAGACGCGACCGTCGTCGTCGATGCGCCAGACCCCGGTGCGCGGCGTTGCTGTGAAGATCTCGATGTCCGGCGAGGTCTCGGTCAGTATCACCTGGCCCCAGACCTCGTCCTCGCCATAGCCCCGCTCCCAGCGCGCGTTGATCTCGTCGATGTCGAGCTCGTACTCGACGTCCATGTACTCGAGCAGGTGAAAGAGGAACAGCGGCATGTCTGCGTAGGCCTCGGCGGTCAGGTTCGTCATCGGGCTGGCGCCGCTCAGGCGCGGGTTCACCTCGCCGAGGTAGAGCTCGTCGGAGTCGAGGTCGTGCAAAAGGTCCACCTCGAAGTAGCCGAGGTAACCCTCGCGGCGCATGACGTCGCCCAGCTTGGTCACCATTTCTCGCGCGGCGTGCGTCTGGGCGGGCGGCAGCACCTCGTGCCAGATGTCATTGCCGCACCAGCTGCCCCGGCTCGGTGTCAGCTCCGAGTAACCGACGAGACTCGTCATCGCGGGGCCGACGACGGTGCCGTGGCGGGTGACGGCACCCTCGAGGCACACCTCGACGTTGCGGATCCGCTTCATGACCTTGAGGTCCTGCCCGACCAGGTCACCGGCGTGCTGGTCCCAGTCGCGCTGACCGTGCACGAAGAACGTGCCGCTGCCGGCGTTGCCATATGCGATCGAGATGACGAGGTCGTCTCCCAAGCCGGCGCCTTGTGCGAGCGTCAGCAATTCGTCATAGGAGCCGGCCCGCCCGATCGTGTTAGGCACGCTCGGCACGCCCGCCTCGTCGGCCAGGCGCGTCATGACGATCTTGGAGCCCAGGCGATTGCGCAGCTCGATCGGCGGATGCATGACCTCGAGACCCGCCGACCGTGCGAGGGCCTGGATTTCCTCGTTCATCATCACAAAGCAGCACTTGCCGCCGGGGCCTTTACCCGCGATGAACTCGAGCGTCTCGGGATCGGACAGGAGGTGGCTGCACACCTCGTCCATGGAGTCGAAATCGCGACGGTCGCGTCGCCGGGGCACGAACACGCGCGAGTGCGTGCCCTCGAAAGAGTCAAAGTAGGTCAGGTAGAAGAAGTTTCGTATCCAGCGGTCCACGCCCAACAGGTTGAACGGAGTCGGGGAGATGAAGTAAAGCGGCGTCTTGTTGGTGTGGAAAAACGCCCGGATGTCCGAGAGGCCGTCCAGCTTGCGGCGCGGCTGCGGCTCGGTTGGCATCTTCACACCACCCGTGCTGGCGTCGGCGCCTGGGACAGGGGCCCCGCGCTCGGCGCGATGGCGATGCAATGACAAATCTCCATTGCACAAGTGTGCTCGATGCCGATCGGCGGGGAAAGTGGAGAGTCCCCGAGCCGGTGCCGGCGGTTGCTGAAATCGACGTTTCCGCCTTGGCGATTCAGCACGTGTGCAAGACTCGCGATGTTGCGGCGTCATGCGGCCCGGGCCGGAGGGCGGTGTGTAGGTCGCCGACAAATCTTCCAAGATGATTACTCAAGAAGGCGCCGACGGAGCGCACCCGTCGACCTGGGCGCCGTTGCGCGGTCGCGTCTTTCGCGCTTTGTTCGTTACGCAGTTCGCCTCCAACATCGGCACCTGGATGCAGATCGTGGCGGCCCAGTGGTTCTTGGTGGAATCGCACAGCAGTGACGTCGTCGTGGCACTGGTTCAGACCGCGAGCCTTGGGCCGACCCTGCTGTTGGGGTTGTTCGCCGGAGCGCTCGCCGACCTTTTCGACCAGCGCCGCCTCATGGTCCTACAGTCCTATGCGGTGCTGGTAGCGCTGGCGTTAGCGCTGGTGACTTACCTCGGACGGCTCGACCCGACATCGTTATTGGCGTTCACCGTGGCCATCGGTTGTGCCTCCGCACTCACTGCTCCGGCCTGGCAGGCCATCCAATCCGAGGTCGTTGCGCGTGAGCAGATATCTGCTGCCGCAACACTAGCCAGCGTTTCCGTCAACGTCGGCCGTGCGGTCGGGCCTGCGCTCGGCGGTGTCGTAGTTGCGCTGGTCGGGCCCGCCGCGGCGTTTGCGTTGAACGCGGTGTCGTTCGCGGGCATCATCTTCGCGCTGATGACGTGGCATCGGTCCCGGCAGCTGTCGCCCCTCGAGCGTGAACGTCTCAGCCAAGCCGTCGTCAGCGGACTCCGATACGTCCGCCATGGGCCGATATTTCGCAGGATTTTGCTACGCGCAGCGCTCTTTCTCTTTCCCGCGTCGGCCCTGACGGCGCTGTTGCCGGTGGCCGCCGCCCAACGGTGGGGGACCGGGTCCAGCGGTTACGGTGTCGCGTTGGGCGCCATCGGGCTTGGTGCAGTCCTGGCCGTCGCGGTGGCCGCGCGGCTGCGCCGGCGGTTCTCGGACAACGTTTTGTCGGCCGCATGCGCCGTCGTCTATGGTTTTGCCCCGCTGGCCGCGGTGTGGCTGCCGTTCGTCGCGGCGACGCCGTTTCTCGTATTGTCGGGGACGGCGTGGCTGATCACCCTCACGACGCTGAACGCCGCGGCACAGCTGTCCTTGCCACGGTGGGTTCGAGCCCGCGCGTTGTCGATCTATCTTCTGGTCCTCACGGGTTCGCAAGCGATCGGCTCGTATGCCTGGGGGCTCGTCGCCACACGTGAGGGACTCGACGTCGCGATGATCGCGTCCGCCATCTTGTTGGGGGCGGTCGCACTTAGCGTCTGGCCGTTTCCCCTGCGGCCCGCGACCGGCAAGGTGAACGTCTTCGACGTTTCCTCGACCTTGCCGGTGCCGACGCTGATGACAGAACCGTCAGCCAACGATGGGCCGGTCCTGGTGAGTGTCCGTTACCAAGTAGCGGCTGAGAATCTCGGCGATTTTGTGACAGCGATGGGTGCGGTCAGGCGGTCACGGCTGCGCACGGGCGGCCACAGTTGGCAGCTGTATCAACGTGTGGGAGAACCGGACACGTTCATCGAAAGGTTCACCGTCGCGTCGTGGACCGAATTCGAACGCCAGCGCACGGAGCGCTGGTTAGCCTACGACTCACAGGGCACCGCAGAGGCCATCGGCTATACGGTCGACAAGAAGCGGCGTCCCGAGTACTACCTGGCGGTGCGTGTGCCTCGATGATTTTGCGGCGGCCGGGCCGGTAGCCCGGCGGGTTAGGCTCCGCTTTGAATCTCGCCCGCATTTGGCGCGCGGTCGTTATCGTAAACGGCGCGACCCGCACACGCCGCTGAGAACGGGGGTGAGATGTCGGAGAGCCTGGCGCAGGCGTTGGCCGCGTCGATGGACCCGGTGTCTTTGATGGGACGCATTGCTGAGCAGGCTTGTGCGTTTATGCAAAAGGCCGATGGAGCAGCAGTCACGCTACTTCGCGCCTCCGATAACGCGTACGTGACCGTTTCTGGACACGGTGTGCTCGCGACAACGCCGGGTTTCGTGGTGCCCAAACAGAGCAGCATCCAGGGGCTCGCGGCGCGGGAGAAACACCCAAAGCTGATTGACGATGCCCTTGCCGACCGACGACTGTCGGCACGTGTTCGTGCGATGAACAAACAGTGGGGCACCCGGTCGTGGGCGGCGATTCCCCTGATGTACAACGACGACGTCATCGGTTCACTGCTCCTGGCCGCGACGGCCCCCGCCGCGTTCACCGACGCAGATGTCGACGCGATGCTCGCCATCAGCGAGTTCGTTTCCGCGGTGATCGGCGCCCAGTCACAACTGTCAACACTGCTGACCCACGTGATGACCGACAGCGACGAGCGCGGGCAACGCGCCCTCACAGAGCGATTCATCGCCTCGGTGATGTTGCCGGAGGCGATGGACACCGAAGCGCTGCAAGATCAAGTGGACACACTGCTGGCGGACCCGACCGCCCTCAGTGCGGTCTTTCAACCCATCGTCCATCTGAAAAGCGGCACGACGATCGCCTACGAGGGGTTGATACGGTTCCCCGCATCGTCGTCGGAGATGACGCCAACGCAATGGTTTAGCGCTGCCCGGCGCGTGGGCCGAGGCATCGACTTAGAACATGCCGCGCTGTGCACCGTCCTCAATAGTGCTCGCGACATCCCCAGTGATCGTCCAGTCGCCGGCAACCTGAGCCCGACCGCCGCGCTGGACCCGGCGATTCAAGACCTGCTTATGGCCCAGGACCGGCCGTTGATCTTGGAAATCACCGAGCACGAACCGTTTCCCGATAACCTCGGCCCGGAGCTGAAGCAGCTGCGCGATCGCGGAATACGCTTGGCAGTCGACGATGCCGGCGCCGGATATGCCAGCTTCACCCAACTGCTGCGGTTACATCCGGACATCATCAAGATCGACGGGGAGTTGATCGTTGGCATCGACGACGATCCGGTCAAACGTGCGTTGGCAACCGCACTGAACTCGCTGGCGTCCGAACTGCACGCGAAATTGGTGGCCGAAGCTGTGGAGACACCCGGCCAGCTGCAGACGCTGATTCGTCTCGGCATCGAATACGGCCAAGGCATTCAGCTTGGAGCCCCTCGACCAAGCGCTCAAACGCCGATATAGCTGGCGGACATCACCTTCCGGCTGCATCATGGGTCGTCGGCCGCGTTCGCGGCTGGGCACTGGCCGATGTCGCGCCCGCAGGCTGACGCATCGCATAGCCGACACAGCCAGCCGCCGCTGGGCGGTTCGCCACGTCGGCGACGTTCGAGGCGGTCGCGCGCCGATGTTGTCACGATCGCACGGCTGATCGCGCGAAGCTGATTGCCTTGCTCGCCACTGAGATCACTGAGCGTGGCGGCGACTGCATCACGGCGGGCTTGACGCAGCCGCAACGCAAGTCGTCGTCCTTCCAAGGTCAGCACAAGGGAGCGGGTGCGCCCGTCCGCACCGGGCGCGCGGTCGACGAGCCCGTCGCGCGCCAGTCGGTCCACGATCCGGACGCAGCCCGAGTGACTGAGACCTAGCATCGAGCACAACGACTGAACGGATCCCGCGTGCGCTAAGTCTGCCAATGCGACGAGTGCGACAGCGGCGCTGCGATCGTGTCGGGTTGAAGCCTCGAGCGAGTCGTAAACGGCGTCGCTGATGGCGAGCGCCGCCGCTGCCACCCAGTTGATCAGCTGCTCGCGGTCACGCTCGTCCATCGCACCTGCCACATGGTTTGTCGGTTCCTGTTACAGGGTAGTCGATATATGACTCAGTCATATATTGCGAGAACAAGGAGGCTCGTCGATGACGTACACAGCCACCGCAGAGGTCTACGTCAACGCATCTGTCGAACGGGTGTGGCAGGCGCTGACGGATCCGGACATCGTGGAGAAGTACTTCTTCGGCACGCGCGTGGAGACCGACTGGAAACCGGGAAGCTCCATCACCTGGTCGGGCGAATACGGTGGAAAGGCCTACGAGGACAAGGGGTCGGTGATCGACGTGCAAGAGCCGCACCTGCTGCGGGTCACGCACTTCAGCCCCATGACCGGCCTGCCCGACAAGCCCGAGAACTACCACACGCTCACCTTCGAACTGGGGTCCACAAATTCAGGCACCCACGTAAAGCTGTCCCAGGACAACAACTCCAGCCCAGAAGAAGCCAGCCGAGCAGAGGCGAATTGGAATTCGATGCTGTCTGGTCTGAAGAGGACCGTCGAGGGATAGCGGGTTCGGAGGCCGGCTCCTCTAACCGCACGCTGTAATATCGTTCGCTGATTTTGGTTCCGCTTTTGCGTTGTGGTCAGCGGCGGTATTTCGGGATGGTCGAGGAGGCGTCGCTAAAGGTGGCTTCGCTGGCCGAGTCCAGAAGTTTCGCGGTGTTTCGCCGTCTTGTCGGTGAATGGTGGAATTCGCCGGTCGACTACGCCGCGCAGGTGCAGTACTTCGCCAAGCGCAGGATGGCAGAAGCCATCCGGGTAATGATCGGGGTGGGCAATGGGCTGACCGTCGTGAATTCCCTGGCGATTCTGCTTCCGTGGGCGGGCCCGGATCGCTTCGTATCTCGGGTCATCGTGGCATTATTCGCGCTCTTGGTACTGTCCTGGGCAATCCGGTGGTGTTGTCGACCATGGCCGTCACTGCCAGCATCGCGCGCGTTCGTCATCTCCTGCGACTTCGGGATCGCCATGCTGGCGTTGTACGAACCCACCTGGCTCTCCGGCTTGTTCGGTTTCAACGCGTTTACGGAACTCTCGGTCTATCTGCTGTTCTTCGACGGACCGAAATTCCTTGCCCTGCATACCCTGTTGATACTGGCGTCGACGGCCGTGTTCGCCATGCGGGCAGCCGCGGAAGCGCACTTCAACGGCGTGCTCTTCGTCGTTAGCATCCTGGTCGCGACGGCACCGGCCCTCGCCGCACCCGTAGGGATTCAGTTCGGAATCCGGACGTTGCGCAATGACGCCAACGAGTCGGTCACCGATCCGCTGACCGGTCTACTCAACCGGCGGGGCCTGCACCTTCACTTCGCCGAGTTGTTGAGCGATCGTCCCTCGAACGGGCACCTGGCCGTGATGGTCGCCGACCTCGACCGCTTCAAAGACATCAACGACACCTTCGGCCATCCGATCGGTGATGACGTCTTGATCCGCACCGCTCGCCAGATCGAATCTGCCGTACGCGGAAGCGCACTGGTCGCCCGAATCGGGGGAGAAGAATTCGTCGTCATCGATGTCACCGAGCCTGGCCACACACAACGAACTGCCGAACAAGTCCGCTGCGCGATCGCCGCGCCGGCCGATCACGCTCCGGTCACCGGCAGCATCGGCGTCACTCATGTCGACCTCGGCACCTTCACCGCACCAGAGACCGACCCCACGGCCCTGCTCGACACCCTTCTTAGTCGAGCCGACCAAGCGATGCTCGACGCTAAACGCAAGGGCGGCAACGTCACAGTCCACATAACGCCCGTCGATCAAGACAATTGAGTCGTCGGACCGCTGGACCAGTACGCGGCGGTCGTGGTGAACAAGCGTCCGACTAGCTCGTCGACCGGGAGGTCGCGCAGCCGAGCGCTGAGCACCTCGACGCTGACCATGCCCTCCCAGCCGCGGTCCAACAGCGTTGCCGCGAAACGGTTTAGCTCGAGAACACCTTCGCCCGGCAGGGCGCGTCGGTGCAGGCTCTCGCGGATCATCCGGTCTTGATGCTCGGGTTCCAGCGCGTCGGTGAACTGCACGTAAGCGATGTCGTCCAGCGGCACCGCCGCCAGATCCTCCCACGTGTTGGAGCTGAAGCAGAAGTGCCACGAGTCAATCAGCAGCCCGGCCCGCGCCATCCCGCCCGCGGCCCGCACGTACTCCATGCCGTCACTGATCGTCGGAATTGCGCCCAGCGGTGTGAATTCCACCGCAATACCCGCACCGGCATCGTCGAAGAGCCTGGCGCAGCGTCGAATTCGCTCGGCCGGCACCTTGTCGGTGAACACCGTCAGCACCCACTCCGCGCCGATAGTCTGCGCGCGGTCGGCCAGCCGCTCGGCACTTGCCATGGTGGCGGATTCGTCGTCGTCGACGATGAAGGCGAGCAATTCATGGCAACGAACTCCGGCCGCGGCATACGCCTCACCGGCGGCCGCGCCGACCCGCTCGGCGTTGATCCCCACTGCGCTGAACCCCGCCGCGCTCGCCGCCGACACCAGGTCGGGCGTCGCGATATCCCACTTGCCGTCGGGCGTCAGACCAAGCTGCACAATCGCAGAACGCTACTCTGGCTGGCGAGCGACGTCTTCTAACGACCGGGCAGCCAAGAATGGCGCGTGCAGTGTCGCCCATCTACGTTTGCAGACACACCAGTTGCCCAAATCGGGGGAGGAACACATGAAAATGCGGGCGGCACGCATGCACGGATACCACGAGCCGTTTCGCTTAGAGGAGGTTCCGGTGCCAGACCCCGCACCTGACGAGGTCCTCGTCAGGGTGGCGGCGTGCGGAATGTGCAGGAGCGACTATCAGCTCATCGACGGATACTTCGCCGCCGCAGCGCCGATGGAGTTCCCGGCTATTCCGGGACACGAGGTCGCCGGCCACGTGGCCGGGCGCGGTTCTGCCGTGCCCGCCGCGGCCGGTTTGTCCGACGGCGATCTAGTCGTGGTCAATCCAGGGTGGGGCGACGGCACGTGCCGGCAGTGTCACGAGGGCAACGAACAGTTATGCAGTGGCACCGGCGGATGGATCGGGTTCGGGCCGCCGGGCGGCTTCGCCGAGTACGTCGCCGTGCCGTACCGCCATCTCATCGCCGTCACGCCAGCTGACGGTCAGAAGCCGGAGATGTTCGCGCCACTGACCGACGCTGGTCTCACGCCTTACCGGGGTATGAAGAAGTTGCGGGATGCCGGCAAGCTCGGACCCGGCCGGACTGTGGTGGTCGCTGGCATCGGCGGGCTCGGCGGCTACGGGGTGCAATATGCGAAGCTGCTCGGCGGCGGTGCGACAGTGGTCGCCTTCTCACGCACGGACGACAAGCTCGCCGTCGCCAAGGCCAACGGCGCAGATCACACCGTCAACACCCGCAGCAAGAGCACCGTCGAGGTGAAGGCCGAGCTGAAGAACCTCACCGGCCGAGGCACGGTGGACGCAATCCTCGACTGTGCCGGGGCCGCGGAGTCGATCGGGCTGGACTTTTCGATCCTCGAGCCAGAGGGTGCCGTCGCTTCCGTGGGCCTGATGGGCACCAAGGTTGAGGTCCCACTGAACGTCATCGTCGGAACGGAATTGTCCTATTTCGGCTCGTTTTGGGGCAACTACAACGACCTGACCGAAGTCCTTGCGCTCGCCGCCGCCGGACATATCAAGCACACCATCACCACCGTGTTACTCGACGACATCAACGACAAGCTTGAGGCGCTCGCCAGCGGGGACGTGGTCGGCCGCCAGGTTGTCGTCTTCGACTGAGAGAAGTCCTCAGCATCGCTGGTTTAACCCCAGCAGGGCAGGATTCCGCTGCTGCCGATCAGGATGCGATGAACGCGAGCAGATCCGGGTTGAGGACATCGGCGTGCGTGGTGAGCATGCCGTGGGGGTAACCGGAATAGCTTTTCAACGCGCCGTTTTGGAGTAGGTCGACCGCTCGGGGCACCGAGCTGGTGAACGGAACGATCTGATCATCGTCGCCGTGCATCACCAGGACGGGAACGGTGATCGTGCGCAGATCCTCGGTGTAGTCCTGCAGCCAGGAAAACACGGTCTCATAGTGCGCCTGGGCGCTGCCGGACATGCCCTGTCGCCACCAGTTCGCGATGACCGCCTCGGACGGCTCCACCCCCGATCGGTTGAATCCGTAGAACGGCCCCTCTGGCACCGCGCGGTAGAACTCCGATCGATTTCCCAAGACACCCGCCCGCACTGCGTCGAACCACTCCGGGGGTTGCCCGCCCGGATTGTCCTGCGTCTGAACCATGTTCGGGGTCGGGGAGGACACCAGTATCGCCTTGGCGACCCGCTCCTGATGGCGCGCCACATAGCGGGCCACTTCGGCGCCGCCGGGGGAGTGCCCAATATGGACGGCCTGGCGAAGGTCGAGCTGCTCGGTCAACGCGGCCAGGTCGGCCACCCAGTGCTCGATGTCATTGCCTGTCCCGACCTGGTCGGATCGGCCATGCCCGCGCCGGTCGTGAGCGATCACCCGATAGCCGTGGTGCAGGAGGAACATCATCTGCGCGTCCCAGTCGTCGGCCGTCAGCGGCCAGCCATGACTGAAAACGATCGGCTGGCCAGAACCCCAATCCTTGTAGAAGATCTCGACACCATCCGATGTGGTGATCGTGGGCATAGTCGTTCCTCTCGCAGTCGCCACGCGGGCGCTCGCCGCGATCGAATGACAGTCAACCGCAAGTCACAAGTTTTTTCCTGCCGGCTTTGCGGCGGTTGAGTGTATTTCCGATCAGTCGTGTTTCGCCTCGTAGCGCAGCAGGACCGTGCCGCCCGGGAAGGCGCGGTTCTCCAACAGTCGCAGCGAGATCCATGACGGCAGCCTCGGGAAGAACGGGATGCCGCCGCCCACGGCGGTGGGTGTGAGCACGATCCGGTATTCGTCTACCAGCCCGGCCCGCACGATCGGTGCGGCCAGGGTCGCGCCGGCCACCTCCAGCCTGCCGTCGGTTTCGGCTTTCAGCTTCGTTACCACCTCGACAGGGTCGCCGCGTTCCAGGCGGGAATTCCAGTCGACGGACTCGAGGGTGCGCGAGAACACGACCTTCGGCATGGCGCGCCAGATGTGGGCGAAGTCGATGATCAGGGGGGTGGCGTCCGGGGCCTCGTCGGCGGTCGGCCAGTACGCGGACATCAGTTCGTAGAGCCGCCGGCCGTAGAACGCCAGGGCGGTCTCACGCTCGAAGTCGTTCCAGTACTGGTGCAGTTCTTCGCTCGGATCGGACCAGTCGATTTTGCCTTGTGCGTCGGCGATGTACCCGTCCACCGACACGTTGAAGCCATAGATGAGTTTGCCCATACAGATCAGACTGCACGGGAGGGCAGAACTCATCGCGACCCCACCGGGATATTGTCAGATCGTTGTGGATGGGCGAACGTCAGCCGGACCCGTTGTATCCGACTTTGGCGGTTAACAACAACGGTTAAACCATTGCACCGCAGCATATTTCGCCGAGCGGAGCATTTTTCGGCAAAACTGGATGCGGCGGAGGTACCCGAGTCGGGTTGCTAGCCTTTCCAGACGACCTTGTCAGTGCCTCCGGCATCCCGGTATACAACACTGTCCGGGTTCGTACCGTTGCGAACGTCGAAGTAGATGCGCCCCTTAACAGGGGTGCCCAGGGGGAGTGGCCCCTCAGGAAGGCCGTCGGTCTGGTTGCCCTTCATCACCGCGAATGTGGAGCTGTTGACGGCCCGAGCGTTGAAGTCGGCAATGTTCGGAGTCGCGTTACCGCTCACCCCTGTGGCGGTGACGTCGGAGTACCAGATACCGTCGTTGTGGCCGCTGGGCTGCAGGTTGCTTACGGTGTAGTCGATGGTGCCACCATTACTGGAAAGCTCTGCCATCTGTCCGAACTGCAGCACTTGCGGATCGGCCAATGCCGGTGTCGCTGCGAGGATTCCGGCCGCCGCCAATGCGGCCGTTGCCGCCGCTGTTTTCGATGCAATGTATGAGAATGCCACGTCGGGCTCCCTTCGTGATGTGCCGGCTATCCAGGAGCGGCAGCTGGATTGAGGTCTATCCACAGCTCGGACTTTCAAACCATCGATGCGATGTCACGCAACGAGCCGCGAGCCCACGGTGGAGTTCAATCGAGCACCGGTGATGCGTACCCAGGTGCTCTGCCTTGGCGGCTATGACCGCGTCGTAAGGTCGTTCGGAGCTACGACGACCGCGGCCGCCTGCGCCACTCAAATGGTTCGGTCGTGGTCCCGGGGGGCGGGGAGGTCGGCCGCAAGTTGACATAAGGCACAGGAATACGGAGGGGAAAGCTCATGAGAACATTCACAAAGCGTCGCGCGACAGTCGTCGGCCTGGCCGCCGTCGCGCTGATCGCTGGGGGCTGCGGCAACGCCAAGAGCGGCGACGCGGCGGCACCGCCGAAGGCCGCGGTGAGTGGAACGTCCACGTCCAACGCCCCAGCGCCGCCCCCGGAGGTGAAGCTGGTCGGGGAGCGCGGCGTCGAGGTGACTCTGACCGGCCCGATCGCTGCCAAGTACTCGTCGGCAACCCAGAGTCAGAGGGACGCGCTCGGCAAGCCACTGACGGGCGACCGCAACGCGGGCACCCGGGACAGCGGGGTGGTGTTCCAGCAATTCCAGGGCGGCGCGATCACCGCCAAGAACAACCAGGCCGGCACGCCCGCGTACATCATCCTGGGCAAGATCCGAGAGGCCTGGAATGTCCCACGCGGGCCGGACGGCACGCCTGAGGTAACCGGCACCAACGGCTCGGCAGGTCCGCTCGGTGTGCCCACCAGCGACGTGAACACCGTCGGCGATCTGCAGGTGGCGACCTTCGAGCACGGCAAGATCGAATTCACCCCGACGACCGGCCAGGTGGCGGTGACGGTGAACGGCAAGGTCGTGCCATCCGGGCTTTAGCTCGAGTTGCGGGCAGCGATCTCGCCACTACCGCACATCGCCACTGGGATGGCCCGCATGGAGGTTCCACTGGCCGCAATCGGCAGCTAGGACGTCGTTGACGTCGACTTCGAGCCCGCCGACCTTCGGCCCCGGATTGGACGCGGTGCTCACGACGCGCTGGTAGAGAACAGCGGCGGGGTGGACCTGGTTGCCGGACCAGGCTCGAGTTTGCCACGCCCAGCGGCGACCAGGTGTGCTCGAAGACCCGATAACGCCATCGGCCGCGGCCCACTCACACACCCTGAGGCCGCCGTAAACCCCCGTGCGTTGAACCCCCAGAACCGAGTTGATTCCGCGAAACCACTGCAGCGCGGTGCGATTCCAGGTGTCGCGATTGATGTCCTCGTCGATGGTGAAGAAAATCGGTGCACCCTCGCTGCCGCCCGCGGCGGTGTGCAGCTGCCAGGCGGTGCGCGCGTCCGCGACGCCGCCGGCGTAGCCGCGCGTGAAGTCCGACGGCGCCGACCCACCTGGTTTGCCGTATTGGTAGTTGCTGACGATGACCAGGCCTGCGGCTTTCAATGAGTCGGCGTAGGGCCGAGTGATCGGCTTGGCGCCAAACGATGAGCCGGGACGCGACTCCGAAACGTAGTTGACCACCCCGCTATAGCCGGCAGCTCGAATCTGCTGCGCAGGAATTTGGCGCGCGGCGAAGTCGATCAGTTGGGGAGGAGCGGCGGCGGCCGCCGTAGGCAGACCGCAGGCTACCGATGCGGCAGCCAGACCGGCCAACGCTGTTGCGTAGCGCAGCGCGTCGCGCCGGGAGACCGTTTGCAGTCGCACATCGCCGGGCGGCGGGAGCAAACTGTGCATCGCGCGATGTTAACGATGTGACTGTTGTTACCGATAGAGCTGCGCTAGCCGAAACGCGGTTGCATTCCCAAATGGATACCGAACGGTGACCGTTCGGCTATGACCCACGGCCGCCCGCCGGCGAAATGACTCGGCGTGCAGGGTAATTGGACTAGTCGACTTATCCCACAATCGCCCGCGCCGCGCGCTCTGCGACGAGCATGACCGGCGCGTTGGTGTTGCCGGAAATGATGGTGGGCATGGCCGACGCATCGACCACTCGAAGTCCGGCGACCCGGTACACGCGGCAGTCGGTGTCGAGCACCGTGGCGGCGGAACGCGGCCGCCCGCGGGCGTCGAAGGCTCCCATCGCGCAGGTGCCCACGGGATGGAAAATGGTCGTACCGAGTTCACCGGCCGCCTTCTGCAGCTCTTCATCGCTCACCCGTTGCGGGCCTGGTAATAACTCCTGCGGGCGATAGCGGGCCAGAGCCGGCGCCGCCATGATCTGCCGGGTCATGCGGAGGCCCCGCACGGCGATTCGACGATCGGCGTCAGTCGACAGGTAATTGCAGAAGATCTTCGGGTAGGTCAGGGGATCTGCACTGGCTATGCGCACATGGCCTCGCGAGGTGGGTCGCAGATTGCAGACCGACGGAGTGATCGCTGAGAAGGGGTGCAGGGGTTCGCCGAACTTCGGTAACGACAAGGGTTGCACATGCCACTCCAGATCGGCACTTTGCAGCGCGGGATCGCTCTTGGCGAAAGCCCCTAGCGTCGACGGCGGCATCGTCATGGGTCCCGATCGCAACAGAAGGTACTGAAGTCCCATGCCCGCGCGGGTGATCCAGTTCCGGTACAGCGTGTTGACGGTCCGGGCGCCCCGGACTCGGTAGATCGTCCGAATCTGCAGGTGGTCCTGAAGGTTTTCGCCGACGCCTGGCAGATCGACCGCCACCGGCACTTGATGCTGGGCAAGCAGGTCGGCGGGGCCCAGACCCGAGACCTGCATGAGATGCGGTGAGCCAATAGCTCCTGCGCTCAAGATCACCTCGTGGCGGGCCTTGACGTCGACGAGGTGGCCACCCCTGAGCAGGCGCAGGCCTGTGACGCGCTGCTGCGCCGTGGTCCAGGCACCGCGACGCTGATCCTCGTGGACCTGGTCGTCCATCAGTAGCCGCAAGGCTTGGGTTTGCTCGTAGACGGTGAGGTTCGGCCGGTGGGCGATGGGATGCAGGAAAGCATCGGCCATCGACCAGCGACGGCCACGCCGTTGGGTGACGTGAAAGTACGCAGAACCGGCATTGACGCCCCGGTTGAATTCATCGATCGGGGCGATGCCCACCTCGGCAGCGGCGGCCTGCCAGGCGTCCAAGATCTTCCAGCGCACGCGCGGGCGCTCGACACGGATCTCGCCACCGGTGCCGTGCCAGTCGTCGGCTCCGCCGAAGTAGTCCTCCAACTTTTTGTAGATCGACAGCGTCTCGCCTGGACTGTCGGGGCCGCCCCAACGCCATCGCTCGTCACCGGTGGCCCGTGCCCACAGGTCGTAATCGCTGGCCTGGCCGCGCATGTGGATCATGGCGTTGATCGACGAGCAGCCGCCGATCACGCGGCCGCGCGCGTAGTGAATGCTGCGGCCGGCCAGGCCCGGGTCGGCCTCGGTCGTGTAGCACCAGTCGGTGCGGGGATTGGCGATGGTGTACAGGTAACCGACCGGCACCTTGATCCAGAACCAGTCGTCTTTGCCGCCGGCCTCGATGAGGAGCACACGGCGATCACGGTTGGCGCTGAGCCGATTGGCGAGCAGGCAGCCTGCACTGCCTGCTCCCACGATGATGAAGTCAAATTCGGCGACCGGGCTCATTTCCGGTATCGGTCCTCCATAGCGTCGGATGCGAGTCCTAGTGTGCGCGATGACCACCACATCTCGTCGAGGAATGATCGGCCTTGACCCTGCACGTTGTCTTCGACATCTGAAACTGTTGTGGCACATGTGAAACCGCGTTCCGAAACTTGCGTCGCGATGGCAGGTCGACGGCGGCTCACTCCCAAGTGTGCGAGCACGATTGTGTGCTGTGACCGTTAAGGATCGTTACCGCAATCGTGATCTGGCACTCGTATCTTTGGAATTACCAGAAAATCGAAGGTTTCGACCTCCCGAAAACGCCTATCGGCGTCCGCAAGCCTGGGGGACTGATATGACCACCGCAATCGCCGCGCACAACCCAGTTGACATAGACGCGGCCGACGGGCGTGACGATCTCTTGTTGGCGGTCGCAAATATGAACGCCGTTGGCCGTCGAAGGGACACCATTCTCGTCGCATCGAGACCGCAGTGGCGACTGACGGAAGAAGAGATCGTGCGCGCAGCGGTCGCGGTGATTTTGGTGGCTCTAGTAACGGTGATTGGCGTCGCCGCAGGGACCATCTTCACAATGGGTTAACAGCGGATACGGCACGGACGGCTTGGCCCGTCGCACTTCGACGACCGCCAGCCAGGTGCGCGATCGGGTGGCCAGGAACACCTCCCGCACCGCCTTCGAGAACTCCCCACCAGTGTTGGCCTCGGCCCATTGCACCGACCCGCGATGAGCCCGCGGCGTTTTCGGAGCTGGGTATGTAGGTCCTTGTCCGGCGAGACGGGCAATGGTGACTCGCCGCCAAAATACCCCGATACGTCCCGGTGCGGGAGTTGTCGTCAAGTCCTGTGGATGGGGGTTTCGGGCGACCTTTGCCGGATTGGTCTAGCGAAACAGGCAAAACGGATGGCCGGCTGGATCGACCATTACGCGTACTTCTTACTGCGGTTGTGCATCGGCGAGCCGGGCGCCGCATTCGACGGCCCACTCGACGGCGGCGTCGAGGTCTGTCACCCAGATGTCGAGATGTTGGGTGGCGATTTGCCGTCCTGACCGTGCCGGCCATACCGGAGGTTCCCAGCACTTTTCAAACTCGAAGTTCAGCGTCAGTGTCGGCGTCTTGATCTGACCCCATCCGGCATTATCGGGTTCATCCTCACGGGGCGGGTCGGAATGGGTCACCTCCACACCCAGGACGCGGGCGTAGAAGGACGCCAGCTCACGCGGATCCGGTGCAGCGATCGTTATCGACGTTGCTCTTAGTTCCACTCGTTCGGCGGCCACAGAACCAGCCTACGAGCCAGGCCTCCTGAGCATCGTGAACTACTGCGAGCCTGCCAGCGCGCCCACGCCGCCTCCACTTTCACGCCACCTGCCGAGACAATCCACAGGTTCTGATCAGTGCTCCCCAGTGGGGAGGCGTGAGGGTACTCCCGAAACATGCTGCCGGAGAGGAGCTTCCGCACGTACCACCCGAACTCGCTTGATATGTTGGCGACATGGTAGATCGATCGAATGGATACGAGGGCGTCGCTGCCGAGTTCATAAGCGTTCGATCGACGACCATCGGGGTAACAAGGGTCCGCGACTGGGCCAAAACGCTTCCACGGGGCGGCACGGTCGTCGACATTGGTTGCGGTCCCGGCGTTCCCATCACTGAGGTCTTGGTGGCCGAAGGACTGAACGTCTATGGCATTGACGCCGCGCCATCTTTCGTTCGAGCATTCCGACGCAATCTCCCAGACATACCCGTTGCTTGCGAACCCGTCCAAGAATCGAACTTCTTTGACCGAACCTTCGATGGTGTCTTGGCATGGGGGGTCATGTTTTTGCTATCGCCCGAGGATCAGCGACGACTCATCCAAAGTATGGCTGACATTCTGGTGCCGGGCGGCAGACTACTTTTCACCTCCCCATCCGAAGTCGGGTTTGGCGATGACGCGCTGACGGGACGAGAGACCCGTTCCCTCGGAGCCGAGGAGTACCGGCGCCAGCTCTCAGCGGTTGGACTGTCCGTCGCTAGTGAGTACGAGGATGAAGGCCAAAACCACTACTTCGATGCCTTTAAGGCACCTCGTTGACGCCGCATATTCCGCAGCGACACTCGTGCGTAGCCCGCAGAGCGTCGTACTCGTCAGGGCTGATCCGATATTCCTTCCAGAGTTGAGCTCACTTAAATATCCGATGGTCTCGGTGCGACGGGTGGACCGGCAAACATGGTGCATGTTCTGGTGTATGAAACGCACCAACATCTACCTCGATGAGGAGCAGACAGCCAGTCTCGACAAGTTGGCCGAGCAACAGGGTGTTTCGCGTGCCGAGCTCATCCGCCAACTGCTTGACAGGGCCCTCAACAACGCCGACGACAATCTCGAATCTGACTTGAATGCGATTGACGAGTCGTTCGGTGCGCTCCGTGATGTGGAATTGCCTGATCGTCGTCCCGGCAGCCGTGAAGAGCACCTCGACCGGATGTGGCGCCGCACCTCGTGATCCTGGTCGACTCGGACATCCTCATCGCTCACCTTCGCGGTCTGGACGCGGCGCGAGCCTGGCTCGTCGAAGCTCGAGGGGAAGGGCCTATAGCGATCAGCGTGGTGTCGATCGCCGAGCTCGTCGGTGGGATGCGCAGCGCGGAGCGTCGCGAAGTTTGGCGGCTGCTGGCGTCGTTTCGCACCGAGCCGGCCACTGAGATCATCGCGCGCCGGGCCGGCGACTTCAGGCGGCAATACGGGGCGAGTCATTCCAGCATTGGCTTTGGTGACTATCTGATAGCTGCAACTGCTGACGTGAAGGGATATCAGCCGGCGACGTTGAACGTGAAGCATTTCCCGATGTTCAAGAACCTGCGGCCGCCATTCACCCTTTGAGTGAGTTGACCACAGCCAGTGGCGGGAGAGCATCGGATGACCGCTTCCTCGGGGATTGGTGTCATGTACGCAAATCCGGGGCGGGCACCGACACGCTTTACCCGACATAATGTCGCTTATCGGTAAATACTGATGCGAGTTGCATTAGATGAAAGTGCTCGCACTCCTTGACGATTGGCCGATCTGAGCACGTCACGGCCCTGACTCTTGTGTACTCGATTATCGACACGCTTCTATACATCGGTTGTACATACGCCGCGGAATGAATTACTCGCGCGCCAGGCGAAACCTTGAGCGACCCCCGCGGGCCGGCCACATAGCCGGTGGTCGACCAACCTTCCTCCCTCTCCCCGCATCGCTAGCAATACGTCACTGTGACGAATTACCGTGGGCGGCTTAGCTTTCCGACCAATGTGTTGAGTGGGCCGTTAGGTCGGCAACGGACCCAAAGCTGACCGCTTGCCGCTCTTTGGATGGCCGCCGATATGGCTGGTCGCTCGCAACTCGCCGGCCCTTCACGCATCTCCAACAGCCATGTAAAACTCGCACCCCTTGAACACGCATCGGTACCAATTGCATGCGGGTTGCATTAGATGAAAAGAGTCGCACCCCTTAATGATTCTCTGATTTTCGCTGTTGTTCTGTGCCGGCGCACTACGGATGAGCTGCACCGAGAGCATGGATCTGAGCCGCCGCGGTAGACCGGACAGACGTTCGCAGCCGTGTCCATCGCTTGGGTTGTGTGGACGGCGAGGCGCCCCACCCTCCCCTGCGCACCTCTATTAAAACGTCACAGTGACCAATGGGCTTGGGTCGCAGCCGCGGTGAGGTGTTCGGTGCGTGTAGGGGAAGCCCTCCGGTTCGTACCGGCGGTCAGTTGGGCACATCCATGCGCTGGGTGCCGACGACGGCCAACAATTGCAGCGCTTCCTCGGAGCGGGAGCCCGGCTCGGCGGTGTAGATGACAATTCGTTGGTCTCGGTCAGCGACATCCAGCACATCGCAATTGACGGTGACCGCACCGACAGACGGATGTGTGAAGGTCTTACACAGAACGGTCGGCCGAACGACGTCCCGAGTAGCCCACAGGCGGGCGAATTCCTCACTGCCGGCCAGTAATTCGGATACTAACTCGCCTACCTCCGGATCATCCGGGTAGCGGGCGGCGGCGGCACGCAGGTCATGAACGCTTGCCAGGGCGAACTCTTCGGAATCGGAGAGACCGTACAAGCGTTGTCCGGCCCGGTGTGGCCCGAGGAACAGACGGCGGACGAGGTTGCGGTCGCGTCGCGGCAGTGCAGAGAAGTCCTCCATCAGGGAGCAAGCCAGATCGTTCCAGGCGATCACCTCGTGCGTTGCGGAGGTAACGATCGCAGCTGCCTGAGGCAACCGCTGCAGCAGGTCGAGGATGCTCTGGCGCACCTCGCGAGGCGGTGCGGTCGGCGGGGCCGGCTCGGTATCGGCGAGCCTGTAGAGATAGGTGCGTTCCACGTCGGACAGTCGCAGTGCCCGAGCGAGGCCGGAAAGGACCTCGCGCGAGGGACACCGTGCGCGGGCCTGTTCCAATCGCGTGTAGTACTCGACGGAGATGTAGGCCATCCTCGCCACCTCGTCTCGTCGCAGTCCTGGAGTGCGTCGGCGCGAGCCGACGGGCAAGCCCACGTCGGCGGGGTTGATGCGTTCACGCCGACTGCGCAGAAACGCGCCGAGCTCACGCCGGTCCATCCCTCCATTGTGCGTCGGGAGCCGCCGACAGCCAGGTACCGAGAGTGCCTGGATCCGCGCAACGACCACACGCACGGTGAAGCTAGGGACGGACCACGGCGCTCCGGGCCATTGAAGTCCGTGCGGGAACGACTCACCGGGCCGCCGACGAGGAATCTGACCAGCAAGAGGGGTGAAATCATGAGCGAATCGATCCTGACGGTTCTAGGTGAAGATCGGATCGGCTACGGCGCGATGCAGCTGGCGGGCTCCGGCGTGTGGGGTAACCCCACTGATGTCGACGGCGCAGTCGCGGTTCTTCGGGCGGCGGTCGACGCCGGCGTTCGTTTCTTCGACACCGCCAACGCCTACGGCCCCCGGACGGTGAACCAGCTGATCGCGCGGGCGTTGCACCCCTACCGCGACGACCTGATCATCGGTAACAAAGTCGGGGCGACGCGCGGGCAAGACGGGTCGTGGATCAGCGACAACACTCCGGATACGTTGCGCCGCCAGGTGCGTGAAGCACTCGACGATTTGCGCACCGACGTAAGTGAGCTGACGTATCTGCGCCTGGGGGGCGACGGTCAAGCCCCGCCCTCTGATGTTCCGCTTGAGGAGGCGCTCGGCGCGCTCGTCGAGCTGCGTGATGAGGGAGTGATCCACCGGATCGGCCTCTCTGGTGCCACGCCGGACCAATTGCGGCAGGCCCAACACGTGACACCGGTGGCCGCCGTCCAGAACAGGTTCAACCTCCTGGATCGCAGTGGGGTCGAGGTGCTGGCAGACTGTGAGGCTCAACGGATTCCGTTCGTCCCGTACTTTCCATTGGCATCCGGCTTGCTGCAGGAACGTGCGCTCGAGCCCCCTGCGCGCCGACTAGATGTGTCGCCCACCCAAGTGGCGCTGGCGTGGATGCTGCGCAGGTCCCCTGCCTTGGTGCCGATTCCGGGCACTTCCAGCGTGCAGCACCTGCACGAGAACGTTGCCGCCGCCGCGATCGCCGCCCGCCTCACCGACGACGAGGTGGCCGCCCTCACGGCACTCGCCGACGAATCCAGGGCGCGCTTGGCCCAGCCACATCCCTCCACCCGCGAGGCACTGCAGGGGCTTGCCGCTGCAGTGAAACCAACGCACGATTCGTGAGTCCCCCAGAGTTACACCGGCGACAGCTCGAGCACCGGAGATCTGCGGTGGACCCTCATCTCTACAGCCTCCTGTGAATGTCGCCGACTTGTCACCCCGCCAGGAAATGTCTCAGTAGCGCGAGTCCTCGAGGAAGAAAACATGATTCACGACCACAACCAGCATCCCCTTGGAACAGGTTTTACCGCGTCCTCGACGGCTGATGAAGTACTGCAAGGCATCGACCTGACGGGAATGAATGTCGTTGTGACCGGAGGGCACTCAGGGATCGGCCTGGAAACGACTCGCGCGTTGAGCAAGGCGGGCGCGTGCGTGACCGTCGCCGCCCGCCGTCCGCAACGAGCGCTGGCCGCCGTGGCCGACATGGCCCATACCGAAGTCAGCCCGCTGGACCTGATGGACCCCGCATCGATCGACGCCTTCACCGGCCGCTGGCTCGATTCCGGTCGGCCGCTACAGATCTTGATCAACAACGCTGGACTGCCCGCTCCCCGCGACGTCATGCGAGACGCGCGGGGGTACGAGGCACAGTTCGTGACGAATTACCTCGGACACTTTCAACTCACACAAGGCCTTCGGCCCGCGTTGCATGCCGCCCACGGCGCCCGCGTAGTGAACGTGACCTCTGGAGCCCAACGATTCGGCAACATCCGTTGGCATGACCCTCATTTCATCACCGGATACGACCCGCTGGTTGCCTACGCGCAGTCCAAAACCGCCGCTGTGCTCTTCGCCGTCGAGTTGGACCGTCGCTGGGCTGCCGAGGGGATTCGCGGATATGCCGCACACCCCGGTGTTGTCGTCGGTACCGGCCTCAACAGCGCAGCGGGCGAGCAACAGCTGCGCGCTAGCGGCCTCATCGACGAAGCTGGGCGGCCGATCATCAACCCCGCCACCGGACGAAAGACTCCACCACAGGGCGCCGCCACCATCGTGTTCGCGGCGACCAGTCCGCTTCTCGGCGAGGTCGGCGGGGTTTACCTGAAGGACTGCGATATCTCGCCGCTGATCGCGGAAGACTTGCCCATGACCTCCGACCCGGATGTAGACATTCCCGCTGACGTCGCACCACATTCGATCGACCCGAGGGCAGCTCGGCGACTCTGGCAACTCAGCGAGCAATTGCTCGCAAGATAATCGCGCGGCTGATGTCAGACGTTTGACGCAGTGGGATCGCAGTGAAGTGGGCCAAGCTTGGGGTCGCCCTCGTCCGCGCCGGCGCCATGTTCCACAAAGCCAAACTCCCGCAACGACGCACCGACATCACACCCGAACGATCAACGGCCACGCCTGAAACGACCGGATTTCGTCTGAATCTCACCGATCCACATGTGTATTGACAAGTCCGTTTGCATAGCGGGTTGGATGACGTTGTTCACGCAGGCGCCGGGCAATCGGTATTACGCGTTGGCGACGCGGTCGAGCCATTCACGCATGAGCGTGCGCTCGGCCGGACTGAGGACAGCCAGCGCATCGTCGTCAGCCTTGAGACGAAGTGCCGCCGCTCTCGTACCTTGGTCTGCACGGTCCCCGATGTCGATCAGAATGGCGGTGGCAAGCGCTTGCCAGGCGACGTCCGCAAGCTCGGCGTCGCGGTCTTGCTCGGGGATTTCGATGAGCGCGAGCGTAACGCCGACTCCGATTGCGTGAACAAGTGCAACGGCCCTGTGTTCCGGAACGCGGAGCCGCCCGGCAAGCGCCACCCTATGGATGCGTTCCCAAAGGACGGCGATTCCCCTCTCTTCGGTCGCGGATCGGGGACGTAATGGGTCGGACATGATCGCGGTCAGGCCGGGATTGGCCGTCCCGAATCGGATATGGGCTGCGAACGATTCACTGAGGTCCTCGACCGGATCGACGTCAGTGCGAACACGTTTCGCATCGATGTAGGCCGCGAATGCCCGCTCTGCGACAGCTTCGAGCAGGCCGTCTTTATCACCGAACAGCCGGTAGATCGTCGGCGCTTGCACCCCGGCAGCTGCCGCCACCGCCCGCGTGCTCACCGCGCTCGGCCCACCTTCGGCGAGCAGTTCAGTCGCGACACCGACAATGTGGTCTCGCGTCTGCTCGCGGCGGGACCGCTCGGCTTTCATGGATATCAACGATAGCAGTCAACTGTTATCGATGTTCATATCAGTGATACGGTAAATATGATTCCATCGATAACGAGGGGCGCAAATGATCGTCATCACCGGTGCCACCGGCGCCTTCGGGTCCGCCGTCGTCCAAGAGCTGCTCCGCAAGATCCCCGCGGGCGAGCTGTCCGTGAGCGTCCGTGACCCGCAAAAAGCCGCCGAGCTTGCCGAGCGCGGCGTCCGTGTCCGCCGTGGCGACTTCGGCGACCCGGCATCGCTTGCCGCGGCGTTCGAGGGCGCCGATCGAGTGCTCGTGACATCCGTGAATTCTCTCGGCGAGGAAGCAGTGGCACAGCACACCGCGGCCGCCAGGGCGGCCGCGGAGGCCGGCGCCGGTCGCATCTTCTACACCGCGCACCAGAACACCGCGTTGGATTCCCCCTTTGCAGCGGCCCCCGATCACGCGGCCACGGAGGAGCGCCTCGCGCAGATCGGCGCGCCGTGGACCTCACTACGGAACGGTTTCTACGCCCACACCGTCGGACACCCGGTGCATGGCGCCGCCGAAGCCGGCGAGCTCGCGCTGCCTGAGGACGGCCCGGTGTCTTGGACCGCGCGCGAGGACCTCGCTGCCGGTGCCGCAACCCTCGTTGCCGCCGGGTTCGCGGGAAACGACGGCCCGTGCTTCGACGGTCCGACACCGCCGCTCACCGCCGCAGAAGCAGTCACTTTCGACGACGTCGCCGAGATGATGTCCGCTATCACTGGAAAAACGATCCGGCGCGTCACCATCGACGATGAGGACTGGGTGCAGCGAATGATCGGCTCCGGCACGCCTGAACCAGCGGCCCGTTTGCTGCTCGGACTGTTTCAGGCGGCTCGCCGCGGTGACTTCGCGACCACCGACCCGACGCTGAGCGAACTCATCGGCCGGCGACCCCAGACCATCCGCGCAACCCTCGAATAAACTGGTGGGCCACTGCGAACCGCATTACGGGTTCGGTATGGCGCCTCGACGATCTCGGCGCTGTACAACGACGCGAAATGCGGTGCCCCATGCGCTGCGAGTCCAAACCCCGTCGCCGCGCGCCGCTCACGCGTCCGGCGACTGAAACCACGCTTGGCAGCCGGAGATCAACCGGCCAATGTCTGCCTGACCGAACCGATATCACGCAGATTTCATCAGTGCATGAGTGATGTGCTGATCCGCGACCTACCACATGATGTACTGGCCGGCCTGGACGCACGAGATGCTGAACCGGGTTTGTCGCGCATTGAGCACATTCCTCGGCGCGTCGCTCAGGATCTCGGAATGCTTTACACCACAGGCGAATAACGGATGTCCGAGAAGCGCAAGTGCACGAGGAGTTGATCCCACTGGGTCTGTCCTCGGTCATCGCGGAGATAGGCGCGTCGTGTGGTGGGCACGTTGATACCTTGAGCGTTGACGTAGTCACTTGCATAGTGGTTCACCTGAACACCGCCTGCGATGTCGACGCGGTACTGGTGGAGCTTCAGCAGCCGATCAGCGTCGAAGAAGAACTGCTGTTCGCGGCTGTGCGTATGGATGTTTCGCGGAAACGTCACGCCGACGCCTTGGAGCAGTTCGCCATCGATGTCAACCGGCTTAATTTCGTGTGTGCTGATCTCCGGCAGCGTCAGCAGGAACGGCAGATTGAGGTAGTTCCATAACGCATACGCGCCGAAAAACCCCCGCTGCAGCGCATTCCACGGGGTGGAGAATTCGTGGCCGGCGAAACTTTCTCGGATGTGCTCATCCTCGACTAGTACGGTTCCGTCGTCAGACACAACCGCAAGCCGTTGTGGCGTCAGCTCGACGGACGGCGCTGTGGCTCCCGGTTTCAGCGACGCCCATACCTCCTGTGTGGCCACTGCGAATTGGAGTGGCGGAGGTGGGTAGGTCGCTAGCTTCGTCTCGAAGAGAATGCCGCGACTTTCGAGCGTGCCCTGTGCCCGCGTCATCTGCTGCCAGCGCAGAAGTCCACCATGCGCGTCCAAGGCCTCATCCAGCACTGCCATCGTCGCCCTTCCTTGCCAAGTCCCTGCCGGGGACTCTGACTATAGAGTTCTATACTTAGCTATCGATCGATTCGGCAACGCGGGATGACCGACGACACACGCTCCACTCCTTCCGTGGCCGCTCGAATCAGCGCTGCGCCGAGCTAAATGGCGGTTGACACGAGCGTGCAGCCTAGGTCGTTAATGCGTTCGCTGCCACGACGTCCTTTTCGCTAGTGGCCCGAGTGAAGGTATCTCGATTCGCTTCTAGGAAGTCAGACAGGCCAACGGGTTCTCGGCCAATGAGTGCGCGCAGCGCTTCTCGATCCGCCGGAAACGCGCGTCCAGCCCGGGCCACCGTGTGACCAACAGCCGAGATGTGCTGCGCCATAGCCGGATTGACCGCGTCACCCGGACCAACTGACCGCGCCAATGCGATTAAATCCTCGCGCCACTGGTCTTCAGTGGCAGCCTCGTAGCGAATCGGCCTGCCCGTCACCTCAGTGAGCAACTCGGCGATCTCAGTGTGGTTGTATTCCTCGGATCCGTACACATACATGACCAAGTCCGAGAACCGCTCAGGATGCAGCAAACCCGCCAGGCCCAGCTCTGCCGCATCAGCGGCGTTAATCCAGGCGATCTTTCCGGATCCGAACGAGTTGCGGATGAGCCCGTACTCCCGCACCGAGTGGCGATGTAATACCACCAGGTTCTGGTGAAACAACGCCGCGACCCGGAAGATCAGAAGGTCAAGCCCGGCCCATTCCAAGACCTGCTCGGCGACCCACTGGTCCCTGCCGAGATTGCTCAGGCTATGCGGAAGGGCCGGGCCCATTGACATCACCACCGTTCGCGGCCGGCGCCCCACTTCACAAATCGCGGACGCATAATTCGAGGCCGCCGGGATGACGCCGGCGTCGATCGGATACGTGAAGTAGGCCAAGTCAACGTCGGCAAGCGCTGGCAGCAGCGTGCGCCGGTCGTGGAGGTCGCCAACGAAGATTTCGGCGCCTACGGCCTCGAGTTGCTCGGTCCTGTCACTACGCTTACGCGCCAGCACCCGTACCGCGCGGCCCTCGTCGCGAAGGCGGCGTACCAGATATTCCCCGGTGTTGCCGTGGCGGCCAGTGGCTCCGATGACCAGGATTGGATTCTTCGTCTCTTCAGTTGACGTCACGTCTACTCCTCCGCCGCTGGGTCGGGTGCGAGGTCGGGTCTGCCGCCAAAGCGCGCCAAAGACATGTCGCGGGCGATGCCTACGCAGTCGCCGCGGCGCTAGGCATCGGCTTGCTGGGTTTGTTCTCGTCGATCCAGCGCTTCATTTGTTCTGAGCCGGGGTCGGGTGGACGCATGCCTTGGACGGTCCACTGGTCTAGGGGTGTGTCATCGATGTGGATCTCCCAGTCAAGCCCGCGATCACGAACGTATGGATGAATGGACTTGTTGATGAATTTCAACAAGGGCTCGCGTAGCTCGACCGGCATCGCGTAGGCGATGTGGTCGATGGAGAATCGAACGAAGTCGTTGCGTGCGACACCCCCAATGAACAATGAGTCTCGCCGCACGTCGTGGAAGACCACCACGACATAGAAGCGCGGCATGGCCATATCGGGTATTCCGTTCGCCGGCGAGGCGTAGATATCGGTGATGGCTTCAGCGAAGGCGCGCTTCTCTTCGTTGGAGTAGGTGCCTTCAGCGCAGTACACGTTCCACAGCGGCATGATCGCTCCCTATCCGTGTGCTTGTGTGCCCGCAGGTTCCCCGACAGGCGCGCCGAGGTGCTCGACGAACCAGTCTCGCGCCGGGGGCCCGGTCTCCTGGAAAAACGTTGTGTAAGCATCGAAGTGACCACCGTCATAGGTCACCAACTTCTTAGGTTCTGGGGCAGCTTGGTACACGTCGTGCTGAACGTCGGTGTAGGTGCACCGGTCGTGGTCCGCAATGATCATCAACAACGGCTTGGGTGTGATGTAGGGCAGCCAGCCGGCCGGCTCGAAATCGAGAAAGTTCTCTAGTGAGCGGATGGTGGTCTCATTGGTCCACACGCCGGCTTCGATCGCTTTGCGGGGCTCGTCGGGTACGTCCCCGGGAAACGCGCACAGCTCGTCGGGATCATCGGAGAACATCGGTACCGTCATCGGCGGCAGGCCATTCAGCCGGGCTGCCCGGTCGATGGCAGCGCGACGGCGGATCTCGTCGCGCTGCTCGGCGGTATAGAGCTTGACCGCGTTGCGGTGACCGCTGACATTCGGGATCTGGGCGACCACGCAACGGACGCGCGGATCGTTGGCGGCGGTGACGAGGGCCAATCCGCCCGAGAAGCTCGACCCCCAGACCCCGAACCCAAGGGTAGAGTCGAACTCGGGTTGTGATTCGGCGAAGGTGATTGCGTCGCGCAGGTCGGTCAGTTGCTTGAAGGGATCGAGTTCCTGGCGCGGTTGGCCCCCTGACGTGCCGAAGCCGCGGTTGTCGAAGTTCAGCACGGCGAAACCCGCCTCGGCGAACAATGCCGCATAGGCGTCGATATGTGGTTTCACGCCGCCGAAGCCCGGACACATCACGATCCCGGGGTGCGCGTCGGTGCCGTCGGGTGCGTGCAGATAGGCCCGCAGGATCGTGCCGTCCTCGGTTGTGATCTTCGCGCGGCGCATCATCGTTGGCTCCCCGCGCCAGCACCCTGCGCCTTCGCCTGTTTCCGGGAGAACCACGACTGTGCCGAGAAATGCAGCGTCCAGCGGTTCCCGAAGTCGGGGTACTTGGCCTTCATCAGGCTGACCAGTTCCCCGGGACTGTCCAGATTCTGCGCCCCTTCGGCGAAATCGGTGATGTAGGAACGTGTTTCCTCCAGCATCCGGCTGACGTCGTAATCGGAGGCCTCGTGCTTGCGATGCCCGGCGACGATCATTTTCGGAGCGAGCTTTTCGATGGCGTCGATACTCTTCAGCCAGCGCCGCCAACCGCCGGGACCACTTAAGCCGAGCATGGCGTGGATTTGGTTGTAGACGACGTCGCCGGCGATCACCGCGTCGAGTTCCGGCACGTGCACGACAGTGCTGGGCTCGATGTCGCCTTGCCCAATTTCGATGATCCGAAGCTCGTGGCCCTCGAGATCGATGGTCAGCTCGTCGAGGGCCTGGGGTACCGCCGTGGGTTTGGCCACCCGCTCACCGAACATCGTGGCCCACTGCTGGGATTCGATCTCAATCGCTTGGTTGATGTAGTCCACCACCGGTGCGGTCGTGACGACACGCGCATCGGGGAACTTTGCGAGCAGGGCGCTGGCGCCGTACCAGTGGTCGGCGTGTCCGTGGGTCACATAGATAGTCGTCAGCCGCTTGCCGGTGCGCTCGATGAACTGAACCAACTCGTCGACGTCGGAGCGGATGTGCTGTGCATCGATCAGCACAGCGTCGGACTTGCCCGATATCAGCGTGGATGTCGTCGCCGAAAACGTTCCTCCGCCTTTTTCGAAGTTCAGGAACGGTCCGATATAGACGTCGGCGCGAAGGTCGGTGGCCGAGGATGAAGTGCTCACAACCGTGTGTCCTCTCATATATTCCAAGCTCGATTCACCCCTGGCCGTGGCCATCGCGTGTCCGGTGAAAGTAGTTCCCCCTCAACACGGCCGCGCTGCGGTAGACGTCGCGGTCGGGGTCGTCGGGTGAGACAACGTGGGCCAGTCCCCATTTCAGGAGCGCCCGGAGCAAGGGTGCGAGTTCTTCACCTGACTTCGTCAAGCGGTACTCGAACCGTTGCGGCGTCGTTTGGTACGCGACCCGCTCTACGATTCCGGCGTCGACCAAGCTCTTGAGCCGGGCGGCGATGCGGTCGCGGGGCGCGCCGGTGCCCGCGACGATTTCGTTGAATGTGCTTGCACCCAAGGCTAATTCACGCACGACGAGCAGGGACCACCGCTCCCCCACCACCTCGATGGCGGCGGCGATGGGACAGGGGCGCCCTGGGAGTTCAGCCAGGCGACTACTGCTCATGAGCGCAAGCGTGACACAGATCGGTTTGAAAATCAAACCTATCTGAGTATCCTTCGACGTACTCAGATGTTCGTGCAGATAGGAGCTTCAGATGAAACATCTCGTTTTGACCGAATACGGCGAGCCCGCCGAGTCGGTGCACCTGGCCGACAGCGCGGAGCCCACGCCCGGACCCGGACAGGTACTGGTACGCCTCGAGGCTACCGCGATCAACCCGTCCGACCTGTTGCTGCTGCAGGGCCGCTATCTCGCCCGGCCCGAATTGCCCGCCACAGTTGGAGCCGAAGGCGTGGGAATCGTCGAGCAGGCCGGCCCGGACGTCGATCGCGCCATCGTCGGCAAACGGGTGATCGTGATCCCGACATACACCTACGGCACGTGGTCACAGAAGGTGGTGGTAGCGGAGCGCGACGTCGTCGAAGTTCCCGGCACCGACACGCTGCAACTGGGCATGCTCTCAATCAACCCGGTGACGGCCCACCTGCTGTTGGGCGGCATCGTCCCGACCCGCATCGGCGACTGGGTCGGCCAGACGGCGGCCAATTCAGCCGTGGGCCGGCTCGTGGTGACACTGGCCAGGCGGAGAGGCCTCAAGACGCTCAACGTGGTGCGCCGCGAGGACGTCGCCGATGAACTTCGCCGAGCTGGAGCCGATGTCGTGCTGGTCAACGGGCCCCACTTGGCGACCGACATCACGCGGGCGCTCGGTTCGCAGAAGCTCAGCCTGGTCCTCGACGCCCTGGGCGGGCCTACCGCATCCGCTCTCATCGCGGCACTTACTTTCCGGGGTACCGCCGTGTCGTACGGGTCGCTGATCGGTCCGCCGTCAGGTGTGTCATCGGCCGACCTCTTCGCACGGGAGGTGCGGTACACCGGCTTCTGGCTCGGCAACTGGTACTCCAGCTCACCCCACCACGAAATCGTCGCCACCTTGCAGCATTTGGCGTACTTGGTGGCGGACGGCGAGTTGTCGGTGCCGGTCGAGGCGACCTACTCCCTGGATGACTACCGCAAGGCTTTCGACCACGCGAGCGCCCCCGAGCGAGGCGGGAAAGTGTTGTTCACTTTCGAGTGACACGCTGGCCTATGAATGCACGAAGTGGTTCGAGATCCTAGGAGTAGCCGCAAGTGGGCCTACTGCCCTGTGGCCGCTTTGGCGGCCATCTGCTTGAGCATGGTGCCGTGGATGATGTTGATGCGTGATCTAGCCTCGGCGCACACTAGTGCCGTGACCCCGCTTGGTTGGTCCACCTTGAGTGAGAGTCTTGCCGCCCAATACCACTCATCGCTCTCGAAGCCGCCCCGGGGAGCTCACGCTGATCCGACCTCAGAATCGGCTCCAGCGCCGCTTGTCGATGGCGTAGAGCCAGGGCAATGTCAGGAATGGTGTCATGTACCAGATGTCGAACACCCACCAGCCGGTGACGCCGAAGACACTCGACCCGAAGCGATCCGGGTAATTCACCACCATATTCACCGCGTTCTGGGCACGGCGCTGCGATGATGAATCCTGATGCCGTGACCGGTAACTCGCCAAGAAATGCCGCGGTTTATGAAGCGGTGTACGAAGCCAGCTTTCCAGCGATAAGGTTGACCGACATGGTCCCATCGGTCGCGACCGCGTTCACGAACTGTTCGGCGTCGTCGATGTCAAAATCACCTAGCTGGATTCCGTTGATGCATAAGAAAGTCCATGCGGCCGCCCAAGCGGTGCGCTTGTTGCCATCGGCAAGCGCGTGGTTGCGCGCAACCGATTGCATGAGCGCGGCCGCCTTGGAGAGGTGGTCAGGATACGCGTCAATGCCGAAGACGGTCGCGCGAGGCCTCGCAACGGCCGCGTCGAGAAGGCCGTAATCGCTCACCGTGAGGACCTCTCCGACAGCCGCCGCGCCGGCGGTGAGGACGTCGTCGCGGTCGAGAAATTCGGTCACGCCAAACGCTGGTTGAGTTCGGCCGACCTCGTCGCGACGATTTTCGCAGCCTCAGCGACCCGGCGCTTGTGCTCACTGGCCGCCGACAGAATCGCCTGGTGGGCAAACGCGCGGAGAGACAGGTCATCGCCCGCTGCCGCAATGCGGACGGCCTCGAGTTCCTCGTCGGTAAACGAGATATTCAGCGAAGGCATGCGACTATAGTACCGTAACTGGTACTAAATTCAGCACCACTGATGGGTGGATGCACGTGGCACCTAACCCGACGCGACCACCGAGGCGGAGTTCCATGGCGCCACGCGTTCCGACGGAGCCGTCATCTCGGGAAGATGGTCACTGACGTCCCACGTCGCCGAGAGCCGGCCGACGCCCAGCGCGATCGCGCAGTGCACACCGAGTTCAACGAGCTGGTCTTCGCTGAAGTGCTCGCGCAGCTCGTCATAAACCGCGTCGTCGATGGCGAGATGGTCGGTGGCGAACAGCTCCGCGAAGCGTAAGGCGGATCGCTCGGCGGCCGAGAGGTTTTCGGCGTCGGCGGGGCGCTCCAGCGAGCAGACCGCGTCCTGGTCGAGACCGTCGTCGATGGCGCTCTGGTACCGCACCGCGATGCAGCTTCGGCATTGGTTGAAGAATGCGATGCGCAGCCGCACCAGTTCGAGCAGCCGGGGCGGCAGCGTACCGTGGCCGCGCAGCGCCGCGGTCAACGAGCCCAGCGCCTCGGCCACCGCCGGCAGGCGACCCATGATGGCGGCGACGCCGAGATTGATCCGATCCCCTCGACCGAGATCTTGTGTCGGCACCGCGGCGAACGCACTCGAAGGCTCGATTCGTGTCACGTCATCGTCTCCCGTTTACCGAGCAGTCTGGCTGCATCTCCTGGAGTATGGCCGCCTTGCGATCCGCTTGTCACTCCCCTGCGTGGCTGTTGGGGCAACTAGGGCGGATGTTCGGACCTCGCGAGCGGCGAGGCGTGGATCCGCCAAGCAGCAGCGCTCAACCAACGTCACCAACCGCCACGCCGACGATTCGTTATCGCGGTGGACAGTCAACCATCGTTGGACATAAGGCATTCCGCTTTCGACACGAGCGGGTTGTCGTCGACGCTCACGCCTGGATACTCGTCTCCGAGTGCTTGCGCGGTCCGTGCTTGGCGGTCCGTCACGGCCGCGGCGCGAAAAAGCGCGAAAACTTTGTGCCACTGCAGGTTTCTCATTTTGCGTCCGATACGGTTTTCGTACTCGTTCAGCGCGGCTTGACGGTCGCGGAATCCAGGCACGCGCTTGCCGCTGAGTTCCCCAAAGACCTCGTCCAACACCAAGAACCACGCAACGTCCATCTCGGGAGGCCCGATAGAGGCCAATTCCCAGTCCAGTACCACTGAAATGGTCCCGGTTTCGTCGTAGAGAATATTGCCCAGACGGGCGTCACCCCAACACAGGCTCAGAGACGAATGCGGCTCAGGGGGCACGGCCGCACACCAATCGAAGATGGCTTGAAGTCTCGGGTGAATCGCTCCATCGCCCGCCGCCCAGTTGAGATAGTCCCGCCACCAATCGAGTTCGGTTGCCATGTCTGCGCCGGATTGCCGGAATCCCTCTCCAAGCTCGAGTTGTCGCCAGTTGAGTCGGTGGAGGCGAGCCAGCACGCTGATGAACTGGTCTTCGACCCGCCGCTGCACAGCCGATGAGGACCGGTTGAGCCACCGATCAAATGCCGGCGCGTCGCCAACGGAGTGGCCCGGCTCGACACGCATGACCATGAATGCATCTCCGAACCAGCGCACGTCGTCCTCGTAGGCGACGAGGCGTGCCATCGGAATGCCTTGCGCGGCGAGTGCGACGTGTAGACGAGACTGCCCCTCCAAGTCGTAGTTCGGGAACGACGGAACGAGGGTAGGTAGGCGGACCGCTACCCGTTCGGCTCCGCCGTGGTACTCCACCGCGGCGAGAACGGTTTCGTTGGAGCGGCCACTAGCGGGACGGATGAGTTCGGTGACGGTTGTGCCGCTGGTGTTGAACTTGTAGGACCACCACGCGGCGAGGCCGTCTCTGATCGTCGTGTCATCTCGAAACAGCCCGGTCGTCATTTTGCGATGCTCAGTCCGCCACGCCCCCTCGCAGCCGTTTGATAGCAGAGCGGATCGTAGGCTTCGAATAAGCCGTAGGCGGTCTCGCCATCGCACTGAAAACGCATGTGGTGCTGATCCAGTCCGCGGATCTGCATACGCACCTGCGGATCGTTCACGTTGTAGCGCACATGACTGACTGCCACCTCGTCGGGGCGCTCTGTAACGCGCATTCCGTGCCAGAGGTTGCCGTCGGGGGTGCCGCCGTTCGGACCGCCGTACATCGCGCATCGCAGGTAGGCCACCTGCTGACCGAGCTGCTCGAAGGTCACGCGTTTGATCTCACCGGATGGGAGTTCCAAGTCCATTTCGCCGCCCACGAGCATGTCCGTCTCGGATTCGAACCGCAGCCGATGCGTGCGACGGATAGCGACGCGGCTGCCCCGGCGGGGGTCGCCCAGGTTGTACAAGATGTGATCGGCGAACACCGCCCAGTCTGCGAACTGCACGAACCCACCCGACGTGGGGTGCTGCCATCCCGACCACATCGCCGGGCCACCCACGCCGTCGCGGGTGCCCCAGTGGTGGTCGCGGCTGCCGTTGTGTTCTCCGCGATCGAGCACGTACCGCTTCCCCGATACTTCCACCCACCCGTCTTGAACGCCAAAGGCGTCGTAGCCGGCAACACCACCGAACGGCTTACCTCCGGCGATGACTCCGGCACCGATGTTGCGGAAGACAGCACGCTTGGTATCGAACCATCGGATGTCGAACGCAAGTTCAGAATCGTTGGGCGCCAGCCTGAGTCGCCACTGTTTGAATGGCTCGACCACGTCGAACGACAGCGGCCCGATCGCCGTCACCATCCGATCATCGCTCATCAGTCGGTGCGCCCGTACAGCGTGATGCTCGCCTTCAATGTTGACCAACGCATACGCCTCGGCGGTCCCGAGGTTCGGGTAGAAAGCCAAGCCGCATACCACCATCAGCACGCCAGCGGTGTCAGCCACTGAAAACCAGATGCGTTCGTATGCCTGCGCGTCGGTCGTCCACATGACGCGTACCGGGTGCGGGAAGTTGTGTACCAGGTATTCGTCAAGACCGCTGAGCGGTGAGTGTTCGTCGCTCGCGTTGAACGGCATCGCATCACTCCCTGAACCGAGACAGTTTGTCTCGTATCGGGAGGCTACACCATTAAGGTACGAAGAATGAGCGAACCCGCGCGCGGAGGCCGTCCCAGGAGCGCGGCGGTCCACGACGCGATCTTGGATGCCGTCAGGCAGACCCTGATCGAAGGCGGCTATGCCGAAGTAGCGATGGATCGGGTAGCGGCCCGTGCCGGAGTAGGGAAGCAAAGCGTCTACCGCAGATGGCCATCGAAGGCGCCAATGGTGGCCGAAGCAGTCCTGGACGCTTATCGCAGCGGAGCGTCGTTCGCGCTCCCGGACACAGGCGACATTGACGCCGATCTACGTACCTGGTTGCGCGGGTATGCCCAGTTCATCGCCTCTGCCTCCAACGCAGCGCTGCTTCGCGCGCTGCTGGCTGCGGCTGCGGAGGACAAACAGGATGGGGAGACGCTATACCGTCAACTCACTGAACCGCAGTATCACGCTGTCTTGGACCGTTTCCGTAACGCCGTCCAAACAAGCGCGATTCGCGCCGACGCCGATTTTGAATCCCTTGCTCAAGCACTCATAGGTGCCCCGGTCTACCGCGTGCTGGCCCACCTCGAGGCCGACGCGGCGACGTCGCAACAATTCGATGGTCTTGTCGAGGTAATCATGCGGGGACTGCACCGCGATTAGTCACGGCGATCAGTGCCCGGCGTCTCGCTAGGCGGGTCCTTGGGGCAATTTCGTCAGTGCTTCGAATGCTTCGTTGAAGATCGCGGCGACGGCCCTGTCGTCGGCGGTGGCGATCGGGTCCTTGTTGAGGAGGGCCCGCAGCACGCCGACCCCAAGAAGCAGGGCGGCGACCATCTCGGCGCGGAGTCGTGGTTCGTCGGCCGTGATTCTGCGGGAGAGGTTGCGGGTCAGGCCGGTTTCGAGCTGTTCGTTGAGGCGCGCGACGACGGCAGGATCGCCGCTGGAGCGCAGCAGCGCGAAAAGCGGGGCGTCGACGTCTCGGCGTGCGCGCAGCACCCGTTCGATCATGACGCGGCCTACTGCCTCGTCCGGCGCACGCCGTACCGCTTCGACATTGTCCGAAATGTCGGTCGCTTCCGCGAAAAGCTCATCTTTGGAACCGAAGTAGCGCTTGATGAGCATCACGTCGACGCCGGCCTGAGCCGCGATCGCCCGCAGCGAGGTCGCCCGATATCCGTTGCGCAAGAACTGTTCACGTGCCGCCGTCAGTAGCCGGGCCCGGGTGGCCGCGGCATTGCGTCGGGGCGGATTCGCGTCCGAGCTCACGTCGTCGTCCGTGGGCTTCATCCCACCTCCATCCGAATTTATCTACAACTGTAGACATATCCGTCGGCCGAGTCTAGACTCGGTTATGTCTACGTCTGTAGACAATCGCAGCAGGGGTGAGACGCTATGACCGAGCAACCGCAAAGGCATTCGGCCCCAACGGGCATCGGGGCGACATCTCTTGGCGTGGCAATGCTGCGTGCCCGCGAAAGCGCACGCACCGACCGGTTGTTCAACGACCCGTATGCCCGCGCGTTCGTTGACCACGCCGATCCGCAGGGATCCGTCTGGAACAACGAGGGTGCGGCCCTGGATTTCTTCCGGCTGATGGCCGAGCAGGTCGCCGTGCGCACCCGGTTCCTCGACCACTCGCTGCTCGAGGCCGCCGGCACCGGTGCCACCCAGGTCGTCCTGCTCGCCTGCGGCATGGACAGCCGGGCGTTCCGCCTGACGTGGCCGGCCGGCACCGTCGTTTATGAGGCCGATCGGCCCGAGGTCCTGGCCTTCAAATCCGCCGTGCTGCAAGGCATGCACGCGCAGCCGCGCTGTCACCGTGTCGAAGTCGCGGTCGATTTGCGAACGGATTGGCCGGCGCGGCTGGTCGAGGCGGGCTTCGACCCCGCGAAGCGTACGGCCTGGCTCGCCGAGGGCATCCTCTACGCGCTCGAACCCGGTGCGGCCGATGCGTTCCTCGATCGGATCACCGACTGCTCCGCGACGGGAAGTACGCTGGCGCTGGATCACAACGAGGATTCCCCCCTGCTTCGCACCGCGCGAGCGGCGATCTCACCCGAACTGGTCTCGATGTGGAAGGGCGGCCCGTCCGACGACTTGGGTGCCTGGTTGCAGCGACGCGGCTGGAGGGCCGAAATCCGTGACATCGCGCGGGTTGCCGCCGACTACGGCCGCCCCGCCCCGCCCGCATTCGATCCACGCAACGACGAAGCGAGCCGCGCCTGGGTGCTAACTGCGCACAAGACCGCGCCCTGAAAAACACGCACAATCAGGAGGATTCATCATGACCGGAATAATGCTCGTCAAACAGCGAGTAACCAGTGTCGACCAATGGAACTCCGTCTTTCGTGATCCGGAGCTTGACGCAGTGCGCCGCGAGCACGGCCTCGTGGTCACCGGAACCTACGTCGACGCCGACGACACCGACACCGTCATCGTGGCCATGGATATGCACGACGTGGACAAGGCCCGCCAATTCGCCACCTCACCGGAACTGGCCGCGGCCCGCGCACGGGCCGGCGCGATCGGCGCCCCCGACGGTGTCTGGTACGGGGCGCAACAGCTCCGGTAAGACCGGGCCTATGCGTCGAAGGGTTCCCCGTCGAAACGCTCGCGGGTGACGAACTCGGGAACCGGTCGTCGTCGCAGCTTCGTCACCCGTCGCAGCGGCTTGCCCAGCGGAACCACCGCTGCGATCGCGTACGAATTGGGCACGCCGAGAAGTTCTTTGACGCGCGGCTCCTCGGCGACGGCCATCGTGGTCAGCACTCCGCCGTAGCCCTCGTTGCGCGCGGCCAGCAGGACGTTCCACACGAACGGGTAGACCGAGGCGCCGGGCACCACGCCGATGCGATCGAGGTTCTGATCGGTGGCAGCGACGACGGCGAGGTCCAGACACGCCACGAGCACCACCGGGGCCTCGCGAATCGGGGCCGACATCTGCGCCGGTGCCTCCGTCGCCTCGATCGTCGACGCGTCGACGCCGGTCGGGTGCAACGGATTCCACGGCGTCTCGCCGTTGATGAGTTGCGCGGTGTACCGGCGTGCGGCGGGAAGTCCGAGGTCGGCCAGCGCTGCCCGGGTGTCCTGGTCTCGCAGCACGATCACGCGCACGCCCTGCCGATTGCCGCCGGACGGTGCGAAGCGGGCGTTGTCGAGGATCCGTGCCAGCACGTCGTCGGGAAGCGGGTCGTCGGTGTATTCGCGCACCGCGGGCGTCGATCGCATGACGTCGTAGAGCTCCATGCATGCCATCGTGCCGCACGCCCTCAGGCGGCGTCGTGAAAGATCAAGCCGAGGGTGCAGCGGTGACCGGTGCGAACCAGAGACACGCCGTGTCGCACGGGCGCAGCCGACCATCCCCGCGTCGAGCGGACCGGCCGTTCCCTGGTGGTGAAGATGTAGCCGTGCCCATGCGGCAGCGTGGTGGCGGTTCCACGCGACTGAGCCCGGGGCCGCTGCTCGACGAGCAGGAACTCACCGCCACTGTGCGCCACTCCCGGCTCGGTGAGGTTGATGACGACCTGAAGCGGAAAGACGAGGTCCCCGTACAGGTCTCGGTGCAGCGCGTTCCAATCGCCCGGCCCGTACTTGAGCAACAAGGCGGTGGGCTTGGTTTGGCCGGCGCGATGGCACATGTCCAGCCATTCGTCGAGCGTGTCGGGCCACGGCGGGTCGCGTCGCAGCTTCGTCCACCAGTCGCGGGCGATCGGCAACAACCGGGGGTAGAGCGCCTGTTTCAGCTCGTCGATCGGGTGCGGGTAGGGCCGCTGGAAATAGCGGTACTCGCCTTCCCCATAACGGTGGCGGCCCATGTCGACGGTGGCCCGGAACAGTTTGTCGTCGGGGTACAGATCGAGCATCGCGGCGCATTCCCTTGGGGTGAGCAGCCGCGGAAGCAGCGCGCCGCCAACCTCATTCATGTCGGCACTCACCGCTTCCCAGTCCGCGGCGTTCACCCTCCGAGCCCATTTCGACGGCATCAGAACAATCTGCCGGCAGCCGCGGGCACCGGCGCCTCCAGGTCTAGCAGGAATCGTTTTCGCTTCAGGCCGCCAGCGTAACCCGTAAGCTTGCCATCCTTTCCGACGACGCGATGGCACGGGACGATGATGCTCAGCGGGTTGCGCCCCACCACCTGACCCACTTCGTAGGCCGTGTAGCCGTCCGCCAACGTCGCCGCCAGCTCGCCGTAGGTGGTGGTTTCGCCGTAGCCGATGTCCGGCAACAAATCCCAAACTTGCTTCTGCCGCGGGTCGCCGCTCAGGGCGATGGGGACATCGAACTGGGTACGTTCTCCGGCGAAGTATCCGTGCAGCTGATCGGCCGCGCGCCGGAGGAGTTCATCGGCAACCGGTTCCACGGTCGGGCCGAGTGTGTCGGCAGCGGGTGGGTGCCAATGATGCCGGAAGTACACGCCCGTGAGGGTGTCGCCATTCGCGGCCAATGTCAGCTCGCCGAGTGGGCTATCGATCACCGTGTGTCGTGTGTGCATCGTTCAACCTCCTTTCCCGGTAGACGCCGAGGGATGCCCAAATGAGAGATCGCGACTTCGGGGGGAGGGCGGCTTCAGGAGCCGGCGGCGCGGCGAAGTGCGACAAGGACGGGATTGTCTGGCTCGGCCCATACGATCTCGAAGTAGTTGCCCTCCGGATCGCACAGATAGGCCGAGCGGCCGGTGAAGAACTCCGCGTCGACGGGTTCTTTGGTCACGCGTGCGCCGGCCATGCGCATGTGCTCCGTCAGCCGGTCGACCTCGTCGGCGGAGTCGACGTTTATGCCGATGGTGAAGCGGATGCCTCCGGCGCCCGGCTCGGGTTCCGTATGTCCGTCCCGGGCGAGCTGCGCGAGGGGGAATAGCGCCAGGACGATACCTCGGAGTTCAAATGCCACGAACTCGCCGTCGTCGACGATCAGCGGCCAGCCGAGCGCGCGATAGAAGTCCCGCAGCGCGGGGAGGTCACGGGCACCGAGAGTGATCATATTGGCCAGGGGTGCGGATGCGTTCATGGCGCCGAGTATCCGCCGCGCATCCGACATCGGAGGTCCTCACATTTGTCGACCCGCCGACGTCTTCACAATGAGGGTCACGGAACGTCACGGAGGAATTGGCGCCAAGATGAATGTCGATCGGCACGTCAAGGCGCCTTTCGAGGCGGTGGTGGCTCGACACGGCGCCACGGTGTGGCGGGTTGTACGCGCGGTGATCGGCCACGTCGACGCCGATGACGCCTGGTCGGATACGTTCCTGGCCGCGTTGAAGGCCTACCCGCAATTGCCGGCCGACGCCAACGTCGAAGCGTGGCTGGTGACCATCGCCCACCGCAAGGCCATCGACATCGCTCGCGGGGCCGCGCGCCGCGCCGTCCCCGTCGCCGATCCCCCCGACTCCCCCGCGGGCGAGCGGGCCGACGCGCACGATCTCGACCTGGACGCCGCGGTGGGCGCGCTGCCGCCCAAACAGCGCCAGGCCGTTGCCTACCACTACCTGGCCGGCCTGCCCTACGCCGAGATCGCGGTGATTTTGGAAAGCAGCGTTGACGCCGCCCGTCGGGCCGCCGCCGACGGTATTGCCACCCTTCGCCGCACCTATCCCCGCATCGATACGACAAGGAATCACCAATGACCACAACGGATCTCACTCAGCACTACCCGGTCGATCGCGAGCGCCTGCGGCGCCTGCACGCGCGCCTGGAAAGCGATGCCGAGGCCGGCGATCTGCTCGACATCGCCTATCGCACAGTGGACTCCGCCGTCGGACCGCTGCTGTTGGCGGCCACCCCGCTGGGGCTGCTGCGGGTGGCGTTCGCCAACGAAGACCGCGACAGCGTCCTGCAGAACCTCTCGGAGCGCATCAGTCCGCGTGTGCTCGAATCGCGCGCACGGTTGGATCCGATGGTGCGACAACTCGACGAATACTTCACCGGCCGCCGTCACAGCTTTGACGTCACACTGGATTGGTCGCTGTCACAAGGCTTTCGGCGCACCGTGCTGGAGCACCTCAACACCGAGGTCGACTACGGGGACACGGCCAGTTATGCCGCCCTGGCCCGACTGTCCGGCTCCCCCAAGGCCATCCGTGCCGTCGGCACCGCGTGCGCGACCAATCCGATCCCCATCTTCGTGCCGTGTCATCGGGTGATCCGGTCCGACGGAACGATGGGCGCCTACCGCGGCGGCCCGGCCGCCAAGCGCGTCCTGCTCGAGCTGGAACGGAACCAAGCCTAGCCGCGAAAGTGCAACTGGCGACACGTTTCTCGAGTGGCGGTGTCGGCAACTGCACTCTCGCGACGGATCAAAGCGGCGACCAGTGCACCACCTTCATGGCGGTCATCTCGTCGAGTAGCTCGGGACCGAAGACTCCTCCGGGGGCGCCCCCGAACACGTTGTTGATCTTGACGGTTCCGACCGGAAGGCTGCGCCACGCCTCCTGCGCGTGCGCCATGTCGCCGGTCAGCACGGTAGCGGCCAGGCCGAAGCGGTCGTCGGCGGCCTCGGCCAGTGCCGTGGCGAAATCCGGCACCAAGCGCACCGGCGCGATCGGACCGAACGTCTCCTCGCGCAGCACCAGCATGTCCGGCGCGCAGTCCGTCAGAACGGTCGGCGGATAGAACGATCCCGGTCCCGGCCGCGGTTCGCCACCCGCCAGAATGTGAGCGCCGCGCCGCACCGCGTCCTCGACGTGCGCGTGCACATGCTCGCGGTGGCGTTGGTCCACCAACGGGCCGATCCGATCGGCCCACGCCAAGGCCTCGTCGACCAGCGCATCGACGAATGCCTCCGCGATCCGCTGGACGACATAGACCCGCTCCACCGACACACAGATCTGGCCCGCGTTGGCGAACGTGCCGAGCGCCGCCTGGCCGGCCGCCCAGCGAGGGTCGACGTCGGCGTCGACGATCAGGGCGTCGTTTCCGCCGTTCTCGAGCAGCGCCTTGGCGCCGCGCTCGACACAGCAGCGGGCGATCTCCCGGCCGGTCGCGCTGCTGCCGACGTGTGCGACCACGTCGACGCGCTCCGACTCGGCCAACCGCGCACCGACCGTCCCGTCGCCGTCAACGATTTCCAGCACGCCCTCGGGCAGCCGGGCGGCCAGCAGCTCAGCGAACCGTCGACCGGTCCCCGGGCAACGCTCGCTGGGCTTGTGGACCACGGTGTTCCCGGTGACCAGCGCCGCGCCGAGGAGACCGGCGGCCACCGCTACGGGGTCGTTCCAGGGGGTGAGCACCGCGACGACGCCGCGCGGCCGCGGAACCATCAGATCCATCGCCGACCAATCGCCCTGCAGGCTGCGCCCACCGTGCAATGGGCCGAGTTGGGCGTATTGCAACAGGGTGCCCACTCCGGCCTCTACACCGCCGCGAGCGTCGTCGCGCAGTTTTCCGGTTTCCCGCTCGTTCAGTTCGGCGAGTTCGTCTGCGGCGCCGCGGACATCGGCCGCGGCCGCCGCGATCGCCTCGGCCCGTTCGGCGGGCGCCGTGCGCGCCCAGGCAGCCGCGGCATCCGCGGCGCGCCGGACCGCATCGTCACAGTCGGACGGCTCGGTGATGGGCACCTGCGTCACCTGGTCGCCGGTGCGCGGATCCAGGACGTTGATGACCTTGGTCATGGTCGAAGCCACGACCCCGTTTACCCTCTCGGTCCGCAGGCCAATCAGTTGATGACCACGTCAGGTATGGTCGGCGCACTGGAGCGGAGGGCACGCGATGGCAAACACGCACGCCGGCAACGCCTTCACGTCGCGGCACGCGGTGGATCCCGGTCTGCGCAAGGCGGCCCACTTCTTGCCCCGCGGATACGCGCTGCACCGGGGCTATCGGGTCCAGCGTGCGCTGATGAACCTGATGGGCAACGCGGGCCGGCTGCGTAACGTCCCGGTGGCCGCGGTCAACCAACACGTCACGGTTCGCCTGCACCGCCCCGTCGGCCTGCCCCAGCCGGCGCCGGCGATGCTGTGGATCCACGGCGGCGGCACAATCATGGGACACGCCGCCCACGACGACAAGTTTCTTCGCAAGCTGTCCAATCACACCGGTGTCGCGGTGGCCTCGGTGGAACACCGGCTCGCGCCCGAGCACCCCTATCCGATCCCGGTCGAGGACTGCTACGCGGCGCTGCGATGGCTGGCGCACCAACCGTGGGTCGATCCGGACCGCGTCGCGGTCGGCGGGGCAAGTGCCGGTGGGCATTTCGCGGCCGCCGTGGCACAGCGGGCGCACGACCGCGACGACGTCAAAGTCGCGTTCCAGCTGCTGGTCTACCCGATGCTCGACGACCGCACCGGCGCCAATCACGACGGCCACAAGCGCCTCATGTGGACCGAAACCGACAATCAGCTGGCGTGGCGGTGGTACCTCAACGGCGCGGATCCGCGGGAGGCGGCGCCGGCCCGTCGGGAAGACCTGTCGGGCCTGCCGCCGGCCTGGATCGGCGTCGGGACGCTGGACCTGTTCTACCAGGAGTGCTTGGACTACGGGCGCCGCCTGCGGGAGGCCGGCGTACCCGTCCACGAAGAGATCGCTCCGGGCGCGTTTCACGCGTTCGACCAGATCGCGGACAGGGCCCCGATATCGGTCAAGTTCTTCGCCAGTCAGTGCGCTCACCTGCGCGCGGCCCTAACCTCGCGCGGCTTTTGACTGCAAAGTTTGCGTATCGTGCAACGATGAGTGTCATGCGCAACCAGTGCCACCCGATGGGTCTTCGCGAGCGACGTCGTCGCCAGACGAGCGCGGACATCCGCGACGCCGCGGTGCGCCTGGCGACCGGCCGCGGCTTCGACAAGGTGACCATCGAGGAGATCTGCATCGAGGCGGGAATCTCGACGCGGACTTTCTTCAACTACTTCCCCACCAAGGAATCGGCGATCGCCTACGGCCCCTCCGACCTGCCCCCGGAGCTGGCGGAAGATTTCGTCGCGGCCGGTCCGGCACCCTATCGGGTGGTCCTGGCGGAGCTGATCACGCTGGCCGCGCACCATCTCCGCGACGTGCCCCCGCGACGCGAACAGGCCGTGGGCATGCTCGAGCTCGCCAAGACCAGCCCCGCCGTCATGGCCGCGTTTCTCGCCGAGCTGGAGCGGTTCCAGAACCAGCTGACCGACATCATCGCCCGCCGCCAGGGGATGCGGCCGGACGACGAGATACCCCCCTTGATCGCCGCGCTGGCATTGACGGCCGTGCGGTCGGGCATCGAACGCTGGGCCAGCGGCGAACCGAAGGATTCCGAAGACACGCCGATGCCCTACGTCGAAAACGCTGCCGCGCTGGTCAACAGCATCTTCGCCAAGTGACGGATAGTTAGCTAGATCACCTTGGTTTGCACTGTGTGCAAACTATGCAGGCGATGTATTATGCTCGGGTGGCATCAGGCGGGGGTTCGGCGATGCAGGGGCAGATTTCCCAGGGCCCGACGGCTCAAACTGCGCAAATCGCGGCGAGCTATGAACTCCGTTGTGGCGCAACGTAATGCGGTGATCACCTAGCGGGCGATGCAGCACCGTCGATTGACCAGGAGAGGAATCCACGCAGGTGCAGCTATCCAAGGTCGTGCGCAATGCGTGGTTGCCGCTCTTGATCGTCGCGGTGGTGGTGATTGGCGGGTTCACCGTGGCGCGGGTCAAGTCCTTTTTCACGGCCAATGACACCGGGGTCATGACCAGCCCCCGGCAGGATGACTCCAAGCCCTTCAAGCCCAAGGTCGTCAAGTACGAGATCTTCGGCTCGGCCAGCCACGCCAACGTGAACTACCTGGATCTCTCCGCCGACCCCAGGCGCATCGACGATGCGCCACTGCCCTGGACGCTAGTCCTCAGCACGACCGCGCCCTCGGTGTTCCCGAACCTATCGGCCCAAAGCGACGGTGACCGCCTCGGTTGTCGCATCACGATCGACGACGAAGTCAAGGACGAGAAGATAACCAACGGCGTGCACGCCCTGACCTTTTGCTTGGTGAAATCCGCATGAGCGCAAGCACCGAACACCCGACCGATATCCTTCCCGTCCCCAGGCACGCGGAGCGCCCGGCGATCCCGCGGATCATCCGACGTTTCGCCGTTCCCATCATCCTTGGCTGGATCGCGATCATCGCGGTGCTCAACACGATCGTCCCGCAGCTGGACGAGGTCGGGAAGCTGCGCTCGGTCTCGATGAGCCCGGACGACGCGCAATCGGTCATCGCGACCAAACACATGGGCGACGTGTTCCGCGAGTACAAGTCCAACAGCTCGGTGATGATCGTGCTGGAGGGCCAAAACCCGTTGGGCAACGATGCGCACGCCTACTACGACCAGATGGTCAAGAAGCTCGACGCCGACACCAAACACGTCGAACACGTCCAGGACATGTGGAGCGATCCGCTGAGCGGGGCCGGTGTCCAGAGCAACGACGGCAAGGCCGCCTACGTCCAGGTCTACCTCGCGGGCAACCAGGGCGAGGCCCTGGCCAACGAGTCGGTCGAGGCCGTGCAGAACATCGTCAAGAGCCTGCCGGCTCCGAACGGAGTCAAGGCCTACGTCACCGGACCCGCCGCCGTGCAGGCCGATCAGCACATCGCCGGCGACCGCAGCCTGCAGGTGATCACGACCGTCACGTTCGTGGTGATCATCGCGATGCTGCTTATGGTCTACCGGTCCATCATCACCGTGCTGCTCACGTTGGTGATGGTGGTCCTCGAACTATCCGCGGCGCGCGGCATGGTGGCGTTCCTCGGCTACTACAACATCATCGGGCTCTCCACGTTCGCCACCAACCTGTTGGTGACGCTGGCGATCGCCGCCGCGACCGACTACGCGATCTTCCTGATCGGCCGATATCAGGAAGCCCGGTCGGTCGGCGAATCGCGAGAAGACGCGTACTACACCATGTTTGGCGGCACCGCGCACGTCGTGGCCGGCTCCGGCCTGACCATCGCGGGCGCGACCTTCTGCCTGCACTTCACCAACCTGCCCTACTTCCAGACGCTGGGCATCCCGTTGGCCATCGGCATGGTGGTGGTGGTCGGTGCGGCGTTGACGCTTGGCCCCGCCGTGATCTCGGTGGCGTCGCGCTTCCGCCAGACGCTGGAACCCAGGCGGGCGCAGCGGACCCGCGGCTGGCGCAAGGTGGGTGCCGTCGTCGTCCGGTGGCCCGGCCCCGTCCTGATCGTGACGATCGCGATCGCACTCGTCGGCCTGCTGACCCTGCCCGGCTACCGGACCAACTACAACGACCGCAAATACCTACCCGCCGATCTGCCGGCGAACGCCGGTTACGCGGCGGCGGACCGGCACTTCTCGAACGCCCGGATGAACCCCGAGCTGCTGATGATCGAAAGTGACCACGACCTACGCAATTCCGCCGATTTCCTGGTCATCGACAAGATCGCCAAGTCGATCTTCCGGGTGCCCGGAATTTCGCGCGTGCAGGCGATCACCCGGCCGCAGGGCACCCCGATCGAGCACACCTCGATTCCGTTCCAGATCAGCATGCAGAGCGTCACCCAGCAGATGAATCAGAAATACCAGGCGGACCAGATGGCCGACATGCTGCACCAGGCCGACATGATGCAGACCACCATCGACAGCATGGAAAAGATGTCCAGCATCACCGCGCAGATGGCCGACGACATGCATGTCATGGTCAGAAAAATGCACGAGATGACCATCGACATCGACGAATTGCGCCAGCACATGGCCGATTTCGAGGACTTCTTCCGCCCCATCCGCAGCTACTTCTACTGGGAGAAGCACTGCTACGACATCCCGGTGTGCTTTTCGATCCGGTCCGTGTTCGACGCCCTCGACGGCATCGACACGATGACCGACGACATCCAGAGCCTGCTGCCCGTCATGGATCATCTCGACACGCTGATGCCCCAGATGGTGGCGCTGATGCCCTCCATGATCGAGAACATGCGAGCCATGAAGACGACGATGCTGACCATGTATTCGACGCAGAAGGGGCTGCAGGATCAGCAGAACGAGGCGCAGAAGAACTCCAATGCAATGGGCAAGGCGTTCGACGCGTCCAAGAACGACGACTCGTTCTACCTGCCCCCGGAGACGTTCAACAACGCCGAGTTCAAGAAGGGCATGAAGAATTTCCTTTCGCCCGACGGCCACGCGGTGCGGTTCATCATCAGCCACGACGGCGATCCCATGACGCCGGAGGGCATTTCGCACATCGAAGCGATCAAGAAGGCCGCGTACGAATCGCTCAAGGGAACGCCGCTGGAGGGCGCCAAGATCTACCTCGGCGGCACCGCGGCGACCTACAAGGACATGCAGGACGGCAGCAACTATGACCTGCTGATCGCCGGAATCGCCTCGCTGTGCCTGATTTTCATCATCATGCTGATCATCACGCGCAGCGTCGTCGGCTCGGCCGTGATCGTGGGCACCGTCCTGATCTCCCTGGGCGCATCCTTCGGACTCTCGGTGCTCATCTGGCAACACCTGATCGGCATCGAACTGCACTGGATGGTGCTGGCGATGTCGGTCATCATCCTGCTGGCCGTCGGCGCCGACTACAACCTGCTGCTGGTGGCCCGGTTCAAGGAAGAGATCCACGCCGGCCTGAACACGGGCATCATCCGCGCGATGGGCGGAACGGGGTCGGTGGTCACCTCGGCGGGCCTGGTGTTCGCGTTCACGATGATGACGATGGCGGTCAGTGAACTCACCGTCATCGGCCAGGTCGGCACCACCATCGGCCTGGGCCTGCTCTTCGACACGCTGATCGTGCGGTCGCTGATGATGCCGTCGATCGCGGCGCTGCTGGGCAAGTGGTTCTGGTGGCCGCAACGGGTGCGGCAGCGGCCGGTGCCCGCGCCGTGGCCCACGCCGGCCAAGAAAGGCGAATCCCTCGCGACGGTCTAAGCCCTGCGCCGAGTCTGCGCTCAGCGCGTGCCAACCGCCAATCCGGTAGCGCTGAGCGCAGTTTCGATGCGGCTAAAGGCCTAGAAAAAGGCTTAGGTGACCCACTCGGGCTGCTGGCTGGCGTCGACCACGGAGAAGTCCTTGTGTGCCAGGCCCGCGGTGGTGCCGCCGTCGACCACGAACTCCGAACCGGTCGAGTAGCTGGACTCGTCGCTGGCCAAATACACCACGAGGCTGGAAACCTCCTTCGGCTCGCCGATCCGGCCCACCGCGGTGTTGAAGATGTCTTCGGGGACCCATTCGGTCATCGGCGTCTTGATGAGTCCGGGATGAATCGAGTTGACCCGAATTCCGCTGGGGCCCAGTTCGAGCGCGGCCGACTTCGTCAACCCGCGGACCGCGAATTTGGTTGCGGTGTAACCATGGCAACCGATGGTGCCGGCCATGCCTTCGATCGAGGAGATGTTGATGATCGATCCCCGGCCCGCTTCCTTCATGGGTTTCACCACGGCGCGGATGCCGAGGAACACCCCTGTCAGGTTGATGTCGAGAATGCGGTGCCACTCCGAGAGCTCGTAGTCCTCGAACGTGCCGATGTTGATGATGCCCGCGTTGTTCACCAGCACGTCGATGCCGCCGAACTCGGCGATGGCGGTGGCCACCGCGGACTCCCATTGCTCGGGTTTGGTCACGTCCAGGTGCACGTAGCGGACGGGGTCGCCGAGTTCGGCCGCGACGGCCTTGCCCTCGTCATCGAGGATGTCGCCGAACACGACCTTGGCACCTTCGGCGACCAGCGTCCGCACATGCGAGGCGCCCATCCCCCGAGCCCCGCCACTGACGAGCGCGACCTTTCCCGCCAACCGTCCTGTCACTGTGCGTCTCCCGTCGTGCCGGTGTTTTTTGCACCATACAGACGCACGCAGATGTATGACCAGGGATTCGACGCGCCGCGATCCCCGCCGTCGCGACCCGACGGACGCGGCTAGCTGCTGCTTGGCTTGCTCGGCGGGTGCTTTGCGGGGCAGTAGTCCGCGGTTGCCGCGGCGACGAACATCTGGGCTTGGCCCTCGCTCAACCGATGCGAGCCCGTCAGTTGGTCTATCTCATCCTTCTGGCTGTACCCGGCCTCGAGGTCTTTGCACATCACCTGCGCCGCCTTCACGTCCAGCGCCGGGCTACCGAGGTCGACGCCATGCGCCTGCAGATAGTTGGTGAAATCCTGGTCGGTCTGGTCGGCGTGCGCGACGGCGGTCGGCACCAGCATGACGGCCGCCAGCGCGCCCAACGCGCACCCCGAAACCTTCCTAGCCAGTCCCCGTTGCTTCATCGTTCCCCTCATTACCTTCAAGGTTCGACACTTGGTTCGGATTGACCGAAAGCCCCAAAACTACACATCGGACTGTTTCTATCATCTACGGTGTCTAGCGTCTATGGTTGCTCACGGCAAAGATCATTGCGTGCCAGCTCACGGGCGGTCAAGGCCCCACTCGCGGCGGGGTGGCGCGGCCGAAAGGTTTACGCGCCGTTGGCCGTTAGTTCCGGCTGAATTTAAATCCCGCGGGAGGTTACCGTCTCGAAGATCGCCGCGGCGGACGTGACGGCCTTGTCCGCGTTTCCCTCGTCGTGCAGGAGCATGCGGACGCCGATTCGTCCGGGGCCCCCAGCATGCGCCGCGCCCTCCACGCGGAAGGGGCCTACCTTCCCGCGCGACATGAACATCACGTGCCAGCTGACGACCTGGAGTTTTCGGGTGCCTGCGACCTCGGCGGCCAGGTGGATTGCCGCGGTCTCGAGGACGACGTGCTGAGGCCCGATGTGCAGCGCGGCGTCCGGCGAGGCCAGTTCAGCGCTCAGCGCGGGCAGCACCCAATGGCCGTCGTCGCGCTTGGCGGCTCCGAACGCCTGCCACAGCGGGGGCAGATCGGGCGAGTCCTCGATCACCAGCTCGGTGCCCGAAACATCCATCTTGCCAAGGCCTTCCGGTGGCACACCGATGACGGCGCCCTGCCCCTCGTTGAACGCGATCACCCGGTCGGGGTTGTCGGCGTCGACGATCTTGCATCGCCCGTAACCCATGGTGCGGCCCTGGTGCACGATGCCGGAACCGACGATCTCGATGCGGCTGACGTCGTAGCCGGGGTCGATGATCTGCACCGATGCGATGACCGGGTTCGGCACCGCGACCATGTCGGTCTGGCATCCCTCCGGGGAGGCGATCGCCAACGGCGCCACCATGAGCCCCCCGGCCTCGTTGCGCATGTCGCGGCGGATGGTGACGGTGTCGTCGGTCTCGCCGATGTTCATCGCCGCGTGGTTGCGGCCGATGTAGCGGTAGCTGAGCAGTCCGGTCCAGCGTCGGTACAACTCGTCGCGGTAGGCGTCGGCGTCGTTGGCCAGCTCTCGAATGTCGCGAAGTTGGTCGCTCACTGGTGGTTCCCCTTTGCCGACTTGCCCCTGCGCACCTGGTTGAACGGCACCCCGCGGTCGGCGGCGTACTCGCGCGGAAAGTTCAGGACCCGCTCGCCGATCACGTTGCGCGCCATCTCCGTCGTGCCGCCCCCGATGCTGGCGATCTGACGGCCCAGGTATCGCGTCCCGATACCGAGCAGCCCCGCGTCATCCTCGACCACGCCGGCCGAACCGGCGATGGCGAGGGCGGTGTCGTTCTCCACGTCGTGCACCTCGGCCATGTCGAGCCTGATGATCGATCCAGCGGCGGGCGGCAGCGATCCGTCGACGACGGCGTGGTAGACATGCTCGCTGAGTTGGCCGTGCACCGCCCGGTGGACCAGGACGCGCCCGACCATCTCGCGGACGCGTTCGCTGCCCCCTTGCCGCGCGGCGTCGACCAACGACATCAGGTCGATCGAAATATCCTCGGCCTCAGCGATTCCGGGTCCGCTGGTGTACTCCGAGCCGTCGCCCATGGTGCGGCGCTCGTGGTAGAGCTGTCGTGACGCGACGTCCCACCCTTTGCCCGGTTCGCCGACGACGGCGTCGTCGCCCACGTCGACGTCGTCGAAGAACTCCTCGCAAAACTCGACCGAACCGTTGACCTGACGGATGCGGTTGATCGTCACGCCGGGGTGCCGCAGCGGCAGCAGGAACATCGTCAGGCCGTTGTGTTTCGGTGCGTCCCAGTCGGTTCGGGCCAGGCACAGGCCGTAGTCGGCAGCGAACGCCCAGGTGCTCCACGTCTTGGCGCCGTTGATGATCCAGCGCCCGTCTCGGCGGTCGGCGCGGGTGATCACCCCCGCGAGGTCCGAACCGCCGCTGGGTTCGGAGAGCAGCTGGACGAGCACCTCCTCGCCGCGCAGCGCCGCACCGATGTGGGTGCGCTTCTGCTCCTCGGTACCCATGTCCAGGATCGTGGCGCAGCAAATGGCGAACGACGGGACGTTGAGCAGCAACGGCGTCTCGTAGGCGGCCGCCTCGGCGTCGAACGCCTTCTTGTACTCATAGCTCAGCCCGAGCCCGCCGTATTCGCGGGGAAAGCAGATCCCGGCGAATCCCCCGTCGTACAACTTCCTCTGCAATGCGCGGGCGCGCCGCCAGGACGCCAGTTCGTCTCGCTCGAGGACCATCGCCTCGGAGGAATCCAGCCGCGGCATATTCTCGGCCAGCCACGCCCTGGCCCGGCCGCGGAATTCTTCGACCGACTCGGCGGTCACCGAATTCGCCTGCGCGTCATCGCCGATGGCCTCCTTGACCTTGTGCTGGGCGACTGTACAGCACCGCATTACGGCTGTACAGGGCGGCGCACTAGGACGCGTTCAGCTCCACCGCGGCGCGAACGAGCGCCTTGAACGCTTTCTCGTCGATCGCGTCGCCCTCATGGAAATCGATGGCTCGCCGGGTGTTGCCGTCGAGGCTGGAGTTGAAGAGGCCCGCCGGATCCGCCAGCGACGCGCCCTTGGCGAACGTCACCTTGACCACGCTCTTGTACGTCTCGCCGGTGCAGATCATCCCGTCGTGGTACCACACCGGAACGCCTCTCCACTTCCACTCCTCGACCACGTCGGGGTCGGCCTGCTTGATCAATTTCCTGATGCGAGACAGCATTTCGCCCCGCCAATCGCCCAACTCTTTGATCCTGGCGTCGATGAGCTTCGAGGGAGAATCCGTCATGTTGCCTTCCGCTGGTTTCGTCATGGAATGGTGATGGCGATCTTGCCGACGTGTTCGCCGGCACGCATCACCGCCAGCGCCTCGTCCAGCTGCTGCCAGTCGAAGGTGTGGCTGATGTGGGGCTTGATGCCGGTTGCGGATATCAACTCGCACAGCGCGCGGTGTGCGCGCACGCTGCCTACCGTGATTCCGACGATGCGCAGGTTGTTGAGCATTACTTCCGCGACCGAGATGGGCGCCGTGTCGAATCCGCTGAGGACGCCGATCACCGCGACCGTGCCGCCCACCCGCGCCGAGTGCACCGACTGCGCCACCGTGGCGGGCCCGCCGAGGTCGACGATCAGGTCCGCGCCCCGGCCCGCGGTCAGTCGCTTCACCTCGGCCTCCCAGTTCGGGGTTTCGCGGTAGTTGACGAGATGCGTTGCACCCAACTCGGATCCGATTTTCAGCTTGTCGTCGGACGACGACGTCAAGATCACCGTGGCGCCCAATGCCCGGGCGAGCTGGACCGTGAACAGCGATACGCCGCCGGTTCCCTGGGTCACCACGACGTCGCCGGCACCGATGTTCGCTTCCATCAGCGCACTGAAGGCCGTCACCCCGGCGCACGGCACGGTCGCGGCTTCGACGTCGCTGAGGTGCCCGGGCGTGCGGACCAGACCCGCCGCGTCGGCGACGCGGTACTGCTGCAACCACCCGTCCTCGGTGTCGCCGGGCAGCTCCCGTTTCGATTCCGGTGTGGGCGGCCCATCCAGCCATCCGGGGTGGAACGCCCCCATGACGCGGTCGCCAATTTGGAGCCCGTCTACCTCGGGGCCCACCGCTACGACCTCGCCCGCACCGTCGCTCATCGGCACGCGCGGCCACGGGCCCGGCAGGAGCCCCATGAGGTTGACGTTGTCGTGAAAGTTCAGGCTCGACGCCCTCACCCTGACCAGCGCCTGCCCCGGCCCGGGCTCGTCGACGGGCCTGTCCACGGTCTCGAGGGGCGCGCCGGGTCCCGGCATCACCATCGCGCGCTGACGGTCGGGAATGCTCATGCGAAAACCCGCCTCCTCACGTTGGCGTCATAACGACGCGACTGTGGCACCAGCCATGACCCCACCCGGCGGCCAGGCCCGGCGGGAAGTAGTCTGCCGACGACTCGCATCGGCATGCGACCACTGCCCGATGCTATGGCCATCAAGGAATCCGCGTGACCGGCACACACCCTTTTGACAACGCCCTCGACCTCGACGTGATCGACGGCGACGTCAGGCGGGGCGCGACCCATCCGGAATGGGCCAACATGGTGGGCCCGTTCGGCGGGATCACCGCAGCCGCCATCGTGCGGGCCATCGACACGCACCCCGAGCGCATCGGTGAGCCGTTGGCGTTGACGGTCAACTTCGCCGCGCCGGTCGCCGACGGCGGCTTCGACCTGTCGCTTCGGGTCGTCCGCACAAACCGCACGAATCAGCACTGGAATGTCGAGCTCGGCCAGGACGGCCAGGCCAAGGCCACGGCGACGGCGGTGTTCGCGACGATCCGTGAGAGCTGGGCGGACACCGAAGCCCGCCCGCCGGGCGCGCCGCCGCCGGAAGGGATCGCACCCAGGAGCATGGGTCACGTCGTCCGTTGGGCGGACCTGTACGACATGCGATTCGTCGAAGGCCCGCTCCCGGGCGCCGACGGGCAACCCAGTCCGGCGTCGACGACCACGTTGTGGGTGCGTGACAAGGCGCAACGCCCCGTCGACTATCCGGCGCTGGCCGCCCTCAGCGACGTCTTCTATCCGCGGGTCTTCCTGCGCCGCGGCGGCGTCGCCCCGGCGGGGACGATCTCGTTGACGACCTATTTCCTTGCCGATCAGGACCAGCTTGACGCCGTCAAAGGCGACTTCGTCCTGGCCACCGCCCACGCCAACCGCTTCTCCGGCGGCTACTTCGACCAGAGCGCACAGTTATGGAGCCGGGACGGGGTGCTGCTGGCCACCACACACCAGATCGTCTACTTCAAAGGGTGAAGGGTTACAGTTTTGGGGTGAAGTGTCACGCAAGGCCCCTGCGATGACGGAGCGGACCGCCGAAGATCACGCCACCGCGCTGGCGGCGATCGAGGCCATCAAACAGCTCAAAGCCCGCTACTGCCGGTACCTCGACACCAAGGACTGGGCGGCGTGGCGGGCGCTGTTCGCCGACGACTTCGTCAGCGACACGTCCGAGGCCGGCGGCAAGCTGATCGTCGGTGCCGACGAGTTCGTGGCGTTCACCCGCAAGGGCATCGGACGCCCCGCGCAGGCGACGGCGCACCAGGTGCACGCACCCGAGATCGAGCTGACGTCGGCGACGACGGCGCGCGGGGTGTGGGCCCTGCAAGATGTGGTTCGCTTCGGGCCGGGCGTGACCCTGGTCGGGTACGGCCACTACCACGAGACCTACGAGAACATCGACGGGTGCTGGCTTATCAAGAGCTCCAAGCTGACTCGGCTGCGAGAAGACATCGTCACGCCGCTGTTCTCGATCTATGTCTCCGACCGCATCCGGCGGCTAGCCACCAAGGTCGCCGGCAGACTGATGGAGCAGTGATACGCCGATGAGCACTGGCACCATTTTGATCACCGGCGCGTTCGGCCAGGTCGGCAGGAGATGCGCGCAAATCCTGCTGGACCGGGGACGGACGGTCGTCGCCACCGACCTGCGGACGGACAAGACCGTCGCCGCCGCGGCCGAGCTGTCCGAGGGCGGCGGGAGGCTGATTCCCGCCTACATCGACCTGCTGGACCCCGAGGCGGTGGGCGACCTGGTCGCGACCCATCGGCCCATGGCGATCATCCACCTCGCCGCCGTCATCTCGCCGGCGTCGTATCGCAATCCCGCGCTGGCCAGGCGGGTCAACGTCGGGGGCACCGAGACCCTGCTGACGGCGGCCGCCCAGCTGCCCGATCCCCCGCTGTTTCTGATGGCCTCCAGCGCGGCGGTCTACGGGTCGCGCAATCCGCACCGCTACCCCGAGCGGATCACCCCGGAGACGCCGGTGCAGCCGATCGACCAGTACGGCGAGGACAAGGTGCTGGCCGAGGCGGCGATCCGGGCCAGCGGCCTGCCGTATGCGCTGTTCCGCTTGGGTGGGGTCATTTCGCCGGACACCCAGGCGGGCATCAGCGGCGACCACCTGGCCCTGATGCGCTCGATACCCGGCGACAACCGCATCCACACGGTGGACGCGCGCGACGTGGCGCTGGCGTTCGCCAACGCCGTCGACCGCGGAGCCGCGATCTCCGGCAAGGTGCTGCTCATCGGCGGCAACGAATCGTATGTGATGCTGCAGCGCGACCTCGAGGACGACCTGATGACCGCCGCAGGCCTGGGGCGGCTCGGCCCCTCGGCGAGCCTGCCCGGCGACCCCGGCGACGACCGCGGCTGGAGTTTCACCGGATGGTTCGACACCACGGAAGCCCAAGCGCTGCTTGACTTCCAGGAGCACGACTGGCGCGAGACCACGGCCTGGGTCGCCGAATCCCAGGGCCGCATGCGCATCGTCCTGCGCGCACTGGGCCCGATCCTGCGACCGGTGCTGCGCGCCGTCCTCAAGCTGCAGCGCCGCTTAGAGGGCCGGGGCCGCTACGCCGATCCGTGGGCGTTGATCGAGAAGAAGTACGGCCCGGCGGCGCTGGCCGCCACGGAGTAAGGGCTACCCGCGGGAAGCGAAGAAGACCGCGGCCTTGCGGATCGAGTCTTCGACGGGTTCGGGTTTCCATCCGAGTTCGCGTTCGGCCTTGCCGTGGTCGAGGGGCGACATCAGCTCCGCCATGCGAATTCCCGCGTAGGCGAACGGAAGATCGCGACGCAGCAGCCGCGCCGCCAGATCGTTGACGCGCGCACCGGCGCGCAGCGCCGCCATCGGGATGCCGATGCGCGGCGGGCGCCTGCCCACGGCGGTGGCGGCGATCCGGTGCAGCTCCCGGCCGCTCATGTATCGGTCGGAGACGATGTAGCGCTCGCCGTTTCGTCCCCGTTCCGCCGCCAAAAGCATTGCCCTGGCGGCATCCTCGATGCCCACGACCTCCGACGAGTAGCCGAAATAGAACGGGAATCGTCCCTTGGCGACGAGGGCGATCAGGGAGCCGTGCGGCGTCGGCGCCCAATCGCCGGGGCCGTAGGTGGTGGAAATGCACATCGCCACGGCGGGCAGCCCCCGCTCCCGCGCGTACGACAGCAGCAGGTTCTCCCCCGCCACCCGGGCCTCGATGTAGGGGCCGCCCTCGTCCCAGTTGTGCGGGTCGTCTTCGGTGACCGGCCGGCTGTCGCTGATCGCCAAAGAACCCGTGGTGCTGGTGTATACGAACTTCTTCAGGTCAGCACCCAGGGCGGCGTCGAGCACGTGGCGCAGCCCGTCGACGTTGGTGCGAAACAGCGGCGCCGGATCGCGCAGCCACATCCGGGCGTCGACCACGCAGTAGTACACGACATCACACTCCGCCATCGCCGCACGCAGGGCGTCGTCGTCGAAGACGTCCCCGTAACAGCGCTCGACGGACAGGTCGTCGATCCCCTGGGTGGAACTGGTGCGGCGCAACATGACTCGCACGTCGGCGCCCGAGGCGACGAGCTGGCGCGTGACATGCGATCCCAAGAAACCGCTGGCCCCGATCACCAGCTTCTTGTTGGCCGCCACTAGCGGTCGATCCATTGTTGTGTCGCTTGGGCGCTTCGGTCCCCGGCGGCCGGGGTGAGTCGGTCGAGCCTCGCTAAGTGGTCGGGGGTGAGATCGACCGCGTCGGCGGCAACGTTTTCTTCGAGGCGCGTCACGCGCTTGGTTCCCGGAATGGGCACGATGTCGGGACCTTTCGCCAGCAGCCAGGCCAAGGCGACCTGTGCGGGAGTCGCGCCGACGTCGGCGGCGATGTCGCGCACTTCGTCCGCGCTCCTGAGGTTGTGCTGGAAGTTCTCATCGGAGAAGCGTGGGTGGGTCTTGCGGAAGTCGGTGTCGGGAAGTTCCCCGGTGGAGCGGATCGCGCCGGTGAGGAAGCCGCGGCCCAGCGGCGAATAGGCGACGAACCCGATTCCCAGTTCGCGCAGCACATCTAGCACACCCTCTTCGGGGTCGCGGGTCCACAACGAGTACTCGGACTGCACGGCGGTGATGGGATGCACTGCGTGGGCGCGGCGAACGGTGTTCACGCCCACCTCGGAAAGGCCGATGTGCCGGATCTTTCCGGCCGCCACCAGCTCGGCCAGCGCTCCGACCGTGTCTTCGATCGGGGTCTCGCGATCGAGGCGGTGCTGGTAATAGAGGTCGATGCGGTCGGTCGCCAGCCTCTTCAAGGAGCCCTCCACCGCGGTGCGGATGTTGGCGGGGCTGCTATCGAGGCCGTTACGGCCGGTGTGCGAGATCAGGCCGAACTTGGTTGCCAGCACCACCCGATCGCGCCGGCCCTGCAGGGCGCGGGCGACGAGTTCCTCGTTGACGTAGGGCCCGTAGACCTCGGCGGTGTCGATCAGCGTGACGCCGAGGTCGATGGCGCGATGGATGGTGCGGATGGATTCGGCGTCGTCGGTGCCGGCGCCGGCGTACGCGACGGACATGCCCATCGCGCCCAGGCCGAGGCGTCCGACTTCGAGTTGTGCGAGATGAGCCCGTTTCATGGGCCCCATTGTGCGCCGGGCTCCTCAGGGCCACCGGGCGGGTACCGTTGCGCTCGTGCAGGACACAGCGCGACCGGCCCGCAATCTGGCGGTCGACTTCTATCGCGTGTCGGGTGTGATCCTGATCGTGCTGGGCCATTGGCTGGCCGGCTCGGTAACCTATCACGACGGATCCTTCGGTCGGCAGAACCCGCTCGTCGACATACCGTGGACCCAGTGGCTGACCTGGCCCTTCCAGGCCGTCCCCGTGTTCTTTCTGGTCGCCGGCTACGCCGGTGCGTTGTCCTGGACGCATCGGCGCGAAACCGACGGTGTGTCGCGCCAGATCTGGCTTCGGCACCGGCTGGCCCGCGTGCTGGGTCCGACGGCGGTCTACGTGGCGCTGGTGTTGGTGCTGGTGGCGGTGCTCGACCTCGGCCACCTTTCCGCTACGACGCTGGAATACGCGGGGTGGGCGGTGGCCATGCATCTGTGGTTCCTGGCCGTCTACCTGATCGTCGTCTCGCTGACCCCGATTGCGGTTGCCGCACACCGGCGTTGGGGCCTCCTGGCGCCGGCGGCGTTGGCGGTGGGGGTGGTGGCGGTGGACGCGCTGTCGATCGGTGCCCACGTGCACAACCTTGGCTGGGTCAACTACCTGCTGTGCTGGGGGACGTTCTACCAGCTCGGGATCGCTTGGCGCGGAGGGCTACTGGGCGGCCGGAGAGCGGCGGTGCTGGCCGCCTGTTCGGCGATCGCGCTGGCGCTGCTGATCGGGCTGGGTATGTATCCGGTCAGCATGATCGGCGTTCCCGGGCAGACGATCGACAACACGACGCCACCCACCGCGGCGCTTCTGGCGTTCGGATGCGCGCAGGGCGGATTGGCGATCGCGCTCGCGCCCGCGCTGAACCGGGTGCTGCACGCCGGTTGGGTCAAGCGGGCGCTGGCCGTTGGAAACAACAACGTGATGGCGCTTTACCTCTGGCACATGATCCCGGTCGTGATCGTCGCGATCGTCGCGTATCCGGCCTGCCTGCTCCCCCAACCGCCCGAGGGAACGGGGCTGTGGTGGCTGGCCCGGCTCGAGTGGGTGGTCGTACTCGGCGTGGTGACGGCGGTCGAGCTCGTGTTGCTGTGGTCGTTGCGGCGCCTTTTCGCGGCCCCGCTGCCCATGCTCGGTGTGCCCCTCACCGAACGCTGGGGGGAAGTGTTCATGCTGGTCGGCGCCGCGCTGGCCGCCGCTGGCCTGCATTTCTTCGCCTACGCGGGGTTCGCGCCGGACGGCCGCTTACCATGGGTCACCGCGGCGCTCTTCGCCGCCGGCGTGCTGCTGGTCGCGCTTCGCCCGACGAAGGCCGGTCGGCGTGCGGTCGGTGCGGAACCCGCGACCCGAGGAACGCGAACGCCCCGGCATTAACGCCACCGTCCGCTTTTGGCAAGCGACTTACGACCCCTTGACAGGGGCCGAAATGCCCTGGTCGGAGGCGGTATCGGGGAGAAACGTCTGGTGCAGGTTCGCAACGCCCTCGCTAAGGGAGTACGCAGATGTTGGACAGCCTAGCGGTCACCGACAACCACGGCCCTCAAGGACGCGGCCATGATGCCGAAGTATTGAAGGAATCCGGTGTGCACAAGCTCGTCGTTCTGGACCGCAACGGCGACTGCCTAGCCTTCGTATTGGCTTGGGAAGGCTTCGAATACGACGCCGAGACGGACGCCTATGTGTGCGTCGCCGATCGTGACGGCTCCGAACTTCTGACCGTGTACGCCGCGGGTGAGATCAACTCCGCGCCCGGCGAGAACATGTATGTCGTGACGGCACCGGATGGGTCCGGTGCGACACGCCGCCGGCACCGCTGACCAAACCGTTACCTGTATTCGCGTCGCCGGCCGCTATGATAGACCGTTCGTACGGTTAGTTATGCCGAAGGGTTGAAGATGCCCAGGTCGCCTGGCAGGCGTAGCGAGATTCTGGACGCGTTCGTCCGCTATGTCGCCGAACGTGGCTATGACAGAACGAATATCGGCGACATCGCCGACGAACTCGGTATGTCGAAGGGCACGATCGTTCATCACTTCGGTACCAAGGCCCAGATGTTGCGGGAGCTCGAAGAGACCCACCTCGCCCTGCAGCTCGACGTGCTGCGGATGGTATGGGACCGTCTGGCCGGGCCGCACGAACGCATTGCCGCGATCATCTACGCCTCCGCGCTGCTGCAAGTGAGCGCCCGCCACGCGACGGTTGCGAGCCAGCGCGAGGTGGTTCAGCTCTCCGACGACCCGGCGATGCAGCACGTGCGCAAGCTGCGCGATCAGTTGCAAACACACGCGATCGACGAAATCCGCAACGGGATAGACAGCGGCGTGTTCCGAGACGTGGACGTCGAATTGGCGGCGCTGCAGTTGTGGGGATCGCTGGAGTGGATGTGGGTGTGGTTCGATCCGGCCGATTCCCGGACACCCGAAGAAGTCGGGGCCGCCTTCGTCGACGTGTTCCTCGGCGGGCTCCTGCTCGACCGGCTGGGCCTGCGCAAGTGGGCGAACCCGTCCGCCGACGTCGTCTCGGTGGTGCGTGAGTGCCTCGCCGCGGTCACGGCCGACCGACGCTGACGTCCGGTCTGCGGAACGCTTTGCGCGGGAGCTGAATTCGCCGACAGGCGGCGTGAATACATAACGCCCCGCCGCCCCGCGCCGGGCAGTCGGAATGAAGCGCAAAAGCCGCGGGAAATCGAGACGATCCGCGGATCGCGCCCCATGTTTTGGGCGAAAGCCGAGGAGTTTTGCGATTTATTGACCGCACGTACGGTCTAATGCAATAGTTGCAGCGTGGCGCAAACGATGGCGGCGTGGGGTCGCAGGGCGGGGACCCGGGACGCCGCTTGGGAGGGCCACGGTTTCGGCCCCCTCGTGAGGCACGGCAGCCGGCAAGCGTCCCCAATCCGACTGAGTTCGAAATGCGCTGCGCGGCTTTGCGTTTGGGGGAACGGTGCCGCTACGGGCGACGCGGCGAACCGGAGCCACGCCCGATGCCCCCGCCCCTCCCCCGGGCGGCCGCGCAGCTCACCGGAACGGCCCGCAGCAGAGTCGCGATCCGTTAGGCCTTCGCCTCGGGGGCCGCGCCGATGACCACCACGCACTCGTTCGCCGGCAAAGTGGGCCAACGGATCCGGCCGGGCACGGAAGTGGCCGGCGGGTTCTTTCGGATGTGCGTGCTGACCGGCAAGGCCCTGAAAGAGCCGTTCGAGTGGCGCGAGTTCATCTGGACCGGCTGGTTCCTCATGCGGGTATCGCTGCTGCCGACGATCGCGGTGTCCATCCCGGAAACCGTGCTGCTCATCTTCACGCTCAACCTGCTGCTGGCCGAGATCGGCGCCGCCGACGTCTCCGGTGCCGGTGCCGCGATCGGCGCGGTCACCCAGCTCGGCCCGATAGTGACCGTGCTGGTGGTCGCCGGTGCCGGGGGGACCGCCATCTGCGCCGACCTCGGCGCGCGCACCATCCGCGAGGAGATCGATGCCCTCGAGGTGTTGGGCATCGACCCGATCCACCGGCTGGTGGTGCCGCGCGTCGTCGCCTCGACGATGGTCGCGGTGCTGCTCAACGGCCTGGTGGTCGCCGTCGGGCTGGGGGGCGGCTACCTCTTCAGCGTCTACCTGCAGAACGTCTCGAGCGGCGCCTACCTCTCCACGTTGACGGCGTTGACCGGCCTGCCCGAGGTGACGATCGCGTTCATCAAGGCCGCGACGTTCGGGCTGATCGCCGGCCTGGTCGGCTGTTATCGCGGCCTGATCGTCCGTGGCGGGTCCAAGGGCCTGGGCACCGCCGTCAACGAGACGGTGGTGCTGTGCTTCATCGCGTTGTTCGCGGTGAACGCGGCCCTGACGACCATCGGTGTCCGGTTCGGAACGGGGCGCTGATGGCAACGACCGCAACCACAGCAGCACCTTCCAGACTGCGGGTCCGTTTCACGCGCGACAGCCTCCGCCGATACGGGGACGCCCCAGCCCGGGTCCTGGTCGAGATCGGGCAGATGGTCTGGTTCGCCCTGACCGCCGTCGGCCAGATCCCTTTCGCCATGCGCCGCTACCGCAAAGAGATGTTGCGGATGGTCGCCCAGATGGGGATGGGCACCGGGGCGATGGCCGTGGTCGGTGGCACCGCCGCCATCGTCGGCTTCATCACCCTGTCCGCGGGCTCGCTGGTGGCCATCCAGGGCTACGCGACGCTGGGCAACATCGGCGTCGAGGCGTTCACCGGATTCTTGGCCGCACTGGTCAATGTGCGGTTCGTGGCGCCGGTGGCCGCCGGCCAAGCGTTGGCCGCAACGGTCGGAGCCGGCGCCACCGCGGAACTGGGCGCCATGCGCATCAGCGAGGAGATCGACGCGCTGGAGGTGATGAGCATCCGGTCGGTCGCCTTCTTGGCGTCCACCCGGGTGGTGGCGGGTCTCGTCGTCATCATCCCGCTCTACGGGCTGGCGATCACCCTGGCCTTCGTGTCCCAGCAGGTCACGACCGTTTTCTTCTACGGGCAGTCCGCCGGCACGTACAACCACTACTTCCACACATTCCTGCGTCTCAACGACGTCGGCTGGTCGTTCGCGGAGGTGATCCTAGTCGCGGTGGTCGTGATGACCACGCATTGCTACTACGGCTACACCGCCAGCGGCGGGCCGGTCGGCGTCGGTGAAGCCGTCGGCCGGTCGATGCGGCTGTCGTTGATCACGATCGTCGTCGTGGTCGTCCTGACCGCGATGGCCGTCTACGGCAAGAGCCCGAACTTCAACCTCACGGTGTAGCCGTCGATGACAACCCGAACCGCCCCGACCCCGCAAATCAAGGACCACCCGCCGCGGATCCCGCCGTACAAGACGGCGGCCGTGGTGTTCTTGGTGGTCGCCGCGGTGGTGTTGTCGTTCGTGTGGCTGCAGTTCCGGGGCCGGCTCGCGCCGAAGACGCCGCTGACGATGGTGGCCCCCCGCTCGGGGTTGGTGATGGATCCGAATTCGAAGGTCACCTACAACGGGGTGGAAATCGGCCGGGTGGCCAGCATTTCGCAGATCCAGCGTGATGGCGTGCCGGCGGCCAAGTTCGTCTTGGACGTCGAACCCAAGTACATCGACCTGATCCCGGCCAACGTGGAGGCCAATATCAAGGCGACCACGGTGTTCGGCAACAAATATGTGTCGTTGACCTCACCGAAAAACCCGACGCCGCAACGCGTTACCACGAATCAGGTGATCGAGGCGCGGTCGGTGACGACGGAGTTCAACACGCTGTTCGGGACGATCACTTCGATCGCGGACAAGGTGGACCCGGTCAAGGTGAACCTCACGCTGGCCGCGGCCGCACAGGCATTGACCGGGCTGGGCGACAAGTTCGGGCAATCGATCGTCAACGGCAACGCCATCCTCGACGACATCAATCCGCAAATGCCGCAGATCCGCCACGACATTCAGCGGCTGGCATCGCTGGGCGACACCTATGCCAACGCCGCACCGGACCTGCTGGACTCCCTCAACCATGCGGTGGTCACGGCGCGCACGCTGCACCGGCAGGAGGCCGACCTGGACGCCGCGTTGCTGGCCGCGGCCGGGTTGGGCAACACGGGTGAAGACATCTTCGCCCGTGGCGGGCCCTACTTCCAGCGGGGCGTCGCGGATCTGGTGCCCACCGCCCAGCTGCTCGACACCTACAGCCCCGAATTCTTCTGCACCATCCGCAATTACTACGACGAGGAACCCGCGGCCTTCGCGACGACGGGCGGCGGCAACGGCTACGCGCTGCGAACCATGACCGAACTGACGTCGGGGTTGGGCGGCATCCTGACGCTCCCGGGACTGGCCGGCACGGTGGCCACCATGGGCCTCCTCGGGCTGGCCGGGCTGGTGGGCGGGGCGCCGAATCCCTATGTGTTCCCGGACAATCTGCCGCGGGTGAACGCCCGCGGCGGGCCGGGGGGCGCACCGGGTTGCTGGCAGGCGATCACCCATGACCTGTGGCCCGCGCCCGAGTTGGTGCTGGACACCGGCGCCAGTCTTGCGCCGTACAACCATCTGGATACCGGCTCGCCGTACGCCATCGAGTACGTGTGGGGCCGGCAAGTCGGGGACAACACGATCAACCCATGACAGCGATGAATTCATGAAACTCACCGGCTCCGCCATCAAGCTCGGCATCGTCTCGTTGGTGCTGGCGCTGATCACCGTCTCGATCGTGGTCGTGTTCGCCCAGCTGCGCTTCAGCCGCACCAACAGCTATACCGCGGAGTTCAGCAATGCCAGCGGCCTCAAGGACGGCCAGTTCGTCCGCGCCTCCGGCGTGGAGGTCGGCAAGGTCAAGAAGGTGCGGCTGGTCGACGGTGGCCGAAAGGCGCAGGTGGACTTCGCCGTCGACCGCTCGATTCCGCTCTACCAGTCGACGACGGCGCAGATCCGCTACCTCGACCTGTTCGCCAACCGCTTCCTGGAACTCAAACGCGGCGACGGGGCGGGTGCCGACCGCGTGTTGCCGCCGGGTGGATTCATCCCGCTGTCCCGAACGTCACCGGCTTTGGATCTCGACGCCCTGATCGGTGGTTTCAAACCCCTGTTCCGGGCGCTGGATCCGGAGAAGGTCAACACCATCGCCTCGGCGATCATCACCGTGTTCCAGGGTCAGGGCGGCACCATCAACGACATCCTCGACCAGACCGCGCAGCTGACCTCTCACCTCGCCGAACGCGACGAGGCGATCGGCGAGGTGGTCAAGAACCTGAATGTGGTGCTGGACACCACGGTTCGGCATCGCAAGGAGTTCGACCAGACGATCGACAACTTCGAGCGGTTGATCACCGGGCTGAAAAACCACGCGGACCCGCTGGCGGCCGGCACCGCGAACATCAGCAACGCCGCCGGGACCGTGGCCAACCTGCTGGCCGACAACCGCGCCCTACTGCACAAGGAGATCGACTACCTGCAGGCGCTCCAGGGGCCGCTCGTCGACCAACGCGATCAGCTCAGCGACCTGATCCACAAGACGCCGACCGCGCTCAACCTGATCGGACGCAGCATCGGTCTATACGGCGACTGGGTGAACTTCTACCTCTGTGACCTGACGATCAAGTGGAACGGGCTGCAGGCCGGCGGTCCGGTCCGGACGGTCAGGATCTGGCAGCAGCCCACGGGCAGGTGCTCACCGCAATGAGAACGCTGACCGAATTCAACCGCAGCCGTGTGGGTCTCATGGGCATCACGGTGTTGATTCTCGGCGTACTCGTCGGCCAAAGCTTCACCAGCGTGCCGATGATCTTCGCCAGCCCGAGCTTCTACGGTCAATTCACCGACACCGGCCAACTGAACAAGGGCGACAAGGTGCGCATCACCGGCGTGAATGTCGGCAAGGTGGAGTCGTTCGACATCGACGGCGACCATGTCCTGATCAAGTTCAACATCGGCGCCAACACCATCGGCACCGAGAGCCGGCTCGCGATCAAGACCGACACCATCCTGGGCAAAAAAGTTCTCGAGATCGAGCCGCGAGGAACCCAGACGTTGCAGCCGGGCAGCGTCCTGCCGCTGAGCCAAAGCACCACCCCCTATCAGCTCTACGACGCGAACTTCGACATCACCAGGGCCGCCGCCGGCTGGGACATCGACACCGTCAAGCGCTCGCTGAACGTGTTGTCGCAGACCATCGACCAGACCTACCCACACCTGAGCGCCACGCTCGACGGTCTGACTAAATTCTCCGACACCATCGGCAAGCGCGACGAACAGATCAAGCACCTGCTCGCGCAGGCCCACCAGGTGGCCGGCGTGCTCGGTGACCGCAGCGAACAGGTCAACCGGTTGCTGGTCAACGCGAAGACGCTGCTGGTCGCGTTCAACGAGCGGGGCCGGGCAATCGACACCCTGCTGCAAAACGTCTCCGCCTTCTCGACGCAGGTGCAGGGGTTCATCAACGACAACCCGAGCCTCAACCCCGTGCTGGAGCAGCTGCATGCCATCACCGACGTGCTGGTGGCGCGCAGGGACGACCTGGCTCAAACCCTCACCTACGTCAGCCAATTCGCCGCATCGCTGGGGGAATCCGTCGCATCGGGTCCGTACTTCAAGATCGTCCTGTCGAACCTGCTGCCGTACTGGATCCTGCAGCCGTTCGTCGACGCCGCGTTCAAGAAGCGTGGCATCGACCCCGAGGACTTCTGGCGCAGCGCCGGGCTGCCCGAGTTCCGCTGGCCCGACCCGAACGGGACCCGGTTCCCCAACGGGGCGCCACCGCCGGCACCTCCGGTGCTGGAGGGCACGCCGGATCATCCGGGGCCGGCCGTCCCGCCGGGAACGGCGTGTTCGTACACCCCACCGGCCGACGCGCTGCCGCGGCCGTGGAACCCGTTGCCGTGCACGGGCGTTAACGTCGGCCCGTTCGGCGGCAGCTTCCCGGCACCGATGGACGTGCAGGCCGCACCGCCGAACCCGGACGGCCTGCCCCCGACGCCGGGGATCGCGATCGCCGGGCGCCCGGGTGATCCGCCGCCGGACGTGCCGGGCACACCCGTGCCGCTGCCCACCCAGGCACCGCCGGGCGCGCGCACCGAGAACCTGCAACCCGCCGGCCCACTGCCGCCGCCGTCGACATTCGCGCCCGCCCTGCCGCCGGGGCCACCCGCGCCGCCCGGACCGGGGAACCAGCTGCCGGCCCCCTTCATCAACCCCGGCGGCACGGGAGGTAGCGGTATCACGGGAGGTAGCCAGAATTGAGTGCCTTCAACGCATTTCGCCACCTGAGGGCCCGCAGGGTCGTCGGGTTGCTGGTGGTGGCGCTGGCCGTGCTCGCCGGGTTCCTCGGGTTGCGGCTCTACAACAAGTTGACGACCAATACGGTGGTCGCGTACTTCCCCGAGGCGAACGCGCTCTATGCCGGGGACAAGGTGCAGATCATGGGCGTCCGCGTGGGTTCGGTCGACAAGATCGAGCCCGCCGGCGACAAGATGAAGGTGACGTTCCACTACGACAACAAGTACAAGGTGCCCGCCAACGCGTCCGCCGTGATCGTGAACCCAACCCTGGTGGCGTCACGCAACATTCAGTTGGAGCCGCCCTACAAGGGCGGCCCGGTGATGGGCGACAACGCGGTGATCCCCATCGAGCGCACGCAGGTCCCGACGGAGTGGGACCAACTAAGCCAGAGCGTCGCCAACGTCATCAACAAATTGGGGCCGACACCCGAGCAGCCCAAGGGCCCGTTCGGTGACGCCATCGAATCGTTCGCGGACGGGCTGGCCGGCAAGGGCAAGCAGATCAACACCACGCTGAACAGCCTGTCGCGGGCGTTGACCGCCCTGAACGAGGGCCGCGGCGACTTCTTCGCCGTGGTGCACAGCCTGGCGCAGTTCGTCAACGCCCTGCACAAAGACGACCAGCAGTTCGTCGCACTGAACCAGAACCTGGCCCAGTTCACCGACAAGCTGACCGGGTCCGATCGTGAGCTGGCAACTGCGATACAGCAATTCGATTCCCTGCTCGGCACGCTGCGGCCGTTCCTGGACAAGAACCGCGGCGTGCTGGCCACCGACGTCAACAACCTCGCCACCCTGACCAACACGCTGGTCCAGCCCGATCCGCTGAACGGTCTGGAGACGGCCCTGCACGTCCTGCCGACGCTGGAGACGAACCTCAGCCAGATCTACCACCCGTCGCACGGCGCGGTCATGTCCATCCCGGCGATCCCGAACTTCGCGAACCCGATGCAGTTCGTGTGCAGCATGATTCAGGCCGGCAGCCGGCTGGGCTACCAGGATTCCGCCGAACTGTGCGCGCAATACCTGGCGCCGGTCCTCGACGCGATCAAGTTCAACTACCTGCCCTTCGGGCTGAACCTGTTTTCCACCGCCGAGACGCTGCCCAAGGAGGTCGCCTACTCGGAGCCCCGGCTGCAGCCGCCGAACGGGTACAAGGACACGACCGTGCCCGGGATCTGGGTCCCCGATACCCCGCTGTCGCACCGCAACACCCAGCCCGGCTGGGTCGTCGCCCCGGGGATGCAGGGGCAGCAGGTGGGGCCGATCACCGCCGGCCTGTTGACCCCCGACTCGCTCGCCGAACTGATGGGCGGCCCGGACATCGCGCCCCCACAGTCGGGGCTGCAGACGCCGCCGGGACCGCCGAACGCCTACGACGAGTACCCGGTGCTGCCACCCATCGGCGTGCGCGCCCCGCAGGTGCCGATCCCACCGCCGCCACCCGGGCCGGGCGTGATCCCCGGACCGGTCGCCCCGACACCCGCGCCCGCCGACGCGGCCGCATCGGCGGGACTGGGATCGTGAATACGTTGCGCGCCTTCGGCATACGCGTCCGGTACCGGGCGCGGCAGGCGGTGGCCCTGCTGGTCGCCACCGCGGCGCTGACGTCGTGCGCGAAGTGGCACGGAATCGCAAACGTGCCGATGCCGGGCGGCCCGGGCAGCGGGCCCGGCTCCTACGTCATCTACGTGCAGATGCCCGACACGCTGGCCCTGAACGACAACAGCCGGGTGCGCGTCGCCGACGTCTTCGTCGGCACGGTGCGCGCGATCGCCCTGAAGAACTGGGTGGCCACGCTGACGCTGCGGGTGGACAAGAGCGTCAAGTTGCCCCGGAACGCGACCGCCAAGATCGGGCAGACCAGCCTGCTGGGCTCCCAGCACATCGAGCTGGCCGCGCCGCCCAACCCGTCGCCGGAACCGCTGAAGCCGGGCGACACCATCCCGCTGCAAAATGCGTCGGCCTACCCCACCACCGAGCAGACGCTGGCCAGTCTCGCCATGATCCTGCGCGGGGGCGGCATCCCGAACCTCGAAACCCTGCAGAACGAGGTCTACAACGTCGTGCACGGGCGGGCCGACCAGATCCGCGCCTTCCTCGGCAAGCTGGACACGTTCACCGCCCGGCTCAACGAGCAGACCGATGACATCACCCGAGCAATCGACTCGACCAACCGGCTGCTGGCCTATGTCGGTCCCCGCTCGGACGTCATCGATCGGGTCCTCACCGAATTCCCGCCGCTGCTCAAGCATTTCGCCGACAAACAGAACCTCTTGATCAACGCGGTCGACGCGACCGGCCGG
>NZ_LZKR01000003.1 GCF_001672915.1 Mycobacterium sp. 1245805.9 | reverse complement strand
TCGAACTCGCCGCGGTCGCGGACCTCGACGATGTTCGGGTGATACAGGTTCGTCGCGATCGGGTGGTCCGCCCAAAACCTCCGGCGGAACTCGCCGTCCGCCGACAACGCCGGCGCCAGGACCTTCAACGCCTTCCAGCGCGACGAACGGGGGTCCTGGACAAGGTAGACCGCACCAGTCGCTCCAGCACCCAGCCTCCGCGCGACCAGGTAACCGGCGAAGGTCGCGCCGCTGGCCAACGCCATCACGCGATCCTAACCACGATCGCGGCGCCGCGCGCGCCTAGCCATGTGGCCGAAAGACCTTGCCGCGCAATATCACCAGGTCCGGCCGGTTCAGCACGCCGGGGCCTCGTCTGGGGTCCTCGGAGTAGCACAGCAGGTCGGCCGACGCCCCGTGATCGAGACCGGGCCGGCCCAGCCAGCGACGGGCGTCCCAGCACGCCGCGCCCAGCGCCTCGGTCGCGCTCATGCCGATGCCCTTGAGCGCCTCGACCTCGTCGGCGATCCGCCCGTGCGCGATCATGCTGCCGGCGTCGCTGCCGGCGTAGATCGGCACGCCCGCCTCGCGCGCCGCCGCCGTGCGCGCCGGGCACCGCGCGAGCAGGTCGCGCATGTGCGCGGCGTAGGCCGGGTAGCGCGCCGCGGAGTCCGCGATGCCTTGGAAGTTTTCCAGGGTGTTGATCAACGTGGGCACCAGCGCTGTTCCCTGCGCGAGCATCAGGGCGATGGTGTCGTCGGTGAGCCCGGTGCCGTGTTCGATGCAGTCGATGCCGGCGTTGATCAGGCCGGGCAGCGCGTCCTCGCTGAAGACATGCGCGGTGACGCGGGCGCCGTGGGCGTGCGCGGCGTCGATCGCGGCCTTGAGCACGTCGTCGGACCACAGCGGGGCGAGGTCGCCGACGCCGCGGTCGATCCAGTCGC
>NZ_LZKR01000002.1 GCF_001672915.1 Mycobacterium sp. 1245805.9 | reverse complement strand
GCGCCTCCGGCTGGAGCGCCGGTTCGGCGTTGACAGTGGTCACCTGGTCGGGTGGCGTGGGCGGGTCCGGCGGGACGGGCGGAGCCGCGGGCACGGGTGCCGGCGCCGCGGCGTCTGCGGGTATCGCCGGTGACGCCGGCACCGGCGGCCAGGGCGGGCAGGGCGGCCAGGGCGGCGCCACCACCACACCGGGCGACACCGCCGGGGCGGGCGGCATCGGCGGCCAAGGCGGCCAGGGCGGCCAGGGCCTCGCGGGCCCGGCCGGCGGCAGCGGCCAAACCGGCGGGCACGGCGGCCAGGGCGGTGCGGGCGGTCTGGGCGGCAGCGCCGTCGCCGGCGCAACCGACGGCAGCGGCGGCCGGGGCGGCACCGGCGGCATCGGTGGCATGGGCGGCGGCGCGGCCGCCGCCGGCGATACCGCCGGGCAGGGCGGGCAAGGCGGGCAAGGTGGCACGGGCGGCGCCATCGGCACCGGCGGCACGGCCACCGGCGCGACATATGGCGACGGCGGGGTCGGCGGCCAGGGCGGGCAGGGCGGCCAGGGTGGCGCCGGCGTCGCCGATAACGGCACCAACAACGCCGGTGCCGGCGGCATCGGTGGCCTCGGCGGCAACGGCGGAGGCGGCGGCGATGCCGGCGGCGCCGGCGCGAGCGTGGGCGCCGGCGGCGCCGGCGGCACCGGTGGAACCGGTGGCACGGGCGGAGCCGCGGCCACCACCGCCGATAGCGCCGGTCAGGGCGGGCAAGGCGGCCAGGGCGGCACCGGCGGCCCGGACAGCCCCGGCGGCGGCGCCGGCCAAGGCGGCCACGGCGGCCTGGGCGGCAACGGTGGTGCCGGTGCGGCCAGCACCACACCCGGCGGCCAAGGCGGGACCGGTGGCACCGGCGGTGACGGCGGTGCCGGCGGGTCCGGCGGCGTGAGCGCGACCGCGAGCAACGGCAACGGCGGGGTCGGCGGCCAGGGCGGGCAGGGCGGTCAGGGTGGCGGCGGCGTCGGCGATGACGGCGGCAACGACGCCGGGGCCGGCGGCACGGGCGGCCAAGGTGGCCATGGCGGTGGCGGCGGCGCGGCCGGCGGCACCGGCGCGAGCGTGGGCGCCGGCGGGGCCGGCGGAACGGGCGGCACCGGTGGCGGCGGCGGGGCCGGCAGCACCGCGGGCGGCACCGCCGGTCAAGGCGGTCAGGGCGGCACCGGCGGCGTCGGCGGGGCGGACACCGGCGGCGGCGCGGGGAGAGGCGGGGACGGCGGCACCGGTGGCGGTGGCGGCTCCGGCGGCACGGCGGGCAACGGCGGCGCCGGCGGTGCCGGTGGTAAGGGCGCGGATGGCGTGAGCGCCGGCGCCGGGGCCGCCGGTGGCGACGCGGGCAACGGCGGTGCGGGCGGTGCGGGCGGGGCCGGCGGTGGCAGCGCAGTGGCCGGTGGCGTCAGCGGCAGCGGTGGGGCCGGTGGCCAGGGCGGCGCCGGCGGTAACGGTGGCACGGGTGCCGCCGGTAGTGGCGCCGGCGGCAACGCGGGCGGCGGCGGTACTGGCGGGGCCGGCGGGGCGGGCGGCGACTCGGCCGGCGCCGGCGCCAAGGGTGGCCAGGGCGGCCAGGGCGGCGGCGGCGGGCAGGGCGGCACCGGCGGCAGCGCCGGCGGCGCTGGGGCCAGGCCGGCAACGGGGCCGCCGGCGGCCAGGGCGGCCACGGCGGCCAGGGCGGTCAGGGCTTCGCCGACAACAGCCCCAGCGGCGTGGGCTCCGACGG
>NZ_LZKR01000001.1 GCF_001672915.1 Mycobacterium sp. 1245805.9 | reverse complement strand
GACGCGCCGCGGCCCCGACGAGTCGCTGTGCTTCGCCGGCGCCAACCTCATCCCGCTGCGCGGCGGACCGGCCGACCTGAACGCCTTCGCCGACGAGGCGATGAGCGCGACGCGACGCTGTTCCTCGCTGGTCGGCCGGGCCGACCTGGTGATGCCGATGTGGGAGCGCCTCGAGCCGGCCTGGGGTCCCGCGCGCGACGTGCGCGACCACCAGCCGCTGATGGCGCTGAACAGCCACCCGAACTGCGACATCGACCCCGGCGTGCGCCAGGTGCGGCCCGACGAGCTGGACGCCTACCTGGTCGCCGCGGTCGACATGTTCATCGGCGAAGTGGGCGTCGACCCGCGGCTCGGTGACGGCGGTCGCGGCTACCGCCGGCGGGTGGCCAGCCTGATCGCGGCGGGCCGGGCCTGGGCCCGCTTCGAGCATGGCCAGGTGATCTTCAAGGCCGAGGTCGGGTCGCAGTCGCCGGGCGTCGGTCAGATCCAAGGGGTTTGGGTGCACCCGGAGTGGCGCGGCCTCGGGCTGGGCACCGCGGGCACCGCGACGGTGGCCGCCGTGATCGTGGCCACCGGCCGGATCGCCAGCCTGTATGTGAACAGCTTCAACACCGTGGCCCGCGCCGCGTACGCCCGGGTGGGCTTCGCCGAGGTCGGCAACTTCGCGACGGTCCTGCTGGACTGAGGTTGCTGCTTGGCGAGCGTGCGGCCAGCCGCACACTCGGCACCGAACGTGCGGCCTGCCGCACAGTCGGCACGGGAGCGGCCGGCCTTAATACGTGCATAACAGTCGGGTCTCGGTGTGTCGGCGCTGGTGTGGGCGCAGCAGTTCATAACATTTGCACCGATGGTCACAAAAGCAACAGCAGCCTCGGCCGGCGCGAGCGTGCTGCTCGTCGCGGCGATAAGCCTGTCCGGCTGCACGCCGCGGCCCGACGGCCCCGGCCCGGCCGCCGAGAAGTTCTTCGGCGCCTTGGCGATCGGGGACACCGCGACCGCCGCACAGCTCAGCGACAACCCCAACGAGGCCCGCGAAGCGCTCAACGCCGCCTGGGCCGGCCTGCAGGCCACCCACCTGGACGCGCAGGTCCTCAGCGCCAAGTACGCCGAGGACACCGGCACGGTCGACTACCGCTTCACCTGGCACCTGCCCAAGAACCGGACCTGGAGCTATGACGGCCAGCTGAAGATGGCCCGCGACGAGGGGCGCTGGGAAGTTCGGTGGGCCACCACCGACCTGCATCCCAAGCTGGGGGAGCACCAGACGTTCGCGTTGCGGGCCGATCAGCCGCGGCGGGCTTCGGTGAACGAACTCGGGGGCAGCGACGTGCTGGCGCCGGGCTACCGCTACCACTACACGCTGGACGCCAGCCAGGCCGGGCCGCCGCAGTCGCTGAGCTTCACCACCCACACGATCGTCGACGTGCTGCGGCCGTTCAATGACACGCTGATCGACCCGCAGCTGCTCGCCGAGCGCGCCAGCTCGACACCCAACCAGTTGGACCTGGGCGTCACGCTGCTTCCCGACGACAACGACAAGGTATTTCCCGTGATCGGCAGGCTGCCCGGCATCGTGGTGACGCCTCAGCCCGAAATGCTGCCCACCGACCCGCATTTCGCGCCGGCCGTCGTCGGCGCGGTGAAGAAGGCCGTGCAGGACCAGCTGGACGGCCAGGCGGGCTGGCGGGTAGTCAGCGTCAATCAGAACAACGTCGACGTCGCCGTGCTGCACGAGGTCGAGGGGTCGCCGGCGCCGTCGGTGTCGATCACGCTGGACCGGGTCGTGCAGAACGCCGCCCAGCGCGCCGTGGACAACAAGGGCGGCAAGGCGATGATCGTGGTGATCAAGCCGTCGACGGGGGAGATCCTCGCGATCGCGCAGAACAAGGGCGCCGACGCCGACGGCCTGCCCGCCACCAACGGCCTGTTCCCGCCCGGGTCGACCTTCAAGATGATCACGGCGGGCGCCGCCATCGACCGCGACATGGCCACCCCCAACTCGATGCTGGGCTGCCCCGGCCACATCGACATCGGGCACCGCACCATCCCCAACTACGGCGGCTTCGACCTGGGCGTGGTGTCGATGTCACGCGCGTTCGCCAGCTCGTGCAACACCACTTTCGCCGAGCTGAGCAGCCGGATGCCGCCCCGCGGCCTGACCCAAACCGCCACCCGCTACGGCATCGGGCTCGACTACACCGTCGACGGCATCACCACCGTGACCGGGTCTGTGCCCCCGACGGTGGACCTGGCCGAGCGCACCGAGGACGGCTTCGGCCAGGGCAAGGTGCTGGCGAGCCCGTTCGGCATGGCCCTGGTGGCGGCCACGGTCGCGGCCGGCAAGACCCCGGTGCCGCAATTGATCGCCGGCCGCCCGACGACGGTCGAGGGTGACGACACCCCGATCAGCCCGAAGATGGTCGAGGCGCTGCGGCCGATGATGCGGCTGGTGGTGACCAACGGGACCGCCAAGGAGATCAACGGCCTTGGCGAGATCTACGGGAAGACCGGTGAGGCCGAGTTCCCCGGCGGATCGCACTCCTGGTTCGCCGGGTACCGCGGCGACCTGGCGTTCGCCGCGCTGATCGTCGGGGGTGGCAGCTCGGAGTGGGCGGTGCGGATGACGAAATTCATGTTCGAGGCCATGCCGCCGGGCTACCTGGCCTGAACTGCCCCCGTCCCGCGGGGCTCCAACAGCGGTAAATTTGCGGACATGACCGATACCGGCGGGGACATGCTGGCGTTACGGGTCTCCGACGCCGACCGGAACGGCACCATGCGGCGGCTGCACAACGCCGTCGCGCTCGGCCTGATCGACATCGACGAGTTCGAACAGCGCTCGACCCAGGTGTCCTACGCGCGCACCCGAAGCGAGCTGGACGGCCTGGTCGGCGACCTGCCCGGGCCCGGCGCGTTCGTCTCGTCGGCGGCCGACCGGGTGGAGCTGCGCGGCTGGGCCGGCTCGCTGAAGCGCCACGGCGAGTGGACCGTGCCGACCCGGCTGGCGCTGGTGCGCCGGCTCGGCTCGGTGCACCTCGACCTCACCAGGGCCCGATTCGCGGGGCCGGTGGTGATCATCGAGCTCGACATGCGGTTCGGCTCGGTGGAGGTCCGGTTGCCCGACGGCGCCAGCGCGTCGATCGACGACGTCGAGGTCTACGTCGGCAGCGCCAGCGACCGCCGCAAGGGGGCGCCCGGCGAGGGGACGCCGCACGTCGTGCTGACGGGCCGGGTGGTGTGCGGGTCGCTGATCATCCGCGGGCCGCGGCGCTCGCTGCTGCGCCGCCGCTCGGGATCCTGATTCGCTGAGCCTGTAAATCTGCAGGAGAAGTGCGAGTAGCGGCCTGCAAAATTGCAGGCTCGGCCAGTCTCGTTGAAGGCGCCGCGACGTGAGCCTCGCTAAGCTGGCCTGCATGCCAGCTCGCACCGCGCTTTCCCCCGGGGTGATATCGCCGACTCTGCCGGTGCCCGCGCGCATCCCCCGCCCCGAGTATGTCGGCAAGCCGACCGCCCGGGAGGGCAGCGAACCCTGGGTGCAGACGCCCGAGGTGATCGAGAAGATGCGCGTCGCCGGCCGGATCGCGGCGGGCGCCCTGGCCGAGGCGGGAAAGGCGGTCGCGCCCGGGGTGACGACCGACGAACTCGACCGGATCGCCCACGAGTACATGATCGACAACGGCGCCTACCCCTCGACGCTGGGCTACAAGGGCTTCCCGAAGTCTTGCTGCACGTCGCTCAACGAGGTGATCTGCCACGGAATCCCCGACTCGACCGTGATCGAGGACGGCGACATCGTCAACATCGACGTCACCGCCTACATCGACGGCGTGCACGGCGACACCAACGCGACGTTTCTGGCCGGCGACGTCTCGGAGGAGCACCGGCTGCTGGTGGAGCGCACGCACGAGGCCACGATGCGCGCGATCAACGCCGTCAAACCGGGCCGCGCGCTCTCGGTGGTCGGCCGCGTCATCGAGTCGTACGCAAACCGGTTCGGCTACAACGTCGTTCGTGACTTCACCGGCCACGGCATCGGCACCACCTTCCACAACGGGCTGGTGGTGCTGCATTACGACCAGCCCTCCGTCGCGACGGTCATCCAGCCGGGAATGACGTTCACCATCGAACCGATGATCAACCTCGGCGCGCTGGACTACGAGATCTGGGACGACGGCTGGACGGTGGTCACCAAGGACCGCAAGTGGACCGCCCAGTTCGAGCACACGCTGCTGGTCACCGACACCGGCGCCGAGATCCTCACTTGTCTCTAGCGCGAGCAGACACAGAATCGCACCGTTTCCGCGCGGAAAGTGCGATTCTGCGTCTGGTCGGCAGGGAAAGGTGAGCGGGGCTCTGCTGGTCGCGGGTACCAGCTCCGACGCCGGCAAGTCGGTGGTGGTGGCGGGCCTGTGCCGGTTGTTGGCGCGCAAGGGGATCCGGGTGGCGCCGTTCAAGGCGCAGAACATGTCCAACAACTCGGTGGTCACCGCCGAAGGCGGCGAGATCGGCCGCGCCCAGGCGATCCAGGCGCGCGCGGCGGGGCTGGAGCCCAGCGTGCGGTTCAACCCGATCCTGCTCAAGCCGGGCGGTGACCGCACCTCGCAGCTGGTGATCCGGGGCCAGGTCGCCGAATCGGTCAGCGCGGCCGGCTATTTCGAGCATCGCGACCGGCTGGCTGGCATCGTTGCGGACGAATTATCTTGCCTGCGAGACGAATTCGACGCGGTGATCTGCGAAGGCGCCGGCTCGCCGGCCGAGATCAACCTGCGGGCCACGGACTTGGCCAACATGGGACTGGCACGGGCCGCGAACCTGCCGGTGATCCTGGTCGGCGACATCGATCGCGGCGGCCTGTTGGCGCACCTGTTCGGGACGGTCGCGGTGCTCGAGCCCGAGGACCAGGCGCTGATCGCCGGGTTCGTCGTCAACAAGTTCCGCGGCGACCCCGCGCTGCTGGAACCCGGGCTGTGCCAGCTGCACACCCTCACCGGCCGCCCGACTTACGGGGTGCTGCCCTACGCCGAGGAGCTTTGGCTGGACGCCGAGGACTCGCTGTCGGTGGTCGCGCGCCGCGTCGTCGGCACGCCCGCGCCGCCGCGCGGCGATCAGTGGCTGCGGGTTGCCGCGATCCGGCTGCCCCGGATCTCCAACTCGACCGACGTCGAGGCCCTGGCCTGCGAGCCCGGCGTGCTGGTCCGCTGGATCACCGACCCCGCCGACCTGGCCGACACCGACCTGATCGTGATTCCGGGCAGCAAGGCGACCGTCGCCGACCTGGCGTGGTTGCGCGAGCGCGGCCTGGCCGGCGCGATCGTCGACCACGCCCGGGCCGGCAAGCCGGTGCTGGGCATCTGCGGCGGGTTCCAGATGGTGTGCCGGCGGATCGAGGACACGGTCGAATCGGGCGCGGGGGAGGTCGCCGGGCTTGGCCTGCTGGACGCCGACATCGCCTTCGGCCAGGCCAAGGTGCTGCGGCGCTGGCAGCGGCCGCTGTCCGGATACGAGATCCATCACGGGCGGCTGTCCCGCTGCGCCGAGCAGGCCTGGTTCGCGCAGGACGCCGAGCCGCAGGGCGTGGTCCGCGGCGCCGTCTTCGGCACCCACTGGCACGGCCTGCTCGACAACGATGACTTCCGCCGGCGTTGGCTCACAAGGGTCGCCGAGGCGGCTGGCCGCGACGGTTTCGTCGTCGCCGACACCGACGTCGCCGCGCGCCGCGACGCCCAACTCGACGCGATCGCGGACCTGCTGGCCGCCCATCTCGACGTCGACGCGGTCCTCGGGCTGCTCGACGGGCCGCCGCCGCGACCCTTCATTGCCAGTGCGTTACACCAGTAGGTGAGGAGGAAACCTCGCGCACGCTGGCCTTTGACAGGTAACGTGCGTGAGTGCACTCGATGATGACCACGCTCGACGGATTTCCCGTTCCGGTGTCCGTAGCCGGGCCGGAGAAGGGCGTCGTCGTCGTCATCCTCGGAGACCAGCAGCGTTCGCCGGTCGCCTACGACGCGGTGTGCGAGCGGCTGCATACCGCCTCGCTCCGCACGGTCGTCATCGGCCTCGATCCGCGCCTGACCGCGAAATCGGTGGTCGGCATCCTCGACTCGCTCGGCATCCGCTGGGCCGTGGTCTTCGGCGACCGCGCCGGCGCTGAGCTCGCCTGGGAGCTGGCGGCCACCCGGCTGGGCCGGTTCGTGGGCCTGGTCGTGATCGACCGCGGTCATCCGCGGGTGGCCGACCCCAAGGGCGTGGTGCTCGACGAGCACTGCCCGCCGGTGGAAATCGGCACCACCGTGTTGGTCAGCTCCCCGGCCGCCAAGGCCGTGGCGGACGCGAGCCAGCGGTACGTCTACGCCGAATACCGCGTGGTCGACCTGGGCCGGCGCAGTGTGCAGGAGTCGACGGCCCAGCTGGCCGCCGAGATCGTCCTGCGCACCAGCACGTGGTAGCGCCCTCTGCCGTGCTCACGTTGGCCGCGCTGGAAGAGCTGGTGGGCAGCGGTGCGGTGGACACCGTCATCGTGGCGTTCGCCGACATGCAGGGCAGGCTGGTCGGCAAACGCGTGTCGGCCCGGCTCTTCGTCGAGGAAATCGCTGCGCACGGCGCCGAGTGTTGCAGCTACCTGCTCGCCGTCGACGTCGACATGAACACCGTGTCCGGCTACGCGATGTCGAGCTGGGAAACCGGCTACGGCGACATGGTGATGACGCCGGATCTGGCCACCCTACGGCTCGTTCCGTGGCTGCCCGCCACAGCGCTGGTGATCGCCGACCTCGGCTGGGCCGACGGCGGCGAGGTCGCCGTCGCGCCGCGGGCGGTCCTGCGCCGCCAGCTCGCCCGGCTGGGTGAGCGCGGGCTGGCCGCCGACATCGCCACCGAGCTGGAGTTCATCGTGTTCGACGAGCCGTACCGCCAGGCCTGGGCGAGCGGCTACCGCGGGCTGACGCCGGCCAGCGACTACAACATCGACTACGCGATGCTGGCGTCGACGCGGATGGAGCCGCTGCTGCGCGACATCCGGCTGGGCATGGAGGGCGCGGGCCTGCGGTTCGAGGCCGTCAAGGGCGAATGCAACCGGGGCCAGCAGGAAATCGGGTTCCGGTACGACGAGGCGATGGTCACCTGCGACAACCACACCATCTACAAGAACGGCGCCAAGGAGATCGCCGACCAGCACGGCAAGAGCCTGACGTTCATGGCGAAATACGATGAGCGGGAAGGCAACAGCTGCCACATCCACCTGTCGCTGCGCAGGGTGGGCGGCGCCGAGAAAAGCTCCGTGTTCCACGACGGCGCCCGCCCGCACGGCATGTCGGCGACGTTTTGCGGTTTCCTCGCGGGACTGTTGGCCACCCTGCGCGAACTGACGCTTTTGTACGCGCCAAACATCAACTCCTACAAGCGATTCGCCGACGGCAGCTTTGCGCCCACCGCGATCGCGTGGGGCCTGGACAACCGCACCTGCGCGCTGCGGGTGGTCGGCCACGGGCGCAACCTGCGGGTCGAATGCCGGGTTCCCGGCGGCGACGTCAACCCCTACCTCGCTGCGGCGGCGCTGATCGCCGGGGGGCTGTACGGTATCGAACGGGGCCTCGAGCCGCCCGCGCCCTACACCGGGAACGCCTACGAGGCAGCCGACGTGCAGCGACTCCCCGCCACGCTCGCCGAGGCGGCGGCGCTGTTCGAAGGCTCGGCGCTCGCGCGGGAGGCCTTCGGCGACGACGTCGTCGCGCACTACCTGAAAAACGCCCGCGTGGAGCTGGCGGCGTTCAACGCGGCGGTCACCGACTGGGAGAGGATGCGAGGGTTTGAACGCCTCTAGGCCGGTAGTAGGCCTCACGGCTTATCTGGAGCAGGTGCGCACCGGGATCTGGGACATTCCAGCCGGGTACCTGCCCGCCGACTACTTCGAGGGCGTCGTCATGGCCGGCGGCAACGCCGTGCTGCTGCCGCCGCAGCCGGCGGACCCCGAGGCCGTCGGCCGCCTGCTGGACAGCCTGGACGCGCTGGTGATCACCGGCGGCTACGACCTCGACCCGGCGGGCTACGGCCAGGACCCGCATCCGGCCACCGACTCGCCCCGCACCGACCGCGACGCCTGGGAGTTCGCGCTGCTGCGCGGCGCGCTGGACCGCGGGATGCCGGTGCTGGGCATCTGCCGCGGCGCGCAGCTGCTCAACGTCGCGTTCGGCGGCACCCTGCACCAGCACCTGCCCGACGTCCTCGGCCACAACGGCCACCGCGCCGGCAACGGGGTGTTCAACCGGTTGCCGGTCCGCACCGTCGCGGGCACGCGCCTGTCCGCGTTGATCGGCGAGTGCGCCGACGCGCCCTGCTACCACCATCAGGCCATCGACAAGGTCGGCGACGGGCTGGTGGTCGCCGCGACGGACGCCGACGGCGTGGTCGAGGCCGTCGAGGTGCCGGGCGAGGCCTTCGCGCTTGCGGTGCAATGGCATCCGGAGAAGTCGCTCGACGACCTGCGGCTGTTCAAGGCGGTGGTGGAAGCCGCGCGGGTCACCCGATGACCCAAACCCAACTCGTCAACCCCGCCACCGAGGAAGCGCTGCGCTCGGTCGAGCTGTTCGACGCCCCCGCGGTCGACGACGCCGTGCAGCGCGCCCGGGCTGCCCAGCGGCGCTGGGCGCGGTTGGCGCCGGCGGATCGCGCGGCGGCCCTGCGCGCGTTCGCGGCCGTCGTCGACGCCCACGTCGACGAGCTGGCCGCCCTCGAGATGGCCAACTCGGGACACCCGATCGCGTCGGCCGAATGGGAGGCCGGCCACGTCCGCGACGTGCTGACCTTCTACTCGGGCAGCCCGGAACGCCTGTCCGGCAAGCAGATTCCCGTCGCCGACGGGCTCGACCTCACCTTCAACGAACCGCTGGGCGTCGTCGGTGTGATCACGCCGTGGAACTTTCCGATGCCGATCGCGTCGTGGAGCATCGCCCCCGCGCTGGCCGCCGGCAACGCCGTGTTGGTCAAGCCCGCCGAGTGGACGCCGCTGACCACGATGCGGCTGGGCGAGCTGGCGGTGCAGGCCGGCCTCGACCCGGACCTGCTGCAGGTGCTGCCCGGCAAGGGCACCGTGGTGGGGGAGCGGTTCGTCACCCACGCGGGAGTGCGCAAGGTGGTGTTCACCGGCTCCACCGAGGTGGGCAAGCGCGTCATGGCCGGCGCGGCGGCGCAGGTCAAGCGGGTGACGCTGGAACTCGGCGGCAAGAGCGCCAACATCGTCTTCGCCGACTGCGACCTGGAGCGCGCGGCGGCGACCGCGCCCGCCGGCGTGTTCGACAACGCCGGGCAGGACTGCTGCGCCCGCAGCCGGATCCTGGTGCAGCGCAGCGTCTATGACCGGTTCATGGAGTTGCTCGAGCCCGCGGTGAAGGCCGTCGCCGTCGGGGATCCCGCCTCGCGCGACACCCAGATGGGTCCGCTGGTGTCGGGCGCGCACCGCGACAAGGTCGCCTCCTACGTGCCCGACGACGCGCCCGTCGCGTTCCGCGGCACCGCGCCTTCCGGTCGCGGATTCTGGTTTCCGCCAACGGTTCTCACCCCGCAGCGCACCGACCGCGCCGTCACCGAGGAGATCTTCGGCCCCGTCGTCACCGTGTTGGCCTTCGACGACGAGCACGACGCGGTCGCGCTCGCCAACGACACCGCCTACGGGCTGTCGGGATCCATCTGGACCGACGACCTGTCCCGCGCCCTGCGGGTGTCGCGGGCGGTCGAGTCCGGCAACCTGTCGGTGAACTCGCACTCCTCGGTCCGCTACAACACGCCGTTCGGCGGGTTCAAGCAGTCCGGGCTGGGCCGCGAGCTGGGCCCCGACGCGCCACTGCATTTCACCGAGACCAAGAACGTGTTCATCGCCGTCAAGGAGGGCTCGTAATGGACCTGTCGCAGCGGCTGGCGGGCCGGGTGGCCGTGATCACCGGGGGTGCCGGCGGCATCGGGTTGGCCGCGGCGCGCCGGATGCACGCGGAAGGCGCGAGCATCGCGGTGGGTGACGTCGACCGCGACGCCGGCGCGGCGGCCGCCGAGGAGCTGTCGGGTTTGTTTGTGCCGACGGATGTTTCGGACGAGGGCGCGGTCAACGCGCTGTTCGACGCCGCGGCCGAGGCCTACGGCTGGGTCGACATCGCGTTCAACAACGCCGGCATCTCACCACCCGACGACGACCTGATCGAGAACACCGAACTCCCGGCGTGGCAACGGGTCCAGGACGTCAACCTCAAATCGGTGTACCTGTGCTGCCGGGCCGCGCTGCGGCACATGGTGCCCGCGGGCAAGGGGTCGATCATCAACACGGCGTCGTTCGTCGCGGTGCTGGGGTCGGCCACGTCGCAGATCTCCTACACCGCGTCCAAGGGCGGGGTGCTGGCCATGTCCCGGGAGTTGGGCGTGCAGTACGCGCGGCAGGGCATCCGCGTCAACGCGCTGTGCCCCGGGCCGGTCAACACCCCGCTGCTGCAAGAGCTTTTCGCCAAGGACCCCGAGCGGGCGGCGCGCCGGCTGGTGCACGTGCCGCTGGGCCGATTCGCCGAGCCGGACGAAATCGCCGCCGCGGTAGCGTTTTTGGCCAGCGACGACGCGTCGTTCATCACCGCGTCGACGTTCCTGGTCGACGGCGGCATCAGCTCCGCCTACGTCACCCCGCTCTAGGTGCCGGGAAGGCGATTTCGCCCGGCGCACATCAGGTTTCGTTTACCTCGACTGGGTTGGTGCAGGTAATCCCGGCAGCCAGGCCGAGTGACCCTCCCGAAGTCCCCGGCTTATCCCTTCGCTCGCAGCTGGGCTCCCGGGCGGAGCTGCCTGTGGGCAACTGCACCTGAAGCCGCTGTACGTGTCCGGCTCGGCGCCAACCGCATCCGGCTCGGCGCCCGCCGGTGCTGCACCAACAACACAGGAGCCGACGACGATGGCGGCGCTGACGAGTGCTTTAGTGATGACTCGGCGGTTCGCAATCGACATTACGTCCCCTCCTACAGAATTCGTGGTTTCCGTGCTCGGATCCACGCGGCGCGAGCCCTGTCGAACCGGAAGCTAGGCCCGACAGTATGTAGTGGCCACTGGTGAATCAAGTGAACTCACGACACACATGCAAAATCCATATCTGGCTGCCGATCACGCGATGTGTCGGCGCACAATGAAGTCGTGCGGCGCGGCAGGACCCGCTCGGTATGGACTTACCTACGGTCCGGAATGTCGTGCGTGCGAATCGATCTCACGAGTTTCGGCGCGACAAGATTTGCATTCGCTATGCGTTTGGTTCGTCCGGTTGAACTCCCGGGCAACCCGGGGATGCCGACCGCGCGCGCGGCGGTCCAGGCGCGTGGCACCGACAGCGTTCCGATCGATGCCCCGCTTCCAAAACTGGCGGCCGCGCGGGCGCGGCCCGGCTTCTTGAAGAGCGAGAGCAGCGCGGCCCCCTTGTTGAGGGCGTTCAGGTGCCTGATCGCGGCGCCCGACGGTGCGCACAGGGAGCTAAGCCGCGACAGCGCCGGGGTCACCGGCGACAGCGACGCCTCGAGGGGCGTCAGCGGCGATACCGAATAGGCCCGCAGCGCTTCGGGAATGGTGGACATCACCCGGCCGCCGGCGGAAACGACGTCCGGCGCCGAGCGCAGTGCCCAGGGACCCGCCGTCGTGCCCGGATATCCCGGCGGCGGGGCGAACGGGGCGAGCGTCGCCGCGTCGGCCGCGGCGACGGCGTAGGCGTTCATGGCGTAGGCGTCGCCGGCCCACATGCGCTCGTACTCGGCGTCGACATCCGCGATGGCCGGGCCGCTTTGCGCCAGGCAGTTCCGGCGGGCCAGCGTCCGCAGCTGCGCGCGGTTGGCGGTGATCGCCGACGGGGGGACCGTCGCCGCCAGCGCCGAGTGGTGGGCGCTCGCCGCCGCGGCGGCGTGGGCGCCAGCCTGCTCGGCGCGCGTCGCGGCCTCGTTGAGCCACTTCGTGTAAGGCGCCGCGCCTTCCATCATCGGTATCTGCGCCGCCGCCGCGTACAGCCCCGCGGCGAGTCGGTCCCAGGCCGTGGCGGCCACCGCCATCGATCCCGCGCCGGGGCCGGAATGCATCAGCCCGGAGTTGATCTCCGGCGGAAGCGTCGCGAAATCCATTACCACCTCTGCACCCACCCAAAAGCATGGAATCTTCCTTGAGATACGTGCGGGGGTTACAGGCGGTTCGGCCTCACAACGGTGAGTGAGCTGTGGAAACGCTGGGCGCCGGCTTTGAAAACGGGCGCTTTCATTTAGGGGGGGTTGCAACGTAAGGTTGACATAACCAGCGGTGCAGTCGGGGGCGGCGCTGACCTGTTGGCACATATCACGGGGGACGGAAGTTGTACGCGGCCACCTGCCGCCACTGCGGCAGGGAAATTGTCCAGCACCCCTCGGGGGTGTGGATCCCCCGGGATGGCTCCCTGAAAAGCGATCCCAAAGGCGTCTATTGCCTGGCGTCATCCGGCTTGCGCCGCCCCCGGATGTTGCACGAACCCATGCCCTCCGAATTGGCGGGGGCGCCCCGGTGGCTGTCCCCGGATACTTCCCGAGCGCGCGCCACCGCGGGTGCGGACAGCGACTCCGCCCGCCGGCGTAGCCGCGCGCCGCGCCTGCGTGAGATGGTCCGGACGGGTCTGCGGTGCGCCCTCCTTCGGCTGAGGAGCCTTACGCAGTTTCACATGGCCTGGTGGTGATCAGCGGCTGTCGAAAACGATCAGCGGGATCGCCATTTCGGCGGGGGTGGCCGCGCCGTGAAAGCCGATGAGGCGGGCGATTTCCGGGGGTTCGTGGGCGGTCGCCAGCACCGCGGCGTTCCCGGTGCAAACGACGACGACGTCGCCGATCCGCGCCAGGTGCGCCGGATCGACCGGCCCGAACATGCCGGTGGCCACCGCCTGCTCGCGGTCGTAGACGTCCGCCCGGCCGTCGAGCGTCTCGGCCCAGGCCGCCCGCACGTCGGGGGCGGCGCCCGGCTCGGTGTGCAGGTAGCGCACGCGCGGCTCGCCGGCGACCACGCGGACCCCGTCGCCCAGCCGCGAATCGGTGTCGAGGTCGACGCGGGCGTCCGGGGGGACGTTGAGGCCGCCGTGGTCGGCGGTCACCAGCAGCGCCGTGTTCGGCGGCAGGGTGTCGACCAGCCGGGTCAGCAGCGCGTCGACGCGCACCGCCGCCTCGTGCCACTGATCGGAGCCGATGCCGGACAGGTGGGCCGCGGTGTCCAGGTCGGCGATGTAGCCGAAGATCAGGCCGGGCCCCGCCCGCACCTCGCCGGCCAGCACCTGGGCGTAGTCATCGGTCGGCTTTGTCGGGCGGAAGCGCGCGCCGCGATACGCCGCGTCGGTCAGGCCGCTGCCGATGAACGGCGCGGGCAGCACCGCGCGCGCGGCGATGCCGGCTTGCTCGAGCCGGCCGAACCAACTCGGCAGCGGTTGCCATTCGGCGGGGGGCGGGTCGTCGTGCCACACGATGTGGGTGATCACGCGCTCGGTCCCGGGCACGTTGAGCGTGAAGCCGAGGATGCCGTGCTCGCCGGGCCGCGCGCCGGTGCCCAGGGACACCAGGCTGCTCGGCGTCGTCGAGGGAAACGTGCAGCTGAGTTCGGTCAGTCGTGCGATGCCGCCGGCCAACACGGCGGCCAGCAGCGGCGCGTCGGTGCTCAGTTTCGGTAGCAGGTGCCAGCCCATCCCGTCGACCAGCACGACCGCGACGCGGTCGACGTCGCCGACGGATTCCGCGAGGCCCAAGCGGTCGGCCCCGTCGGGGGCGCCGAGCAGGGCGGCCGCTCCCGGCAGCACGTCGCAGATCGAACCGGGCATCGGGTCAGTCTGGCACGAGCCAGACGTCCTCAGTTGGCCCGGCGCACGTTCTCGGCGACTACCGTGGAACCATCCCAACGCAGGTCGGCCTTCATCATCACGGTCCCGCAACACATTGCCTCATTCGGACCGGTGGTCATCCACGTCACATGCACGACACGGTCGGAGATGGACAGATCGGTCACGGCTTCCCTGCCGCCGTGGGTGAGGTCGCCGAGGTCGATTCCACCCAGCCGCCTGGGCCCGGTTTTTGAGAGCTGCGGGCCCGCGGTATAGAGCTGCACGGTCTCCGGCCACCCGACCCCACCGGCATTGCAGTGGATGACCATGGCGGCGTCGCCTCCGCCCCCGGTGAGGTCACCGAACGCGACCTTGTACGCGCCGGTGGTGTAGTTCAACGAGATCCCGACGTCTCCGGGATGCCCCCCTTGTGGCGGCAATTGACCGCCTCTCAGTTGGCCCGGATCATGCTCGCACAGCGCCGGCACGGGCGCGCGCTGCAAGTATTCGAAGATAACCGCGCCCTTGCCGGGCACGGGCGACGTGGTCGCCGGACTGGTCTTGGGCATCACCGTTGCGGGCGCTGTTGTGTGCGTGCACGCTGCCAGAACGGTCGCCGCGGCGATTAGCGCGAGCTTGGTGAGGACCCGCTGACGGGGGGAGTTCGTACTCATGAGCAAAGCGTCCGGGGGGAGCCTTGCCTAATCCTTGCGCGATTCTTGCCTAAACGTGCGCCAGCCGCCGACTGGTCACCCGCAGCTGACGATCGGTGCTGTCGGCAAGCGCGCCAACCTGCTCCGGTGTCAGCCGGCCGCACAGCCGGCCCCAGTGCACCGCGACCTCGTCGCCGACGGCGACGTCGGGCACGGCGCTGTACCCGTCGGCCCAGACGTCGAGCTGGCGGACCGCGGGCTCGGACAGAGTCAGGGCCCGGCCGTCCCAGAGCAGCTTCCGGCACGACACTGCGACGTCGTCGTCGTCGCGGGAAACGACTGTGCCCCAGGTGATCCGGCAGTTGTCGAGGACGCTCAGCGGGTGCTCGTCCATGCTTCCACCTTTTAAGCCCAAGAACCGGGTCCACGGATACACCCCGAACACATGGAAGCAGTGGTTGGCGGCGGCCTCGTGGGCCAGCTCGGGGGTGAGATGCGACCAGTACCGGCCCGCCTGCGGACCGATGATCGCCAGCAGCGCGTCGAAGAAAGCCTGCGGGTCCAGGCCGGCGCCGAGACCGCCGCCAAGCCAATAGGATTCGACCAGCCGGTAATCCAGCGGGTCGGCGATGCCGGTCAGCCGGGACAGCACCTGCAGGTAGGGCCAGGCCCCGGAAAACCCCGTCGCCGCGCGGCGCACCTCGTCGACGGATCCGTCGCGCAGGGTCGCCCCGAGCGGCGGCCCGCAGTAGCCCAGGGCGTTGGGGGCGTACGCGTAGCGGGCGAACATCGCTGCGCCCTTTTGCGAGCCGGACGTCAAGTGCGCCCCACCAGCTTGGCCGCGTCGCGATGCATGCGGCCGAAGTTGTAGTAGGCCGCGCACGCCCCCTCGGGCGACACCATGCACGTGCCGATCGGCGTCTCGGGGGTGCACGCGGTGCCGAAGACCTTGCACTCCCAGGGCTTGAGCACGCCCTTGAGCACCTCGCCGCACTGGCAGGCCTTGGGGTCGGCGACGCGCACGCCGGGCATGGCGAAGCGCAGCTCGGCGTCGAATTCCGCGAAGTCGTCGTGCAGCCGCAGCGCGCTCTGCGAGATGAAGCCCAGCCCGCGCCACTCGAAGTGCGGGCGCAGCGCGAACACCTTGCCCATCAGCGCCAGCGCGGCGGGGTTGCCGCGCTCGGGCACCACGCGCTTGTACTGGTTTTCCACCTCGCAGCGGCCCTCGCGGATCTGGGTCAGCAGCATCGCGACCGCCGCCAGGATGTCCAGCGGCTCGAATCCGGCCACCACCAACGGCTTTCGGTATACCTCGGGCACGAACCGGTAGGGCCGGTTGCCTACCACCGTCGACACGTGCCCGGGTCCGATGAACCCCGACAGCCGCAAATCGGGCGATTCCAGGATGGCCTTGATCGGCGGGACGATGGTGACGTGGTTGCAGAAGACGCTGAAATTGGGCAGGCCCAGCTCGCGGGCGCGCACCAGCGTCACGGCGGTCGAGGGCGCGGTGGTCTCGAAGCCGATGGCGAAGAACACGACCTGCTTGTCGGGGTTGTCGACGGCGATCTTCAGCGCGTCCAGTGGGGAGTAGACGAACCGGACGTCGGCGCCTCGCGCCTTGGCGTCCAGCAGGCTGCCGGCCGAACCCGGCACCCGCATCATGTCGCCGAAGCAGGTGAAGATCACGTCGGGTTGGCCGGCCAGCCACATCGCGTCGTCGATGCGGCCCATCGGGATCACGCAGACCGGGCAGCCCGGCCCGTGCACCAGCTCCACGTTGTCGGGCAGCAGGTGTTCGATGCCGTGGCGGTAGATGGTGTGCGTGTGCCCGCCGCACACCTCCATGAACTTGAACTGCTCACCGCCATCGGCCAAGTGCTCGATGGCGCCCAGCAGCTTGCGCGCCGCGGCCGGATCACGAAACTCGTCAACGAATTTCATCGCGCTTCCCCTCTTGGTCTGATCGCCCGACTCCTCCTCGGGCCGCTAGCGGCCCGCATCGTCGTCGGTCTAAGTGATGGCCGACGAGTCGAAGGCTTCCATCTCGGTGGCATAGGCGTCGCCGAGTTTTTGGATGGCGGCCAGGGTGAGCAACGCCTCGCTCTCGTCGATCTTGGCCATGGCGAACCCGACGTGGACCAGGACCCAGTCGTCGGGCTGGGGCATGTCGTCCTCCAGCAGGCGCACGCTGATGGTGCGCTGCACGCCGCTGACGTCTACTTTCGCCAGATAGTTTGCGGGATCGGTGATTTCGACGATCCGGCCCGGAATCCCAAGGCACATGTCAGCCCATCTCCTTTAACAAATCCTCGGCAGCGGGTCCCCGACGAGCATGTCGACGATCCGCGTCCCGCCGAACCCGGTGCGCAGCACCACGGTTTCGGCGGGTTCGGCGACGATCTCCCCCACCTCGGCCGCGTCGGCGCCCAGGGGATGGGACCGCAGCGCGGCCAGCGCGGCGTCGGCCTCCTCCGCGGCGACGACGGCGACGAACTTGCCCTCGTTCGCGACGTACAAAGGATCGATGCCGAGCAACTCGCAGGCCCCGTTGACCATGGGCCGCACCGGAAGTCGCTCCTCTTCGAGCAGCACCCCGAGACCGCAGGCCTGGGCGAGCTCGTTGCACACGGTGCCGACCCCGCCGCGGGTCGCGTCGCGCATCCACCGGGTGGACGGGGCGGCCGCCAAGAGCAGCTCCACCAGCGGGCTGACCGACGCGGTGTCGGAGGCGATGTCGGCCTCGATCGCCAGGTCGCCGCGGGCGAGCATGACGGCCATGCCGTGATCGCCCATCGGCCCCGACAGCAGCACCTTGTCGCCGGTGCGCACCGACTGCGCCGACAGCGCCCGCCCGTTGGGGATGACGCCCGCCCCGGTGGTGGTGATGAACAGCCCGTCGGCCGCGCCCTTGGGCACCACCTTGGTGTCCCCGGTGACGATCTGCACACCCGCGGCCGCGGCCGCCGCGGCCATGTCGGCGACGATCTCCTTCAACTCCGCGATCGGCAAGCCTTCTTCGATCACGAAAGCCGCCGAGATCCAGGACGGCACGGCGCCGGCCATCGCGAGGTCGTTGCAGGTGCCGTGGACGGCGAGTTCGCCGATCGACCCGCCGGGAAAACGCCTGGGCTGCACCACGAACGAGTCCGTCGACATCGCCAGGCGCTCGCCGCCGGGCAGCGCAAGGACGGCACCGTCGCCGAGGGACTCCAGCAGCGGGTTGCGGAAGGCCTCGAGGAACACCGCATCCACCAGCGCGGCCGAGGCCTTGCCGCCCGCCCCGTGGGCCAGCGTCACGTGGTCGTCGAGCAGCCGGGGGCGGCGCCTACGGAACGACTCGATCCGCTCGATCACCTCGCCCTCGCCGAACCGCGGGCCCGACGAAAGGTATTCGCCAGCTTTGCTCATGCGGCCCCCAGCCCCTCGTCGCCCAACCGTTCGTGCACGCTCAGCCACAGCTGGTAGCCCAGCAGCGCCTGCGACTCCTGTATCCGGTGCACGCTTTGCGACCGAACGACGAAGCAGGCGTCCACGTTCGGGTCGTGGGCGAAGGCGCCGCCGTCATAGCCGGCGAAGCCGATGGTGTACAGGCCGCGGCGGCGCGCCTCGGCGAGCGCGGCGAGCAGGTTGGGCGAACCGCCGCTGGTCGACATGGCGATCGCGATGTCACCGTCCTTCGCGCGGGCGATCAACTGGCGGGCGAACACCAGCTCGAACCCGACGTCGTTGCCCAACGCGGTCAGGACGGCCTGATCGGCGGTCAACGGCCACGCGGGCAGCGGCCTGCCGATGGGTGGCCGGGCGAACAGCCGCGCCAACGTCGTGGAATCGGTGCAGCTGCCCCCGTTTCCGAAGGTGAACAGCCGCCCGCCCGCCGCGAACCGGCGCGCCATCTCGGTGGCGGCCGCCTCCACCAGGTCGGCGTTGGCCTCGCACGTGGAGCGGCGCAGCGCCAGGCTCTCGGCCGCTTTCGCCTGCGCCGAGGCCGCCAGGTCGGCCAGCAGCGAGTTCGCGTCCTCCTCCTGCGCGTCGATGAACGGATACAGGAAGTTGGTGGGTTCGTCGGTGCTCATCACGAATCCTCCAGCCGGCTGATCGCGGTGCCGGCGTGCACCAGCACCAACTCGCCGGCGGCCACCGGGTCGACGAGCGTGGTGATCACGTCCTCGATGCCGCGCGCGGTGCGCACCGACGCCTGGCCGCTTTCCGATGGGCCGATGACTTCGCCCAGCCGCCCCTCGTCGCTGCACGTCACGCAAAGTGCTTCCGAACACTCGTCTTTCAGTAACCCCGGGTGCTCGAAACACACGTGCGTCAGCTCCCACAGCAGGTGATAGAAGAGCACGAAGCCGCCCGTCGCCGGCACCCGCGGATCCGGATCGTCGAGCCACAGCACGTGATCGGCCATCCCTGCCGGGGGGCGCTCGCCGCTGCCGATCCAGATCGTCGTCGCGCCCCATGCCGGACTGCGCCGCATCACCGAGCGCACCTGCGGGTCGTCGGCCCCGGACACCGCGACCACGATGTCCCCGGGCCGAACCGACACCCGGACCAGGTCCACCAGGTCGGGTCCGGTCAGCGCGACGGCCGGCAGCGCCCGCTTGCCGACGATCACCGGATGCACGAACTCGACGGCGATGTGCAGCGCGTGTGGTTCCCACGACGGCGCGATGGACCACATGGTCGCGCCCGCGGCGAAACGCTTGGCCAGCGTGAACGCGGTGGCGGCGAGGTCTTCGGCCAACTCGGCGCCCAGCCCGCGGTCGATCGCGGTGGTGGTAGTCATCGCGCATCCTCTGCTAAACCCGTCAGCATCGCGACCGCGGCCTGGCCCAGCGCCAGCCCGCCGTCATTAGGCGGGACGGTGTGGTGGGTCAGCACCTCGAATCCGTTGTGCCGCAGGCGCGCACGGCAAGCGCGCAGCAGCAGCACGTTCTGGAAGACCCCGCCGGTGAGCCCCACCAGACGGACATCGCCCGCCACGCGACCGACCACCTTGGCGACGGCGTCCGCGAGCGCCTCGTGGAAGGCGGCGGCCAGCAGCGCGGGCCGGGTGCCGGCGTAGAGGGCCGCCACCATCGTTTGCACCATGGTCGTCGGATCGATCACCCCATCGGCCCGCACGCTCAGCGGCAGCGACGGCCCCTGATCGTCCGAGGCGGTCTCCGCGAGCGCCTCGAGCTCGATGGCGGCCTGACCCTCGTAGTCGATCCGGTGCCGCACCCCGAGCAGCGACGCGACGGCGTCGAACAGCCGGCCGACGCTCGAACACGGCACGCATCCGGCTCCGCTCTCCAATTGCGAGCGGGTGAGCCGTAATTCGTCCTCGGTCGCGGCGGCGACCGGCGCGAGGTCGGGGGTCCAGTCGATGCCGGCCATCCATAACTGCGACAGCGCCATCCGCCACGGGTTGCGCACCGCGGCGTCACCGCCCGGCAGCGGCACCGGCAGCAGGTGGCCGGCCCGAACGAACCGATGGCTGTCGGTGCCGAGGGCAAGAACCTCACCGCCCCAAATGGTTTGGTCGCAGCCGTAGCCGGTCCCGTCGAACGACACCCCGATGACGGGCTCCCCGATGCGGCCGTGCTCGGCCAGCAGCGAGACGACGTGCGCGTGGTGGTGCTGGACGAGATCCAGCGGCCGCTCGCCGGCATGGCGCTCCGCCCAGCTCCGGGTGTGATACCCCGGGTGCAGGTCCGCGGCCATTCGTGCCGGCTCGCCGCGCAGCCCGGAGAGCTGGCCGACCGCGCGCTCGAACGACCGCAGTGTCTCCCAGGTGGCCATGTCTCCGATGTGACCGGACAGGTACGCCCGCGAGCCGTCGGTGAGGCAGAAGGTGTTCTTCAGCTCCCCGCCGACGGCGAGCACGGCCGGCCCCGTGCGCCCGAGGTCGACCGGCAGCGGCGCGTAGCCGCGGGACCGGCGGATCGGCAGCTCCCGACCGTCGATCACTCGCACCACGGAGTCGTCGCACGGCACGTGGATCGGCCGGTCGTGGTCGAGGACCGCGTCGCACAGCGCCGGAAGTCGTTCGGCGGCATCGTCATCGGTGAAGCAGATGGGCTCGTCGGAGCGGTTGGCGCTGGTCAGCACCAGCGCGTCGGGCACCCGTTCGACCGTGCCGGGCACGGGCGCCAGCAGCAGGTGATGGATGGGGGAGTAGGGCAGCATCAGCCCGAGCAGCGGGCTGCCCGGCGCGACCGCGTCGGCGACCGGCGCAGCCGCGCGGCGGCGCAGCAGCACGATCGGGCGGGCGGCGCTCGACAGCACCGCGGCCTCGTCGGCGTCGACGCACGCGTAGCGCCGCGCGACCTCGAGATCGCGGACGAGCATGGCGAATGGCTTGGCGCCCCGCGCCTTTCGGGACCGGAGGGCGCCGACGGCCGCGTCGTCGTCGACCGCGCAGGCCAGGTGGTAGCCGCCGATCCCCTTGACCGCGACGACGGCACCGGTCGCCAGCGCGCGCTGGGCGGCCGCCAGCGCGGCGTCCGACCCGGCCACCTCACCGGCTCGCGACGAAAACCGCAGCGAAGGCCCGCAATCGGGGCAGGCGATCGGCTGCGCGTGGAACCGGCGGTCCGCCGGATCCTGGTATTCGGCGGCGCACCGTCCGCACATCGCGAACGCCGACATGGTCGTGGCCGGGCGGTCGTACGGCAACTCCCGGATGATGGTGAACCGCGGCCCGCAGTTGGTGCAGGTCACGAAGGGGTGGCGGTAACGGCGGTCGCGCGGGTCGAACAGCTCGCGCACGCAGTCGTCGCACACCGCGATGTCGGGCGGAATCGGTGTGGCCGCACCGGCGACGGCCCGGCTCTCGACGATCCGGAACTCGCGTCCATCGAGGCGGTCGGCCGGCAGCTCGGCGACGGTCACGCTGCCGATGCGCGCCAGCGGCGGGGCCTCGGCGCGCAGCCGACGGGCGAATTCAGCCAGGCGTGCGCGATCCCCCTGCACCTCCAGGAACACCGCGCCGGAATCGTTGCCGACGAACCCGGCCAGGCCGAGCTCGCTGGCGATGCGATGGACGAATGGGCGAAAGCCGACCCCCTGAACGACACCGGTCACGGTGAAGTGCTGCCGAATGTCGTCGTTCCGCAGCATCAGGGGGGCTTCGGTCATCTCAGCCGCCCCCCGGGCTGGCCGTCGGATCGGCGCGGCCCCGGCCCATCAGCTCGAGGCCGGCCATCGCTTCCTCCGCGCCGGCGCGGTCCGTCTTCTCCACGGCGAAGCCCATGTGGATGATTATCCAGTCGCCGGGCGCGAACGTCTCCTCCGGCAGCATGCCGACGTTGACCCGGCGCTCCTCGCCGGTGACGTCGACGAGCGCGAGCTGCCCCTCGTATCCGTCCAACATCCGGATCACTTGACCGGGAATCCCCAGGCACATGGCTCAGCGGCCCTTTCCTACGGTGGACGTCTGCAGCGCCGCGACGATTTCCTCGACGGCCCGCGCCGCGCGGGGTACGGCCTTGGCCACGGGCTCGGTGAGCCCGATGCCTTCCTCGACGCTGCCCGCCTCGCACCCCACGACCACCGTGTAGGGCGGGCTGCCCCCCAGGGCGCGCAGGCTGGCGAACACCGCGGCCGGATCCATGCTGTGCGCGTCCAAACCCGTTGCGTCCGAGGTCTCTTCGCAGTCGGCCTGGAACACGTGCAACGTGCCGGGGCTGCCGCGGCTGGGCACGGCGTCGACGAGGACCAACGAATCCCACTCCTCGAGCAGGTCGTAGGCCAGGTGCATGCCGCGGATGCCGTAGTCGATGACCCGGACGCCGGCGGCGTCCCCCGGGATCTCGGCGTTGCGGACAACTTCCGAGCCGAATCCGTCGTCCCCCAGGAAGATATTGCCGATCCCGGCCACCAGGATGCGTGTTGTCATCGGTTCCCCCGGTTGGCTACATCCGCCTCAGCTTCAGGTAGCGGCGGGCGTCGGGCAGCGATATCAGCCCGAGCATGACTGCGATCGCGGCCACCACCGCGATGATGGCGAGGAATATCCAGCCCAAGACTTCCATTTCGATCTCCTTTCAGGGCTTTGCCGGTTGTCCGGCTTCGAGCGGTTCCACTTCGTCGGGCGAGAAGTACAGGTAGCGGCCGTACCAGTGGTGCAGCTCGGCGGCCAGGTCGTCGTCGACGACGACCGCGACGTGCTTGTCGCCCTCCACGTCTTCGTGCACCGACGTCACGCGGGCGGTCTTGCCGGCGACGAAGATGTCCTGCGCGTCGGCGTTGCGCATCGGCCGCAACCGCACCCGACTGCCGCGCGCGACCCGGACGCCGTTCACCAGCACCGCGTCGACCTCGGGGCGGACGGCGTTGTCGGCCAGCGGATCCCACCAGTCGACCCCGTCGGGGATCTCGGGGACCAGCCCCGAGAGCGCGTGCGGGTCGCGCAGCACACCGTGCAGGCGTGCCATCGCGTCGGGTGACATGGCGTCACACTGGTCGATGATGTGCGCGGCCCGCGGGTCGGTGGCCCGCGCCTGCGCCTTCTCCTCGTCGGTCATCGTCATCACGCGCAGCGTGAGGATCTCGTCGATCTCCGTGCAGTCATACAGCGCCGCGCTGCTTTGTTCGGCGACCTCGGGGTGGTCGTAGAGGATGATCGGCGAGATCAACAGGATGTCGCGGGTGCCCGCGGGGCCCGCCAGCACGGGGAAGCATCGGTGCTGGCGACAGCGCGACGCCGCGGCGGCGACGCCCGGCGGCGGCTCCAGCAGCGAAACGAATTCCCCGCCAACGACTTCGGCGATGATGTGGGTGCCGATCATGGACCGCGCGATCGAATCGGCTTTGCTGCCGGCGGCCTCGCCGACGTTGGTTACCCGCACCGTAACCCGGCGCAGGTCGCCGTCCGGCTCGCTGGCGACCGTCAGCTCACCGCGCACCTCGCGCCGTTCGCGGACCAGCCGTCCACCGGCCAGCAGCTCGACATCCGTGGCGGCTTCCGCCAGCACCGGCAGCGTGCGCGGCCGACCGTCCAGGGGGAGGGGTCCGAAGGACAGTTCGCACTCGACCGCCTCGTCCCAGGTCAGCCACGACCCGGCCGCGGTCTTCAGCTCGTCCACCGGTTCGAATGCGCCGTGCGCGAATTCGCGCTCGGCCCGGCGATGCTGCAACTGGAGGAATCGCACCACCAGCGTCAGCGCCTCCGACCCGTCGACCAGGAACGCCGCCGCGAGGGTGTCGTCCTCACCGAGGCCGGCGTCCGCGGCGCCGGGCGGGCCCAAAACGCCGAATTGCCAGCGTGACTGGTTCTTGCTCGACGTGCCGCGATACGGGTAGAGCAGGTAACCCTCGTACAACACCGCGTCGGCGACGGCGCGGGCCCGGTCCCAAGCGGAGGTCATGTGGCCGCCTCCCGTTCGGTGTCCAGCAGCGAGGTGACCGCGTGGTCGAGGTCGAGCAGCCCCTGCGCCGACTTGTAGGCCGCCAGCGCCGCGATGGTTTCGTGGCTCAGCCGCACCCAGCCGGTGTTGGGATAGTGCTGTGCGATCAGGTCCCGCCACACCGCGACCGGCATGTCGTAGCGATACTCGCAGTCCCACGACACCTGCTGGACCGAGAAGCCGCGTTCGGACTTGACGAAAATGGTTCCGCTGAACAGGAATTGGAGGGGCAGCGCGCCGTCGCGCAGCGCGTGCAGGTACTTGGCGGCGGCGACCTCGAAGTCGTAGGTGCAATCCAGCGGGAGCGCGACCGTCGTGTTGCCGGCGAAGCCGGGCACCATCGCGGTCGCGTGTTGCCAGAGGAAAGTGCGTTGGGTGGTGGCCCAGCGTTCGCGGGGGCCGAACAAGTCGAGCAGCCCGGCCGCCTCCGCCTCCGAGTAGGAACGCCGCAGCGGCTCGATCCGGACCTGGCAGCGCAGGGCGATCGCGTGGACCGGGTCGTCACTGCTGGCGGCGACGCTGACCCGCGCGGTGAGCACCGGGCTCACCGAGTACGGTTCGGGCGCCACGTCGAGGACCGCGAAGTTCACGTCCACGTGCTCTGTTGTCATGGCGGCGTCTCCACTGCGCGAGCGGCGATCCGGGCAAAGAAGTCGTCGATGAACGCGCGGGCCTCCTGGCCGCCGTCGAACCCCCGCCACAGCATGCGCAGGCGCCCGACGAACTCATAGCAGGCGTCGATCGGGACGAGATAGGTTTGCGGATCGGCAGATTCGTTATCCGGGACGCGGACCAGCAGCGCCTCGACGTCGTCGGTCAGCAGGCCCACCCGCGGATCTGCGCCGCCGATCGCGTTCCAGGCCTGAAGGTCGAGTTCGGATTCGGTCGCCCCGGCCGGGCCGGGGTAGAAGGCGACGGTGCGCCCGAGCGCGGAGTTGGTGAAGAAGAAGGCGACGCCGACGGGAATCTGCAGCGCCTCCCACGCGCGGCGGTCCAGCGCGAAGCTCGGGAAGGCCAGGTACCGGTCCGGCACCGCCCGGTAGCGCAGGTCGGCGCCGGTATCGGTGAACAGCAGGTAGCAGGCGCGGCAGACGCACATCAGCTGCCGGGCACCGACATTCACGACGTGCTGGTGTTCGTCGGCGATGATTTCGGAGCACATTTCGCAGCGCTCGGCCGCCGGCTCGGGGGCCGCGCGGTCGCTTCGGATGCGGGCCAAAACGTCGTACGGGGTCGTCACGCGCCGGCCCCCATCGGTTCGGCGAGCGCCACCGAGGGCACCCCGTCGCGGGGCAGCAGGGGGAGCGGCTCGAGGTGGGCTCCGTCGGGGCCGGCGCCCGCGTGCACGATGTCGAACTGCGTGCCGCAGCGCGGGCAACCCAACAGCGTCTCGTTCAGTCGTGCGCCCGCCAACGAGTCGTCACAGACCGGGCAGTGGTCGCGGTAGGCCAGCGGCAGGTCGCCGACCCTGCACACCAGCAGCGCGGTGCCCGCGACCCGGAACCCCGCGACGTCGCCCGGCTCCAACTCGGCCAATTCGGGAAGCGGATGCCAGGTACCGGCCCCGTTCGAACGGAGGTGTGCCATGAGCGATTCCGCCGGGATCACGGACTCGTCGCTCGCCGGCTCCGCCGTCACCACCTCGATCGAGGTGACCTCCGGCGCGGCCGCCCGGACCGCGTCCTCGACGGCCAGCTCCAGCGTCACGGCCGACGACGGGCAACTCTTGCAGCTGCCCTTGAATGCCAGCCGCACGGTGCCATCGCCGACCACCTCCAGCAGGTCGACGTCCCCGCCGTGCGAGCCGAGGTACGGCCGCACCCGGTCCAGCGCATCGGACACCCGTCGGTGCACATCATGCGGGTGCAGCCCGTGGACCAGCAGCAAGCTGGCCACCAGGTCGTCGGTGGCCAGCCGCTCGGCGAAACCGGCCTCGCCGGCCCGCACGATCCGTTCCAGGGCGGCCCCGTAGAGACCGACCACCTCGCGGACCAACTGCTGCGCGCGCTCGTGGGCGGCCGCGCCGCCCGCCGCGCAGGAATCCAGGAGCGTCTGGATCCGATCGCCCGCTGCGCGCCACTGCGTTTCGTTCTCGGGAGTCTCCGGGCGATCAGCCATGCGTCCTCCAATTTTGTGACGACCCGCTTCGCCCGGCTTCGCCGCGCTTGCGATCGTCACGCCCCGACAGGCGACTGGGTCGGCGTGTGCAGTCTCTCCAGGGTCTTGCCCTTCCCGAGGTACATGTGCACGCCGCACGGCAGGCACGGGTCGAAGCTGCGCACCGTGCGCATGACGTCGATGCCCTTGAAGTTGTCCCGGCCGTTCTCCTCGAAGATCGGCTGACCCTGCACGGCGTCCTCGTACGGTCCCGGTGTGCCGTAGCTGTCGCGCGGGTTGGCGTTCCACGGGGTGGGCGGGTACGGGTGGTAGTTGGCGATCTTGCCGTCCCGGATCACCATGTGGTGGCTGAGCACGCCGCGCACCGCCTCGGTGAACCCGCAACCGATGGCCTCGTCGGGCACCTCGAAGCGCTCCCAGGTCTTGGTGCGCCCTGCGCGGATCTCCTCCAACGCCTTCTCGGCGAAGTGCAAAGCGCACGCGGCCGCGTAGGCCTGGAAGTAGGTGCGGGCCCGGTCACGTTCGATCGTGTTGCTGCCGTACGTGGGGATCTTCCACTCCAGCTCCACCGGCCCCTTGAGGGCGGTCTTGGGGAAGTTGATCTTGACGCTGTTCCCCGTCGCCTTGACGTAGCCGATGTCGACCAGGCCCGCGAGCGCCGTCGCCCACAACCGGGCCAGCGGGCCGCCGCCGGTGTCCAGCGCCAGGTGGTCCGTGCCGTCGAACCAGCGCGGGGACATCACCCAGCTGTACTTGCCGCCCTCCATGTCCCGCTTCTGGGGATGCGGGTTGGTGTGCTGGTTCCACGGGTGGCGCCGGTCCACCGCGTTGCCGAGCGGATCGGTCTTGACGAACATCTCCTGGTCGGTCCAGTCGTCGTAATACGAACTGCCCAAAAGGATCCGGATGCCGAGGTTGATGTCCACCAGCGAGTGGGTGACCAGCTTGCCGTCGACCACCACGCCCGGCGTGACGAACATCGCGTTGCCCCAACGCTCCATGTCCTTGTACGCGAAGTTGCAGACCTCGGGGTCCTGGAACGAGCCCCAGCAGCCGAGCAGCGTGCGGCGCAGCCCGACCTTGTCGTAACCGGGCAGCGCTTCGTAGAAGAAGTCGAACAGGTCATCGTGCATCGGCACGACCTTCTTCATGAACTCGACATAGCGCATCAGCCGCGTCATGTAGTCCGTCATCAGCTGAACGGTGGCGACGGTGCCGATGCCGCCGGGGTACAGCGTCGACGGGTGCACGTGGCGACCCTCCATGAGGCAGAACATCTCTCGCGTCCAGCGACTGACCTGAAGCGCCTCCCGATAGAACTCCCCGGTGAACGGGTTGAGCGAGCGCATGATGTCGGCGATCGTCCGGTACCCGTGTGCGTCGGCGTGTGGCGCCTCGGTCTTCTCCGCCAGCGAGAGCACGCTCGGGTTGGTCTCGGAGACCATCTTCTCGCAGAAGTCCACCCCGACCAGGTTCTCCTGGAAGATGTTGTGGTCGAACATGTACTCGGCGGCCTCGCCGAGGTTGATCAGCCACTCACCGAGATGCGGCGGCTTGACCCCGTACGCCATGTTCTGGGTGTATACCGAACACGTGCAGTGGTTGTCGCCGCAGATGCCGCAGATGCGGCTGGTGATGAAGTGGGCGTCGCGAGGATCCTTGCCCTTCATGAAGATCGAGTAGCCGCGGAAGATCGACGAGGTGCTGTGGCACTCGACGACTTCCTTGTTCTCGAAATCGATCTTGGTGTAGATGCCGAGGCTGCCCACGATCCGCGTGATCGGATCCCAGGCCATCTCGACGAGCTGGCCGGGTTCCCGCTTGGCGGTGGTCGGCTCGGGGACGATAGTTGTCATCGAAGTCCCTCCGGGTGAGGCGAAATAGAACGAAGCGTGCCGCGACCTACCAGGTGCGGCGGGCCCCGGTGGTGAGTTGGTCGCCGTTGTGGCGCCACTTCGGCTCTTTGTCGACGGTGCGGCCCGTGACACCGCGCAGGCTGCGGATCACGCTGCCGTACAAGCCGACCGCGGTGCTGGATAGCTTGCCGCCCGGCGGCTCGTCCATGAACGGCATGAACTTGTCCGGGAAGCCGGGCATGGTGCATCCGATGCAGATCCCGCCGACGTTGGGGCAGCCGCCGACACCGTTGATCCACCCGCGCTTGGGCACGTTGCATTTGACGACCGGGCCCCAACAGCCAAGCTTCACAATGCATTTCGGTGACCCGTATTCGGTGGCGAAATCGCCCTGCTCGTAGTAGCCGGCGCGGTCACAGCCTTCGTGCACGGTTTTGCCGAACAACCACGTGGGGCGCAGCGCGTCGTCGAGCGGGATCATCGGCGCCTGACCGGTGGCCATGTAGAGCAGGTAGGTGAGCGTCTCGGACAGGTTGTCCGGGTGGATCGGGCAGCCCGGAACGCAGACGATCGGGATGCCGGCCTTGCTCTTCCAGTCCCAGCCGAGGTAGTCGGGCACGCCCATCGCCCCGGTCGGGTTGCCGGCCATCGCGTGGATGCCCCCGTAGGTGGCGCAGGTCCCGACCGCGACGATCGCGGTGGCCTTGGGCGCCAGCCGGTCGAGCCACTCGCTGGTGGTCATGGGCTGGCCGGTGGCCGGGTCGTTGCCGAACCCGCACCAGTACCCCTCGTCCTTGATCTTCTCGTTCGGGATGGATCCCTCGACGACGAGCACGAACGGTTCGAGCTCGCCGCGATCGGCTCTGAAGAACCACTCGAGGAAGTCGTCGGCCCCGCCGTTAGGGCCGCATTCGAAATCGATCAGGGGCCAGTGCACGGCAACCTTGGGCAAGCCCGGAAGCGCACCGAGGGCTATTTCCTCCACGCTGGGCTGGGTGGCGGCAGTCAGCGCCACCGAATCGCCGTCGCAACTGAGGCCCGCGTTGATCCATAGAACATGGATCAATGTTTCTTCCGCTTTGACTGCTGCTTCTGTCGGCATGCTGCAGCTTTCCGGAGCTCGGGCTGGACGCTCCTTGCGCTGCCGGAGTCGACCGTCGGCCCACTTGCGCAGCGCTGATTTTGGGTCTACTCCCGCCTCAGTCGGTTGTCAACGGTCGGCAAATAGACAGCTGTGCTATTGGCCCCTGATTGCGCTCAATGGCGTTGCCGGACAGGGGATTTCGGCGATCCGCGGCGCGCGCGGCGAACCCGTGAGCATGCCTAACGAAGGACCGGAAAGTTGCGTTGTCTTGCAAGCGATTTGCAAGTCCGTCATGCGAGTGGATTGCAGTACGGCGTGGTCAGCCGTCGGGGTTGGTCGCGAACCGCCGCAGCCACCCGAACCAGGCGCCCATGCCGGCGCCGGTGCGCGCGCTGACCGGCAGGATCTCGGCCGCGGCGTTGACTTCGCGGACGTGCGAGATGTACGAGTCGACGTCGACATCCAGGTAGGGCACCAGGTCAATCTTGTTGAGCAGCACCACGTCCACCGATCGGAACATCACCGGGTACTTCAGCGGCTTGTCCTCGCCCTCGGTGACGGAGTACACCATGGCCTTGGCGTGCTCGCCGACGTCGAACTCCGCGGGGCAGACCAGGTTGCCGACGTTCTCGATGATCACCAGGTCCAGGCCGGGGAGGTCGAGGCCGGGCAGGGCGCGATTCACCATCGGTGCGTCGAGGTGGCATTCCCCGCCAAACCCGTTGCTGGTGTTGAGCAGTGACACCTGGGCGCCGCGGCCGCTGAGCTTGGCCGCGTCCAGGTCGGTGGCGATGTCGCCCTCGATGACACCGATCGCGAATTCGCCCGCGAGCTCGTCCAGCGTCGACTGCAGGATGGTCGTCTTGCCCGAGCCCGGGGAGCTCATCAGGTTCAGCGTGCGGATCCCGTGGCTCTCGAACGCCGCGCGGTTCGCCTCGGCGAGGACGTCGTTCTCGGCGAAGATCGCCTCCAGCACGTCGATGCGCTGCTTGCCCGTCTGGTAGTGACTGTGGTCCCCGTGCTCGTGGTCGGGATGGTCGTGATCGTGGGTGTGCACGGTTCCGTCGTCGTGCCGGTGAAACCTACCCATGGCCGAATCCTAATGCGCACCGCAACGGGGACTCCCGCGCCGAGTGTGCATCCCGCGACGTATCCGCGGCGTGTCGCGTCGCGAAATGCACATTCGTGGAGTTGCCCTGAGCGCCTGAGGCTTTCACGATACGTCCAAGGATGTAACCAGGAACTCGTTGCCGCGCAGCACCTCGACGTCGGGGCTGTCGCACTGCGGGCACCAGATGGACCAGGCCGACGTGATCTCGGACTGGCGGCCGCAGGAACGGCAGCGCACCTCGGCGCCGACGCACTCGAGTTCCAGCTCGGCGTCCGGCATGTCCTCGGAGTCCCGGACCAGTGTCCAGCAGAACGACAGCGATTCCGGCACCACCTGGCGAAGGGCCCCGATCCGCACCCGCACCACGTCGACGTGCCGGCCCCCGGCGTGGGTCTTCACCAGGTCGGCGATGGCCTCGCAGAGCGACAGCTCGTGCATGGCCCTTTTCTACACCCGAAACGGTGGTGGCCTGAACTCAAGCGCAACTCGATCTCAGCATCAGCTGGGTTTGCTCGATTCGGGCAAGTTCGGGCCGGGGGTGCGACAATATTCCGCGTAAGGCGATGACGACGCAGGAAGCCGGTGCGAATCCGGCGCGGTCCCGCCACTGTCATCGGGGAGCGAACCTCACGAAGCCACGGCCACCGGTCGGAAGGCGAGGCGAGCAGCGATCCGAGAGCCAGGAGACTCGCGTCATCGTGTCCTGCTACCCGGGGCGGAGTACCCCGAGAGAGCTGGCCTGTCATGGCGCCGCAAACCTCTTTGTCGAACCAGCACTGTCGAACCATCACTGTCGAATTCGGTCGTCTCCGATGACCGGCCCAATCTGGATGGCGTCACCGCCAGAGGTCCATTCGGCACTGCTGAGCAGCGGGCCGGGGCCCGGTCCGCTACTGGCCGCGGCAGAGTCGTGGACCTCGTTGAGCATCGCGTACACCGAGACGGCCGAGGAGCTGACCGCGCTGATGGTGGAGGTGCAGGCCGGCGCATGGGAGGGCCCCAGCGCGGCGGCGTATGTAGCCGGCCACGCCCCGCACATTGCCTGGCTCACGCTGGCCGCCGCCGACAGCGCGGCGACGGCCGTCCGACATCAAGCGGCGGCCACCGCCTACACCACCGCCCTTGCCGCGATGCCCACCCTGGCCGAGCTGGCCGCCAACCACGCCACCCACGCGGTGTTGCTGGGGACAAATTTCTTCGGCATCAACACCATTCCCATCGCACTGAATGAAGCCGACTATGCACGGATGTGGGTACAGGCCGCGACCGTGATGGGCATCTACCACGTGGTGGCGACCGCCGCGGTGGCCTCGTCACCGCAGGTGCCGGCGGCGCCGAAGATCGTGAACTTTCATGCGCTGGTGGAAGCGTTCTACCAGGCCTTCCCGTTGCCTCCCGACTCGGAGAACGAGGTCATGGCCTGGCTGACGAAGATCGGTTTCGTCGACTACTGGAACAACGTCTTAGAACCGCTGAGCAACGCGCTGTACAACAATCCCTTCTTCGCGGCGATGTTTTCCGGGTTTGACCCCTACCTGCCGCTGCTGGGTAACCCGCTGATCTTCCTCAGTCCGACCAACATCGCGTTCGCCCTGGGCTACCCGATGGATATCGGCTCGTATGTCGCGTATCTGTCGGAGACGTTCTTCTTTATCGGACTGGATCTGACGGCGGCGCTCGCGAGCGGGGATCCCGCGACGATCGGTTTCACCATCCTGTTCACCACCGTCGAAGCCGTCGGCACGATCATCACCGACACCATCGCGTTGCTCAAGACGCTGCTCGAGCAGACTGCCGTGGTCCTGACGGTTTTCGTGCCCCTGATAACCGCTCCGATAGTGGCGTTGGCCGCCGGCGGGGTGGCGCCGATCGGCCTCGCCGGCCTGGCGGGACTGGCCGCCGTGCCGCCGGTACCGCCCGTCGGGCCGCCCATCATGCCGCCGGTTCTCGCGCTGTCTCCCGGCATCTCGACCCCCGCGTCCTCTCCGACGCCGGCTCCCGTGGAGGCCACCGCGCCGGCCGCCACGCCCGCGGCGCCCCCGCCGTCGGCCACCCCACCGACGGTGACCGGGGCGGGTACCGGTGTGGGCATGGAAGGGTTCGCCTATCTGGTGGGCGACCTGAGCGCGGTTGCCGGCGCGGCGGCGGCCGGCAAGGCGCGAAAGAAGGCGCCCCAACCCGACAGCGCCGCCGCGCCGGTGACCGCGGCGACACCCATAGAAAAGGACAGAACGCAGCGGCGCCGGCGCACGAGGGCGCAGATGCTTGGGCGCGGTTACGAATACATGGATTTGGACGACGGAAGCTCCGCGGGCGAAGACCTGGTTGGCGCGGCGACGGCATCGGCAACTGGCGGCGCGCCTCAGGGGTTCGCCGGAATCGCCACCAAAACCGGCGCCGGACCGGCGGGGTTGGCCATGCTCGCCGACGATGCCTTCGACGGCAGCCCGCGGATGCCGATGATTCCGAGCACGTGGAGCGGCGCCTCACCCACGCAGCAGGAAACATCCGACGGGGGCACCGTGTGAAACGCGGCGGTTCGACACCGTCCGCGGGTCTAACACCGCTCGGGGGACCCCGAAATCCAGGACCGGGCACCGGCAAGCACGGCCGCGTGCACCGCCCGCGCGATGCGCGCGCCGAACGCCGAGCGCGGCCCGCCGTACGTCTCCGGGGTCCCGTCCGTCGGGCAGTGCACGACAACCGCGTCCGAGGCGGTTCCGGTGGCCGGCACCCCGGTGTCGTACAACGCTTGCGCTTTCGCCTCCGTTGCCGTGGCTACGGCGTTGACGAGGGCGGCATGAGACAGCCGCACCGGCACCGCAACCACGATGTTGATCGTCCCCACCCGGTGCTCGTCACCGTCGGTCGTTTGGACGCCGGACCGCGACTGGCGGCGGAAGTGCCGGTCGGGCGCGGCCGCCCAGGCCGGGCTGGAGAGCCCAACCGTTGCGGCGGCATGCACGCCGCCGTCGTCGGCGCGGTGGTGCCGGGTCACGTCGACCGCGGTGAGCAGCCCGCAGCCGGCGCCGGAAAGCTTGAGGGCGGTGCCGATCTCGGTCAGGTGGCGGTCGGGGTCGGTCCGGTCGTAATCGAGGGGGACCGTTGCGTTGACCACCCAGTCGCGGGCGCCGATGCCGCCGCCGAGCGGGCCCGACGAGATGCACAGTCGAGGCTCGGCGAATTGCCAGACAAGGACGGGGATCGACCGACGTTGTTCCACCCGCGCGGTCAACCTGGGATGCATGATGTCATCCTGGCGTCCCGGTGCGGGTTTGCAAGTAATGCGCCTGGATCGACCACCACCGGTTAAGTCGCGGACTCGGGCGCCGGCGAGGAGGACGCCCACTTTTCTTCGATGCGCCCGTAGCGCCAGACGAGCAGCGCGACCGCCCAGGTGAGGACGAAGACGCCGACGACGGCGAAGCCGACGGCGTTGAGGTCGAGGCCGCCCAGCCATTGCCAGAACGGGCCCCGCCACCCCAGCTGGCCGGCGAACAGGCCGAGCAGCTCGACGGTTCCGATCAGCAGCGCGATCGCCACCGACAGCCCGGTGATGGTGATGTTGTAGTAGATCTTGCGCAGCGGGCTGGCGAAGGCCCAGCCGTAGGCGAAGTTCATGAACGAGCCGTCGATGGTGTCCAGCAGGCACATGCCGGCGGCGAACAGCACCGGCAGGCACAGGATGGCGTACCACGGCAGCCCGGCCGCCGCGCTGGTGCCGGCCAGCACCAGCAGCCCGACCTCGGTGGCGGTGTCGAAACCCAGCCCGAACAACAGCCCGACCGGATACAGGTGCGAGGACTTGGTGATCGATCGAGTGAGGCGGCCGAGGAACCGGTTGATCAGCCCGCGGTTCTGCAGCTGCAGTTCCAGCTCGGATTCGTCGTAATGACCGCGGCGCAGGCGCGCGAACACACGCAGGATGCCGACCAGCACGACGACGTTGAGGATCGCGATCAGATAGAGGAACACGCCCGAGACGCTGGTGCCGATCAGGCCGGTGTAGTGATGCAGCGTCGAGGAGTCGTCCTCGACCGGCCCGATGATCGCTTTGACCCCGGCCGCAAGCAACAGTGCCAGCGCGAAGACCACCGTGGAGTGGCCCAGCGAGAAGAAGAAGCCGACGGCCAGGGGCCGCTGCCCGTCGCTCATCAGCTTGCGGGTGGTGTTGTCGATGGCGGCGATGTGGTCGGCATCGAAGGCGTGCCGCATGCCCAGGGTGTAGGCCGTCAACCCGACGCCGATGCCAAAAGCCTTGCCGCCCATGCTGATCCGAGCGGGATCCACCAGCAGCACCAGGGTGCCCCAGCCGATCGCATGCAGTGCGGCGATCACCGCCAGCATCGATCCGAGCCGCCACCACTCCGCCGGCGCCAAGGCGCTTCGCAGCTTACCGGCCACCTTCACGACATTAGGGAGCCTCGCGAGCCAAGTGCAAGTGGATTGCAGGAGCGGTGGGCGAAGACTGGCAATCACCGGTGCCGGCCGCGACACTGAGAGGATGTCGCCCAGGGCCTCCAAGCAGGCCACCGCGCTGGACCCGGCCGTCACCGAACGCATCGGTGGCCTGCTTCGGGCGCACGGGCTGCGCCGGATGGCGTCGCGGATCCAGGTGTTGGCGGTGCTCGAGCCGGTCAACGGGCACCTGCCGGTGGCCGAGATCCACCAGCGGATGCGCGCGTCCCTGCCGCCCGGCACCCCGCCGCCCGACGTGGCGACGATCTATCGCACCGTGACGACCCTGGTCGATCAGGGCGTGCTGCACGCCCTGACCCTCGAGGGCGGCGTGACCACCTACGGCCTGGCCACCGCCCCCCACCACCACGCGGTGTGCACGCGGTGCGGCTCGATCATCGAGGTACCCGCACGGCAACTGAGTTCGGCGCTCGAGCACGCGATGGCGGGCAGTTCGTTCGCGCTGTCGGAGGCGGCCGGCCTGACGCTGCACGGGCTGTGCCCGCAGTGCCAGCGCGATCGCCACTAGCCCGATGGTGGCGACCCGCGGCGCCCGGCTACGCCGCGCGTGCGATCGCCACTAGCCCGATGGTGGCGACCCGCGGCGCCCGGCTACGCCGCGCTTGCGATCGCCACTAACCCGATGGTGGCGACCCGCGGCGCCCGGCTACGCCGCGCTTGCGATCGCCACTAGCCCAAGCCCAGTAGGGCGTTTTCGACCACCTCGGGCAGCGCCGGATGTATCCAGTACTGTCCACGCGCCATCTCCGTCGCGGTCAGCCCGAAGCTCATCGCCTGGACCAGCGGCTGGATGATCGACGACGCCTGGTATCCCATGATGTGCGCGCCCAGCAGGCACCCGCTGTTGCGCTCGGCGATGAGTTTGACCATCCCGGTGGTGTCCTCCATGGCCCAGCCGTAGGCGACGTCGGCGTACTCCTGCTCCGCGACCGAGATGTCGAATCCGCGCGCGATGGCCTGGTTTTCGGTCAGCCCGACGGTCGCCAGCTGCGGGGCAGTGAACACCGCCGACGGCACGAACCGGTGGTCGGTCACCGCCATGGACTCGGTGTCGTCCCAGTCGCACAGCAGGTTGTGCTGCACGACCCGGGCCTCGTGGTTGGCGACGTGCTTGAGCTGGTGGGGCGACGAGACGTCGCCGAGCGCGAAAACGCCACGCGCCGAGGTCCTTTGGTATTCGTCGACCGCGATCCGGCCGTCCCGGATGTCGATGCCGGCTTGTTCGGCGTCCAGTAGGTCGGCGTTGGACATCCGGCCGGTGGCCACCAGCAACAGGTCGGCGTTCAGGGTGGACCCGTCGTCGAGCTCCAGGGCGACGCCGGAGCCGCGGTTGGCGGCGCGGGCGACCATCCGGTGGGTGCGCAGTTCCCATTTGCGCGAGGCGATCCGAGTGAACCGTTTGCAGATGGTGTCGTCGAAGTAGCGCAGCAGGGTGGCGCCCCGGACGATCAGGGTGACTCGCGCACCGAGCGCGGAGAAGACGTGCGCGAATTCCGTTGCAACAAACCCGCTTCCGATGATCGCGATGTGCTCGGGCAGCTCGGGGATGCGCATGACCGTGTCGCTGGTGTGGTAGTGCACGTCGGACGCGAGGATGGCCGACGGGATCACCGGGCGGGAGCCCGCCGCGATCACCACCTGATCGGCGGCGAACTCCTCGCCGGCGTCGGTGCGCAACAGGTAGCGGCCGTCCGGCTGCACCGGCCCGAACCGCGTGTGCCGTTCGTAGAGGTCGACATTGGGCAACGAGCGCCGGTATTCCTCGCCGCTCAGCGAGATCGGGTCGATGCGTCCGAAGACGCGCGAGACGATGTCGTCCCAGCGCACCCGGTCGATGCGGGCGTCGATGCCGTAGCGCCCCGCGTCCCGGATGGTGGCGGCGACCTCGGCGGCGTAGACGAACATCTTGGTCGGGATGCACCCGACGTTGAGGCAGGTGCCGCCGAAGGTGCCCTGCTCGCAGATGGCCGCCCGCTTTCCGGCGTAGCGGTCGTCGAGAATGGTGTTGCCCGAACCGGTTCCGATGATCGCGATGTCGTACGTTTCCATGCTTGGGCCGTCACCCCTTCCCCGATGATGCCGACGCGTCGGTGCTTTCGTTGCTGAGGTAGTGGTCCAGCCAGAGGTCCAGTTCGCGATAAGCGGTGCGGCGCGGCTGGTTCAGCGACAGGAACACGTCGTGTTTGGCGTCGGGCACCGGGACGATGGTGGTGCGATTGCCGATGCAGCCGGCCCACTTGGCGATCTGGGTGACGTCGAGGACCGCGTCGCCCGATTGCATGGACGCCGGGTCGTTGGTTTCCCGCACCGTGTGATCGGACCGCAGGAGCAGGTTGGGCACACCGACGTCGAGCCCGCGGTGCAGCCGCGCCTGGCCGCGCCGGATGGCGTGCAACCAGCCAAGGGTGATCGGGAAGCCGCCCAGCGGCTTCCACTGCAGGTTGTAGTCGAACTCTCCGTGGTAGTCGCGGTGCAGGGTGGTGCCGTAGCCGCCCTCGGTGGATCCGCGGACCACGCCCTTGGACTTCACCCGGGACAGTCCGGCGATCACCGCCGAGGTCACCGAGTGGCGCAGCACCGCGGGGCCGTGCAGGTCGAGGAACGGGCTGTTGAGCACCACGCCGCCGACGCCGGCGTGCGCGGCGGGATCGCGCCGGCGCAACCGGTCCAGCCACAACGGCACGATGAGCCCGCCGGAGGAATGGCCGTAAACCAGCACCTTGGCTCGCCGGCCGGACGGGCCGGGCGCGCGGATCACCGACAGCGCCCGCCCGAGTTCGGCGTCGTAGTGCGCCAGGTCGGTGATGAAGTGCGGGGTCTGGCCCTCGCGGCGCGACCGGCCGCACTTCTGCAGGTCCAGCGCGTAAAAGGCGAAGCCGCGATCCGCGAATCGATCGGCCAACTCCGTGTGGAAGAAGTAGTCGGTGTAGCCGTGCACGGCCAGCACGGCGTGCCGCGCGTCCGTGGGCTCGCCGCGGCGGACCAGCGTCGCCACGATCTCGCCCTCGCCGGCGGGGTCGAGCCCGAGCGGGATCGTGTGCTGCCAATAGCCGGGCAGCACGTCGGGCACCCAGCCAGTCGCCCCGCCAGTCACCAAGCCAGCTTAAAGGGTTTGCTGGTTACGGGTGGCCGCTCGTCATCAACGCCCCGATAGCGCCGGGATAACCTGGGACGGTGTCAGGCCCAGCCAGAACCGCGCGCACCGACGTCGTGCTGGTGGGTGCGGGCATCATGAGCGCCACGCTGGGCGCATTACTCCGTCGGCTGGAACCGGACTGGTCGATCACCCTCATCGAGCGCCTGGACGCCGTCGCCGCCGAGAGCAGCAGCCCCTGGAACAACGCGGGCACCGGGCACTCCGCGCTGTGCGAGCTGAACTACACGCCGGAGAACCCCGACGGCTCGATCGACATCAGCAAAGCCGTGCGCATCAACGAGCAGTTCCAGGTGACCCGCCAATTCTGGGCCTACGCCGTGGAGAACGGGATCCTGACTGACCGCGGCTTCCTCAACCCGGTCCCGCACGCCAGCTTCGTGCGCGGGGCCCGGCGGGTGGACTACCTGCGCCGGCGGCAGCGCGCCCTGGCCGGCAACCCGCTGTTCGCGCGCACCGAATTGATCGACGACCCGGACGAATTCGCCCGCCGGCTGCCGTTCATGGCCGCCAAACGTGATTTCTCGGAGCCGACCGCGCTCAACTGGGCCGCCGACGGCACCGACGTCGACTTCGGTTCGCTGGCCCGGCAACTCGTCGGTTTTTGCGTGCGGGGCGGCGCGACGGCCCTGTTCGGTCACGAGGTCCGCAACCTGACCCGCCAATCCGACGGCAGCTGGACGCTGCAGGTGCGCAACCGCCGCACGGGCGAAAAGCACCGGCTGAACACCAAATTCGTGTTCGTGGGGGCCGGGGGCGACGCGCTGCCGTTGTTGCAGAAGTCGGGCATCAAGGAGGTCAGGGGCTACGCCGGCTTCCCGATCGGCGGCCGGTTCCTGCGCGCCGATAACCCGACCCTCACCGCCGCCCACCGCGCCAAGGTGTACGGCACCCCCGCGCCGGGCGCGCCGCCGCTCGGCGCGCTGCATCTCGACCTTCGGTTCGTCAACGGCAAGTCGTGGCTGGTGTTCGGGCCGTTCGCCGGCTGGTCGCCGAAGTTCTTGAAGCACGGCCATTTCACCGACCTTCCCCGCTCGGTCAAGCCCGACAACCTGGTGTCGATGCTCGGCGTCGGGGCCACCCAGCTGACGCTGGTCAACTACCTGATTCGCCAGCTGCGGCTCTCCGAGCCCGACCGGGTGCGAGCGCTGCGCGAATTCGCACCCAGCGCAACCGATTCCGACTGGCAGCTCACGGTAGCCGGCCAGCGGGTTCAGGTCATCCGCCGCGACCGGCGCCGCGGCGGGGCGCTCGACTTCAACACCACCGTGCTCGGCGCCGCCGACGGCAGCATCGCCGGGCTGCTGGGCGGCTCCCCGGGGGCGTCGACCGCGGTGCCGGCCATGCTCGACGTCTTGCAGCGTTGCTTCGCCGGCCGGTACGCCTCCTGGCTGCCCACGCTCAAGGAGATGGTGCCGTCGCTGGGGACCGAGCTGTCCCGCGAGCCCGCCCTGTTCGAGGACGTCTGGTCATGGGGCACAAAGGCATTAGGATTGGGCGTGCACTCGTGACGGAAACACTGCGCCGCTCCTGGTCCAAAGACCTTGACGCCGCGACCCTTTACGAGCTGCTCAAGCTGCGGGTGGAGGTGTTCGTCGTCGAGCAGGCCTGCCCGTATCCGGAACTCGACGGGCGCGACCTGCTCGCCGAAACCCGGCACTTCTGGCTGGAAACACCCGACGGCGAGGTGATCTGCACGCTGCGGTTGATGGAGGAGCACGCCGGGGGCGAGAAGGCGTTCCGGATCGGGCGGCTGTGCACCAAACGCAGCGCCCGCGGCCAGGGCCACACCACCCGGCTGCTGCGCGCCGCGCTCGCCGAGGTCGGCGACTACCCGTGCCGGATCGACGCCCAGGCATACCTGGCCGACATGTACGCCCAGCACGGATTCGTCCGTGCCGGCGACGATTTCGTCGACGACGGCATCCCGCACGTTCCGATGGTGCGTCCGGGCTCCGGGCTGGCGGAGGCGCCGTGAAGCCGTATCCATTCAGCGCGATCGTCGGGCACGACCAACTGCGGCTCGCCCTGCTGCTGTGCGCCGTTCGCCCGGAGATCGGCGGCGCCCTCATCCGCGGCGAGAAGGGCACCGCCAAATCGACGGCCGTGCGCGGGCTGGCGGCGCTGCTGGGCGGGGGCCTGGTCGAAATGCCGCTCGGCGCAACCGAAGACCGCGTGATCGGATCGCTGGACCTGCAGCGGGTGCTGCGCGACGGCGAGCACGCGTTCTCCCCGGGCCTGCTGGCGCGCGCCCACGGCGGCGTGCTCTACGTCGACGAGGTCAACCTGCTGCACGACCACCTCGTCGACGTATTGCTCGACGCCGCGGCGATGGGACGGGTGCACATCGAGCGCGACGGCATCTCCCACTCGCACGAGTCGCGGTTCGTGTTGATCGGCACCATGAACCCGGAAGAGGGCGAGCTGCGTCCGCAGCTGCTGGACCGGTTCGGGCTCACCGTCGATGTGCACGCATCCCGCGACGTCGACGTGCGGATGCAGGTGGTCCGGCAGCGCATGGCCTACGAGGCGGACCCGGACGCGTTCGCGGCGCGCTACGCCGACGCCGACGCGGAACTGGCCCGCGGGATCGCCGCTGCCCGGGCCCTCGTCGACCAGGTGACGTTGCCGGACAACGAGTTACGGCGCATCGCCGCCCTGTGCGCGGCGTTCGACGTCGATGGCATGCGGGCGGACCTGGTGGTGGCCCGCACCGCCGTCGCGCACGCCGCGTGGCGCGGTGCCGCGATCGTCGAGGAGCAGGACATCCGGGTGGCGGCCGAGCTGGCGTTGCCGCACCGGCGCCGCCGCGACCCGTTCGACGAGCCCGGCATCGACCGCGACCAGCTGGACGATGCCCTGGCGCAAGCCGGCTCCGAAGACCCCGAGCCCGATCCCGACCAGCCCGGGGGCGGCCAGGCCGCCGATGCCCCTGAACCGCAGGCAAATTCGAAGCCGCGGTCGTCAACGAAACCGAGCGCGCCGCCGTCCGCGACGTTTCGCGCCCGGGCGTTGACCGTCCCTGGCGTCGGCGAGGGCGCGCCGGGACGGCGGTCGCGGGCGCGCAACGCCTCCGGCATGGTGGTGGCGGCCAGCGACGGAAGCGACGCAGGCGCGCACGGACTGCACCTGTTCGCCACCCTGCTGGCGGCCGCCGAGCGCGCCGGAACGGGGCCGCTGCGGCCGGACCCGGAGGACGTGCGCCGCGCCATCCGCGAAGGGCGCGAGGGCAACCTGGTGATCTTCGTCGTCGACGCGTCGGGGTCGATGGCCGCCCGCGATCGCATGGCCGCCGTGAGCGGAGCCACCCTGTCACTGCTGCGCGACGCCTACCAGCGCCGCGACAAGGTCGCGGTGATCACCTTCCGCCAAACCGAAGCCCGGCTGTTGCTGCCGCCGACCTCGTCGGCGCACATCGCCGGGCGGCGACTCGCCCGCTTCGACACCGGCGGCAAGACCCCGCTCGCCGAGGGCCTGCTCGCCGCGCGAGAGCTGATCGTCCGGGAAAGGGCGCGCGACCGGGCGCGCCGCCCGCTGGTGGTCGTGCTCACCGACGGCCGGGCCACCGCCGGGCCGGACCCGTTGGGGCGCAGCCGAATCGCGGCGGCCCGGCTGCTGGCCGAGGGCGCCGCCGCGGTGGTGGTGGACTGCGAGACGTCGTACGTGCGGCTGGGGCTGGCCCGCCAACTCGCCGATCAGCTCGGCGCGCCGATGGTGCGGCTGGAGCAGCTGCGCGCCGAGAATCTGACGCGCGCCGTGCGCGGCGCGGCCTGAGCGAGAATAGGTCGCCATGCCGCAAGGAAAACCCCTCGAAGTGCCCGACGACGGCCTGACCACCCGGGCCCGGCGCAACACGCCCGTGCTGGCGGTGCACACCGGCGCGGGCAAGGGAAAGTCGACGGCGGCATTCGGAATGGCGTTGCGGGCGTGGAACGCCGGCCTGCGGGTGGCCGTGTTCCAATTCGTCAAGAGCGCGAAGTGGAAGGTCGGTGAGGAGGCGGCGTTCGCCCGGCTTGGCGAGCTGCACGACCGCGATGGCGCCGGCGGCGCAGTCGAATGGCACAAGATGGGGGCCGGCTGGTCCTGGACGCGCAAGGCCGGCAGCGAAATCGACCACGCGGCGGCCGCGGCCGACGGTTGGGCCGAGATCGCGCGCCGGCTGGCCGCGCAGCGCCACGACTTCTACGTGCTCGACGAATTCACCTATCCACTCAAGTGGGGCTGGGTCGACGTCGACGACGTCGTCGACGCGCTGCTGGCCAGGCCCGGCCACCAGCACGTGGTGATCACCGGGCGCGATGCGCCGCAGCGGCTGGTCGCCGCCGCCGACCTGGTCACCGAGATGACCAAGGTCAAGCACCCGATGGATGTGGGCCGCAAGGGGCAGAAGGGCATCGAGTGGTGAGCGCCCCGCCTTTGCCCCGCGAGCGTGCGTGTCTGTACGCCGACACGCCGTGCGGGCTGTCATTGTGCGCACGCTCGCGGCACCGGGAGGGGCGATGACGCCGGTCCCCGCGGTGGTCATCGCCGCGCCCGCGTCGGGCAGCGGAAAGACCACCGTCGCAACGGGTTTGATCGGCGCCCTGCGCAAGGCGGGCCATGCCGTCGCGCCGTTCAAAGTCGGCCCCGACTTCATCGACCCCGGCTACCACGGCCTGGCCGCCGGGCGCCCCGGCCGCAACCTCGATCCGGTGTTGGTGGGGGAGCGGCTGATCGGCCCGCTGTATGCGCACGGCGCCGCCGGCGCGGACATCGCCGTCGTCGAGGGGGTGATGGGTCTCTTCGACGGCCGCATCGGGACGGCGGCTCCCGCGGCGGGCTCCACCGCCCACGTCGCCGGCCTGCTGGGCGCCCCGGTGATCCTGGTGGTCGACGCGCGGGGCCAGAGTCAGAGCATCGCCGCGCTGCTGCACGGGTTTTCGACCTTCGACGCCGCCACCCGCATCTGTGGGGTGATCCTCAACCGGGTCGGGTCGGCCCGGCACGAGCAGGTGCTGCGAGCAGCCTGCGAGCAGGCCGGCGTGCCGGTGTTGGGAGCCATCCCGCGCGCCGCCGAATTGGAGCTGCCCACAAGGTACTTGGGGCTCGTCACCGCCGTGGAGTACGGGCGCCGCGCGCACGACGCGGTGGCGGCGATGACCGACCTGGTCGCCCGCCACGTCGATCTGGCCGCCGTGGTGGCGGCCGGCCGCTGCGGCTCCGCGGACCGGCCGTGGGACCCCGCCGCGGCGGTGGGGGCGCCGCCGCCCGCGCGCGCGACCGTCGCCGTGGCGGCCGGAAAGGCGTTCAGCTTCGGCTACGCCGAGCACGCGGAGCTGCTGCGCGCCGCCGGCGCCGAGGTCGCCGAGTTCGACCCACTCGTCGACGCCCTGCCCGACGGCACCGACGCGGTCCTGTTGCCCGGCGGCTTTCCCGAACAGTTCACCGCGGAGCTGTCCGCCAACGACGTCGTCCGCCGCCAGATCAACGAGCTGGCCGCCGCCGGCGGGCCCGTGCACGCCGAATGCGCCGGGCTGATCTACCTGGCCTCCGACCTCGACGGGCACCCGATGTGTGGGGTGCTGGCCGGCTCGGCGCGCTTCACGCCGCACCTCACGCTGGCCTACCGCGAGGCCGTCGCGGTGGCGGATTCGCCGCTGTATACCGCCGGCGAGCGGGTGGTCGGCCACGAATTCCACCGCACCACAGTCACTTTCGCCCAAAGCTACCAGCCGGCGTGGGTATACCGGGGTGAGCAGGTGCAGGCCGTCTCCGATGGCGCGGTGCACGCCGGCGTGCACGCGTCGTACCTGCACACCCACCCGGCCGCCGCGCCGCGCGCCGTGGCGCGCTTCGTCGCGCACGCCGGCCGGCCGGCGACCAACCCTTAGGCTTGCCGCGTGACCGAGAACGCCTACCTGGCCGGTCTGCGGCTGGCCGGCAAGAAGGTCGTCGTGGTCGGCGGCGGGACCGTCGCCCAGCGCCGGTTGCCCCTGCTCATCGCCAGCGGCGCCGACGTGCACGTCATCACGCGCACCGCCACCCCGGCCGTTGAGGCGATGACCGGAATCGTCCTGTCGGTGCGCGAATACCGCGACGGCGACCTCGACGGCGCCTGGTACGCGATCGCGGCCACCGACGACGCTCGGGTGAACGCCGCCGTCGTCGCCGAGGCCGAACGCAGCCAGATCTTCTGCGTCCGCGCAGACATCGCCGTCGAGGGAACCGCGGTCACCCCGGCGACCTTCAGCTACGCCGGCCTGTCGGTCGGGGTGCTGGCCGGCGGCGAGCACCGCCGGTCCGCGGCCATCCGGTCGGCCATCCGGGAGGCCCTGCAGCAGGGGGTCATCACGGCCGAGAGCGCCGACGTGGTGCGCGGCGGGGTGGCGCTGGTCGGCGGCGGCCCCGGCGACCCCGAACTGATCACCGTGCGCGGGCGGCGGTTGCTTGCCCAGGCCGACGTCGTGGTCGCCGACCGGCTCGCGCCGCCGGAGCTGCTGGCGGAGCTGCCGCCGCACGTGGAGGTGATCGACGCGGCCAAGATCCCGTACGGGCGCGCCATGGCCCAGGACGCGATCAACCAGGTCATGATCGAGCGGGCCCGGTCCGGCAGCTTCGTCGTCCGCCTCAAGGGCGGGGACCCCTTCGTCTTCGCGCGCGGCTACGAGGAGGTGCTGGCATGCGCCGAGGCCGGGATTCCGGTGACCGTGGTGCCCGGTGTGACAAGTGCCATAGGAGTGCCCGCGCTGGCGGGCGTTCCGGTCACCCATCGGGCGATAAATCACGAGTTCGTGGTGGTCAGCGGGCACGTCGCGCCGGGCCACCCCGAATCGTTAGTGAATTGGGATGCATTGGCCGCGATGCGGGGCACGATCGTTTTGCTGATGGCCGTCGAACGCATCGAGCTGTTCGTCGATGCGCTGCTGAAGGGGGGCCGACCTGCGGAGACGCCGGTACTGGTGGTCCAGCACGGGACAACCGCAGCTCAGCACACGTTGCGGGCCACCCTGGCCGACACGCCGGAAAAGATCCGCGCCGAGGGGATCCGACCTCCCGCGATCATCGTGATCGGGGCCGTAGCCGCATTCGGCGTTTAAAAGATTCTTAAGATTACTGTAAGGTAACCCATTATGACGGCTCTCAACGACGCAGAGCGCGCGGCCCAAAATTGGACGTCCGCACGCCCCGATCGTCCGGCCCCGGTGCGCGCTACGCCGCCGGCGGAGACCGCCTCCTCACGTATCGGCAGGTATTCGCCGGCGTGGCTGCCTTCGTGGCGGTTCATCGCGGCCGTGATCGCCATCGGTGGGATGCAGCTGCTGGCGACGATGGACAGCACCGTCGCCATCGTGGCGCTGCCCCGGATCCAGAACGAGCTGAGCCTCTCCGACGCCGGCCGCAGCTGGGTGATCACCGCATACGTGCTGACGTTCGGCGGGCTGATGCTGCTGGGGGGTCGCCTCGGCGACACCATCGGGCGCAAGCGCACGTTCATCGTCGGCGTCGCGCTGTTCACCATCTCCTCGGTGCTGTGCGCGGTCGCCTGGGACGAGGCGACCATGGTCATCGCCCGGCTGCTGCAGGGCATCGGCTCGGCCATCGCGTCGCCGACCGGTCTGGCGCTGGTGGCCACCACCTTCCCGAAGGGACCGGCGCGTAACGCCGCGACGGCCGTGTTCGCCGCGATGACCGCGATCGGTTCCGTGATGGGGCTGGTCGTCGGCGGCGCGCTGACCGAGGTGTCCTGGCGGCTGGCCTTCCTGGTCAACGTGCCGATCGGGCTGGTGATGATCTACCTGGCCCGCACCGCGCTGCGCGAAACCAACCGGGAGCGGATGAAGCTCGACGCGACCGGCGCCATGCTGGCCACGCTGGCCTGCACCGCCGCCGTCTACGCCTTCTCGATGGGGCCGGAGAAGGGCTGGGTCTCGCTCACCACCATCGGCTCGGCCGCGGTGGCGCTGGCGGCGGCCCTCGCCTTCATCGTCGTCGAGCGCAGCGCCGAGAACCCCGTCGTCCCGTTCGAGCTGTTCCGCGACCGCAACCGGCTGGTCACGTTCGCCGCGATCTTCCTGGCCGGTGGGCTGATGTTCAGCCTGACGGTGTGCATCGGCCTGTACGTGCAGGACATCCTCGGCTACAGCGCGCTGCGGGCCGGCGTCGGCTTCATCCCGTTCGTCATCGCGATGGGCATCGGCCTCGGTCTGTCGTCGCAGCTGGTGTCGCGGTTCTCGCCGCGGGTGCTGACCATCGGCGGCGGGCTGCTGCTCTTCTGGGCGATGATCTACGGCTCGTTCTTCATGCACCGGGGCGTGCCCTACTTCCCGAACCTGGTGCTGCCCATCATCGTCGGCGGGATCGGGATCGGCATTTGCGTCGTCCCGCTGACCCTGTCGGCGATCGCCGGTGTCGGTTTCGACCAGATCGGCCCGGTGTCGGCGATCGCGCTGATGCTGCAGAGCCTGGGCGGGCCGCTGGTGCTGGCCGTCATCCAGGCCGTGATCACCTCGCGCACGCTGTACCTGGGCGGCACCAACGGCCCGGTGAAGTTCATGAACGCCACGCAATTGCAGGCCCTCGACCACGGCTACACCTACGGGCTGCTGTGGGTGGCCGGCGTGGCCGTCATCGTCGGCGGTGCGGCGCTGCTCATCGGCTACACCCCCGAGCAGGTCGCCCACGCGCAAGAGGTCAAGGACGCGCTCGACGCCGGCGAGCTCTAGCCCGGCGTAACTGATTTTCGGCAGGCCCACGCCACTAGTTAGGCTGGCCCGCTGTGATCACCCGGATGTCCGAGCTGTTCTTACGCACCCTGCGCGACGACCCGGCCGACGCCGAAGTGCCCAGCCACAAGCTGCTCATTCGGGCCGGCTACGTGCGGCCCGTCGCGCCCGGGTTGTACAGCTGGCTGCCCCTCGGGCTGCGGGTGCTGCGCAAGATCGAGCGGATCGTCCGCGACGAGATGAACGCGATCGGCGGCCAGGAGATCCTGTTCCCGGCCCTGCTGCCGCGCGCGCCGTACGAGACGACGAACCGGTGGACCGAATACGGCGACGGCGTTTTCCGCCTGCAGGACCGCCGCGGCAACGACTACCTGCTGGGCCCCACCCACGAGGAGCTCTTCGCGCTGACCGTCAAGGGCGAATACAGCTCCTACAAGGACTTTCCGTTGCTGCTGTTCCAGATCCAGAACAAGTACCGCGACGAGGCGCGGCCGCGGGCCGGCATCCTGCGCGTGCGGGAATTCGTGATGAAGGACTCCTACTCGTTCGACATCGACGACGCCGGGCTCAAGGCCGCCTACCACGCGCACCGGGAGGCATATCAGCGCATCTTCGAGAAGCTCCAGGTGCGCTACGTCATCGTGTCGGCGGTGTCGGGCGCGATGGGCGGCAGCGCGTCCGAGGAATTCCTGGCCGAGAGCGAAGTCGGCGAGGACACCTTCGTGCGCTGCCTGGAGTCCGGGTACGCCGCCAACGTCGAGGCGGTCGTCACCGCCCGCCCCGAGGCGCGCCCGATCGATGGGCTGCCCGAGGCGGTGGTCCACGACACCGGAGACACCCCGACCATCGCCACCCTGGTCCAGTGGGCCAACGGCGCCAACCTGGGCCGCGAGATCACCGCCGCCGACACGTTGAAGAACGTGCTGCTCAAGGTCCGCCAGCCCGGCGGGGAGTGGGAGCTGCTGGCGATCGGGGTGCCCGGCGACCGGGAGGTCGACGACAAGCGGCTGGGCGCGGCGCTGGAACCGGCCGACTACGCGTTGCTCGACGACGCCGACTTCGCCAAGTACCCGTTCCTGGTGAAGGGCTACATCGGGCCGAAAGCGTTGCGCGACAACGGGGTTCGTTACCTTGTCGACCCGCGGGTGGTGGACGGCACCAGCTGGATCACCGGGGCCGACGAGCCCGGCCGGCACGTCGTCGGTCTGGTGGCGGGCCGGGACTTCACGGCCGACGGCACCATCGAGGCCGCCGAGGTGCGCGACGGCGACCCGTCCCCGGACGGTGCGGGCCCGCTGGTGTCCGCGCGCGGCATCGAGATCGGCCACATCTTTCAGCTGGGCCGCAAATACACCGACGCCTTCACCGTCGACGTGCTCGGCGAGGACGGCAAGCCGGTGCGCCTGACCATGGGCTCCTACGGCCTGGGCGTGTCGCGGATGGTGGCCGTGATCGCCGAGCAGCACCACGACGAGCTCGGCCTGCGCTGGCCGTCGGCCGTCGCGCCGTTCGACGTGCACCTGGTCATCGCCAACAAGGACGACCAGGCCCGCGCCGGGGCGATCGCGCTGGCCGACGACCTGGATCTGCTGGGCCTCGAGGTGCTGCTCGACGACCGCCAGGCGTCGCCCGGGGTCAAGTTCAAGGACGCCGAGCTGCTCGGCGTGCCGCGGATCGTCGTGGTGGGGCGGGGCTGGGCCGACGGCAGGGTCGAGCTGCGGGATCGCTTCGGCGGGCAGACCCGAGAGCTGACCGTCGGCCCGTCGCTGGCCGCCGACATCGCGGCGGCCGTCGACCGGTAGCGCAGACTAGTCGTTGCCGCCCGGGAAGCTCGTCGTGATGGGCCACGCGCCCAGCACGCGGTTCCACCGGGCGGCCATGACCGTGCTCTGCGTCAGGGCGGTGGATCCGAACGCGCGGTCGTCGGCCGTCTCCGCGTGCTCGATGACGGCGCGCCAGGCCGTCGAGCAGTCGTTCTCCATGCGGGCCGCCAGCCGC